>CAZOAJ010000004.1:0-137276 GCA_964577935.1 uncultured bacterium | reverse complement strand
TAACGCAGATAGCGAAATCACTGATTGGTCAATATTGCTATTACCATCTCTCGGCTAAGTGAGAGTATTTGTTAGGTTATTACGCACCGCCGATTCAAATTTGAAGTGCAACTCTCTAAAAAGTCTCTAAATATATCCTTGAAAAAACCTTTCTTCGTCTGTTCTATTCCCCTTTGGTTTTTTCCAGATCCTTGACACGAGTGTTTAAACGATCTGTGGGAGGTAAAGTGTATGCATGTAACTTCTCAGAAAATTGCTGTTCTTTTGAAATGGCGTAAATTGTTGCTCGAGAAATACCTTTGCTCACTTTCTACTATTTCAAAAAGTTCTATTTCTGGAGTCTTCGTATTATCCTAATATTTTAAGAGTTTTATGACTTGGAACGACTGTGTTGCGTGAATCGGTGACGAGTGTGTAGCATGAGTTTAGGTGGTTCAATATACTTCTAGCAGTCTAGGACGGTGGATGATCGTTCGGTATGGCAGGAATTTTATGAACACTAGATCGTTAAATCGTTGGTGGTAATCATGTCCTTGGGAACTTTACAGCAGCAAGTTTTTGGAGAGGTCTTAAAAGAAGAGCTTTTTGCCAACCCTTTGCTGATTTCAGCCAAAATCAGTCCTAATGGAAATGCTATTGCTTATGTAGGAGCTGACGCAAATGGTGTTTCCAATGTTTTTATAAGCCCAAAAGACGGTTCCTCCACAAATCGCACACAAATTTCCTTTTTTACTACTCCTGAAATCATTCAATTCTTTTGGTCTGGAGATAGCAAGAGAATCTTGCTGTTAAAAGATGAAAATGGAACAGGAAAGTTAAACCTGCATGGTATAAATACTCATTCGAAAGATCATGTTGTTTACACAGAAAAGTTCTCTAATATCAATGCTAAGGTCATCCAAATCAGTTCCAAGAAGAACAGTGCTGTTATTGGATTAAACAATAGAAACCCTCATTTTCATGATCTCTATCTTCTTGACTTAGAATCAGGTCTTTTTGAATTATTTTTTGAAAATGATTGTTATGCAAAATTCTTAGTCAGCGATAATTTAGACCTCATTTTAAAAATGCGCATCAATGATGAAGATGGTTCTTGGACTATCTTTGATTCTAACGATGATGTTTTTATGAAGCTTACCTCTTCTGAAGCTTTTCAAACTGAATTCCTTAGCTACAATGAAAAAAGCCAATCTGTATATCTACTGGACAATCGCTTTTCCGATACGAACAGACTCATCGTTAAATCTCTACAAACTCCAGGTGATGAAAAAGTATTGAGTGCCCAGTCGAATAGCGATGTCGATGATGTTCTCTTCATTGGCAGAGAACCTAAAGCCTACGCTTCTTATTACGAAAAGAAAAAATGGCACGTCGTAGATCCTTGTATTCAGAAAGATATTACCTTTCTTGAGAACTATGTAGGCACTAATTTTGAAGTGATTAATAGTAATCAGAATGAGGACTTGTGGATGATTTCCAATAGCACTCCTGATAAAGGAGAGCAATTCTGGATTTATGATACTAAGACTCAAAATCTCTCAACATTTCATACTTCCCAATCAAAAAGCGACAACTTTGCAAAAATGTATTCAATGGTTGTCCCTGCCAGGGATGGGCAAAAACTCATTTGTTATTACACTCTCCCTAGCAATATGGATAAAGGTGGATATGTCGATAAACCCATACCTCTTGTTGTAGTTCCTCATGGAGGACCTTTTAAGGTCAGAGATAAATTTCGATTCAATCCCTATCATCAATGGTTGGCAAGCTGTGGTTATGCAGTGCTTAGCGTAAATTTCCGCCTTTCATCTGGATTTGGAAAAGCTTTTGTGAACGCTGGTAATGGTGAATGGGGTGGAAAGGCACACTTAGATGTTATTGATGCAGTGGAGGCTTGTATTGCAAATGGGATGACTGAAAGAGGTAAGTTAGCTGTTTTTGGAGGAAGCTATGGAGGTTATGAATCTCTTGCTTCTTTAACCTTCACTCCTGATTATTTTACCTGTTGTGTGGCTATTTGCGGCCCCTCAAACCTTAAAACTGTTTTAGACAATGTCCCCAAGTTCTGGGAATTTACTTACAGCCCTCTTTCGGACAAAACCATATTCTTTACCAAACAAGCGTTTATCACCAGTATGGGTGGTAATCCAGACGATCCAAAAGGCTTTCAATATTTACAGAAATGCTCTCCTTTAAATTATTTAGATGTTATTAAAGCTCCTCTTCTTTTAGTACATGGCAAAAATGACCATGTTGTTGCAGAAAAAGAATCTGAGCAGATTTACAAGAGCATGAAAGCAAGCAACAAAAAGGTGACATACATTCTATTTCCTGATGAAGGACATCGACTAGCCAAATTTGCAAATGAAATGATGTATTTGGATCATGTTGAGCGTTTTCTCTCTCAACATTTAGGAGGAGACTATCGGCCAGTTGATTCAGGTATTTTATCTGGCTCCAGTGCTCAAGTTTCAAACTAATTATGCGAAAGAGAACAGCCAGATGATCTTTCCTCCTAAGCTAAATACGTACATATTCCGAATATTCGGTTTCGATATGGTCGGCAATCAATACTCTTTGCAATAGAAAACAAGATCAGTTGCAATCAGTTATCTCTTTAAGCGGTATGTAAAATGGATGATCTGTTTTTGCGATACTTGCCTGCTCCGAACCACGATCTAGCTGAAAATTTTAATGAATAAAGAAAGGTTTTTTCTTGAATCCCAAGCATTTACGCAACACAGTCGATGAAACCTTAAAATTATATACCGAAGGAAAAACCCCAGCTTCATTACCCGACACACTACCCCTTATCTGTCCTCAATTGTAAAACGCTATGCGCCTATTGCTCTCAGTATGAATCTTTTTTTGAAGCACTTATGAAAAAAACAAAACAAGAACCATATCCAGCAGATGAGCTCGATGAACTTTGGAATCAATTAAAATAGATCTAGGGAAAGGGGATTGAATTTTTTAGGAAAATATATTTTTTATCCTCTAAATAAAATTATTACCTGTACGGTCTATGTAATTTCAGATTTATATAATTCTTGCTCAGGTTTTAAGGAAAATAAATCGCTCTACAGGCTCTCATATAATCGAGGCTAGCCCGATAGCTATGTAGCCAAAAACCATCTTCTCTCTGAAGTAGGCAAAAACCTACAGTGATCCAGGTTCATCAAATATGTGCCGGGAAGAGTTTTGTCGGGGAGCAGGAGAATCGCAAAAAGGCTATGGTTTTGACTAGTTCCTGATGACAAGGTTGTTTTTAAGCAAGAAGCTGTTTTTACAAGAAGTTGTTTTAATTATCTGTTAGGCAGATTCTTGCTTTAACGGATTGATTTTAGTCGCGACTTTTTCTAGGTAATTTTCTCCGGATTTTGCGAACTTTATGTTTCAGAGACTGCTTTTTCTTTTTCAGGGATTGTTTTTTCTTTCGGAATAGGGAAAAGCCTTTTACGTACGCGATATCCTCTTTGCTATCAAGGAGATTGTGCTTTTTAAATTCTTGAAAAGCTCCTTTTCGATCTTGAATTTCACGATCAGATAATTTAACCGTGATCATATCTCTAGCCGTGAGAGAATTATTGGAGATGACTAGATAATCACCAATATCATGAAGAATTAACAGCTCAAGCTCTGTATCAATATTCAGTTCGTAATTTTTTATTTGTGTATAAGCATAGACGGTGTCGTCGGTTACACGATCGCTGTGGTTGATCGCTTTAAGATAGCACTCATTAGCTTCTGAAAGTTTGTTGAGTGAAATGTATTCATCCCCTAGGGAGTTATACAACTTCTGCAGTCGTGTTGACGTCGGGTCAATTTTCTCAACTTCCTTGATCGTATTTAAAGAGACGTTTTCTGATTGGAAGTTTTGATCAATCTCCCATTCTTTGATCCAAGTTCTGTGGCTGAATTCTTCGCCTTGAATATCCGAACATAAGAAAATCAGTGAGCAGAGAAAAGGGATTTTTTTCATCGAAATTTAAGTTATTAGAAGGATTTCTGAAATCCTGCTCCATGTAAAAAATACAGACGTTTCGGTTGCATTTGGAGCAAGATTTGCCAAATGATAATTAAGATTTTATAGAGTTTTTGTATACAAAATAGAATTTTTCACACATCCCAGGCATTTACGCAACACAGCCGACGACAACAACTATTAACATTCACACATAGCGCTATTCGTCTTCGCTCAAAAGTCTGCAACACCAATCTTGAATTATTGAAGTTTCTTCATTTTCAATGTATTTCTTAAAAGCATTTTTTACATAATCTGAATCGCAATGGGCGTCAAAAGCTTGGATATTGACATACTCTTGAAGAAGTACAATTTTATATTTTGACTTCCCTGGGGCTCCTGGATGAGGGATTTGTCGAGTGGCGTGTGCTCTTATGCAACCGGGTTCGTTTTTTTTAGTTGAAGTCATCAACTCTTTAAAAAAAGTCCACAATTCTTCTTCGCAATTTTCTTTAGGAAGCCATTCAGAAACAATAAATACATGATTTGTCATCTTACTTCCGTGTACATGACCTTGTTTGTAGCGGACTCTTCATCACATGAAGCAGCATATAAGCGTATAGCTATATAACTAAATATCAGGATAAAGAATAAGTTTTTTTATATTTTTCCCGGTTGTTTTGGACCATTAAGGTCTGCTTTTTAAAGTAAGTCACCCACATAAAGACATATTCCGAAAAGTCTTAAACGATTCGAATGGATGGCGAGTCTGGGCCTTTGTCTAAAATGTGGGTAGCTTGCATAAATATTTTTATTGCCTGGATTTATCCTTAGAACATGAGTACATTTTTTTCATGAGTGATAAGCGATCAATAATAGATATTCCGCTTGTGAGACGTTTAATAGAGGCCCAGTTCCCTCAATGGAAAGACCTTCCAATTCGACCTATCGAAATAGGTGGCTGGGATAACAGAACGTTTCACCTAGGCCATCAAATGCTTGTTCGTATGCCAAGTGCTGCTGAATATGCTCCTCAAATTGAAAAAGAATATAGATGGCTACCACAATTTGCACCCCTCCTTCCATTGCAGATTCCTGAGCCGTTAGCGATGGGTAATCCTGGAGATGGATATTATTGGAAATGGTCAATCTATAAGTGGTTAGAAGGGGAGTCGGCAATATCCGCCAAAGTAGACAACCTATGCGAATTTGCTGCTTCCCTAGCTCGATTTCTTATTGCATTTCAATTGATAGATTCAACGGGAGGGCCGACGCCCGGATTGCATAGCTTCTATCGTGGGGGATCATTGACAACCTATGATCCTGAAGTTCAACATGCGCTTAAAATTTTAAATAATAAGATTGATTGTAAGGCTACGAGTCGTGTTTGGGAAATGGCTCTTAGTTCCACTTGGAAAAGAAATTCGGTCTGGATTCATGGTGATATCAGTGTAGGTAATATTCTGGTAAGAAGTGGAAAGATATCAGCAGTGATTGATTTCGGACAGCTGGCAATAGGTGACCCAGCTTGTGATCTGGTGATTGCGTGGACCCTATTCAACGGAAAAAGTCGTGAGATTTTTCATGCGATGCTTCCTCTAGATGGCGACACGTGGGCTCGTGCTCGTGGATGGGCTTTATGGAAGGCTTTAATAGTTGCTGCAGCATTTACCAATCCAGGCAATCCCGAAAGTGTTCAATGTTTTCGGATTATTGATGAAGTATGTAAAACCATTTGAAAAAACAGAGTTTTTGTTGATCAATTTTTGTTGTTGAGCTTTTTAGCGCTCACCGAGTGTAAGAAAAGTATATTTCCCTACGAGATTTTTAAAGTCAGATTTGTAATCCCTGTGCTTGACAGGCTCTGTTAAAGTGTGTATTAATTTTTTTAAAACACAAAGCGCTTAGCTAAAGCCTTTGTAGATAAATAAGACAAAATGAGTTGAAAAGACCATGCAGATCATAAAATTACTTACTTTAATTCTTCTCTGCTTCACTTTTCATGGGAATGTCCATGCAATCTGCAAGTCTACTCATAGGTCATCGAGAACTCATTCGATTTCTGAAATTCCTCCAGGCGGCATTGTAATAAGTGCTCCAGGAACGTATGTTTTCAAAAACAGTATCAAATGGACTCCAAGTGATGATGGACAGGCGATTTTGATCACAGCGAGTGACGTGGTTCTTGATCTGCAAAACCATATGCTCGAAAGTGAGGTTACATCGTTTAATACAATTGGAATTGTGGCTACATCAGCGGTTGATCTGACCATCAAAAATGGCACCATCAAAAACATGGCTCTTGGAGGTATTAAATGTGATCAGTGCGAATGTCTTTTGATTGAAGATATTACCGTTGATGGATTGAATATAGAAAATACAGCAACCTATACAGTCCCCGTTGGAATACTTGTAAGTCGCTCGAAAAAAGTTGATATTAATAAGTGTAAGGTCAAAAACATCAACGTTAAAACCGGTTCAACGGCTGCCATTCAATTGACAGCAACAATTTCTTCAAAAGTCCTGAATTGCTCGATCAAGAACTTGCTCAACAGAGATGGTGCTTGTACTGGGATCGGTCATTTGCTCTGTGATATTGCTGAAGTGAAATCGTGTACTCTCAACAAACTCCAAAGTGAGTTTATTGATAATCTCAACACTGAAGGTCACACGGCCATTGGAATTGTTCCCGTGGCTTCCACAAATCTTCGAATAAAAAATTGCAAGATTTCAAATATTACAGGATGTTGCGATGATGCTCATGGAATGAGCCTTTTTGAGTGTCTTAATGCCGTTGTTAAAAAATGTAAAATAGAGAACGTTTTGGATGGAGCAGGGGCTGCGCAAACAGGTGCCAAGGCTACAGGAATTGAAGTCTACGCATCAGGGGTGCAGGTAATCGATTGTTCGGTAAAAAACATTACAGCTATAAATCCTCAGGATAAGCAGGCAACGGGTTTCAGCTGCGCGCAATGTGATGGGGTTAAATTCATCAGGTGCCGAGCTGAAAAGGTCAACGTCTTTGACGAAAATGGAAAGCAAAGCTCGAGCCTTGGATATGGTACTGGATTTGGCTGGGCTCCAGATCCAAGAATCGAATTTATCGTACCGGCTCTGAATATCCTATACGAGGATTGCATTGCGAAAAGATGTCAGGTCGGATTTGACTCTTGGTTTCACATTAATTCAGTTTGGAATAACATCTCCTCATCTTGCAATGGAATTGCTGTGTTGAATCTAAACCATTCTCAAAGAACTCTTTCCTGCAATCCCTGTTCTGAATGCGGATGCTTACAAACTGGGTGCTATCCTGTCCCGACGACAGTTACTATAGACAATGTCGCAAAGAACAATATTTTCTCGAACGTAAAAGCGACGTATTGTAAGAACTGAACGCAATTACCAAATGTATGAATATGACAATCTGTGGTCAATAAATTCATATTTTAAATAAGTTGCAATTAGTTATATTTATTCCTGTGTTTTTTACTTTTTTCAAGTAAAACTTAATTATTATTTTAAATAATTAAAAAATAGGAATGTGCATGTCATCAGTAAGTTTTCATTTAATTTCCGACGATGTTTGGGGCCATATTGCTCATTATTTGGATCTTGAGTCGCGCACGAGCTTTTTAAGGACATCACAGAAATTCTATCTCATTGGATCGGCGAATGTTGCCGATAAAATCGCACAATTGATGGCTTCATATGCTCCTGAACATATTTGCAAAATCACACATCCTCTGCCGCTTACAGTTCGAATTAAAGATTTGACTCGTGCTCCTGATCTAGAGAAGGCTAAACGATATGCGGTGGGAATCAACGAAGAAGAAAATCTTCTTCTTTTCAAAAACTACTACGCTGCACTCCACTGCGAGAATTCAGAAATGATTATTGAGTGTGAAAGCCTTCCCAATGAATGGCATATGTATCTTGATGCTGCTGAGGAGCCACTAGAGTTTTTGCAAACAGAAACAAATTCTCTTTACGCCTTAGTTCTTAATAAGGTGAAAAGTAAGATCAAAGAATCGGATTTTAAAGCATTCAGTTCTGAATGTAAAAATGACCCTTTGATTGTCCTGAAAGTTCTAAATAAGGCGCCCCAGTTTGTTTGTAAAAGTTGTTTAAAAGACATTCAAGAAGAACTGAAAAATGACAAAATTTTCTTTAAAAATGCCGTGAAGCATTATGCATCTGCAATTCAATTCGCAAGTGTCGATATACGAGATAATCTCAATTTGGCTCGTCTTGTAATACAGCAAGATCCACAGGCTTTTCAGCATCTTGGGGCAGAAATGCAGGACAATGAGGAGATTGTTAAAGCTGCAATCGCAAAGGACGGGACATTAATTGCATATGCAAGCGAAAGATTACAAAATAACTATGAGATAGCTCTCATGGCTGTACAACAAAATACAGAGGCCTTTCAATATATTGGGCTTGATATGAAGAATAACGAAAATATTGTGAATATTGCTCTCAATGCAAATGGCGGACTTTAGTGCGCAAGGTCATTCTTTTATCGATAGTAACCAAGATAGATAATTTAATAGACAGAGTTAGACGGAAGTATTATAAATACATCGAAAAATTCTGGTTTTTAAATGAAGTCCATTTTTAAATTTATATTTTTAATATCTATCTTCTTTCAAGATATTATAAGCGTTGAGTCTCCTCTGATTGACAAAAGTCAGTACTATGCTGATTGCATCGCAAGTCTTGAGGATTTGTCTTTAGGGGGCGATTACAACCAATTATTAGCAAAGGCTGAAAATAGCCAAGTAATTACTGATAAGAGCGTATCACTCGATAAATCAGTTCTTCTATTTGCGGAAGCAATTTTACAAAGAGCCATTTCTTCTGATGAGATTATTTCTCTCAACGGGCAGGCATGGACTGGTTTAAGCGGTAATCCAATTTTTAAGGTGGGGAATTCTCCAAAGCAAGTTCTTGTGATAAAAGCATTTAAAGGTGGAAGTGGGGCTTTTTCGAAAGAGTTTTTGACCCTCTATACATATAACCAAAATGTAAATTCATATTTAAAATTCCCAAGGCTTTACGAGATTGGCTCGACCCAAATTGGACAAGACAGATACTTTTTGATAGGAATAGAGTTTGTTGATGGAGTAACCGTTCAAGATCTCTTTATTAAGCTTTTCCACTTAAAGCATGGCTCTCAAGAACGAAATGATCTTTTAGTCCTATTACAGAAAATTAATGCGCAAATGGGGCATGGGCTTGCTCAGTTTCACTATCAGAAACGGGCTGCCAATATGTCTGTTCCTTCGATTCACCTTCAGACGTTAGAGAAATTACTCAGCACATCCATTTCTTTTCTTAAGTCTCGAACTGAAGGGGTTTCTTTGGCTCAGGAGCTGCAAATCGTTATAAAAACAGATAAGTGGATTCAGGCAACATCTCAGCCCTTTGATCTAGGGTATATGCATACTGATGCTCATGCCGGCAATTTTATTGCAAACTTGAGTTCAGGAGATCTTCATCTTATTGATACCGGGACTGAAACTATTGGTCCGAAAGGAAACCCTATTGGGTTGCCTTTTTTTGATATTGCTCAGGTATACAATCAGCTCTGTTTAAAAGCGATTTGGGGATTATCCAGTAAAGAAATAGATGTCTTGTGGACTGCCTTTATGAATGCTTATACAGCTCAATCTTCCTCTTTTCCTACGAACCAGCAAATGGCCTTTTTTCAATTGGTTGATATGTTGAAATTCTTTGCCTGGTATAGCCATATGGAAGATAAATTAGATAAGCAAACCCATAAAATTATCGAACAGATTTATCTTTATAGGATTGAGAAGTGTCGTTCGATTATACGAACCTTCAGTGATTTTTAGACTATTTGGGACACGAGGAAAAAATGGTTATCTCAATTTCCTCTCTTTCCGAATTCACTTAGAACTTCTATTTAGTAAATTGAATAAAAAATTGGATTTTAAAAAAAATAAATGAGGTGTGTACATGAAAAAAATATCGATGTTAATGGCATTAACGATGCTTTGCATAACTTCAATGGCCTACGCCTCAGATGCTTTGACTTCCGAGCGCTTAGAACAGATCAATAATAAAGATGAAGAAATTCAGAAGTATTTGGGGCCAAATATTAATATCAACACGTTTGATGATAAAGAAAGAGAGTTGATTGTCAAGGTTGGCAGGATGTATGCATGGCTCAACGCTATTTCAAACCCTGCGAACCCTTTTCCTCACGAAGAAATTTCCCTCTATTTTACACCAGATTTTATTATGCATATGAATGGTGTAGACATCACAAATGGATACCCGCAATTAGCAAGCCACTTTGAAAAGTTTCGCCATCAAGACCTTACCACCTCTGGCGGCATACCATTTCAAGATGTTGTTATTTCGAAAGATCAAAAGAAAATCGCTGTCAAGTACATTCTCAATAAGACCGATAAGAATGGTACTATAGTTAAAACTGTTCGTGTGATTGCTATTTTTACCATGGCGGAAGATGGCCGAGCCAAATTAATGGACGAGGTTGTTGTTAGATAAGGCAGAGAACAGAGTGATGTTCAGAGGTCTTTATTAAGCAGATAAAATATAAGTTGAATCAAATGAGAAATGGAATCGCTTCACAGGTTTTTGCATCTATCCTTGTTTCAAATCTTCTTATAACTACTTGCTTTATCAGCCCTCTGACTACTCTTTCCTCGGGTCAAGGTCAAATTGTAGAGGGAAGAGCCATGGATAAGTATATTGTAATCGAGAAGCCATCACTGATGATAGTGGGCATTGAATGTCGCACCTCTAATACTGCTGAAGCCGCGCCACTCGACATTCCTCGACTCTGGGCTAGGTTTTATAGCGAAAATATAGCGGGTCAAATTCCAAATAAGGTCTCTGATGAGGTCATTGCTCTGTATTGCGATTATGAAGGTGATTATACACAGCCATACACGACTATAATTGGCTGTCCCGTCTCTTCCCTTGATAACGTTCCTGAAGGCTTGGTAACTAAAGTTATTCCGGGCGGTACATATGCTTTATATCGTGCTATTGGAGAGCACCCTAAAAGTTTAATTGAAACTTGGGGAGCAATTTGGCAAACAGATTTGGACCGTACATATAGCGGAGATTATGAGGTATATGGAGAAAATTTTATCTCGGAATCACCTAAAAAAGTGGATGTATATGTCGCCATACAAAGCCGATAGAATACCTCATAAGTTCTAACAAAAGTATAAGATCAAAGAGAAGTCGCATTCAATTTGGGAATAATAGTGGCGTTTTGCTTACCCAGCTGTATTTGTCAACAATAACAATTATTTGCTATTGGTTGGTTTCTTAGTACTTTCTGAATTGAAGATGCTGCAATATCGTTGTTTGATCCTTTATGTATGTGCCCTCCTCCTATTTTATTGCTCAAGTTTTCGGGCAGATACCTTAGGACCTACTGCCTCCATCGCGAACGGGGGCAATACGGTAGGCGCTCCACCCTACTCGTGCTTTAACACGCAGACAAATCAGTTTTTTGTCGGATGGATATCGGGCTCTATCTATTATTCTCTGTACAGCCCAAATAGCAATTTATTAAGTGATCCCGTTCTTCTGGTGAGTAATTCCTCAGGTCCTGTTAATCCCTTTACAATGCCTATCAGCTGTTATAATGCCGTTCGCAATGAGTTTTTGATTTCTTATCTCGGACAAAGTGATGTAGTTCGAGCTTGGTTTAATATACTCGATCAAAATGGCAGTAGTATCATTGGGCCGATCGGGTTAGAAAATTTAGATGGAGATCAGGCAAATAGTTTGGTTCTTTGCTGCTACAATAGCATTAATAATCAATATGTGTTGACATGGGCTTCTGTTGCAGGTCTAGGGTATTTTGCTGTCGTAGATGGGTTGGGGAATATAGTTGTTCCGACAACAGAAATAGCAGGGAGCGCTGTTAATGCAAATGGAGGCTACAACATATCAGTTTCCTATAACTCGATAAATAACCACTATTTTTTTACCTGGCAGGGAGCAAATGATGGCAACCCATATTTTGCTATATATAATGCCAACGGAACAGTGAACAAGGCAGCGACTTTAATTCCTAGCGTAAGCTCTATTAATGCGGCCATTGTTTCAAGTAGCTTTAACTCAAGTGACAATCAGTATTTGATCGCGTGGAATGATATTTTTAATAGAGGGTATTTCACGATATACGATGGTTCAGGGGCACCTGTTAAGGAGGCTACTTTATTTTCTGATGCTGTAAGTTTTTATAACTATGGGAGTGTAAATACTTCATATAACTCTCAAAATAATGAATACTTCCTCACATGGGAGGGAATCGAGGGTAATAGTCAATGCGCGATTTACAGCGGCTCTGGAAGTGTTATAGTTTCTCCAATGTTGATCCCCAATTTACCAGGGGTTTCAGACTTTGGATTTGTTACAAACTCGTATAGTGTTAATGATAATGCTTTTTTTATTTCTTGGATCGGACTTGCATCTACTCAGGATGGGTACTATGCAGTATATCGAAGAACTCCACCACCACCAATAAAGGTTGATCGCCCAAGGCGCTTTCGAGGGGTGTTGTCTCACAAAACGAGCCCGATCAAGCTTCGTGCAACATGGCGAGCAAGCACCTCATCTAACGTACGGGAATATCAGATATTCAAGGGACATAAGCACATTGATACAATTCAAGCTGATGCGCGTCGTCTCTTTAAAAAGAGGCTTCATCCGACATCCTTCTATAAACATCACCTGAGCCTATACAAAAGGAAGCTGAATCATAAGTACAAGATTCGAGCAGTCGACTCAAGTGGAAACACAAGTAGCTTTTCCCATCTTCGATTTAAATAGTACGTGGTATTAAATCGATTGATTGGAGAGTAGAATTTTTGGATTCAAGAGAAATATCGGTGGTTTTTTTATATTTGTAGGCGTGACCTGGACCTTATTTTTGAGTAGACTAAGCAGAATTTTTCTGCCTAGTTGAGTTATTCCCTTTTCGCGCCTATTTATACAAATGACTATTCCAATTTTGTTTGATGGGATCATACCGATATATGTAGAAAAGCCGGGAACGGCTCCATCCTTATCGATAATAAGAATTCCCTTATCAAGGGATCTTTGCCAGGCAAGCCCGAGAGAGAGTTTATCATTCGCGATAAAAAATGATTTTTGAGCCAATTGCATAGCATCCTTAAGCCTGCTTGGGCCAAAAACTCCAAGATTTGCCTTTAGGAATTGTAACATATCTTTTGGTGAAGAACGAAGGGCTCCGGATCCCTTCCAAATTACTTTCCATGGAAATTTGATAGGAACTCCTATTGCTGAGTATCCCGTGGCAAGATTTTTCATAAGATAATTCGGAACATCTGTCCATGTCGAAGTCATTCCAAGAGGTGTGCAAATGTCCTTCCGGATCACCATCTGATATGATTTTTCCTCAATGTTTTCGAGAGCAAATCCTAAAAGGCCAAAAGCTAAATTCGAATAAAGATAATGTGATCCAATTGGATATTGCGGCGTCCATGTATTTATAAAGTGTATGAGATCTCCTCGAGTGTACTTGTGATTTACATTCTGTTTTGGTGCAACCCGAGGTAGGCTTGATGTGTGCGTAGCCAATTGAAGAAGTGTTACATTCACGATTGGACTTGTTTTTCTTAACGTGGGCACATATTCAGTAATTGAATTGTCGAGATACATCCGATTTTGAAGTACTTCTAAAGCAAGCTCTGTGGCTGTGAAAACCTTTGTAACAGACCCAATTTCAAAGAGTGTATCTTGAGTAATAGGTGTTTGATGTTTTTTGTTAGAGAGCCCATAGCATAATATAGAGTCTTTTTGATCTACGTAGGTTGCAATTGCGAGGCCTGGTATTTTGTTGTCATTGATAAAAGGAATGATCATATTTTCTATAATCGTATGAGCAGGATCATCTACTTTGTATAGATGATGAACAGCTCCAATGAGAGAAGCTTGCAGGATAAGAGCGAACGTTAGCTTAGGAGCAATTTTCAACATCCGTAAAGGTCTCGATCTTTAGAAAACCCCAAACATTTTATTGTTAAACAATATTTAATATCAAAAATCAAAACCTTAGGTCAAACGATATGGGGGATAGCTCTTGATGTGATGTGTTCAATCTTCTTTCTGTCTCTTTTCCTCTGTAGACCAAAAGTTGTTTTCGATATGGTTTGTGCTCATGTAATACATTTAATATAAGCGAATAAGTTCAGTGGATTTAAAGGTTTTTAATTTTTTGCAGAGTAAACTTTTTGAATATCCTCAAAAAGATTATCCCATTACTTCGAGAGTGCATCGATTACGGTCATTTCCAGAAGGATTCTTTGTGAAGCGTGATGATGAGCTCGGATTTGGTATTTCGGGCTGCAAATTTCGTAAATACCGCACTCTCATCCCTTATATTCTTCAGAAGGGATTTAAGGAAGTTCTGGTGATTGGAGGAGCATTTTCGAATCATGTTCTCTCTATCACTCAACTTCTCATTGAAGAGGGCTTGCAGCCAACTCTTTTTTTAAAGGGTCCGAGGCCGCAAGCATCTCAGGGAAACTTTCTTTTTCTTGAGACCTTGCTTCCTTCATCCTCGATGAAGTGGATATCAAAAACCGACTGGCTTAATATCGAGCGGATAGTAGAAGAGTATCAACAGTCGCACCATAATTCGATTATCATTCCTGAAGGTGCATTTCTTTTTCCTGCATTCCTTGGAGCTCTTTCCCTGCCCATGGATATTATCCGTAATGAGAAACAATTAGGACTTTCCTTTGATCATGTTGTTATGGAAGTTGGAACGGGACTTTCCGCCGCGGCTTTACTTCTTGGAATGACTTTATTGAAGAAAGAGTGTAAGTGTCATTTTCTGCATCTTGCAGATAATGAAGAATCCTTTATCAAAAGAGTACAGCAACTTCAATCAGACTTCAAAAAATGGGTAGGAGAAGATTTTTCTTCCCACTTGTCATCTATTTCTTCGTTTGCATCGATCTATCCAACGAATGCTGCATCGTTTGGAGCTACAAACAGAACTATATTTAATTTCATTTCCCACATAGCTAAGAATGAGGGGGTTCTCCTTGATCCGATCTACTCAGCAAAGCTTTTTTACGAGATAAAAAATCAGATAGCTCATAACTCTGAAATTAGAGGAAATGTTCTCATCATCCATTCAGGTGGAGCTTTGACTCTATCTGGATTTGAAAAACAGTTAAGTCATGCCAATGTGGTTCTTTGAGTTAGATACCTGCTATTCAGTAATCTCATCAATTTTAATAAGGCTTAATGCTCGATTATATATATTTTGTCCTGCTGTTGACGAAAACTGTACGGTACAATCGATGGGTGCCGCTTTGATGGAGAGGCTGTCTCCTGCGTGTAAAGGAATCATGTATTGAAGGTTGATTGCCATATTCGTCGACCTTGAGGGGATAGTTATGAGCGATTGAGTTTTTTGTATGTCAAATCCATTGATTGTAAATAGAAATGAGAGGTTGTCTGTTTTTCCACTGGATTCTGAAGTGGTTACCTTTGTATCCAAACTTAGAAAATAGACTCCACTCTCAAGAGCTCGGTAAGTAAATTGGTCGGTCTGTGCGAAATTCTTTTTTTGGATGATGACTGGCAAGGGGATGAATCCTGCTTTTCCTTGTTTTAATATAAGTTCGCTTTGATCATTGAAATTGTTGCCATATACATATGACGATGAAAAAGAGGCTCCAGCTGGGCCTGTATTTCCTGGTGATCCTGCTACGCCTTGGGGCCCTGTCGCACCAGTGCTTCCAGTTGCTCCCTTAACCCCGGTTGTTCCCGTGGCTCCTGCTATACCCTGAGTCCCAGTTGCACCGGTAGCGCCTGTAGCTCCTGGTGATCCTGCTACGCCTTGGGGCCCTGTCGCACCAGTGCTTCCAGTTGCCCCCTTAACCCCTGTTGTTCCCGTGGCTCCTGCTATGCCCTGAGTTCCAGTTGCTCCGGTAGCGCCTGTAGCTCCATCTTTACCATCAGCTCCTGTTGCTCCAGTAGTGCCAATTCCAGGTGCTCCTGCAATTCCTGCGGGTCCTTGTATCCCTTCAGGGCCTCTTGGCCCAGTTCGTCCTTGAGGACCTCTCGGGCCTGTTGTCCAATAAAATCTATGATGGGAGACGAGTGGTTTTCGGATAAGTTTTTTGGTGCTGCAATCTTTTTTGGGCTCGATTGCTTTTATGTCGACTGTACTTATGGAAGCGCAAAGTAAACACACGGTAATGAATTGTTTTATCATCATATTATATGAACCCCAAGTACTCTGATAAATGTAAATCCTTTCCAAGAACCATCTTAAGGTTATGCAACTGAATTGATCGACATCATTATTGATGTCGTCATTACAAGTATGAGAGAGAAAATAAACATCTGACGTGCCCAAAGTATGTCATTGGGCGCCCAAAAACCTTTGATGGATAATGCAAGCCACGTTCCTCCAAACAACAAAATTGCAACAAGGTAATAGGATCCCGTATACCCATAGAGGGTAAGTGATAGGGCTGCGCAAATAAAGGCAATTGTATAGAGTAACATAGCTATCTTTGTTCGTTTTATGCCTCGTATGAGGGGTAAAATCGGAAGCTTTGCTCTTGCGTAATCCTCTTTTCGATATATGGCGATAGCGTAGAAATGGGGCATTTGCCAAAAGACGATGATTAAAAAGAGAAGAAGAGCTCCCATATTTAAATCATTGCTTACAGCGCAGTATCCAACTAATGGGGGGATTGCTCCTGCGATGCTTCCTATAAGAGTTCCATACGTTGTGTGGTATTTTGAGATGCCATAAATGACTACATACATAAAGAGGCCGCTGAGGGCAAGATTCATAGTCAATAAGTTCGTGGAAAATGCCAATTCAATCGATCCAAATGATCCAAGAAGGAGGGCAAAAAAAATAGCTTGGTGTATTGAAATTATCTTTTTGACTAAAGGTCTTTGTTGAGTTCTTGACATTTTAGCATCAATTTCAACATCCATACAGTTGTTAAGAGTACAAGCGCTCCCTATAATGCATGAAAGGCCAAGGAGCATAGCAAAAAGAAGCTCCCAATGGACATCTCCCTTTGAAGCGAGAGCAAATCCCCCTGCAGCAGTTACAGCATTTCCAAAGATGATTCCAGGTTTAATTAAAGCAAAGTAATGTTTGATCACAGTCGAATAATGCCTTGTCGATTGATATGTTATTTTTGGACTCCGGCCTGACGAAGCATGTAATTCGTCATTTCAGTTTCAGACATTGTACGTTCAGTTAAGTGGTACATGATCCACAGTGAACCACCTACCAAAATCACAATAACCATGACCATGAAAAGAAATGCGATGAAGTTCCATCGAGGCTTTGCCTCTTTATCAAGATGGATAAAGAAGATGAGTTGAACAAGGGCTTGTAAAATGCCGAACCCACAAAGTGTGAATGCTAATGGCCAGCCGAGTAAGATCCTGTAGAGAACGAAATAATAAGCTACAAGAGTCAATATAATGGAAAGAACGAACCCAATCACATACGATTTCAGGGTTCCATGATTCATATTGCTCGCTACATCATGCGCATCAGATTCGTACTTCATGCTATTTGAGCTCCCATCAAGTACACAACTGTAAATATGAAGATCCAAACTACATCTAAAAAATGCCAAAACAAGCTAAAGCATGTCAGTCTTCTAAGTCGAATAGGGGTCATGCCTCCACGAACGATTTGAGCCGCCATGACAATGATCCATAAAAGACCGATGGTGATATGTAACCCATGTGTTCCTACAAGAGTAAAATAAGAAGATAAAAACGCACTTCGCTGCCAACTATTTCCCTCAAGCACTAGCTGCTGAAACTCATTCAATTCTAAAGCTAAAAAAAGAGCTCCAAGTGAAAATGTAACTGCAAGCCAGAGGAGAGTTTTTGATGTCTTCAGTTTCACTGCCATGAGCATAACTAAGCCGCAAGTGAAGCTGCTCGTAAGAAGTATAAGAGTCTCGGTCAGGGCGAATGGAAGGCTAAATAACTCTTTTGATGTAGGCCCTCCAAATGTCCCATTATGGAGAACTGCATAGGTTGCGAAGAGTATCGAAAATAAAACACAGTCAGTCATGATATAGACCCAGAATCCAAATAGGGTCTTAGCAGTGCTCTCTTCATGATGTGCTACGTGGTGTGTTTGTGCGCTTACCACTACTTCTGACATGCCGATTCCTTTCTTGTTCTGAATTCTACTTCTATACTTTCTACTTCTTTGGCAGGTACGTAGTAGTCAGGATCATCATCAGATAGTCGTATAATCGTGCAGGTAATTATCCCTAAAAGACCTATGACGGCCATCCACGTAATATGCCAGATGATGGCAAAGCCAAAAATGAAGCTAAATCCGCCGATAAGAACACCCATAGGGCTATTTTTAGGCATATGGATATCTTGATAGGAGAAATGTGTAGATTTCTGAGTTGAAGCCTCCGATGCAGAGGTCTTTTTCATCGCCCAGAATGCATCTCGTTCATGGACTTCAGGGATAAATGCAAAGTTATAAAAGGGCGGTGGAGAAGATGTGGACCATTCAAGAGTACGACCATTCCACGGATCACCTGTTATGTCCATGTTTTGTCTTTTCTGTTTAATACTCACAAGAATCTGAAGAACCTGAAAAAAGATTCCTAGGCTGATAATGCCAAATCCGATTGCTGCAACTATAAATAGGGGCTGCCAGCCCAAAGAGGCTTCGTAATGGTCTAAACGACGGGTAGCTCCCATAAAACCGAGAATATAGAGAGGCATAAAGGCGACTATAAAGCCAATAAGCCAAAACCAAAAGGCATAGCGACCGAGTTTTTCATTAAGTTTAATTCCAGTGAATTTCGGAAACCAGTAGGTGATTCCAGCAAAGAAGCCGAATAAGACTCCTCCAATTATAGTGGAATGAAAGTGCGCTATTAAGAAGAGGCTATTGTGTACTTGAAAATCGACTGGAGGAACCGATAGAAGCACGCCAGTCATCCCTCCTGTGGTAAAAGCTACGACAAATCCTATAAACCATAGCATCGGAGTCTTAAAGATGATTCTTCCTCGATACATCGTAAAGAGCCAATTAAAGATCTTTACTCCTGTAGGTACAGCAATCAGCATGGTCATGATGCCAAAGAACGAATTGACATTTGGGCCTGCTCCCATCGTAAAGAAGTGATGTACCCAGACGATAAAGGAGAGAAAAGTAATTGCAGCAAGTGCCCAAACCATCGATACATAGCCAAATAGCCGCTTTTGTGAAAAAGTAGCAACTACTTCAGAAAATATTCCAAATGCTGGAAGTACAAGAATATACACTTCAGGGTGCCCCCATGCCCAAATCAGGTTAATAAACATCATTGGGTTGCCGCCAAAATCAGGAGTAAAAAAATGCATGCCCATGAGGCGATCTAAAGAGAGGAGTCCAAGCGTAACTGTCAAAATAGGGAATGCAAAAACGATCAGGATTAAACTTCCTAAGGCACTCCAAACAAATATAGGCATTTTCATAAGCGTCATACCAGGACAACGCATCTTGATTATTGTGACTAAAAAATTAATTCCCGAAAGCAGACTTCCGGCTCCTGCGATTTGTAGACTCCAAATCCAGTAGTCAACTCCAACACCTGGATTATATTCTGTTCCTGCAAGTGGGGGATATGCTAGCCAACCAGCCGCTGAAAATTCACCTATGGCTAGGGATAAATTAACTAGAAGAGCTCCGGTTACGAAGAACCATAGACTGACCGAATTAAGAAATGGAAAGGCTACATCGCGAGCGCCTATTTGGAGGGGTATTATTAAATTCATGAGACCAAACACAAATCCCATGGCAACAAAAAATATCATGCTCGTGCCATGAGCTGAAAAAACCTGTTGAAAGTGGTCAGCAGACAAAAAACCATGGCAATCACCAGCAGATAGTGCCTGTTGGACACGCATCATGCCTGCATCCATAAATCCTTTTACGAGCATGACAGAAGCTACAATGATGTACATTGCTCCAATCTTTTTTGGATCCAGAGATGTAAACCATTCTTTCCAAATCCATTTCCAGCGGCCTGTGTATGTTATAAAAGCAATTATGAAGATCGCTGCAACGACCATCGAGATAGCTCCTCCAGTCGCAACTTCATCATGCTTGAAGGCATCTATAGTTAATCGTCCAAACATATCGATCCTTACGCTAATTATTCACAGGGGTGTCTGATTGCTTTGAGGATTCACAATTTATACATGGCATGGCCGTCTCACACATATCTGTCATAGGCATCATGTATTTCATAATAATCCAGTCAAATAGGTCTTCTTTTTTTAACGCAAATAGAGCTACAGGATCATTTTCACTTGGCTTAGCTATTTGTAGGTATTGATCAAGATTTAATAATTTATTTGACTGTTGAGTGGATTGTGTCCAACGGCTGAAATCTTCTTTTGAGCTTGATTTCACAACAAAGTTCATTCCGGAAAATCCTTGACCACTCAAGTTAGCCGAACATCCCATATAGCTACCGACTTCATGAGCAATAAGATGGAGTTTTGTTTTCATCCCTGGCATTGCAAAAACTTGGCCTCCAAGCTGTGGAATCCAGAATGAATTCATAGGCGCATCAGCAGAGATTTCAAACTTAATAGGAGTTTTCTCAGGAATCTGAATGTAGTTGAGAGATGCAATATGTTGTTCAGGGTATATAAAAAGCCATTTCCAGGGGAGAGCTACGACTTGAATAGTGATTGGTTTTTTATCTGTATCTATGGATTTGAAGGGATCGAGTTCATAGCTGCTTTTCCATGTTATGTAGGCAAGAGCAATGATGATCAAACAAGGAATTCCCCACCAAATTATCTCGGCTAAAAGATTAAAATCCCAATCTGGGGCATATGTTGATTTCTTGTTCCCTTCTCGGTACTTCCAAGCGAAATAAAAAGTCATGATGAAAACGGGAATAACGACAATCAACATCAAGAGTGTAGCGATAATGAGGAGATTTTTTTCCTTTAATCCAATTAATCCTTTAGGGTCGAGTACGGGGATATTTTGCTGGATCAGAAACCAGGTCGAGAGGCTCGCTAAAATAAGGAAGAGGAGAATAGCAAGTGCTATCTTGTATATTTTACTCATTCGTTCCCTTACATCTCAGAATCACAGGTTTTTTTAAGACCCCTCTCATTCTTAGTAGAATTTCAACTGCCCTAAATTCAGGTGCAATTCAGATACGCAATTTTTTGAAGCGTCCGATGTTGAATAGAAGAGGTTTTGCGAGCTCATTCTTTAGCATGAAGAGGAGCAGAATGTCTAGGAAATATGTAAAAAGTTATTTTTGAACAAAAAGGAGTGAGTTGTGTGTTTCATGAAATATACAACACCCAATTCTTGAGATTTGATGTTGTATGTTCGTTCAGTTTTATTCTATATGAATGTGCACTAAACTTTTAAGTCTAGGCCCCGCATCTATTTCTGACTCATTCATCTCCAGAATAGATGCAGTTCATTTTAGGGGTTTGCAAACTGCAAAATTCTTCCGCTTCTTCGATTGTGTTTTTTCGTTTACGATAATTGGAAAGTGGGTTTATAATGGCTTCATAACCCATAATGTTCGATAGAGGGTCTTCATTTCTCATATCAATCGCTATGCTTCGATTAAGCCTTACAGATTTCGACCAAAATGAATCACGAAGGAACTCGTTCATTGTGAATGTGCAAGTTTCTTTATGAGGACGTCTTTTGAAAATGATGTGTTCGCATATTTTCTGATCAAATTGAGTTTCAATCGATTTCTTTTTTTCTTCACTTTTTTCGTGATTACTGTCTACTCCGCCAATAAGTATATACTCAAATGAGATCTGAGGAAGGTCTTTGTTTGTTAGCAGGGTTACAAGTTGTTGTATAGCCTCTGAAATATCCGATCCATCATCTATATGAAATAAAAAGCCAATTTGGTGATCTTTGCTAAAGCCTGCAACTGCTACACAAGTTGATAAGTGCCAAGTTGCCAATACTGGCTTTTGGGCTTTTGCATTTGAAATGGCAAATTCATGTTGTTGAATTTCGCATACTTGATCAAATAAGCCTTGATAGAGAGGAGGAATCGGAAGAGTCATTTGTGTTTGAAGGGCCGCATCTTTACGAAAATAGGCGTCAATCAATTTTGATTGTTCGTTGAAGCATACATATTCGCACGAAGATGGAATATTCTGTGCTCTTAAGAGATCCATAGTTCGCACTGAAATTTCAAATTCATTCTTGTCTATAGTCTCTAGAAAGTGATTTTTGCACAGAGAGCAGCTCAGATGTTGGGATTCTTGAACTGGGTCTGCATTAAGAGATTTGAAGTAGATTGATCGAGCGCTGACCGCAACAACCTTGTCGACAACATTTATATTTAATTTTTGAGAAAGGATTCCCTCTACAGTAATTGCTTGATGTTGCTCACGACACTCGCCACTTTGATATGCATGAGCAATCAGTTCAGCAGCGGCTTTGATAATTGAATGTGAATCTGAATAATGAGCGTGTTCTACTGAATTCGACATAATAATGAGCTGTTTGAAAGGCGTTAAGCGGCATGAATTGTAACAATCTATCCCATTCTACGCTCTTACAAATATTTAACTCTTATTCCAGAAGTATGCGATTTCAATAATGTAGAGAAGGACTACAAATATCGTCCCGAGGACATTTTTATATTTTCTATGAGCTTCTGTTGGGGTAAGCCACCAGCTGAGAGAGAGTATAGCAAGAGGCATCATTGGCCATGATATCAAACAGACGCTTATCCCATTTGCCAAAAAAGTGGATAATGCTTGATTGATTCCTTGCAAATGAGGAAGAAGAAATTTGAATTCAACCATTACTATTGGAAAAAGCACGAGTAAGACGAGCATTGTCTGTTTCCATAAGGGAGGGGCTATTTGTCCGGTCATTTTGGAGCTAAACCACCCAGCAAAAGGAGATATTACTCTGTGACTTTCTAAGGTCTCAATCAGGGAGTATGATTCTTCTAAGATATTAAGACGTTCTTTTGAGGTAAGCCAATGGTCGAGGTGATCTGGAGTGTCGAACTGCAAAAAAGTAATCCAACTCTTTCCAGATCCATTCTTGTTCAATTGATTTTGAGTTGGCGATTGAACATAGACGCTACGAAAGCCTGGGAAGAGGGCTTCGGCTGCATGGATTTTAGCCAGCCATTCTTGATAGTTTTTTTCTTTTTCTCGAGGAACTCGTGTTACGAATACTTCTGTAACACCGTTCCTTAGGCTCGATTCTTTCGATACTTCTTCAATGATATCACAAGATTGAACAAACGAGCCGAGCTGCTGCATGAGTTGTTTATGTTCTATTGAAGCGAGCCATTTTTCTGCACTCAAAGGATCATAGAAACGCTGGGTTATTAACCATGAGTTTTCAGGAGAGATATGGCTTGGATGAGAACCATTGTTGCTCCCATTTCTGCTATTGGTGGAGAGTGGACAGTTGTTTGCATCGATCCCTGGGGGGCGATAATCTCTAAACTTACAAAACCATGAAACTTCCCAATAGAGCTATTTAAACTCGATTGCCAATTTATGAAGGTGCCTAGCTTGGATGAAGTAATTCGCACTCTTAGAGAAATGATATTTTCATTTTGGAGCGTCAGAGTCATTCTTCAAATCCAACAGCTTCTAAGTATGTCTTACAAATACTCATCGACTTAGTATCGCGCCCGGTCTGGCATCTGAGAAAACTCTTTCCAGACTTCGACTGCTTCTGGACGCATTATCTCAGTAAATTTGATACGGCGATCTTTTGGATCTTTTCGCAATTCATCAAGAATATCAATGTCCTGAAATTCGCCATACTTAAGAGAGTCTTGGGTTGTTGCCCCGTAGTAGATATGTTTGATGTGGGCCCAATAGGCAGCTGAAAGGCACATAGGACAGCACTCAGCGCTTGAATAGAGAATACATCCATCCAAGTGGGGAGTCCCAAGTTTTTTACATGCTTCACGAATTGCATGAACTTCTGCATGCCAGGTCGGATCATTATGACGGATCACCTGGTTATATCCTTCGGAGATAATTTTACCATCTTTAACAACAACTGCGCCAAATACCCCACCTGATTTTTCTATGATTGAGGCGCGTCGACTCAGCTCGATAGCCTTTCTCATATACTCTGTATCTTGGTTCATACTTAACCCTCGCAGCTATAGGATTTGTTATTTACTTACGTTACGCACAATCTGCCGGCTCTTTTAAAGCATCCTCCACGAATATGCTTGAAGTCTGATGCCCGGAAAGAACGAGCGGTTATTTACGTATAATTCAACAGTAAGCAATTTTTTTATTTTAGGTCAAAGATCTCTACGTGGGCTTATTTCTAAGTGGGAAAATACTAATGATTAATACCTTCGTTCATTCGGTTGCACATATGAATTTGTTTTCATTCGGATTCGTTAATTCGATCATGTCAGAAACTGCCTTAATTATAATATCAGGGCGATCATGAAGGATCAGATGGCCGCTTCTCTCTGCAATAATTTGTTTCCCATATCGTGATGATTCAACGAGTTCCTTTTGAAGGATCCTGTGCATAAGATACACATCACTGAGCCACTGTTGAGGGTATCCAGTATCAATGCTTCTCGGGCATTTGCTTGCTGTGATAACTATAAGAGGTTTTTCACCCAGATTGCTTCTTGCTTCTTTGATCTCTCTTAAGCTTTCTTTAAATAAATCTAATTCTTGAGAAACTGTTTCTATGAATTTTGCAGAGCTTACAAGAGCTAGATAAGGCTGTCGTAATTCGTGAGGAAATTCTTTAGGCAGCATTTGATCTCGTTGAAAATAGTGATATAACCTCGTAGCGCCCAAATATGAGCCTACAGTCAGCACTGCCGGATGATAGAGAAATTCCTGGTAGAGGCTTCGAGATGGCTTTGGAGGGGATTCGTACATAAGATCTTCATGGGGCGAGTCGACGAGAATAATACCGGAGACTTCATCTGGATATTGACTTGCATAGAGCCGAGCATTTAGTCCTCCGAATGAATGTCCAACAAGAATATATGGGCCAGGAATTTGGGCGTTTTGCAAAAGGGTGTGCAGTTCGAGCACCATATTATGGCTTGTTCTTGGAAGTAAGCTTTGCTCACTCCACCCATTTCCTGCTCGATCATAGCTGAGAACCCGTGCAAATTTAGCAATTTCGGGCTGAACAAGTGCCCAATCAAGGCAATTACATCGTAGTCCAGCGTCCAAAATTACCACAGGTCCTTTTTCTCCTGTAGCATGCATGTGAATTTGATATCCGCCTACGTCAACAAGTTTTCCTGGTGGAGGGTAAGCTGTTTCATCGAGCTTTGTATGTACGTATTGGTAGGTGCCTCCTCCAATAGTAACGACTGCAAGAATAGTGAGAAGGCTGTAAGAGAATCTTTGAGCCCAGTTGAGAGACATGATCAGGCCTGGAATGAATTAGTTTCATATTATCTAACTACGTTCAAATAATATTTGCTACAAATTTTAAAAGATATTTTAAAAAACAGGATGGGCTACTAAATGCGAATATCGATTAAAGGTGTTTATATGCCTTTTATAATAAGGGGCAAAACAAACCCTTCCTTAATTGTCCTCTGGCAAGATGAAAATAGCTCATTTAAATATCTCTTCAGACAATCTAGGCAAAGATACTTAAAAAGAATGATGTAAAGTGAGCAACCACTAGTTCTGGGAGAAGTAGGTGTACTTCTCCCGCAAAATTTCCCATAAAAAACATCTCAGGGCGTCTTAATCAAGGCTCAAGCCACCTGCGTTACTTTCGGTGACCTCCACCATGATGGCCTCCAGCATGACCACCGCTATGATGGGCTTGAACATGATGAGCCTGGTTATGATGAGCTGCAGTGCGGGTGTGATTCGCAACGCCAGTGCCTCTTCCATCATGTCGGGCAATGCCAGCAAGATCATGATGGTTCCAATTACTGTTGTGGCTCCAATCATGATGGTTCCAGTCGTGATATCCGCGGTGGTTAGTATAGTATGAGCCACCATAATAACCTGGGGCTACTACATCTGCTCCAAAGTAGCCAACGCCTGGAGCAACAACTGGGGTGGTGTCATAGTAATTGATATCGCTATATGGAAGAATAACGGGTGTGTTTGGTGTTGTAGAGGATAAAGATGATACACTAGAATTGGGCGTACTTGACGTGCTTGTCTGAGAAGAAGTTGTGGGTTGAGCAGTTAAGCTTCCTAGAAAGAGAAAGCAACCGCAGAAAAATGACCTGTTAAGGAAGTTCATAAAACCCTCCTATTGAGAGCTATCTTTTCGTTCTTTATTATAACATAAAAAATTTAATCATTTGTTTTTGTTTAAATATTTCTAGGTCAATAAGACGTAACAAGAGGAGTAAATATTTTTCCTCCTCTTGTTTGAGAATGAATTAAGGACCGCTGTTCGTTTGCGATTGCTGTGGTGCAGGCTGTGCAGGCATTGGGTAATAATAGGGCCCAACACTGTTGCCTATTTCAGGAGGAGTATCTGGTTCATCAGGAGGTATCTCATTGAGACTATCATAAGGCCCAGATTGGCGTGGTGAATTTGCCATAGCCGAAGAGCCCAACGGAAGCTGAGACATAAAAAAAAGACAAAGACCAAAAATTAAGGCTTTATTTTTCATAAAACCCTCCTTCGCATTTGTAATCATACAAACCTGATCATAGCACAGAACTGACAAATTTAAAGATTAAATTTGTCAGTTCGTCGCAAAATAGTCAAAAATATATTGAGGGAAGCAAGAAAAGAGAAATTTCTTCTTAGAATATGACATGATGTAAAAATAAAATTTTATTACACATGTTCTGTATATCTAGATATTCTTAAATACACCCAGTGTATGGATATCTCTAGTTTGTTTGTAATCGAATTTTTGTGAATTTAACTTATATTCAGAACCAATTGATAATTTGTTATTATGTTATACAAAAATAATTTGTAGGAAAATATGGTGCCTTTGTCAGTTGAGCTAAAAAATTTTCAACAACAGGTCTGCGGCATAAGAGATCAAGAAATTGGCAGCCTCGTATCTTACCAAAATAAGCGCCCATTTGCGTTGGCAATTATTGAGTATGCGGACCATTCGAATAAGTATTTTGATGCACGAGAGCTTACTCATAAGTTTAGTGCAGGAAAAGAGATTGCAGACCCCATAACCAAAGAAACATCAATAAAGGTGTACTATCTTTGGAATCTCATAGCTCGTAATACCTTTACAGAATTTGGCAGAATCGAAACCAAAGCAAACGAATTTCTTAGTGAAGCAAATTTGCAGAAACTTTCTGATGTCTCAGCTGCTTGCCTAGAGCCTGATATAGCTAAACGAATTCATGCGCAGATTAGGACAGCTTTGAGATATATCAATTACGAACAAGATCAAAAGAATGAGAGTCTGGACAAACTCATTGCACTTATATACGACGAGATTATCACTGAATTTATCAATATAAAATATGTTTATATGAGTGATTATAAGAAGTCTCTTCAAGAATTATATAAGAGGACGCAAGATAATCGTCTTGCAGCCTGCCTCTGCTTAGATGAGATCGAAACATCATTTATAGATGAAGAATTAGACTCTATCTTGCAAAAAGATCCTGGTAATGTTTTAGCACTCACGATAAAAGGATTGAGGCATAGGCGAGAAGATTGTTTTGTCGAGCAAAAAGATCAGGTAGCACGTGTCTGTTTTGAAAGAGCCATATGTCTTCGAAATGACAATCTACAAGCTTGGAAAAATCTCTTAGAAATCTCGATGGAGCGAGCAACAGTATTAATCAGGCAGGAGCTTTTAAAAGAACCTGAGAATCCAATCCTTTTAACTTTTTCGGCACACGTAGTTTTAAAGAATTCTAAAGAAAATCAGGGCGATAATTTGAAGCAAGCCAAGGAGTTAATTGAAAAAGCTCTTAAAATCGATTCAAGATGTCTTTTAGCTTATTTTTGTCTCGCTAATATCTTAGGAGCAAATACAAATTCTCTGAATGAACAAGAACAGGCTGTTCAATATTTACATAAAATTATTGAAATAGACCCTCGTAATGAGAAAGCTTATAAGAGGTTAGGTGACTGTTTTTACTACGGAATATTTGGAGTGCAACCTGATCATAATCAGGCCTATGAGTACTATAAAAAAGCTGTAGAGTTTAATCCAAATTCATCATCTTGTGAGCTGCTTGGCAGGCTTTTAATTTCTGGTAATGGGGTCAAAAAAAATATTGAAAAAGCCTTGTTTTATTTGGATAAGGCACTTCATATGCCGGCTAGAGCCTCAGCCATCAATTCTCTTTTAGGAGCGATATTTTTTGAAGGGATGGAAAGCTTGAAGCCGAATTTCAAAAAATCTCATGAACATCTTCAGAAGTCTATAGAATTAGATCCTGGCTGTGATATTTCACATATGTACTTGGGCTTGCTTATGATGAATGGGTTTGATGAGGAGCCTATGAATCAGAAGCTTGCATATGAATACCTTACAAAGGCATTAAGCCTGGGATGTAAAGATCCTCGTTGTTATTACCATCTTGGGGAGCTTTTGAGGACTGGTGGAGTCGGTATTGAATGTGATCTGTTCAATGCTGAAAAATATCTACTTAAGGCACTTGAAACTACGACAATTTCCAGTATTTCTCCTTTGGTTCACAGATCGCTAGGGCTTTTATATCGAACAAGACTAAGAAGTCCATTGGCAAACCTTACTCTCCCAAATATTGGAAAGGCATATATCCACTTCAAAAAATATTATGAAATTTCTCGAGATACATTATCTCTTACTTATTATTGTAATTTTTTGATTGAGGAAGAGTGGGGTTATTTCCCGCAAGACGAGTTACGTAATTTATATGAAATGGCTGCTGATAATCTTCAAAAGAACCATGAATCCGCAGTTGCGCTTGCATATCATGGCGAATTATATCGCATAGGAATAGAGGGTTTTTTGGATAAAAATCCTTCTAAAGCACATGAATTTTTCATGAAGAGTCTGAGCAGTAATCAAAACAATATATTTGCTCTATCCCGTATAGGAGCCCTTTTGATTGAGGGTGGCCAAGGGCTTGCTGTGGATCTTAAACAAGCCTCTTGTTATTTGAAAAGGGCTTTGGTACTTTGCCCAAATCAACGATATGTTACTTCGAAGTTAAATATAATAGAGCAAATTCTTCAGGCATGAGATTGCTTTCAAGTCTTAGTTACACCTCTTTTTAAGAATATACGTGGGTAATAATGCATCCTGTAACACAAACATCTCATCTAACCGTACCACTTCGTGAAATCGAAAATGAAATGTGCACCATTTCGTGCGAAATGGTTTCTAATCTTGTTTCTTTTCAAAAGTCGAGACCTTTGCTTTTGGCTGTAATAGAAAATAATGGGAAAAGAGTTGGTTATTACGATGCCTTGAAACTGAGTTCTTACTTTAGAACGAGTAAAAAAATTGAGGATCCTAACACAAGGCTGACATCCATCAAGTTGCACTATCTTTGGAATAGGATCTCTTCAGATGAGTTTTCCGAATTTCAAATGATTGATTTAGAAAGTAATGAGAGTTCTCAAAAGAACGGAAAGAGAGACGAAATACTTAAATTAGTATTTGAGTTTGCCACTGCTTTACAAGGCCTGGACTTAATCACTCGTGTGGAGATGCAGATCAAAATTGCGCTACGCACTTTAGAGAATCAGCAAGCAGATGCAAATGGAGATATTTCCTTTATCATTGAATTGATATACAACGATATTAAAGATGCTTTTTTTGCGCTTAAGCATATCGACATGCAGAGCTTTAAAAAAAATCTATATTCTTTATATAGGCGTACTCTGGATCCCCGTCTTGGAGCATGTCTTTGTGTAGATGAATGGCTTTCTAGTTCTTTTGTTCATAAGACGCTTGATAGAATATTGCAAAAGAGTCCAGATAATACTCTTGCATTAACTCTTAAAGGTAGGATTTATACTTATGGCCTCCCTGTCGTAGCCCCAAATCTTGAGGAGGCAAAAAAGTGCTTAGAGATGGCTCTTTGCTGCGAGCCTGTAAATGAAGCCGCCTGGATTCATTTAGCTGAATGTGACATAGAGTACGCCATCGGACTTCTTAAGAAATATATTGAAATGGACCCTAAAGCCGCGGTTCTTGTTACATTTTTAGGCAGATTGATGTGGTATGGCAAAGGAGATCTTTTTCCTCCAGATTTAGATGGAGCTAAAGACCATTTCGTTCGGGCTCTAACAATTGATCGAAATTGTGCTCTTGCACACACATACCTTGGTTTGTGGCTTCAGGATCTAGGAAGAGATGTTCAAGATTTTAAAGATTCATTTATTCATCTTACAACGGCACTTGAGCTTGATTCGACTTCTAGTTGGGCTCACACGGCTCTTGGCAGGATCTATGAGATTGGAAGCAGTGGTGTTGAAGTAGATAGGATGCGGGCCTATGAATATTATAAGAATGCTATCAAGCTACTCCCGAAAAATCCACTGGCGCATGCCTATTTGGGATGTTTATTGTTTGAAGACTCTGATACAGTCCCTGTAAAAAAACAAGAGGCCTATTCTCATCTCAAAACTGCTGTTGATTGTGGTGTGTCATTAAGTAATGCTTATGCTTATCTAGGTGAAATCTTGCGAAACGGGGACGAAGGTATAGAAAAAGACCCGAAACTTGCAGAACAACAGTTACTAAAAGCTATAGAGTTAGATGATAATTCTTCAGCACACGCGTCGCTTGGCCTGCTGTATCAACGAGGAGATATAGGAGTTGATCAGAATCTGAAAAAAGCCTTTCAACATTTTGAAGATGCTTCAGGTGCAACACCTCAAAATAATAGCGCGATTATTGGTTATTTAAACCTCCTCTACGACGAAGAATGGTCCTCTATTTTTGAAGAGGATAGATTAGAAAACTTTTATAAAGAGCTTTTAAACAAAGCACACAATGAGCCGAACTCTTCTCTATTTCATGCTTATTTAGGCGAAACGTACCGGATAGGTGTAGGACAATCTGTTCCCAAAGATCGATTGAAAGCGCATGATTATTATATAAAAGCATTGACTATCAATCCTGATGAGTCATTTGCTCATTGCCGCCTCGGAGCTCTTTTAATGGAAGATGGAGTCGGTGTGCAAAAGGATCTTTTACGAGCATATGAACACTTTGACAAAGCGATTAAACTGCGTCCTGACAATCCATATGCGCGTAAGAAACTAGAAATGCTCAAGAAGCTCAATGAGTCATCTTAAAAAAAAGGCATTGTTTTGCTCGACTCAACGATGAACGCCGGTAGGGCAAAACAAACCTATATACAAGTTGGCTTAAGACGAGCTCTTTGTCGTTCGGATATACTTCAATGCTATATCAAATGCCTTTTCAAACCATGCTGTAAAGTCATGCGGTTTTGTCTTCATCCATTGCTCAAGCTTTTCAATATCAATCCACTGAAAATCTTCGATTTCTTCAGGATTCGGATGAAGTTTTAAAGGTGAGCAAAAGGCAGTATAGACATGATCAATTTCATGTTCGATGAGTGAATTTCCGACGTCAGCTTTATATAAAAATGTCCCTGCATGATGAAGTGGACAGGTAAAACCAAATTCTTCCTTTAATCTTTTTTGTGCCGTAATTTCAACTGGAATATGTGCTTCCGCGTGGCTGCAGCATGTATTAGTCCAAAGCCCTCCTGAGTGGTACTTATCCGAAGCCCTTTTTTGAATGAGTACTTCAGTGGAGTGTCTGTGGTCTCGAAAAATAAAAATAGAGAAAGCTCTATGAAGTATACCTCTTTGGTGTGCTTCAAGCTTTTCAATGAGACCTATGTCCTTATCCGTTGGGTCAATGTGGACTACAAATGTTTTATTCGGAGAGGTTGAGTTCATTCGTGATATACTCGGCGTTTTGAATATCGTTAAGTGATACAAGATTCCAGCTTGGAGAGTCAAATGCTGAGTTCCCTGTGGGAGCACTTATATAGGGAAAATGGTTAAACTCTCTCCCCATGGAAGATTCAAGAGCTGATAAAATTCGAAAAGTTCCATCGACATGGCAGGAATCCTTTCCTTCAGAATCACGAACAATGACTAAGGGGAGTTTTCCTATATTTTTTTGTTTGCTTACCTGTGAAGAACTCCCAACAAAAAAAGCCAGGTGTGCAACATCGAACATCGGAAAGTCAACAGATCCATCTCCAAAGGCTAATATGAGCGGTGAACGTTCAGGATACGTTTTTCGATAGGATTCGATGAAAGAGGTTGCTGGGTCCTTTTTTGAAATATGGCTGATCTTGATCCAGTGACTTCCATAATAGCACTGCTTTTTTTGATCGACTATATTTGAAAAACAGGCGTTTTTTTGAAGCTCTCTTGATACAGAGATCTGAATTCGTTCAAAGTTCCATGCGGTATCACTTGCATGAAACTCAACTTCATTGCCTCGATTGATTAAGCGAAAATTGGGGTCGATATTTGCTCGAATCGAGAGAACGATATTTTTTAAAACTTCAAGCGAGTGGTGTTGATAAGGCGATTGATTTGCTAATCCATTATTAGCTTGGTTTGAAGGGGCAAGCATTTTAAGGCTATGAAGGATAATGAAAGCTTGTTTTTTTTGACTTAAGCTCCCTTGAACAGAGACTTCTTCTAAGAATGACTTTAAAAGTATTTTACAACCCTCTTCTATTTGATAGGGTGAGTAGAACTTTTGATAGAAAACTTGATTTGAGCTCGAGAGAAATTGGCCTCCCATTGCCCCATATATGACTATTTTCCCTTCTTCAATCTCATTTTCAAACTCAGGAAGAAAGAGCTTCTCGAGCGGATAGACATCCAATTGCCACTCTCCGGCATCTTCCGTGCGGGTTAATGGTGATCCCGATATAAACGCCATCTGGACTTTGTTCGTTCTGAGGAGCTGCTTTATTGTGTAAACGATATTTTCAGGAATCCGTTTGTCGTCAGGATGGCTACGAATCACTCCATCGACATCGCTGATGATAAGAACATGATCAATAATTTGATCAATATCAAATGATCGTGGAAGGACCGGCTTGAAAGCTGGTTCATTTTCCCCAAGGCTTGAATTTCTTTCGGAAATTTGCTCTTTAGAGAGTATTTGTCCTGTAAATGAGTAGATTATGGCTAGGAATAACGTAAGAGAAACTATTTTTTGCATAAAATATCAACCAAAATATGTTTTATGTTTAATGAAGCTCTGGTTTGGTTCTTGTAAATGCGTGTTGTTTTGTTTTCAATCATGAAAAAATAGATCTAATTAAGGAGCGTGATATGCCTCTCTTTTTCACATCGGAGGCTTTGAAGCTATGTATGACAAGTTCTTCGAGCAGAGTGCCTCTGCGGCTTCATTTTTTCTTTAGTTAAACTCTTTTCTTCTTTAAGGTGTGCTCCCTCATATGTAATAAGAATTTTACAAAGTAGCCATTATTATAAAGCAAAACGTGCAGGACACTCCTTATACCGATGAAAAAAGAGATGCTTATGAAAACCATTGAAAGTTTTATACATTCTATTTGCGAGATACCATTGAGGGCTCTTATTTGTGGTATCCTATGCACAAGTTCCGTCGTCATTCACGCCGATTGGGATCCTCAAGTTGCTCTCAAAGATGAAGATCCTTTTTCACTTGATCGGCTGCAAGTCCAAGCTTTTCAGGATCTCAAAGTAATGGTGGCTCAGAGCTTGGTTAATAGCTGGTGCACTCCAGAGAAAGTTAATTTGTTAATGGATGTAGTGCTTGTTACGCGACCAAAAGTGTGTGTTGAAATCGGTGCATTTTCGGGATCATCTGTATTGCCGATCGCTGCAACTCTCAAGTATTTGCAGCATGGAAAAATTTACGCAATAGACGCATGGTCAAACCCAGAAGCTATTAAATATTTGGATAATGATGATCCAAACAAGCATTGGTGGGCCAATGTAAACATGAATGTGGCATACGATAAGTTTCGAGGTATGATTAATAAGTGGGAATTAACTCCTTATTGCTTTCCGATTCGGAATCCGTCTAACAAGGCTGTTAACCAAATAGGGTCAATCGATTTTCTGCATTTAGATGGCGATTATTCTGAGAAAGGTGCACTCGAGGATGTTCAGCTCTTTATTCCTAAGGTAAAGACAGATGGGTATATTCTTCTTTCAAATCTTTTTACCACAGTTAAAGGGAAACAACCTAAGATCAAATCCTTCTGTAAGCTTTTAGAGTCTTGTGAAATCGTTGCTGAGATTGAACAGGATAATGCTATTCTGTTTCGAAAATACCCGAAGTAATTCGGGTGGGTGGATAACCGGGTTAGAGCCTTCGCTCATAACTTTTGTCCAAAGAAGGAAAATGGGCTATGGCAGATTTTCGATCTTTGTCTGCGTTATCGGCAGACATTCTTTCTAGGCGACAACTGGTGCCAGAAAAACCCGCTTTCATAAAGCTTACGGGGCGATATGTGCATCTAGAGCCTATGGTCATTGCACGTGATGGAAAAGCTCTTTTTGAAGCTTCTAATGGAACGCCTATTAGCTTAAATAATCGATCCATAGATGCCTATGATTCAGATGAATTGATTTGGCGTTATATGTTTGATGGTCCCTTTTACAATCTACGCGAATTTGAAGCGAGTTTGCTTCCCTATGTTAATGCTTTAAACGGACTATGCCTTTGTATATTCGATACTCTTTCTAACAGGCAGGTAGGAGTGGCTAATTTGATGAATAACAGCCCTCCGCATTTAAAGATTGAGCTGGGCGGTATATGGTATAGTCCGATTGTTCAAGCCACGCTGGCTAATACAGAATCGACTTATCTGATGCTCAAGCATGCTTTTGATTTGGGGTATCGCCGTGTAGAATGGAAATGTGATGCCCAAAACGAACGATCTCGCAGGGCGGCATTGCGTTTAGGTTTCAAATTTGAAGGTATTCAAGAGAGTCATATGATTATGAAAGATCGCAGCCGTGATACTGCGTGGTTTCGGATTGTAGAATCTGAGTGGCCTGAAGTAAAAAAGAAGCTACAACAGATTCTTTATAAATAGAATATTTTGATTTTTTACTCCTCCTCCTAGTCCAGAACTTTGATATGCATCAAAAAGATCACGATGTGTAGAAATAATGATGTGTAGCAATACTATAGTCGGAGGGAATTGTATGAGTCGTATATCAAAAGTTGAAAGAGAGAATGCCTCGGAACAGGTCAAGTCTCTTTATCAAGGCCTTGAAAAACAGATGGGCAAAGTTCCTAATATATTTAAACATATGGCGAACTCTCCGCTTGTTCTTCAAGTATTTTTGGGTTTAAATGATGCTCTAGGAAAAACATCACTCTCTCCGAAACTCCAAGAGAAGATAGCCCTCACGACTGCACAAATAAATAAATGTAACTACTGTCTATCCGCTCATTCTATGATTGCGGCTTTAAAAGGATTAGGTGGGGAAGAAATTGAATTAGCTCGAGCGGCTCAATCTATGGATGAAAAGGATGCCGCGATACTGCGATTTGTACAAAATGTTATTGAAAAGAGAGGTAGAATCCCGCAAGAGGAGCTGGATATCTTCAAGAAGCAGGGGGTAACGGATCAGGAGATTGTGGAGCTTATATTGGCGATTAATATCAATATGTTTACTAACTATTTTAACAATATCATTGATCCTGAAATCGATTTTCCGTTGGCTTTGCATCTTCCACAAGTTTGAGGTCGTTATGCAGGGCTCTGGAGAGAGAAATAGAGCTCTTATCTTTATAATTCTCATGGGTATTGTTAGTCTTTTCGCTGATATTACCTATGAGGGCGCTAAAAGTATTTCAGGGCAATTTTTAGCATTCTTGGGGGTGTCCGGAGCTATTGTTGGATTTGTAGCTGGTTTTGGGGAGTTGGTAGGATATAGTTTTCGCATTATTTCAGGGTATATTAGCGATAGAACGAAACAGTATTGGACCATCACCTGTATTGGATATGTAATCAATCTTCTTGCTGTTCCATTACTTGCTCTATCAGGTAACTGGCAAACAGCGGCAGGTCTAATGATTATGGAGCGCTTTGGAAAAGCCTTCAGAACGCCGGCCCGAGATGCTCTTCTCTCTTATGCGACCCGGCAGGTAGGGCGAGGGTTCGGTTTTGGATTTCATGAAGCTTTAGATCAAATTGGTGCTATCATGGGTCCTTTGCTCATGAGTGCTGTTCTTTATTACAAGGGAGGTTATCAAGAGGGGTTTATAGTTCTTGGAATCCCTGCGATATGTGCACTCAGCGTTTTATGGTGTGCAAAAAGACTCTACCCAAAACCTCAAGATTTTGAAGCGGAGAGTTCTTCGCTATTAACTAAAGAATTCACAAATACCTATTGGTTGTTTATAGCTGCGATTTCTTGCATAGCTGCGGGGTATGTTGATTTCCCATTGATCGCATATCATTTCGAAAAAACGGCCACAGTTTCTTCGGCAATGATTCCTGTTCTATTCTCTATCGCAATGGCCGCTGATGGAGTTTCTGCCTTAGTCTTCGGTCGGTTCTACGATAGGAAAGGTATTTCAATTTTGATTCTTGTACTTCCGCTTGCGTCGCTATTTGCTCCGTTCGTATTTACGAATAGTTTTCCCTTTGCGTTGATTGGGATTATCCTTTGGGGTATCGGCCTTGGAGCTCAGGAATCGATTATGCGAGCCGTAGTTGCTGATCTCGTGAGTAAGGATAGGCGGGCAAGTGCCTATGGCATGTTCAATCTATGGTTTGGTATTTTTTGGTTTCTGGGGAGTTCTACTATGGGTATTCTTTATGACATCTCAGTAGGATCCTTAGTTTTATTTTCTGTCTTAACTCAATGCATGTCGCTTCCATTTCTCTTTCAAATTAGGAATGTGCCGAAATAACTTGAACAATCGATAGATTTATTAAAACATTTAATTGTCATCGAAGCGAGCTTCACGAACATGGCAATAGGGAGTCTTTCCTGTTTTGTTATAGTAATCTTGGTGATAGTCCTCTGCAGGGTAAAAGTGTGTTGCAGGTAACACTTGTGTTACTACATTAAACCCCTTTTTCTTCAAAATGGCTATCAGCTGCATGGCTGTTTCTTTTTGCTCTGTGGTGAGATAGTAGATGGCAGAACGATATTGATTTCCTATATCTGGTCCTTGTTGATCGATCTGAGTCGGATCATGAATCTCGAAAAAATATTTACATAAAGCTTTGTAGCTTGTTTTTTTAGGATCAAAGATCACTTCTGTTGCCTCACAATGACCTGTTTCTCCAGTACAGACCTCTTTATAAGTTGGATTGATGACACTTCCTCCGATGTAGCCGACTTGTGTCTTCACTATCCCTGGGAATTCTTTGAGTAGATATTCAACTCCCCAAAAACATCCACCAGCGAAGATTGCTCGTTCATAGCCTTCGGAAGTATATGCAGGAATAAATGAAAGCGAGAGCGAGTTTACACAGAAGCGAACATCTTTTGCGGTTAGCCCCTCTCCCTCAAAGACATGCCCTAAATGAGCTCCACAGCGCTTGCATAGTATTTCAGTTCGTTCTCCATCGGCATCTGTTTTTTTTTCAATTGCATGAGGAACCTCTTCATCAAAACTTGGCCATCCACAGCTTGATAAAAATTTGGATGATGAGAGGAATAAGGGAGCATCACATCGTTTACAAATGTAAACACCTTTATCAAACATATTATTGTATGTACCGCTGTAGGGGCGTTCCGTTGCTTTTTCTACAATGATTTTTTCTTCTTCAGGTGTAAGGCTATGAAATCTGTTCATAGGAATTCCTTGTATTTCAGATGGTTCACTAACAAAGTCTTTAGAGACTTTTTTGGGAGTTATTTGAGAAACGGGTGTTGCTCGTAGCCAGTTATTGATGAAGAGGAACACTAAGATCGCGAGAAATAAATAAAAAAAATAGAAGTACAGTTTGGAATTTGGATTCATGGTTCACCAAATAGGAGTACTTTATAATCGAGGTCAAATTTTCTCTTTTTATATCAAAATATTATTTTAATATACAAAGTTATAAGGTCATTTAAGTAATCAATAAAGGATTCCATATGCGAGTGTTTGTAACTGGAGCGGCGGGATACATAGGTCAAGCAGTTTCTGAGGCCTTTCGTACTGCAGGTCATACAGTATTTGGGCTTGTTCGTTCAGAAGAAAACGCTAGGGCTTTACGATGCTTAGAAGTGAATCCTGTGATAGGTGATCTTTCAAATCCAAATTCCTTTATGGATGCCCTTTCGATGGCAGAAGTTGTTGTCCATTGCGCATTTGAGAATTCACCAAGAGGAGTCCAATTAGAAGAATACCTTATAAAATCAATTCTGCTTTCTTTACAGATCCCGAAAGGTGTTTCAAAGGGCTTTATATATACCTCGGGTATTTGGAATATGGGGAATACAGGGAATAAGCTTTTTGATGAAAGCTCTCCAAATACATCTCTAGATCTTGTTAAATGGAGAGTGCCTCTAGAAGAGATGATACTTGGTGCGGCATCAACTCATTTACGTACGGTAGTCATTCGTCCTGGATGTGTCTACGGAGGGAGTAAAGGTTTGACTACGGATTGGTTTTTATCTGCTCAAAGAGGTTTTGTTGAGATTGCAGGGAGTGGAGATAATCATTGGGCTATGGTGCATCGCCAGGACCTGGCTCATGCATATGTACTTGCAGCTGAAAAAGAGATAAATGGGGTCGTATTTAATATTGTTGATGATTCACATCACACAGTCAAACAAATGGCTATATCTGTAGCCTCTGCTTCAGGGATTGATACGACACAAAATCTTGAGGATATTATACGCGTTCTTCCATCAGATGAAATGATTCGGAGATATGGAAAGTTGGTTGAAGGGCTGTTAGCTGATCAATATATCTCAAATGAACGTGCAAAACGATTATTGGGTTGGCAGCACCGGCATAGAGATTTTGTCTCTGATGTGGATCTCTATTATAGCGCATGGAAATCGGCTCAAATAAAGTGAATCCAATCTTAAGTGAGGCCAATCTTAGAGGAAATATATGAAGAAAAAGATGTTGGGTGAATTGAAAGTTTCCGCTTTAGGACTCGGCTGTATGGGAATGTCCGAATTCTATGGCATGCCTGATCAACAAAGATGCATTGAGACAATTCACCGAGCTTTTGATTTAGGCATTACTCTTTTTGACACAGCAGATATGTATGGATTTGGCAGGAACGAAGAGCTTGTTGGTGTTGCAACAAGGCAATTTCGAGATAAGATTGTTATAGCCACCAAGTTTGGGATTCTTCGAAAAGTAGATGATCCGACCTTCAGAGGCGTTTGCGGAAAGCCTGAATATGTGCGACAGCAGTGTGAAAAAAGCCTTAAACATCTGGGCATAGAGGTCATAGATCTCTATTATCAACATAGGCCAGACCCTGATACCCCTATTGAAGAAACGATTGGAGAGATGTCAAAGCTTGTGTCTGAAGGGAAAGTGCGTTATCTGGGACTCTCTGAAGCGTCTCCGGAGCTTATCCGACGAGCCCATGCTGTACATCCGATTTCCGCTCTTCAATCTGAATATTCATTGTGGACACGAGATCCAGAAGATAAAGTTTTGGATGTATGCGAAGAGTTAAATATAGGATTTGTTGCATACAGTCCCGTTGGTCGAGGGTTTCTAAGCGGAAAGATCAGGTCGATGCAGGATCTATCTGAAGATGATTTTCGACGTAGTATGCCTCGATTTCAGGAAAGTAATTTGGATAAAAATTTGAAAATTGTCGAGCTCTTAGAGGCAATGGGGCAAAAAAAGAAGTGCTCTCCAAGTCAATTGGCTCTTGCATGGCTTCTGAGGAAGTCTCCCTCAATAATCCCATTGTTTGGGACTACACGTCCTGAGCACCTTCAAGAAAATATTGATTCTCTGAAAGTACATCTTGATGATGAGGTCACTCTTCTTGATGAGATTGGTTTGAAGGGCTATATTCATGGAGAAAGGTATCCTTCTTCTTTCATGAAAAAGTACCAGCTAAAGTAATTTGAAACAGATTGACTTACGTATGAAACAGGGTTGACTTACCTGCTCCATACGCAAGGTGGTTAAATTTTGTGTTTTACTTAACTGTGCCTTGATTTCTTTTTAGCTAGCGAGATATGAAATTCATGACCTTGAAGTTTCGGCTTGAGGCCATATGATTCTCTGAGCTTTTCTAGCTCGGGTGCAGCTACTTGAAGAACAACATATGAAGCGTTTCTTGTGTGGACAAGCTTTATTTCTTTAAGCGTGAAGCGAAAGGTTTTCCCTATTTCTGAAACCTGTATATTTTCATCTTCGTGGAACACGCTAATGTGAGCGCCGGGTGCGATTTTTGATCTAAAATAGGGAGGTTCATTGAAGCCTTCCTTTTGCAGGTCAAGCATGGGAAAAAGCGTTTTTATGTATCTATCATCAACTTTAAGATAGGTATATCCGTCTTCTTTAGCCTTTAGAATTCCCTCTTGCGGAAGTTGCTTTTGGGCATAATCGACAACTTCATTCCAAAGTTTAGCCTTTCGCAAAGCGAGATCGGACGAGCTCTTGGATTTAACCGTAGAATCGATAGGGGATTCTATCTGAGATTTACTATTTGTAGCTTTTGCAGAAACTTCCTCAATGTTTAAACAGAAGAAGGAGCAAAGAAGAACCCAAATAATCATGAATTTGTGTTGGGAATGTTTTTGTCTGTAGAGATAATTCATTAACGAGAGATTCATCATTATGTATACCTTGGTTAATTATTCGAATGAGCACATTTTAGTTTAAAATGCCTGTTTTGAATTGTATAACAAAATGGTATTAAACTGAATTTATTGGAATTATTAGTTTGATTTTAAGAAATCGGATTTTTTGATTTGCAAAGTAGATGTTCTTGATTTCAAGTATTTTGCATACAGAGGTTATTGAATGAATAAAATGCAGCGATATGGTTCATATGGAGTCCTCCGCATTGGATCTGAAATTCTCTTAGCTCAGAAAAGGTCAGGACCTCTTATTGGACTATGGGATCTTCCCGGAGGCGGAATTGAATTTGGAGAAACGCCCGAAGAAGCGCTTCAAAGAGAGCTTATTGAAGAAGCTGCCTTATTAGGAAGTGATTTTAATTTGTTTGGGATATCGACTCATGGAGGTACATACGAGAAAAATGGCGTACTTATCGACTACCATCTTGTCGGAATCATTTATCTTGTCGGTACTTTTTCCGCTCATGAAGGAGCGTCTCCTGAGGAGATTACTCGTTGGGTAGATATTTCAACGAGTAACCGCGAAGAACTTACTCCATTTGCTCAGTATGTAGTGAAAAAGATATATTCCGATGATTCGCGATGAACGAATTTAGAAGATAGGTAGATATAATTAATTTCTTGATGAGATCTATTTGAGATAGATACAATATCAAAATATTCCTTTCGGATTCCCCACATTCTAAATCTTTTATGACAAAAAAATTTTTGCCCATTTTATTTATTCTTGCATTGATTGCTTGTTGTATTGAAGTTGACATTTCTGTTCCTGGGTTTCCCCTCATGGCTCAGGATCTTGCTGTTTCAGAGGCGATAATTCAATTAACGATTGCCCTAAATTTTTTAGGATTTTTTCTTTCCAGTATTTTCTATGGACCCTTATGTGAGTCGATTGGCCGGCGTCATACAATGGTTATTGGTAATGCAATATTAGCTATTGGCGCTATTGGATGTGTTCTATCTCCTTCAATAGAGTGGCTTCTGGTTTCAAGATTCATTCAAGGCTTGGGTGCAAGCACCTCAGCCGTAGTTGTATTTGTGATGATATCTGATATGTATGAAGGGCGTCAGGCTGTCCGGCTTATCGGAGTCATGAATTCACTCTTAACAACACTTATGGCAATAGCTCCGATTATAGGTGCCTGTATTAATGAAGTCGTAGGATGGCGGGGTAGTTATGGAATTGTGGCTGCCATATCATTGTTGTCTTGGGTCCTATTGTATCTCATACTCCCTGAAACCAAAAATGTGAGAGTTCCATTTAATTTTTTACACATAGCAAGAAATTATAAAAAACTCTTATCAACATCCAGCTTTATATATTCATCTCTTGTTCCAAGCATCTTTTATGCGATGTACTTGTGTTTTATAGCGTGTGCGCCATTTTTATATATGGAAACATATGGTTTTTCAATGAGGGCATATGCTACTCACCAAGCGCTGATTGTTGGAGCATTTTCGGTTTTTAGTATCATTTCAGGGTATATCATATCACGAATTGGCTCCTATAGATCTGCAAGGATTGGAATCACTCTCAGTGGGGTTGCTACAATTCTTTTTGCTTTTGTCAGCCTTATTTCACCCATGTCTGCATATCTTGTAACATCCACGATGATGCTTCTATCTATTGGAAATGCAATATCTTACCCTGTCATTTTCACGGCATCATTAGAGGTCTTTCCTGAAATGAAGGGAACCGCATCCTCTGCTGTTATGGGAATGAGATCGCTTGTTTGCTCACTTCTAGTTGCAGCAGCGGGATACCTTTATAATGGGAATCCTTTCACCTTAGCGGTCACGATGCTATTTGCTGCATCTATTGCGGTTACATTGGCTTTACTTATTTTTCAGGTGCATCTAATACCTAGATATCAACCACAAGAGCTTAAATAGCTCATGGTTATGTTCAAAAAAATATGTAACCCTTTACAATAGAGATCCCCTCAAGGTTATCATAGCGATGGAAAAGTAAATGACGATACCTACGACATCCACAACGGTCGCTACTAAGGGCGCTGAGGATGTTGCAGGATCGATGCCTGCTCGCCTGAGGAGGAGCGGAAGCATAGATCCTATGAAGGATCCCCAGAGGACGACTCCAATCAGAGCAAAACATAAGGTGAGGGCAATTAAAAACCAGTGGGCACCATAGATATCAGAAAATGAGCTCCAAAGAGTAACTCTCGCAAATCCTACAAGACCTAAAATACATCCAAGAAATATACCAGAAAGAATCTCTCGTTTCATAATCAGCCAAAAATCCCGTAACTTGATTTCACCCAGAGCCATAGCGCGGATAATAAGTGTTGATGATTGAGAGCCTGCGTTTCCTCCACTTGAAATGATTAAAGGGAGAAAAAGGGCAAGAACAACGGCTTTTGAGATCTCGGCTTGAAAGTATCCCATTGCTGTCGCCGTGAACATTTCACCGATGAACAAGAGGACGAGCCAGTGAGCTCGTTTTTTCATTAACTCGAAGAAGGGCGTTTCCATATAGGGCTCGTCTAGAGCTTCCATTCCGCCCACCTTCTGCATATTTTCTGTTGTTTGTTCTGAGGCTAGCCTGAGGATATCATCGATAGTGACAATTCCTAAAAGTGTCCCTGCAGAATTAATAACCGGCAATGCAACTCGATCCTGCTCTTTAAATGTATTAATAACCCCATCAGCCTTCGCTTCGACAGGGAGTGCCGTAAATTTATGATCGGCTATTTCAGCAACTTTAGAACCTTTAGGTACAAAAAGAAATTCTTTAAGCCGGATGTCATCGAGGAGCTTATTGTATTCATCAACTACGTAGATTACATCGATTGTTTCGCTGTCATGCCCATAGGCCTGTATATGATCTAGAACTTGCGAGATTGTCCAATTCATTCTGACGGTAAGATAATCGGTCGTCATCAAGCGTCCAACACTTTCCTCGGGATATTGAAGAAGCGTTATTGAAAGAGATCGTTCGCTAGGGGGCAAAAGGTTTAAGTATTCGTTTACGATCTTTTTTGGAAGTTCTTCGAGGAGTTGTGTTCGATCATCTGGCGGCATTTCTGCCAACATGGCTGCAACTTGAAGAGTAGGCAGTGCGTGAAGGATTATTTTCTGTGTTCTTAGTGGAAGGTAGTCAAACGTCTCCACTGCCTGTTTTGGATCAAGGCAGCTAAAAACGAATTGCTGTTCTTCTATGCTTTTATGCGATATTGCAGCGGCGATTTCAAAACCGGATAATGAGTTAAGAAGGTTGTGAAGAACTTCAGAATTTTTTTCTCGAATGAATTGATTTATTGACATTTCCTCACTCATTTCTGAATTAACTATAGCCTATGTCAACATGATACAAGAGTCTCTCACAAGTATTTTGTCGATATAGGGCAGTGTATATTAAATAATAAAATTGCAATAAAATTATTTTTTTATTAGGTTCGCCAGGGACTTGCACCAGCACCAAAAGATAATCTAAAGTATGGATACAGAAGTACTTTTGACCAGCACACTGACTATCGTCATTTTGATCTATCTTACCTATACCTTAATTTACCCAGAAAAATTCTAGAGGTAGAGCTATGTCTTCATGTGATTGGATGCAGATTGTTCTCTTCATGGGGTTGCTTTTCGGTTTGACGCCAATCTTCGGGCGATATATGGCAAGTTTATTTTCAGAGACGATGAGAGCCTCTTCATCACGCTTTGGAATCTTGGAAAGGTATTGCTATAAAATAGGAGGCGTAGATCCTTTTGAAGAAATGACTTGGAAGAAGTATGCCAAGGAGCTTCTCATTTTTAATTTGTTTGGATTTATCCTTATTTTTTTCTTGCAGATCCTTCAAGGTTCTCTTCCATTAAACCCACAAAATTTCCGGTCTCCTTCACTTGATCTGGCCTTTAACACTACTTCAAGTTTTGTCACAAATACAAATTGGCAAGCCTATTCCGGAGAAACAACGTTGAGTTACCTCACACAAATGCTAGGACTCACGGTTCAAAACTTTCTAAGCGCATCCACGGGGCTTGCCGTTCTTTTGGCGTTCATTCGAGGAATTGTAAGGAGAAACATGACAACAATAGGGAATTTTTGGGTTGATCTTACCCGATCAGTCCTCTATTTCTTTTTGCCGCTATGTGCCGTATTTGCTTGTGTTCTCCTTTCTCAGGGAGTTATTCAAACGCTTTCTCCCTATGTTACCGTGACGACACTTGAAGGTGATCAGCAAACGATTCCACTTGGTCCTGTTGCATCGCAAATTGCAATAAAACAACTTGGAACAAATGGTGGAGGCTTTTTTGGGGCAAATTCCTCTCATCCTTTTGAAAATCCAAATAGCATAACAAATCTTTTGGAATCACTAGCTCTTCTCTTGATTCCGGCCGCTTCTGTTTATATGTATGGAATATTTACCCATGAAAAAAAGCATGCTTGGCTGCTCTATGGAGCGATGATCTTTTTTTTTCTTGGGGGGGTATGTATTTCGTTGTACTCGCAGGGGTTGCACAATCCTGTTTTAAAGAGCTATCCAGTTTTAGAAGGTATTGAAACGAGATTTGGTTCTACTCAAAGTATTTTATGGGCAACTGCGACTACTGCGACTGCAAACGGTTCTGTAAATACCATGATATCGAGCCTTTCTCCTCTCGCTGGAGGAGTTGCTATATTCAATCTTATGCTTGGGGAATTGGTGTTTGGGGGTGTTGGGGTTGGTTTATGCAGTATGTTGATGTTTACCTTGTTGACTGTGTTTTTGTCCGGCCTGATGGTCGGAAGAACTCCTGAATACTTAGGTAAAAAAATTGAAAAACGGACCATGCAATGGGTGACTTTTGCGGTATTGTTGCCTGGAGCCTTGATTTTGATAGGCTCAGGTGTTTCTTCTGTTCTGACAATGGGCCTTACAAGCCTAGAAAATACTGGTCCTCATGGGTTGACAGAGATTTTATATGCTTTTTCATCATGTGCTGCAAATAATGGCAGTGCATTTGCAGGACTCAATGCCAATACCCCTTATTACAACCTGCTTTTAGGTATCGTGATGCTTTTGGCAAGGCTATCTATTGTTATTCCAAGTCTTGCCATTGCCGGACAATTGGCTCAACAAAATATCTCCGTAGTGTCTGCAGGAACATTTTCAACTAACACATTCTTATTTTTCATATTGTTAGTCGGTGTCATTTTTATTGTCGGAGCCCTCTCTTTTTTTCCAGCATTATGTTTAGGTCCTATTGTAGAACATTTTTTGATGCTAGAAGGTCAATCATTTTAACGGAATCATATGAAGTATCAACATGCTCGTTTTCTTGATGTTAAGATGATTATAGGCTCGATCAAAGAAGCTTGTAAGATGCTCAGTCCACGGATTCAAATGAAGAATCCGGTTATGTTTGTGACATATGTGGGAGCTATAGTTACCACTTTCTATGTTATTGCGGAACTTATACACGGGAATCTTTCTTGGTTTAACATCCAAATCGATCTATGGTTATGGTTTACAGTCATTTTCGCAAATTTTGCCCAAGCGATTGCTGAAAGTCGTGGTAAGGCCCATGCTGCAAGCTTGAGGAAAACGAAAATAGAAGCTTATGCGAGGCAAGAAAAAGGTGGGATAGAAATCAAAATTCCATCTTCAGAGCTTATGAGGGGTGATGTGATTATCTGCCTAGCAGGAGATATCATTCCTGCCGATGGTGAAGTCGTCGAAGGAATTGCCTCCATTGATGAGTCTGCCATTACTGGAGAGTCTGCTCCCGTCATACGTGAAAGTGGCGGCGATCGCTCTGCTGTTACTGCCGGAACGAGAGTCTTAAGCGACAGAATAAAGGTTAAGGTTTCATCTGAGGCGGGCGATAACTTTTTGGATCGAATGATTCGGTTGATAGAAGGAACAAAACGACAGCGAACACCAAATGAAATTTCGCTCAATATTGTTCTATCGGGTCTTACTATCATTTTTGTTCTTACAACAAGCTCTTTGAAGATGTTTTCAAGCTATACTTCAGTTGCGTCTGGTCAAGATCTCTCTCAAGTCACGACTATTCCAATCCTGATTGCTTTATTGGTTTGTTTAATCCCGACAACAATCAGTGCGCTTTTAAGTGCTGTAGGTATTGCTGGAATGGATCGACTCATTCGAAGAAATGTTGTTGCTACGAGCGGCCGGTGTGTTGAGGCTGCAGGCGATATAGACGTACTTATTCTGGATAAAACCGGCACAATTACTATGGGAAATCGGATGGCGACGGCTTTTATGCCTGTCGTAGGGGTTCCAGAAAGGGAATTTGCTCGAATAGCGCAGCTCGCCTCGTTATCTGATGAAACCCCGGAAGGACGATCAATTGTTGTATTAGCAAAACATCTCTTTGGTCTTAGGGCAGATTCATTAGATATAGCAAACTCAACATTTATTCCCTTCAGCGCTAAGACACGGATGAGCGGTATAGATTTTATTGATGCAGCTGGAAATGTTGTAAAATCTATTCGCAAAGGATCTGTAGATGCGATTAAAAAGTATGTACTAAGTCTTGAGGGCGCATTTCCTCAAGAACTAGATTCGGTAATTCAGACAATTTCCAATGCAGGAGGAACGCCTCTTATCGTCTCTGAAGGAAAGACGATAAAGGGAATTATCCAGCTAAAAGATGTAATAAAAGGCGGGATCAAAGAGAGATTTCAAGAGATGAGGAAAATGGGAATTCGCACTCTTATGATTACTGGCGATAACCCTTTAACAGCGGCTGCCATTGCTGCGGAAGCTGGAGTTGATGACTTCATAGCAGAGGCAACTCCTGAAATAAAACTTACAAGAATAATCTCAGAACAGGCAGGAGGACGACTTGTTGCCATGACGGGAGATGGAACAAATGATGCTCCGGCTTTGGCCCAAGCAGATGTTGGCGTTGCCATGAACACTGGTACTCAAGCCTCAAGGGAGGCTGGAAATATGGTTGATTTGGATAGTAACCCTACGAAACTCATTGAGATTGTTGAGATCGGAAAACAATTGCTGATGACTCGAGGGGCTTTGACAACGTTTAGCATCGCAAATGATGTAGCAAAGTACTTTGCCATTATTCCAGCTATATTTGGTTCCATATATCTTACAAGAAATTCAGCTCATGGACCTCTTCAAGCACTCAATGTTATGTCATTGCATTCACCTGAGAGCGCAATATTAAGCGCTGTTATTTTTAATGCCTTAATTATTGTCTTATTAATTCCATTGGCGCTTCGAGGAATCCCCTACAATGCTCAGTCAGCAAATGCACTTCTAAGGAAAAATATTCTTATCTTTGGATTTGGGGGAATTATTGCTCCCTTTTTAGGAATCAAAATGATTGATGTCTGTATCACCTTTTTAGGACTCATACATTAATAGACGAGGCGTATGACACAACCTTGGCATAATTTCCGAATGTTCATTATCTTGGCTGTAATGACAGGTGTTATCTATCCAGCTCTTATTACAATTTTTGCTCACTTCGCAATGCACAACAAGGCAAACGGAGATTTGATATATATCGATGATCGTTGTGTAGGATCAGCGTTAATTGCTCAGAATTTTGAAAGTTCGAAGTACTTTTGGCCTCGTCCTTCAGCTGTTGGATTCAACACTTTGCCCTCAGGTGGAAGTAATTTGGGTCCTACGAGTAAAGAGTTAGTAAAAACTATTGAAGAACGTCGAACAACCATTATAAAGGCATGTGGTCTAGTTCGTGCTCCCGTGCTATCAATTGATAAAGTCCCTTCAGAGCTACTTTTTGCCTCGGGAAGTGGTCTTGATCCTCACATAAGTCCAGAGGCAGCATATTTTCAAGTTGATAGAGTTATCAATGCTCGTAGATGGGATCAAAAGAAAGCTCATATAGCTATAGAAAATTGTATCAAAGAATTAACTCAAGATCGATTTTTAGGGGTTCTAGGTATGCCCACTGTCAATGTTTTACAGCTTAATATGGCACTTGATCGACTTGAAATTCCAACTCATGAGTAAGAGTTGCTTCAAAAAAGGGGGGGGCTCAAGAGCCTCATCATCAGGCTGAATTCTCAAGGAATGACATATGAGAAATTTTGAACGCTGGAATGCGGTGTTGGATTGCCTTATTACCTCACTCCAGACATAAGCATTTTGACAGGACCTGTTTGTGTATGAAAGGCCATTCAATTAGTCTGGAATGAGAGAAAGCGAGATGAGGCTTGTTTTAACCGGGATTTTTCTGTTCTTCACAATGCTTCTTGATGTGAAAAACCTCTATTCAGGTCCTACATCACTTTTTTGGACTACCTGTACAACAGATGTTCAGCCATATGGAGTAGGGCATGTAAGTATTACTTCATATTTTAGTCTTTATAATCAAAAGAAGTATTCATCAAACATTCCTACCGATGTGGGATTTGAATTAGGTATTCTTTCATGGAATGGGCTGAAAGGTGAAGCTGGTATAGATTATTTGGCTGGGACGAGTAATCCTTTCTATTTTAATGCGAAAATTGGGATGGATGAATCTTCTCTTTTTAATCATTCTCCCTCGTTTTGTATTGGTTTCTCTGATGTAGGAACGAAAACTCATGGTAAAAACCGAACAAATCAAAACATACTTAACGCTGTTATCGGTAAATCGCTTCCCGAGGCTTTTGGAGGAAACCTATATGTTGGAGCCTACTTTGGAAGCCAGGCTTTAGGAAGGGTTCGTCAAGGAGTAATGGCAGGTTATTCGCGTGGTTTTGATGCTGTCACCTCACCTGAAGGCGTAAAATATTCTCGTTGGTATTTTCTAATAGACTATGCAAGTGGAAATAATGCAATTGGAGGTGCAGGAGTTGCTTTAACCTATAACTTTAATCCAGCAGTGTATATTCAAACGGGTCCTGTATGGTTTTATTCGAAAACAATAAATGGTGCATGGAAGTGGTCCATTCAGCTTAATATTGATTTTTCTTTGTTCGATAATATCCAAAGAAATTAAATTGTGTTTGCTAATAGTTCAAATTTTTTAATTGCGTAGTTTAGTCTACGCGAATTTTCCACTTCTTTGAGAGAGCTCGAATCATCTTATTTGCTTCTGTTAACGAAATGCGTATTTCAGGATCTGGATGAAGCATTTTAAATATTACGTGAAGTACATCCCTTTTTAGTCCTGTCGCCCTGTTGAGGATCTCAATGATTTCTTTATTATAGGTCTCTTTAATTAGATCATGCATTTTCGCTCTTATTCTTCCGGGAATGTTCTGTAATGGTTCTTGACGAAGAAAATGACTCCATGACGGTTGCTTGTGAAGTATCATAGTATATAAGGCCACGCCTAATGAATATGTTTCAGATTTTCTTCTGTCAATTTCTCGATACGGTTTAAGAAGCACTTCAGCAGGGGCATGAGAATTTGGGATGCCGATTCGTCTGTCAGGAAATTCGTTTATCGGGATTGCAAGGCCTAAGTCAGTGAAAAGGGCACGGAGTCGATGTTTGCCTCTATGTAAAAGTATATTTCCCGTATGAAGATCTCTATGTATATATCCACGGTTATGAATTCCTTGGAGTCCTATGAGTAGGTCCAGTATGACAGGAAGGAGTTCATGATCAGCTAGGCTTCTTTTCTGTTTGAAGAATTGTCTGAAGTTTCCTCCGTTATAGTACTCTAAAATTATATCACCCTGATTTTCAGAATGCTTAATGTGAGATAGAATTTGAATTACACCTCGTAGTCCCTTCATCTGCTTAAGAACGTGCGCTTCATCATTTGCTCCTTGTCGAGCTTCACATCTTGCTACAATTCTAGGCTTCGGTCCGTAGAGTATCGATTTAGTAACAATTTTATTTGCGCCTTTTCCTATATACCCATGAGGACTATCCTTGAGATGAATATAAATGGCGCCAGTTTCAGGATCTTTTTCAATGGGATATGGGTGGTGTTTTGTTGGGGCTATCGTGAGAATGCCCTGCGAAAAAAACAAATTCGATTTTTTTTGGATGAACTTCTCGCTTGCGTTCCATTCCTCTTGTGAAACATGTTTGAGAATAAATTGATCAATAGAAAAGAGAGTTGGAGCGGTGGTATACAGAATAAAGAATAGAAAAAGTCTTAATATCTGCTGTAATCTAAGCTTGAGCATTCTCGACACCGCTCCAAAACAGGGTTTATTTCTTATAAACTTTTCTCATTAATGAGTAATCGAATCCCAGTATTTTTGTTTCTTTGGGGAGAAGTGTCGTTTGATTTTATCCAATTCAAAAATTCGATCTGGGTATTCGGTATCAATAAATGCAAATTTGCCATGAACTTTTGAATATGGGATATTTGCTGTAAGAGCGCTAGAGGCGCATCCATGCCGTACTATGGTCAATAATTGCCTAAGGCATTTTTTAGTTGCTTTTGTTTTCCAAGCTTTACTACTTTTGCTTCCAGAGACAATCTGCATATCTGTAGCAATTAAGACAAATCTTCGCTCCGGATTTGTAAGTGATGTTGTTGGTACTTCATAAAGCCATTTGTCGGCGACACAAAAGCAATTCAGATTTTTCTCTTTGATGATTTTTTTAATTTTTCGAGCACCAATACATCGTCGTATTAACCAATCTTGTTGCGAAATATCGCCTTTATGGTTTGTTTCTGTTTCTAGATTAACTTTAAAGAAATATCCAGGAATTTTAGGGTGTTTTGCAACACGCAGGGAATTCTTTGGCCGTGTGTACACAATCTTAAACCCGGCTTTTTTGAAATTTTTTTCATTTAAGACAACATTTCGTTTTGAAAAGATTTTATCCAGGACTGGTTTTAAAGGGCTGCTGTCCGGCAGTAAATATGGTGTAGGATCATTTTCTAACGATTTGATTCCATCAGCTGTAACTTCATGAGCTGAAAGGCTTAGCTTCGGGGTCGATCTATGTTCCTGAGCGCACGCTGATGATAGCAGAATGCCCTGTAGAAGTAATGTTAGATGGACAAAAGAAAATCTGAACGTCATGGTTGTCTAATCCCTTTTTTTACAGCTAATTTTTGTCGCTTTGTCTTTATAAAGATCGAAGCTGAATATAAAAAAGCATAAAATCCTGACATTCTTACTCGATTCGCGAAAAGATGAGAAGATTTTTTGTAAAAAATATCTTGTTTGATTCACGGTATGCAAAATCTAGCCATCTCTTTTGATACATATTCTAAAACCCTGTGAGCTTGATTGCCTTAATGAAAATGGTTTTGGTTATAGCGCAACTGCTTTGCATTATAGATTGGCAGTCTTCTGCGTAAGATGGTGTCTGATTTGGGATAGTCCCAAAAGGAGTGTTTAAGGTTGCAATTCAATGAAGATGATAAAGGATCGGGAAATTCGAAATATATTAATTCGAAATATACTAAGGGGCTAGCTGTAGGCTCATACGATCCTCTTCAAGTCCTAATCCGTAGGGGCTATCACTTAGATAATAGAGAGAATCCAATCTTAATATTGTCCTGCGTGTTTTTTAGATCGTATAAGCGTAATTATCTGAGAATCTCAACTTTTCCGCTTCGTAGCTCGTAATATCCCCCTACGATTTCGAGAGATCCATTTTTTACGCACCCAGCTAGTTCTTTGGAATTTTTAAGTTGTTCTACAACCATTCTAACATTGGTTTTTACTGCGTTTTCTAGAGGATTTCCCTCTAGTTTCTTTGAAGCTTCTACTGCAGGTTCAATGAGATTCGAAATTGACTCGATATCTTTTGTGTTTTTATTTAAAACTGCAGTAACGGCTCCACAGTTTTCATGACCCATCACAAGAACAAGTGACGATTTAAGATAGAGAACTGAATATTCAATGCTATCAAGCTCGATAGGTCCAACAACATTGCCTGCTACGCGGACGACAAAAAGATCGCCAATCCCTTGGTCAAACACGATTTCAGGTGAAACTCGTGAATCTGCGCATCCTAATATTGTTGCAAATGGTTTTTGCAGATCTACAACACTATCACGACTCTCTTGACAACGATTAGGATGGAGAAGCTTTCCATTAATATAACGCTCATTCCCTTCCACCAATGTTTCCAAAGCTGATTTGGGCAGTAAGGGTTTATTTTCTTCCGCAGTTAACGAGGGAGTAGTAAACATAGTCAAAATCAGTAATCCATTTAGTATCCATGGTTGTATCATGTAGCTATTACTCTTTAAAGTGGGATATTTTCTTCTAGCTTTTTAGCATTTAAATAAAAATATTGTCATCAGCCTATTTGAATAGATTTGGAGTAAAAAACGTCAGTTAAATGACCTGTAACACAGTTATTAAATTGATCATATTGTTTTATACTCCTAGTTAATTCGTTTTATAGAGAGAAAGCCGCCAACGCTGCTTACTAAGCCAGTTCCTGGAGTCATTTTAGGAGTTGATGAATCTGACGTATTAACAAGTAAACGTATGGTTGTGCCAGCAGCGAGCCCTTTATATATATACTTACCTATGGCAGTAATATTTTTGGGACTTACAGAATAAAAATAACTGCCACCTACACCAAAGTGAGTATTAACTGGCTCAGCTACTCCATTTTTTTCTAGAAGTATTTCATAATCAGCAGAGGTAGTATTGATCAAATATATTTCATATTTGATTTCATAATCTCCAGCAACATCAAGTGTATAGCCATCAACGCCGGAAATAGGAGTCATATTAAGTTGAAGGCTGTTGTTGAATGTTACAAAATAGATTCCGGTAGCGCCCGTAGTCGTTAAATTGACGGGGGAAGAGATTTCGTTGTACGCAAATCCATATGCGGGATCTACCACTAAGGCGCCTGCTCCAGCTGGACCCGTAGGTCCAGTAGCACCAGTCGCTCCAGTTGGTCCTATGCCAGTAGCTCCTGTCGGTCCAGTCACGCCTGTTACGCCGAAAGCTCCCGTTTCACCTGTAGCACCAGTTGCTCCAGTAGCACCAGTTGCTCCAGTTGGTCCAGTTATACCAATTTCACCTATAGTTCCTGTTGGGCCCAATGGTCCAGTAATACCCGTTGGACCGGTTATGCCTGTTGGGCCTATTATACCTACGGGTCCTGTATTTCCAGTCGGACCTAAAGAGCCTGTAATACCAGCTACGCCTGTTGGCCCTATATCTCCTGTAGGACCTGTTGGCCCTGTAGGGCCAAGAGGCCCTTGAGGCCCTTGTACTCCGGTTGTTCCTGTTGGACCAACGGATCCTATCAGACCGACAGGCCCGATAATTCCCTCTATACCTGAATTTCCAGCAACGCCAGTTGCCCCTTGTGGTCCAGCAGCGCCTGCGGCGCCTTGAGGCCCAGTTAGTCCAAGGACGCCGCCAGGTCCTGCGATTCCAGTAAATCCTGCAAGGCCGGTATCTCCGTTAGCACCAATGGGTCCTGTAGGACCTTCCGGTCCTTCAATTCCTCTATGGCCCCTTCTGCCCATTCGTCCTTGAGGTCCAACTAACCCAATTTCACCTCTGAATCCGCGATATCCATCATGGCCATCATCGCCATGATCGCCCTTTTCTCCTCGTTTTCCTCTTTTTCCACGATCTCCACGATGGGGCCATCTTTTTTTAATGAGATGAGAAGAAATAGATGGATTGATAGGGACTCCATCTTGTGTAAAATCGATTAAATACCAATCGGGAAGATCCGATTCGGCCAGCTGAGTGGCATTGAGGATGCTTACATAGTTTATAGCGCCGAATGTAGAGCAGAAAAATAATGCTCTCAGAGCCGATTTTATGAATTTTGGTGAGTATACAAAAATCATATCGATTCCTTAATCATGCCAAGAGATATATCTAGTCCAAGTTCGCATCGAAGCATACGAGTACAGCCTAAGTATTCAATCGTGTTATTTTTAGGTAGGAAACTGTTCCGCCTTGTAAATTCGTTCCGGGTACAGCTTGTGCATTACTATCCGTTGAAGTGACTTTTACTCGGATTTTTGTTCCTGCAACAAGGTTTTGAACTATGAATGTTCCGGTCGCCACTTTTATTGTCGATACGCCCGACCCGCTATAGTTATAGGAGCCTCCAACCCCGTAATTACCATAGGTTGTGATAACAGGTCCTGGTGCTTCGATTTCAAGGAAGACAGCATAGTCGTTTGCAGATGTATTATCAGAGAGGTAAATTCCATAATCGAATTCGTATGTTCCTCCAAGACTTAGTGTAAAACCATTATTAGCATCGAAAAAGACCATGTTTAGATCAGTTACCGTGCTATTAAGAGTCGTAAATGGAACCACGTATAGATAAGGAGATGGTCCGAGGGGGTTAAGTCCCGATAAACCGACAGATCCTGTGGCTGAAAGAGCTGCAAGGCCATAAGATGGGATAACAGTTCCTCCTGCGGCTCCCTGTGGCCCGGTAGCTCCAGTAGCTCCAGTGGCTCCAGTTACTCCTGTAGGTCCTGTGGGTCCCGTAGGCCCTGTAGGTCCTGTTCCATCGGCTCCGGTCGCTCCCGTAGGTCCAATATCGCCAGTGGGCCCTTGAGGTCCTGTGGGTCCTTGAGGTCCTGTAGGTCCTTGTGGTCCAATATCGCCAGTGGGCCCTTGAGGTCCAGTTGGTCCTTGAGGTCCGATAGGTCCTTGAGGTCCCGTAGCTCCCGTAGGTCCAATATCGCCAGTGGGCCCTTGAGGTCCTGTAGGTCCTTGAGGTCCTGTAGGTCCTTGAGGTCCAGTTGGTCCTTGAGGTCCAGTTGGTCCGATAGGTCCTGTGGATCCTTGAGGTCCTGTAGGTCCTTGAGCTCCTTGGGGTCCTGTAGGTCCTTGGGCTCCTTGCGGTCCTGTGGGGCCTTGAGATCCCGCAGGTCCTTGAGGTCCAGCAACGCCAGCAGGCCCTTGAGGCCCTTGAGATCCCGCAGGTCCTTGAGGTCCTTGAGGTCCTTGAGGTCCTTGGAGTCCGGTTACGCCTTGAGGCCCAGTTGGTCCTTCTGGTCCAGTTGGTCCTTCTGGTCCTATTAAACCAATAGGTCCAGCAGGTCCCCTTGGACCTCTTGGGCCCTTAGGGCCTCTGTTCCCTCTTTCTCCTCGATGTCCTCGCTTACCGCGTTTACCGCGCTTGCCGCGCTTACCGCGATCTCCTCTTCTTCCATTTTTTGGCATAAAGCCTTTTTCAATAATAGAAGAGGTTTCTAATGCGGAAGGCGATTCAGTTGTTTGTGGCGTGTCTCCAGTTTCAGCAAAAGCAAATGGGGTAGTGAACAAAGCTAAACAAACTGTAAACCTAGGGATGAGGGGCTTAACGTTGCTGAATAAATATGTCATATCAAAATTTAAAATAGTTAGTCGCGCATTGTCTAAATTTTAAATTTACTGTCAATGGCCAGTTCATCAAAACAGCAATCATTTCAGACTTTTGAACGAAAATAAATTGCGCTTACATAGGCTTGGAAACAGTTAGGATTTTGTCGTAAATATGTTATCCTCTAAATTTTAATGTTACGATTCTTATGTAAGATAAATAAGGGCAGTATAGGGATGGGTCAGGTTATTTTAGATCGACATACAGCAGAAAAGTTTTTATGTAATTATGTCAGTTTAGAGGGGTTCTTTGACCTCTATAAAGAACAGATGGCCTTGGGTCAGCGGATTGCAGGGTTGGGATGGAGCTTTTTGGACCGTATTAGTTCTTCAGTCGATTTATGCGGGATTTCCTCGTCTATTCATCAATTATCTCTATATCATCAATACAACCAAGAAAAGTCATATGTCTTGCGCGCTGTTCGGGTTCTTACCCGAAACGATGTTGATATGGAGACCAAAAACAATGTCGACAAGATATTTCAAGTTTTATTTAAACGACATCCAGATTTTAAGGAGAGTTCGTTACAAAGTGATTTTTGGAATAGAAATTCCTTTAAAAATAAATTTGAGGAGCTTCCTGTAGAAGTTCTTGGATTAGTCGGCTCTTTTTTGCCCATCGCTGATCGATCTCGCCTTTATGTAGATCAAAAATGGACGACTCTATGGACTCAGGCCGAAAATTATTATTGGAGCTACTCGAAACATCAGTGCGGCACTCACCCGAAATATCAACAGTTTTTAGAAGCTCAATCGGTGAAAGAATTATGCGAAAAATTTAACCATTTGAAACCTCCTTCGTCTTCTCCTATATCTTTTGTTTCATCACCTGATGTTGAGCAAATGATTGGTGTGGTTTGTAAGGAAAATGAGAAGAGATTTGAAAGAGATCTATCTAGGTCTAATTGCTGGATTTTCGATTCAAAATATGTAGATGCTCACAAAGTGAAAATCCCTCCGGTCATCTTTGGGGTTAAAGAGCCTAAAATAGTCTATTTTACAGAGATGTCTTTAGGTATTTATACAGATCATATAAGTATTCCGAAGGGATGTCTTGTAGGATTTAGTAATTCGAAAATTCTTGCCCCGTTCTTTATTGAAGGATGTCAATTAGACGGAAGCAAAAATGATCCAAAGACAGCACCAGATCTATTTGCGGTGTATTTCGATAATTGTGAGATTGAGGTCTTTCCTTCCTTTCAAGAAAATCTATTTCAGGATGAGCAAAATGCATTAGAGGTCGGGTATGAGAAAGTTCGATATGTTCATTGCATTAATTGCAGGATTACTGATTTATCACTTGTGCCGTTTGCGCAGAGGGGAACAGGGATTAGATATGTGTTTGATAACTGTAAATTGCCAAGTATGACCCTTGTTCAGGGAGCGGAAGAGCTTGATCCTGGCATAAAGATATTTCCCGAGGATTTCATGAAAGATTCCGGTAGAAAAAGCCCTCAAGTCATTGTTAGAAATTGTTCAGCCAATTAGTTTGCCCTGGGATGACTCTTTTGAAATACTTTTTGTTTCAGTCGGTTTGAAACATGGGTGTAAATCGTTGTTGTTGCCAGAGAGCTATGACCAAGTAAAAGTTGTATGGTTTTGAGATCCATGCCATTTTCAAGCCAATGGGTAGCTATCGTATGGCGAATTGTGTGTGGGGTTATATCCGCTGCAAGATCGCTCATTTTAAGGTATCGAACAAAAAGGCGGTCGACGGATCTAGAAGTCAAGCGTGTGCCAAATCTATTGAGAAAGATTGCTTCAGGGTCTTTTTCGGCAAAATGGCCGTCGATTTCTCTATGACGTTCATGATGGTTTAAGTAGGATGAGATCCAGTCGGCGGCATTTTTTGTTACAGGAACAACTCTTTCTTTTCTTCCTTTTCCTCGAATTTTTAAGAGAAGTTGTGGGGCATCAAAATCTGCTCGATTGAGACCTACAAGTTCTGAAACACGAAGTCCTGAACTATAAAAGAGTTCCATGATTGTTCTGTCACGAAAGCCCATTAAATTTTCAGTCTGTGGCATGTCAAACAGTCGACATACCTGATCGTAGTTAAGTGCTTTAGGAAGCGACTTGCCTAATTTCGGACTTTCGATCTGTTCCATCGGGTTTGTGGAGAGGTATCCTTCGCGAACACAGTAATTAAAGAAAGTACGCAGGGATGACAGCCTGCGAAGGATGGTCCGTCTTTCAGCCCCATTTTCAGCCATGCTCGATGCAAATTCTCTCAATAACTTCCGATCGATTCTTTTTAAATCTATTTGATCCCTTTCAATGTCTCCTAAATCGGGCTCTTTATTGTAGAAAATTTTAGGACTGAAAGTCCCTGATGGAGCATCTGGGAACCACAAAAACTCAAGAAATGTTTTCAAGGCGTTTAAGTCAATTGAGTAGTTTCTTACCGTATGCTCAGAAGAATCTTTTACAGCCTTTAAATGTCTTAAGAAACTATAGGCAGCAGGGCTGTATCGACTTGTAACTATCTGATGAACGTCGGTCATGGAGTGTCTCGAGTGTAGTCTTGTCTAAATAGCCAAAAATAGTGCAAGGGCCTTTTAATAAGGCCATATTCCCATCTTCAGACGGAATGATCGTAACGAATAACGGATTTTTTGAAGTTGGAATAATCTGAAAAGTTCGTTTTTGTTGTGGATTTATAAATGAAGCTGCAGCACAGGCAGCGGTTCCGCAGGCTCCCGTTTCAGCCTCAACTCCTCGCTCATAAGTACGTATAAGGAGTTTCGTGTCTGATTCAATTTGAATAAGCGAGATATTTGTGCCAGCTGGAGCAAAACTTTCATGATACCTGAAATATGGCCCGATTGACGATAGATCATAGTCAGTAATGTCTTTGACGAGAGCAATTGCATGAGGAACCCCGCTGTCAAAAAGAGAGAAAGTCCAACTACTTCCATGCATATCTTTCAGTCTATATTCGTTAAGAAAATGAACTATTCCCATTTCTACAGTTGCGGAGTTGTTGTCCGAAAAACCATTTCTGATTCCCTTAGCCGTCGCTATTGAATGGGTATTGGTAAGATGATTGTGTTCATTCGCCGTGCGAGAAATAGTCCCAAGATAGAAAGCTGTACATCGCAGGCCATTCCCACACATTCCAGCTTCATTGCCGTCCCTATTATAATACTGCATAGTACAATCAGAAGAAACATGCGGTGTTATAAGTAAAAAGCCATCTACGTCATTCTTAAGACATAAAATTTCGATGGCTTTTTGTGATATGCTAAAGAAGGGGTCTAGAGAGTGAAGCAGGATAAAAGTATTTCCTGCTCCCTCGATTAAGAGCGCATTAAACAGTGAGTTCGTTTGCAGATGAGACGATTTTATCAATGAGTCCATATTCCATAGCTTCTTCTGCTGACATCCACGTATCTCGATCAATTGCTTTTTCGATGACTTCGGGGCTTTTGCCGGTGGCTTCAACATATATATCAACAAGGCGTGCTTTTGTTTTAAGCATTTCACGCGCTTGAATTTCTAGGTCTGTTGCCTGTCCCTGAACGACTCCAGCCAACGAAGGTTGGTGGATCATAATTCGGCATTTAGGGGTGGCAAACCTGCGTCCTTTTGGCGCAGCAAGGGATAAAACACTCCCCATAGATGCAGCTATACCCATGACAATAGTTGTGACAGGGGCTGAAATCAATTTGATTTGATCCCAAATTGCAAATCCAGCATCAACGCTTCCTCCAGGGGAATTGATGATGAGTAGAATAGGTTTCTGAGGGTCTTGTATATCCAAAAACATCAATTCCTTGATGATTCTCTCAGCTATCTCGCTATCGATTCCGCTGCTGATAATTATTCGTCGTTGCAGCAGAAGTGTTGAATCAATTTGATCCTGAAGTTTATGAAACTGATTGGGAGAACTTGTTTGAGCACTCTCTTTAGATGGCATGATATATTTCTCTCTTTAGTGTCTCTTTTTTTGCTTTTTTATTTGCATGCAATCTCAGACTCTAACGAATCGGTGCATTTGATATCGAGTTCCGGATAAAGTTGATAAGATTCAAGGAGTCTTTGAACAATTATTTTTGATTGTTCAATGATTGCAGGGTCCACTAGTGTTTGTGATTTGCTTGCTGTTCCTTGGGCTGTTACAGCAGGTTTTGTGTGTCGAATACATGCAGCTATTTGTTGTGCAATGAGACGCATATCCTCTTGTCCCATTCCAAGGGTTGTTAAAGCTGGTGTCCCCAATCGAATTCCAGATGTATACCAGGGGCCATTTTGGTCAAAAGGAATAGCATTTCTATTAACAGTGATGCCGCACTGGCGAAGAGCTCCTTCAACATGACGTCCAGTTAATCCAAATGACGAAACATTTACAACAACCATATGGTTATCTGTACCGCCTGTAAGCACGTCTAGTCCTTCTCGCATAAGCTCTTCTGCAAGAGCTTGGGCATTTTGAACAACTCGAGCTGCATATTCTCTAAAGTTTGATGATTTAGCTTCTCTAAAAGCAATGGCTTTTGCCGCTATAACATGAGGCAATGGGCCTCCTAAAACCATTGGACAGCCTTTGTCCACTACCTCTTTAAATTCATTTTTGCATAAAACAAATCCGCCTCTAGGACCACGAAGTGTTTTATGGGTAGTTGAGGTGACGATATCGGCAAATGGGATCGGATCAAAATCTCCTGTAAGTACCTTCCCGGCGACGAGCCCTGCAAAGTGTGCCATATCCACCATGAAGGTCGCTCCAACTTCATCAGCGATCTCTTTCATAATACGAAAATTTATTTTTCTAGCGTGCGAAGAGTATCCTGCTAAAAGTACGCTAGGTCTTATTTCGCGAGCCTTGCGAGCTATGTCGTCGTAGTCAAGGAGGTACGTCTCGGGGTTAACATCATAAAAATGGGCTTCAAAAATTTTTGAAGACGCATTATGACGGTAGCCATGAGTCAAATGGCCTCCAGAATTCAGAGACAGCCCTAGAATTTTTTGATTAAGAAATTCTTTTCTAAATTCTTCAAATTCAGACGGGGTAAGAGCATCTATCGTTTGCTTTTGAAATCGCTCAAGAATTTTGGGTTGGACTCGTTTGGTTAGTATTGCCCAATAGGCAACTAGATTTGCATCAGCACCGGAATGAGGCTGTACATAGGCATGTTCTGCTCCAAAAAGGTCTTTAAGCAGTTGGCATGCTTCCTCTTCCAAAGCGTCTATGTTGTCACATCCTGCATAAAATCTATGATGAGCAACTCCTTCTGCATACTTATCAGTTAGACAGTTTCCCATGGCTAACTGAACTGCAAGCGATGAGTAATTTTCAGAAGCAATCATTTTCAATGATTTACGTTGATCGTGAAGTTCATCTAAAATTGCTTTTGCAACTGAAGGAGAGCTCATGTGAATGTGGTCAAGAGATGCGAAAAAAGCAACCGCTGCCTTTGAGTATTGATCAGGAGAGGTTTGTCGTAAATAAGTGCCCAATAAATCCATAATTTCATCTCTCCTTAAATGAGAAGACCAGCTAGGTCAATATCGTGGAGCATGATACTCGCCCCACTTAATCTTACGCAATAGATCAGGAATTTATTTTGATTAGGCCTTCTTTAAGAAACATGTTTTGAGAACGAGAGTAGATTTGCCTTCCCTGCATTCAACTTCTTCTTCCTTGTCGGTTAATCGAATATTTTTAAACAGTTTACCTCGTTTAAGAAGAATTGAAGATCCTTTCACTTTCAAATCTTTGATAACCTGTACTGAATCGCCTTCATTGAGAATGGTGCCATTACTATCTTTAATAGCCATTTTTTATCCTGTGTATATATTGCAGATCTTTGAAGCATGGTACAGATTATATTTGTTAAAACAAACAATTGGAAGTCGATTGTGAGGAGTAAATGTTTTGTTTAAGAAAGCCTACATATTGAGATATTTAAGGAATTCATCAGATGAGTTCCCTTCCTCGGGGTTGAGGACCGACTCAAAAGAGGGGAATGCATTCAATGAGTTATCATCTCCTCCAGTGCTGTTCAGGGTGCTGTTATTGACTACATGAGGATTCATGGCATCGTTATTCATACCAGTATTATTCATGATAGCATAAGAGCTATTGTTGATGATTGGTAGAGGGGCAGCGAAGTGGGATTGTGGAAACTGCATGTTCGAGGATGCATTTCTATTTGGACGAGATGGAGCATTACTGCTTGCTCTGCTATAAGAAGGTCCACTCGAAGAAGGTCCATTCGGAGAAGGAGCGCTCGCTAAGGTTTGATTTTGTTGTTCATCAAGAGGAGTAGATTTGCTATTTACTTTTTGGTTTTTGACCCTAAGCGATTTTTCTTTTGGTATCGGATTTCGCCTTACTTTTGATTCTATATCTTTCAGTGTGCGTATAACAGTTGCGGCGCCTTGAGGGAAAAGCGAAGGTTCGTTGTTGATGAGATTTGTGAGGTAATTGTTTTTATTTATGATGTGTCTAAAACAATTTCTCACTGCTACTTGCGTCCTATTGAGATGAGGACCTATCACTTTCCATTTCGTTCCATGTTGTAATACTTGATAGAGAACTTGTTGTTTTTCTTCGATCGATAATGGCCCTTTCTTGGCAGAAGAAGTGATTTCTAAGTAATGATGACGCAATGCGTGTGCTGGGATATCTTGATTAAACTTATCTTTAACTAAGATTGCGATCTTCGGCCAATATGATCTGGAGCCTTTATGAGATTCCATTTCAGAAATGAGGAAACCATCAAGATCCGATGTCCATTCATATTTCGAAAGCTTTGGTGTAGGAGTGTATTGAAGAGAATTATTAATGCTTTGAGACATAACAAAAACATCTCCGTTATAACATACAGATAGTGTGTCTCTGATTGTTATCATATGTTTTTTAAAAGCACAAGATCGGTGGATTTGTTTGATTGGTTATATCTCTTTTAATAGACTTCTCAGATTGGGTTTGAACAAAGAAAAATTCTTTATCATTGAGCTAGATCTTTTCTACCTAAAGCCTAGAAGTCTTCGCTTTGAGGCTTGCAAGCAGTTACATTTAGGCTTGATAACATTTTTGTGACTTCCTCTTGGCTTGGCGATGTGCCATTTTGAACCAGAAATAAAGCGGTACCCGCAGCCCAGCTTAGAGCCTCTTTGATGTCTAAGTTTTTAAGATAGCCTTCAATACAACCAGCGTTAAAGTGATCGCCGGCACCAGTTAAGCGTTTTGGATTATCAATATAGGGGATATTGAGATGATATGCTTTTGTTGAGGTCGAAATAGAGCATGCTTTTTTCGTGTGTATGAGAGTACAAAATATATTGAGCTTCTCTGTAATCATTTTTCCCAGATGATGAAGATCATTTGATGAGATCGACAGTGCTTCTGCAATTTGTTCGGTTTCAGAATGATTAGCACTCAGGCAGATTTGAAATATGGATGAGAGGCGACTGATTCTGTGAAGTGCTTCTTTGAGGTCGTTTTGAGTTCGCTTACGAGGGTCAGCAAGATCAATCAGGCAAAAAGGTTTTCTTGTTTGAGGTTTGTAATTTTTTTCAATCCATTCCCATATATCATTCATATGGGGCGTCATCGTCCAGTTTACAAAGGCCAAAGCATCAATAGAATACAAAATTTCGAGAAGTCTTTCCTTGTTGATATAAGAGAGAAGAGTTTTTGGGGTAATTGATGTAAGAGAATCAGTTTTACCTAAGAATAGCTTTCCATCTTGGAACTCTATGGCATGAGTGTATCCTGGTTGAGCTATAGAGACAAAAGTTTCGCAAGATTTTTTTAAATTCTCAAATAGAGGGGATGCTGCTGGAGTTCCACAAGCGCCGATGAAGTGTACTTTACAATTTTGGTGTATTAATGCTGAGGCGAGCAGGGGGGCATTTCCACCAGGCTGAATTGATTTACAGATCCATTCAATGTTTCCGCTTTTTCCAATTGATGAAGCTATTCTTTTCGAGAAGTCAGAGATAGTTTTGATCGGCTCATAGCTTTCGGGAGAACGCCTTGTATCGACACATTCGAGTATTTCATCGATGAATCCGTCAAAGCCGACCAGAACTTGATGTGACGTCATATAAAGATGCTTTTCGCCAGGAAGTTTATCGCTATGTAAAAATGGGCTTACATAAAACTATAGAACCATTGTTGATTTTATGATTTTCGCCATCTTCAAATTTTTGATCATTGATGAGAATTTTGAACTCGCCTTGTACAAATGGTCGATTAGTTTCCCATACCCATTCATCGCTATGGACATTTTTGAGAGGTGCTCCCTTATTCCAGCTTAAGCTTGATATTCCTTCTCCTCGAATGAATAGATTATTTGAAAATCCACAATCATATTTAACTATAATCTTCGTGGTGCCATCTACTCCCGATTTTTGAATGACTTTTGCAGATGCATCATCTTTTGCAGATGCGGTCTTGTCCGTTTTTGACTTCATAGCTTGGGATGTTTTTGTTGGCTCCGCTACCATAGGGGGAGCAATTGTGATGTTTTCCTCATCATTTTTTATTGCCTTTCTTGGTGCCATCATTTTACCTCGGGTTATTGAACTTAATAGCCCTTGCAAGAGCCTTCATTTGAAATTTCTTTTATATAGTTTTGTTCGTCTTCTTTTCAATTTCATATTTGCGAAAATTCTTATCTATTATCATAGAGCAACGCAGGTGATTGAGTGTCCGTGTTTCGGCTTAATGGGAGGAAACGAGGAATAAATCTTCGTTGTACACATTGTCCAACATTTGATAGAGTTACATACAATTTTTGCTCAGATGAGAGAACTCTTTTTAAATTGATGTTTTCTTGTCTTACGAGTAAGCGGTATTTATTTAACCTAAATTCCTTGAGGCGGTGCTTCAATGCTTCGAGACGCTCTAAAAAAGATTCTTGGTATTCAAGAGCTCGATATCCAAATGATCCACTTAATGAGGATCAAACGAGAAAGAACACAAGAGCTTGAACGAATAAGGCTGTTGCGTGATGACCTCCATCATCAAGTGATCTTCAAAGAAAGCGAGATCATTGAGCTCAAAAAGCAAATTCGTTTAAGTGAAGGTGATTTGGCAGATCTTCAGGCAAAAGTTCAAAAGCTTGAAGGGCAGCAATCTTCTGTCAAAAAAGTCGAAGAGTTTAACGCTTTGACGCATGAGATTTCTGGATTAGAACGTGAAAAAGCGGCTAAGGAACAGAGATTGAGTGATCAATATGATAAGCTTGCTCTCGAAGAAGATCTCTTAAAGAATCTCAAGGTGACCTACGATTCCTCCAAAAACAACACCGAGCAACTCGAAAAAGAGATCAAAGAAAGCGTTGAAGCGATCAATGGTGAAGGATCATCTCTCTTTGCAAAAAGAGAAGAGCTTCTCTCTGACGCTGATCCAGAGCTTTTAAAGATTTATGAAAAGCTTTTGAAAAACAAGCGCGATCGAGTGGTTGTTCCAATCGAAAATCGTTGTTGCAGTGGTTGCCATATCCTTGTGACTGCACAACACGAGAATTTGGTGAGAAAAGGTGAGAAGATTGTTTTTTGTGAGCATTGCTCACGAATTCACTACTGGCTCGATAGCCTAAATGAGTCTTTAGAAGAAGAAGGCGTAGTACGCAAAAAGCGTAAAACGTCAGCAAAAGTCTAAATGTCTAACTTGAGTTCTTTACAGAGCTCAAGTGGCCACTTTTAAGGGAAAGCGGACGATCGCTCTGAATTATAGATTTGGAGAGGAAAGTCTGGACATCGAAGGAGCGGGTACCAGTGAAAGACTGGGGGCTGTAAAGCTACGGAAAGTGTAACAGAAAGTAGACCTGAAGAGGATGAGTGCTTTTAAGCACTCTCTTCTTTAAGGGTGAAACGGAGAAGTAATTTTCCCGAGGACTGGAGACAGTATCTCGCGACAAACCCTACCCGATGCAAGCGAAATTTAAAAGGCGTGGGCTCCTCACATACCTTTTAAAGAAAATACGTGCATGAGACTGGGAGCGATCCCTGTCCTTTAGAGAAATGATCGTCGGCTGTAGCTTTTGCTATAGTGCACAGAATCCGGCTTATAGCTTTCCCTTTTTTTTATCTCTGTTTCCTTATTTCCTTATAGCTCTTCCATTAAAGTTCTGTTGACTTGACCCATTCATCGGGTATATAGCAAATCAGTAAATAATTTATTGGTGTTATATGCTTTTTGATTTGGAGCTCATAAAAAATGTTTATTCAAGTTTTAAGCAAAAAGTTGATGATGCTCGATCTAAAATTGGTCGCCCGTTGACACTCAGCGAGAAAATTTTATTTGCACACCTTACCACGCCATCTCCTGCAGCTATCTTGAGAGGTAAAAGTTACGCTGAATATCGACCTGATCGAGTTGCTATGCAGGATGCTACAGCTCAGATGGCGCTATTGCAGTTAATGGTGTCGGGGAGAAATCGAGTCGTAGTGCCATCCACTGTTCATTGTGACCATCTTATCCAAGCTGAGGTTGGGGCAGTTGGAGATTTGGATCGTTCCTTAAGCGAAAGTCATGAGGTGTATGATTTTCTACGCCAGGTTTCGTATAAATACGGTATTGGTTTTTGGGAGCCTGGAGCTGGAATCATTCATCAAGTGGTCCTTGAGAATTATGCTTTTCCGGGGGGTATGATGGTTGGAACGGACTCGCATACCCCTAATGCAGGTGGTCTTGGAATGATTGCTATTGGTGTAGGGGGTGCAGATGCAGTCGATGTAATGGCAGGGGTTCCTTGGGAATTGAAAGTTCCAAAAATTATAGGTGTCCATCTGAAAGGTTCGTTGCATGGATGGACATCTCCTAAGGACGTTATCTTGAGAGTTTCCGGGATGTTGACCGTCAAAGGGGGAACCGATGCCATCATAGAATATTTTGGTCCAGGGGCAAGAAGTATTTCATGTACAGGCAAGGGAACCATTTGCAATATGGGAGCTGAGATTGGAGCTACGACCTCCATATTCCCATTTGACGAAAAAATGAAGGTATACCTTGAGGCTACAGGACGGAAAGATGTTGCTCTTGAAGCGTATAAAATTTGTTCAGAACTCATTCCCGATCAGGAAGTTGAAGAAGATCCTGATCGATTTTACGACAAAGTAATTGAGATAGATCTTGATGAGCTAGAGCCTCATATCAACGGGCCTTATTCTCCAGACAAAATGTGGAAGCTTTCAGAGCTTAAAAATGCAGCTCGAGAAAATAGCTATCCTGACACGATCAAAGTTGCCCTTATTGGTTCTTGTACGAATTCGAGCTATGAAGATATTGAACGTGCGGCATCTATTGCCCGACAGGCGATTAAACATGGCCTCAAAGCAAAATGTCCCCTTACAATAACTCCTGGATCTGAGCAAATTCATCAGACAATTGCGCGAGATGGACAGCTTGAAGCGCTTGAAGCGATAGGAGGTATTGTATTAGCCAACGCTTGTGGTCCATGCATTGGTCAATGGAAACGCTCCGATGTCTCTTATGGCGAAAAAAATACGATAGTGACTTCGTATAATCGTAATTTCTCAGGACGAAATGATGCGAATCCTGGAACTCATTCATTTGTAACAAGTCCTGAAGTTGTTGTCGCTCTTTCGCTTGCAGGAAAACTCAGCTTTAACCCTCTTACAGACCCTCTTATTACCAAAGATGGTAAGGAGGTTTACCTTAAAGCTCCTGCCGGAGATGAATTGCCTCATCAAGGGTTTGAGCAAGGGGCATTTGGGTATATTTCCCCTGCAGAAGAAAGTTCTCATGTGCATGTAAAAATTGATACAAAGAGTGAACGGCTTCAGGAATTAAAGGCTTTTGAGCCCTGGAATGGGAAAGATTTTGAAGATATGTACATCTTGGTGAAGGCGCAAGGTAAATGTACAACAGATCACATATCGCCTGCGGGGAAATGGCTTAAATATCGAGGTCATCTAGATAAGATTTCAGACAACTTGTTTATTGGTGCTGTAAACGCCTTTCGTGACGAGGTCGGACGTGGGATTAATATTCTCTCTGGAGAAATGCTTACTTTTGCTCAATCAGCGAGATGGTATAAGAACCAGGGCATCGGCTGGATTGCTTTAGGAGATGAGAACTATGGAGAAGGCTCATCTAGGGAGCATGCTGCTATGGAACCAAGGTATTTAGGTGGAAAGGCGATCATTGTAAAAAGCTTTGCTCGTATCCATGAAACAAATCTAAAAAAACAAGGTATGCTTGCGCTGACATTCGCGAATAAAGAAGATTATGACCGATTTCGAGAAGATGATCGAGTGTCAATTCGCGATTTAAAGAATTTTGCACCGGGAAAGCCGCTCTATATCGATGTTGTACACAGTGATGGGACGAAAGATCGTTTTGAATTAAAGCATTCCTATAATGCTTTACAGATAGAGTGGTTTAAGAGTGGCTCTGCGCTCAATTTGCTTTCGATATAACCGGATATATCACACGATTAATCCTCTTCTTTGGAGAGGGGGATTTCGATGCGATCGCAAGAGACAATTTCTTTATGAAGAATGAAGAGTCGACGTAGTTTATCTTCTTCGTCAAAATGAAGCTCGAATTCAATCCATCCTTCGTTGAAGCGAAAGGAATAGAGTGTTGATGTTGTAAATCGTTCACACCGAGTCGCCAAGATGAAGCTTTTTTCAGCTCTATCACGATTCATAAACCGAGCAAGAGATCGGGGCTCTTGGAGATTAGAAAGTATTTTGAGAAGAAGAGGAAATGTGATGGAATCGTCTATGGATTGTCCAAGGCTTGTTCCAATGTCAGAGGGAAGCGCATAAGGATAGCGCATCCGAACTTTCATATGGGTGATTGCGTTGTATATTTGGCTTGCGTGTACTTTCAGAGTAGAATAAATCTGACTTCGAATCTGCGCAGTTGTGAGCATTTAGTTTTAAAAAAATATGTTCGATGATTGTAGAGGATTAGCAAAAATAATTCAAACGGTCGTTTACAGATATCTCTCTGATATTTTGTTTTTATCTTCCCCCGAGCAGTCAGTTCAGCAGATTTTCTATAGATCTAGTATTAATTGTACAATTGTTTGATTTTTTAGATTTTACGATACGATTTTAAAGCAATTTCTTGCAGTGAACTGTATAACGTACTAATCTTTTGTGCTTTAATGAGATCTTGGAGTTTATATGCTTGGTATATTTCTTGACACGGAGACGACGGGGCTTGACTTTCGATCTCATTATCCGATTGAAATCGCGATAAAAATTGTTGATTTATCTCAAGGCGAGGAAAAAGGGCAATATCAATCGAATATTGCAATTAGTGATGAAAATTGGCTTCAAAGAGATCCAGGAGCTATAGCGATAAATGGATTTTCACGAGACGAACTACTGAATGCAAAAGATATCAAGAAAGTCTCTAGCGAAATTATTGATTTTTTTACCTCTCTGCGAATTGTACGAGGGACTTCAGTTTTTATTTGCCAAAACCCTTCTTTCGATCGTGCTTTTTTTTCGCTTATTGTTGAGACATATGAACAAGAAAAAAGGCAATGGCCTTATCATTGGCTTGATTTAGCTTCCATGTACTGGGTTCGCTCTGTTCGCGAATGGATTTCTGAAGAAGAGCTCAAGAAAGGGTTTGTTCTTTCTAAAGATCAGATTGCAAAACGTCTTGGGTTGCCTACTGAACAAAAACCACATAGGGCCATGAATGGGGTAGATCACCTCTTGAAGTGCTACGAAGCCGTGGTTGGGTTCCCCTCCAAAAGATAAGACGAATAATTTTTTCTATAAGGCTCATATGACCAAGATCATGGGAATTTTAAATCTAACTTCAGATTCATTTTATCCAGGATCACGGTGCTTGAATGTTCAGGAAGCGGTAGCGAGAGCTTTGCAAATTCAGGCTGAAGGTGCCGATATCCTTGATATAGGAGGGGAGTCGACGAGGCCAGGTGCTGATCCCATTTCTGTTGAAGAAGAGATTCAAAGGGTTGTTCCGGTTCTAAAAGCATTAAGTGGGTTGATTTCGATTCCTATATCAATAGATACAAGGCATGTTGAGGTTGCTGCAAAGGCTGTTGATTATGGAGCCTCAATTATAAATGACATCACGGGTTTTGTAGATCCCTTTATGAGGCGGCTTGCTCGGTCTGCAGGGTGTCGTATTGTAGTAATGCATATGCAAGGGCTACCAAAATCCATGCAAGTAAGCCCAGTTTACCCAGAAGGGGTAGTTAAAGGTGTTATTTCATTTTTACAACAACAGATTAATCTTCTTCTTGATGAAGGAATGAATGCAGATGCGATCATTTTAGACCCAGGGATTGGTTTCGGTAAAAAGCTTGAAGATAATCTTGATCTCATAGTTCACGTAGAGCAATTACAGGCCTTAGGATTCCCTCTTCTTTATGGTATTTCAAGAAAAACGTTTATTCGCGGTTTATCCAATACGACTGTTGATCAATCTCTTCCTCCAACCTTAGCACTTGATTCCTTTCTGATTATGAAGCGGGTGGACATTATACGTGTTCATGATGTTCTAGCTCATGTTCAAGCAAGAAAGGTTCTGCAAGAAATGAGTAATCGTATATCATACGCTATTACTTTAAACTCAATGTAAGTTCATATGTCATCTCCAATCGATAATCGCCCAGAATATTCCACTTCGCTGCAGCAAGTCTTGACTTGCTTGGAAGATGCTCAAGATCAGAGCTCACCACAGCTCTCCAAGGAGTCCTTGGTGTGCCAGCAAGTATATGAGCAAGTGCATGAGCAACAACAAGAAAAAAATCAAATAAACGATCTTTCAAGCCTTATCGGTAAAATACAGCTGTCTGTCCCTGGCGATGAAAAATTGCCGAATAGCCCACGTGGAGGCTTGATAAAAGTAAAAAAGGTAAACGCCTTATTGGGAAATGAGGGTATTAAACCCTACATCAATTTTATCCAATCTTTAGCATCGAATGAGCTGAATGCTTCAGCCGTGGCTATAAATTACACTGATATTGTGCCTAAAATAACAAAGAAAATTTTTGATAAAGTTAGGCCAAATGTTTCAGAGCAAAAAAATTTTTTTGCAATCGCTCTAAAAGAGTTTAGTCATGATGAGCATTGTGCTGCTTTTCTTGTTTTAAAGGAGTTTTTAGATAATAAAAATTTAACGGCTGCAGTTGGAATTGAGGAAATTGCGTATCAGGCAGTATGTCTCGTTTTGAATGATACGGCAAAGGATGACCCTAAGCTTTTGGAGTCGTGCCTGTTAGGGACCGAATATAAAGCGATTATTGCCGATCGAGATGCATTTTCTGCTTTTATTTCTTTTATTTCACATCCCTCCTTATCTCCATGTGAGGCCAATATTTTGGGTAAGATTTGTCAATATCAAAAGTCTTGTGATTTGTTTAATCTTTTTAACAAATCGGATTTGTCTAAAGTAAATTCGAAGTCTCCTTGTTATAATGCGCGAGAATTTCTTTTTAGAAGTATCTTGGATGATGTATCCAAGGAAAATGGGGTCAATATTAGTAATGAGAAGAAAAAAGTCTTGTTGTCTAATTCAAAAATAAAAGAGCACGGCGTTGATCGGTTTTCAGAAATTGTTGATGTCCTTTTTGAGGATTTAATTCCTAATTACTTAACGCCTGCGGCGCCAAACCCAAAGCATCCTATATTTAGTAGCAGTCTGCAATACTATCGAATGATTATAGCAAAAAAACTTCCATTTACTGTGCCACTTTCACTTGATTAGTTAATCGAAAATACGTAGGGTGTATCTCCTAAAGTGAGGTGTTTTCTATAGTACATGCAACTTCTCTTAGCGATCGGTCAATATCTTATTCCTGCGCTCGAAGTTTTGCTAATTACCTTAGTAATCTACTACCTTTTATCCTTTTTCTATAATACTCGAGCTATGGACTTGATCCTTGGCATTATCGTGTTTTTGTCTCTTTTCATGTTAGCTAACTGGCTTCATTTTCCTGTTCTTGAAAGCATTATGAGAAATTTCGTTAATGTTGCTGTAATTGCGATATTGATTATTTTTCAGCCTGAAATTCGGTTAGCGCTATCTAAGCTTTCTGTGAAGGGAAAGAAGTATGAGAAGTTAAGTGAGTTTGATCGTTTTTTGGATTCTCTTTCAAACTCTATCTACCGAATGTCTGAAAGGCGAATCGGAGCTTTGGTGCTCATTGAAAATCAAGACTCGCTTGATGAATATGCTAATAAAGCAGTTCCTCTTCACGCTCAATTTACAAGTGAACTCATTGAGTCGATTTTTGCTCAGACTTCTCCTTTGCATGATGGAGCTGTTATCATTCGAGGTATAACAATTGTTGCAGCTGCAGCCATTTTACCACTTGCAGATGATACAGGACAGATTACTCGTTCAATGGGAACACGGCATAGAGCGGCATTAGGGATCACTCAGCATTCAGATGCCCTAAGTATCGTGGTGTCTGAGGAGTCTGGCAAGGTTTCGATTGCTCGTGATGGTATTATGACGCGAGGAATTAAAGCTGATAGATTCAAGGGAATAATACGAAGCATTTTTACTGCTCCCCAAAGTGAGAGTGGAGTTCGATCTGCTCTTCAAGATTGGTTTCGGTCTTGGAGGGATGGATAAAGGTCAATATGGGATTAAAAAACGCAATCACGGGTAATTTTCAACGAAAGATCTTTTCTGTTCTTGCTGCTATCATAATATGGGCAGTCGTGAACAAGTCGATTACTTCATCGCGTGTTTTTACTCGGGTCCCTATCAGAATCGTTAATCTCCCGGCAGACAAAACGATTCGGGGTTTAATGCCGAATAATATACTTGAACGAAAGTTAACGCTCACGCTGACCGGGACAAAAGATGTTGTTGATCATCTCGAGCCACAAGATTTTGAGATTGTTATCGACGCTTCGGATAAAGGCGATGAGTGGATTGTGCAGGTCGGCAAGAAGAATTTGGTTTCGCTAAATCCAGATATAGACTTGATGAGAAATATCTCTCAGCTTTCTCATAGTGAATTCGTTATTCAATTAAGTACTTTGATAACCGAAAAAATCCCTATACTTGTTTTACCTCCACGAGGCGAACCTCCCGAAGGATATCAATTTTTGGATATTTGGCCTCAAAAGCTGACTCATATCATTTCAGGGCCTGAAGAGGATGTTCGCTACTTGCAAGAGCAAGGTCTTGAGCTTACGCTTGATTTATCGGATATCACCAAAAATGAACTTGATGCCTTGCGCTCTGCAGAAGGCTCAGGTGCTGACGAGGTGAGTTACTACGTTCCTGATTCCTCTAAAAAGATTTCGATCCCGTTTCTTAATAATTTAAAGCAGGAAATTAATGGGCCTGAGGCTCGTTACTTGAGGGTAGACTTTCTAAGAAATGAAATGCTTCCTCTTGACCGTAGAATTCCTGTCCGTGTGTTTTATCCTCTACCAACAATTGAAAAGATTAATCCAAAAACACTGCCTTTGGGTAAGAGTGACTTTTTATCATTCGATGATAATATTCCTGTCTGCTCTGGACCTTTTTTTGCAACAGATGTAAGTCGGCTCTTCCTAGATGTTGTTCGTGATCGGCTTGAGATTGTTATTATTCCACCGGAAAATATAGGCGAAGGTTTGCCAAGATGGGAAGTTCAGTTTATTGATCCGCATCAGCTCGAAGAAACGTATGTTCAGCAGCTTCTTAAAGCTCTTCGTGATCATGAGTTTGGAGCAAATAACTCGCAACTCTTTAAGCAGCACCAAGATCAACGGGAAAAGTACTTTAGATCTCGATTTAGAGAATATATGCAACGGTTTAGTCTCCACTTAAGCAAGGGACATCCCTTTGTTATTTACCCTGTGATTCTTGATGGTAAAATCGTTATTCAGCAAGAAGGCTGATATCAAAAACTATTTCGGACATCCTTTATGCTCGCTGCTTGAAATAAAATAATTACGGGATCAGATGTGAAAATTGCGCTTCTTAAAGGCTCTCTATCAGGGCATGGGGGCTTGGAAAAGTACTGTGTAAAGATAGCGGAAGCTTTAGCTTTACGGGGGGATGAGGTTCAGATACTTGGGTTTGGAAAAATGTCAGATGGACTCAAATATCGAAGTGTTAATGGAGTTAATGACCATTTAAATACCCCTTCAAGTGGAAAAGATTCAGGATCACAGTCTGTAGTATCTCCTATTTCTGTGCATAGAATATGTTCTAAATATTCAAGTAGCCTCCTGCAGCTCATTCTCTTTAATTGGGCGTGTAGTCGTTACATGAGGAAAAAACGTCCAGACGTCGTTTTTGGTTTCTTTAGAAATAGATGTCCGCAAAAGTATTATAGAGCCGGAAATGGTTGTCATAAAGCCTATTTAGAGCGTCGAAAGGGGACCGATTCAATTTGGAAGAGGATCTCTTTCTCATTCAACCCACTACATCGATATATTTTGCGATGTGAAAAAGAGACCTATGAGTCGCCCGATTTAAAATATTTAATTGTGAATTCACATCTCGTTCGCCGTGAAATAGAACATTATTATCCTTCTGTGGATCCTAAAAAAATCCATGTTATTCATAACGGAGTTGAGTGGAAATCTTGGGAAAGCTATTTCCAAAGATCCTTTCACGAGTATGCCGAAATTTGTCGAAGTCTGAATCTTGATGTTTCCACATGTAAAATCTTATTCATCGGTCATGAGTGGAAGCGCAAGGGGCTTGGTCTCCTTATGCAGGCAATAAGTGCTCTTCATGAAACGAATGGATTGAATCATATTGAACTTCTAGTTGTGGGTCATGACCGACATGATGCGCTATTCAAACGGATGGCACTGGATCTTAATATTTGTGAAAAGGTTCATTTCTACGGAAGACAGGCCGATGTTTGGAAGTTTTATGCTATATCAGATATTTGCGTTATCCCTTCCACCTATGATCCTTTTGCGAATGTGACTGTTGAAGCCCTTGCTATGGGTTGTTTTGTCATTAGCTCATCAGAAAATGGGGGATCAGAAGTCATCGCTGCTGACGATAAATCCGGAGCTAAAAATGGATTGGTTTTTTCAAATCTAGATAGTCCAGATGAATTACAAGGGTGTATTCTGACTGCTTTAGATTTTATTGAACATGTTCCTAGAGGAACTCCATCTGATACTCGTGTGGAAAAATTAGTAGCAATTCGAAAGAGCGTTGAGCATCTTGATTTCAGCCGGCAGCTGGAACGTGTATTGGACCTGATCACGATAAATTAAGCATTCTATTCAGCATCCTGGAGTAAATTCTATTAAGGTAGAGGTTCTCTAGCGAGTGTCTTGAAATCTTTTGAATAACACAACTCATATTACGCAGAAGACTTATGATCATCTGCCATAATATGAGGTGCAAAATCGAAGGATTAATAACTCATTGTGTCAAGTTCAACTTTTCCTCTAAATACACGATATGTATAGATGCAATAGAACAGAAACAGTGGGACTCCGGCAATAGCCATTCCTATGAGAATATGCATCGTGTAGCTTGAGGACGATGAGTTGTATAGGGTCTGTGAAAAGGCGTCAGAGATCGTTGATTTAATTAAATAAGGATATGTTCCGAAGGCAAAGTTCGCAATTTGCGATCCAATAAAGAGAAACGAGCTTAAAAAAGCACGTCCTTCATGCTGGTTTCTTAATGCTGTAACAATCCCGATGAGTCCTGCAATTGCAACAAGTTCATTTATAAAGAAAAGCGGCGCATGACGAATAACATTGGCAACACTCGGTTCAAATACGAGAGTAACATGTGTAACCACGGCCCAGAGAGCGATGAATAAGGTCAGAAGTGGGTATAGAATTTTTTGCACACGTCTCTGGAGATCGCCTTCGGTTTTCATATTGAGATATAAGGCTCCATGAACCATCAAGAGAAGCGTCGTGTAAATGCCAACTGAAAGTGAATATGGAGAAACAAAGTTTGAGAGTTGTCCCTCATTAATTCCCTCTTGGTTTATAGGGAGACCTTGAATAAGGTTTGCAAGGGCTGTTCCAAATCCGAGGGCTAAAACAAGACTTGCTCCCGCAAAAACATAATCCCAAAAAAATCTCCAACGCAGGCTTTCAACCCGGCTTCTAAACTCTATGGCTGCTGCTCGAAGAATATATCCAAATACGAGGAGCGTCATAGGTATATAAAGCGCTGAAAATATAATGGCAAAAGCCTTTGGGAATCCAGAAAATAAGACCCCGCCAGTGATGATGATCCATAGGGCATTTCCATCCCAAACAGGTCCTATGGCATTGAGAAAAATTCTTCGATCTCTATCGCCTTTTGCAAATAGTTGAAGACAGCCGACGCCTATATCAAATCCATCCAAAGCGGCATAGGCGAACATTGAGGCGAGAAAAATCGAATACCAAATTATTTGAAGAGTGGTTAAGTCTAAAAGATCCATTATATTCCTCTTCAATGAAGTTTGTAGGGGTCTCTGTAGGGAGACTCTTCTGGGAGATCGGTTGGTCCATGTTTAATTTTGTCGTCGAGTAGATAGAGAAAGAGTCCAAACAGAAGTATATAGATCACAACAAACATGGTAAGAGTAAAGAGAGCTTCATTAAAAGAGACGCCAGGTGAGTAGGCGTCTTTTGTTTTCATGAGCTTGTGGACAATCCAAGGTTGTCTTCCAAGGCAAGTCGAATACCAGCCTGTAATATTGCCAATTTGAGGAAATACCACAGAGGCTATTAGGAGCTTCAAGAGAAATGATTTTTTCTTCCAGTGATATTTTTTCCAGATCAGAAGTCCGGCAACGCATGCAGCAAACATCAAGCCCCACGAAGCTACCATGATATGATAGACTTGAAAAACGAGTTGAACAACTGGCCATTCATCTTTTGGGAATTGGTCAAGGCCTGTAACGGGCGTTTTGAAGTCGTTATGGACAAGAAAACTCAGAGCTCCAGGGATTTTAGGTCCATAGACCGTTTGGTTTTCAGTGTCTACATAGCCAAAGAGATATATAGGCGTATATTCTTCTGTTTTAAAAGTTCCTTCGAAAGCTGCCATTTTGGCGGGCTGGTACTTTGCAATTAATTTGCTGAGATGGTCAGCCGAGAACAACTGTAAAAGAGTCGATGCAGAAGCTACGATAAGAGCAACTTTCATTGATGAACGAGCAAATGCATGGTGCCTATTTTTCAAAAGGTAGTAGGCTGAAACGCTGATAACAAGAAATGCTCCTGTCATCCATGCCGAAAGCATTACATGGACAAGATGGGATACGTTTGATGGATTGAAGATCATTTGGAACCAATCGGTAACGACAGCATGATCTACACCTTGCGAATCTTTAATAATTGCGTAGCCTGCAGGTGTTTGCATCCAAGAGTTCACTGTAGTGATCCACACACCGCTAAAATGCGCTCCAAATGCAACTAAAATAGTGGCTATATAGTGTATCTTTCGTGAAACACGATCCCATCCAAATAATACGATCCCGAGAGCCCCTGCTTCTACGCCAAAGGCAAATAGCCCTTCTGCTGCTAGCGCACTACCTAGAACATCACCAATGAATCTAGAATAGCGGCACCAGTTGGTTCCAAATGAGAATATCATTGGAATCCCTGTAGCAATTCCTAAAGCAAATGTGAGGGCAAATACACGAATCCAGAATTTGGTGATTGATTCCCAGATAGGGCTTCTTGTTTTGAGATAGAGGCCTTCAAAAATTATGAGTAATAATGATAGCCCAATACTCAATGGGGGATAAATGTAGTGAAAGGTAATTGTAAATCCAAATTGGATTCTATGAAGAATTTCAACATCCATGATGTGTTTCGTGCTCGGCTCTGTGACTACTGTTTTTACTTAAATCATGTTTTAAAGGACAAGAGTCTTTTTTTGGTGGAAATAGGTTGGCCCAGATTGCTTAATGAACGCTCCTCCCAAACAAATATCTTGTTGATAGAAGACCACTTGTTGTCGAGGTGTGATTGCTCGTTGTGGTGACCGGAATTCGACATAAAGCAATCCATTTGAATCTAGCGTAACTGTACATGGCGTATCTTGTTGTCTGTATCGTATTTTAGCCGTGCACGAAAGAGGGAATTGTGGTGGGGTGGGTAATAGCCATGAGGGCTCTTCGGCGACAAGGGTATCGGAATAAAGATACGGATGATCATCTCCTTGTGTTACAAGGAGTAGGTTTTCTTCAGGTATCTTTCCGACGACGAACCAAGCATCTCCTGGTCCTCCTATCCCTAAACCTTTTCGTTGCCCTAAAGTGTAGAGAGCAACTCCTTGATGGAGGCCGACGAATTTGCCTTCAGGAGTTACCATTCTGCCGGGTTGAAACCCGAGAAATTTGCCAATGAACGGGCGAAAATCTCGTTTACCTATGAAGCATATCCCGGTTGAATCGCGTTTTTTTGCGACTGGGATATTTGCTTTTTCGGCAATAGTTCGAATTTCGCTTTTCAAAAAATTACCTACAGGAAAGATACTTTTTTTCAAGGCAGAGTAGCTTACTGCAGATAGAAAATAGGTTTGATCTTTATTTGGATCAATACCGCGAAGGAGAAAATCTGATTCCTGAGTTGAGTCTTTTGGGAATGCATGCCGAGCGTAGTGGCCTGTTGCAAGATATTCTCCCTTAAGTTCAGTGGCTTTATCAAGTAGATGTTTGAATTTAATCTCTCGATTACAAAGAATATCTGGATTTGGAGTGTGTCCTTTCTTGAGTTCATCTAAAAATTCTTCAAACACAATATCGCGATATTCCTTTGCAAATGAGACGCTAAAGCAAGGAATTTTTAAAAGAGTAGAGGTGTGAAGGACATCATTCCAATCTTGTTCTGCAGGACACTCTGCTTCATCTTCATCCCAGTTTTTCATGAAAAGGCCAACGACGTCAAATCCAAGCTCTTTCAACAGAAAGGCCGTGACTGCGGAGTCCACTCCTCCAGACATCCCGACAACTATTCGTGTTCCGCCAGATGATGCGGGAAGGTTTAACTGAGTTTTTCTTAAAAGAGTATCTAACATAATCCAAGCAATTGAGAGAGAAGAGTATAGCATAACAATTTGGTTGTTGGCATGCATTTTACACGACGAAGTATGAAAGTACGTCGAGGGTCGACAATTTTGAGAAGGTTCTTTTGAAGCCTCTTAAGAACTCGTATCTTGATAAAGGCCAACAATTGTCGAAGCGACAACAGCTGCCGTTTCTGCTCGAAGAATGTTTTTATGGAAACGGATCCCAGTGGCTTGAATGCTTCTCAGATATGCATATTCTTCTTCTGAAAAACCTGCTTCAGGCCCGATGACGATAGAAGCTTTTTGGGGGATTGTAATATTGTGAATGGGAAGAGATGACGAGGATAGATCGCCAAATGTGATAAACGACTGTCCTTCTACAGCCTTTTTTAGAGATGATACAAAGTGCAGCGTTGGAATGAATAATCTTCCACACTGCTTAATTGATGACTCTAAAATGGTTTGATATCGCTTAAACTGCGTTTGAGATATGTCGTCTCGATCTGAGCGTGCTCCAGGAAATAGTATAAAATCTGTAATTCCAACTTCGGTGCATTTTTCAAGAGCATATTCGATATGACCATGGCGAAGAAGAGCAAGTATTAAGGTTCGTGAATATTGGGAAGGCTCCTCGGTTATAATATTTTCTATCTTGAGAATAACGTGTTTTTTATCTTTTTCAACAATCTGAGCTATTGCGAGTCTGCCCTTTCCATCGATAATTTCGACTTCATCTCCTATCCTGGCACGCATAACGGTAATAAGGTGGTGCGCTTCATCTCCATCTAGTCTAAGATTTCTTGAGGCTTGATTTTCAGGAGATGTTGGGTCCTGGTCTGGATGTTCAATAGAGAGGGGTGTGTTTGAAAAAAATCGGTGTGCAGGCATATGTAAACCGGGAATCCAACAATAACTTTTGTGATAACTTGCCACGATACTAGCGAATTACGCCCTTATAAACTAGTGCCTTTTCTGGGTCTACTGTAATTAGCTGTCCTTCTCGAAGTATTCTGAAGGCTCCGTCGACCTTTGTTATAACTGTTTTGCCAAGACCCAAACAATGTTCGACTAAATCTTTTTCAGATTTCTTATCTTCTGGAGGATTTTGGAGTATAACAGCAAGAGCTTCATTAACAAGAGGTTCATAGCTTTGATCGTACTTGGTAAGAACGATAATTTGACCACGAACGTGATATGGCTTTACTTGTTCTGAGGACGCGATCAAAAGTACATTTCCATGGGTTCTTTGTCCATATCCCATATGGCCGCGAACGAGCACATCCCCAATGCTTTCGATCAAAATCATATTTGTTGTTCCGGGAACCCAAAGAGGCGAGCCTGCTGTCACTATGACGAGGTCTCCATAAGAGACAAGGTGATAGTGGAGAGCAAACTTGCTTGCTGTTGAAAAAGCCTCTTCAAGAGTGCACGTTGAAGTACATAATACAGGGGTTATCCCCCAAACAAGAGCAAGTTGATGATAAGTCTCTTCGCTCGGTGTTAATGCAATTACTGGCATTTGCGGCTTAAGGCGTGCGAGTAATCGTGCTGTGCTGCCACTATGTGTGAAAACAAAGATTGCCTTAGCTCCAAGGCTGTATGCTGTTTTGACAGTTGCTAGAGTTAACGCAGATGGCACGTCATTGTAGGTCATTTTCGAATGGCCATCGATAAAAGATCGATAGTCGAAATCATGTTCAGATTCCCATGTAATACTTTTCATGGTCTGCACAGTCTCGATTGGATATTTTCCAATAGCTGTTTCTCCGGAGAGCATGACTGCTGAAGTTCCGTCGTAAATGGCATTGGCTACATCTGAAGCTTCAGCACGAGTAGGCCTTGGATTATTCATCATAGATTCGAGCATTTGAGTAGCCGTAACTACAGGCTTGCCGATGAGGTTTGACTTTCGAATCATCATTTTTTGTAGGCGAGGGACTTGGCTGAGTGGAACCTCAACGCCTAAATCTCCACGAGCCACCATAATTCCATCTGCAACCTGAAGGATGCTGTCAAAATTATGTACGCCTTCATTATTTTCAATCTTTGCAATAACCTGAATATTTGGCTTTCCGCATTTGGCAAGAATTTTTTTGATTTCTAGGATGTGATCCGGGCATCGAACAAAGGATGCGGCAATTAAATCAATATCAAGTCCTGCCCCAAATTCAATGTCGCTGACATCCTTTTCTGTAAGCATTGGTAGTGGGATATCACAGTTTGGGATATTGACTCCTTTTGAGGAATAGATCACTCCCGTATTTTCGATTTCGAGAACAATGCCTTCAGGTCCAACTTCAACTACTTTGCTGAGGATATACCCATTATCTATGAGAACAATGGTTCCAACTTTTAAGTGATCAAGAACAAAATCTGGTCTGATAGATATTTTTTCAGAAGTTCCTTCCATTTGCTCTTTTATAAGGGTGATCCTACTTCCAGGGTTTACTGGGATGCCCCCTTTAGGAACTTTGCCAAGTCGTATTTCAGGTCCCTTTGTATCAAGCATTATTGCTAAAGGCCTCTGTGTCTTTTCTCGAGCCTCCTTCAAAATGCTGATAATATTGCCATGTTCATCATGGCTGCCATGACTAAAGTTTAATCGAGCTACGTCCATGCCTGATTGGATGAGGTGGATAGCCTTTTCCAATGAATTAACGGATGGGCCCATTGTGCAAATAATTTTAGTTCTGGTCTTCATGCTATGTAAATTTTCTTGATATTCTTCCTAACAAAAGGTGAACAATAATTTCTACTCAAATAAAAAACTTATGTTATGCAGAAAATCTCGGATCTATTTTGAACATGGGTTACATGAATATATTCGACATGGGAGGCTTAGCATATAGTCATGAGCTTTTTTTAAACCTCAGAACTCTTGCAGATGCTTCGGTGGTATTGAGCCGTGTACTGTGAAAATCTTCATTGTTTATCTTTGAGATTTTCTTCCATAATTTTATATTATTTATGTTAGAATCCAGATAATTAATGATAGTATCATGACAATTATTCCTTCTGTTATTCAGACTCCATTTCAATTTCAGTATACCTTTCCAAAGGTAGATTGTAGTAACGATTGGCAAGAGTTGATTTATGTTCTCGACGATCTGAATGCACGAGTTTCTTCTACGTTCCATTTTTTTCTTAACAATCAGTCGACGACTTTCCCTCATTCCTTCTCTGCGCATTGGATCCCTGCCTTATCCGAGCTTGATAATGTCTCAAAAATTGTTGAGAAAAAGGTAGAGGAAACGCTTCCTCCTATATGGAAATTCTGGAGTTCAATTTCTCGATGGATACCTAATACCCAAAGTAATCTTTTGCTTAAGAAAAAAGATGAATTGCAAGCGCAAGTTTCCTCGATAGGAAAATCGATTAAACAAGCACTCAAGAAGAAGGCAAGAGAAGAAATTTCGAATAACATACTTTTGCCTACTACAAAGTCGTTTTTGGAAGACCTTGTTAGCATATCCCCATCAAGCTCGCTTTATTGTGTTATCGGCTCGTGGTATCAAAAAAATCATCACGAAGAGAAGGCTCACGATATATATAAGCTAGCCTTTGAAAAGAAAAAAACTGCCAAGAGCCTTATTTTATATGCACGCTCGCTCATTGGGCTAAAAAGGCTTGATGATGCTCATGATCTCCTATACAGCCATGAAGAGTTTTTGAATAAGAGAGAAGGAAAGCTTTTGTTGATTGAAATGGCATGTCGTGAAGGGGATTTTTCTAAGGCAATCAGCCTGTGCTGGAAAGAATTGAATGAAGTTCAAGGGCCTGAGAGAGATTCATATATTCACAAACTTGTAGATGCTTTCATTCTTCAAAGTGAGTTTCTTTCGAGCGATGTTCTAGAAGGATCGCTTCGAGAAATATTTGTCTGTTTTTCAAGAAAATCTATTTATATTCAATGCCGCACATCTCCTGGGGAGCTATTAACGGTTGCCTTTGATGCATTTGATTACATTTTGAAGAAAAGCGATAGAGGTATAGATCTCTTTAAAAGCTTGCTGAAGATTTCATCTTTTAAAAGGCAAGAAATAGAAACTTTTATTCGATTTGTTGAAGAAAAAGTTGCTGAAATGAATGAAGTACGTCGTCTTTCGTATAATGATGAGAAGTTACCTTTTCTTTGCAGATATATGGAGCGGTTTAAACGCATCTTAATTTCTGCAATACAGGCTATCCAGCAGAATCGTTTTAAATATAGTTGGGAAGGGTTTCAGCCGGGTCCTAAGCTTACGAATTCGATAAATGAAATTATAGATCTTCTTTATCAAACAAAGCAACGACTAGACTAAATGTATGCTTCTAGTTGAAACTGGCATTCTGGTTTCTGCATTGTCGATATTTTAACCAAACATCTATTACTAGGGAGTTCGATAAAGATCTTTTCATAAGGTGTTTGCTTATGAGGTCTTTACGGTTTCTAGTGAAGGACGGTGCGGGGAAAGTCTCTAGGTAAAAGAGTCGCTAAAAAACTTTTCAGTTTTATCAAGGTATTCATGTCCACTAGTACATTCCATAATCAATCCACGAATCAATCTAATATGCAATCGCCAAAAAGCATAACTCTCCCTCCTCAAAAATTTAGAGAGCTGCTTTTTTTGGCTCTCTTTTCTCAGGAGTCGATAAAGCTTTATCCCGATGATGTTGTCCAGTTGCTGAGCACGGAACTTAAAGTAGCAAAAAGCCAGGTCCGAAAGGCCGTGGACCAAGCTGTTCACATCAAAGGCCGGGTCGGTTCGTATGACACTCTGATTAAAGATGCTTTAATTGACTGGGATCTCGATCGTATTCATGCGACCGAAAGAGTGATTCTATGGATTGCTCTTTACGAATTGATTGATGAAAAAAAACATTCTCCAAAGATAATTATCTCAGAAGCTAAGAGACTTGCAAAAAAGTTCAGCGTTCCAAAGGCTGCGCAATTTGTCCATGCGATTATTGCCAAGATTGGGCGTAAATTCTCCCTTTTAGAGCAGATTGATGATGAAATGGATCTCAAGGTTGTTCAGACAGAGCGTGATCAAGAAGAGAAAATAGAAAAAGAATTCCACGAAAAAGAGAAAGTATGTTTTAACTCTCAGAAAGAATCTGAGGTTGAATAAATTCGTGGGAATTGAGAGTCGGATCGAAGAGAATAAAACACTTTCCCAGTTCTCAACATTTGGTATTGGTGGCCCTGCTCGTTACTTTATAGCTGTACATACGCTAGAAGAGCTCCAAGAGGCTCTGCATTTTTCGACTGAAAAGGGTGTCAAGGTTCATGTCATTGGAAAGGGATCGAATAGCCTTTTCTCAGACAGGGGATTCTCTGGGCTTGCAATTCTGAACAAGATTGATTTTTTTGATACCGACGGCAACGGTTTATATACGGTTGGAGCAGGTTATAGCTTTGCATTACTTGGACAAAAAAGCGCTCGAGATGGTTTTTCAGGGCTTGAATTTGCTTTAGGGATACCTGCAGCTGTTGGTGGCGCTATCTTTATGAATGCAGGAGCACAGAATCAAGAGACAAAGGATTGTCTTGTTTGGGTTGATTATATGGACCTTAATGGTCATGTAAAAAGGCTTAAGCGGGATGATATCTCATTTGGATACCGGAAGTCATCTTTTCAGGAGATGAAGGGTGTTATTGTTTTAGCCGGGTTTCAAACTTCTAAGGACCAGTATTCGTTTGAGAGGCAAAGAGAGATGGTTGACTACCGGCTTAAGTCTCAGCCATACAAAGATAAATCTTGTGGATGTGTTTTTAGAAACCCGCTTGAAGGATCTGCTGGTGCATTGATTGATCGATTTGGACTTAAGGGTTTAAGAGTTGGCGGTGCGGAAGTCTCTCAAATGCACGGTAATTTTATTGTGAATAAAGATGGGGCTACATGTCATGATGTCTTGACCCTGATGAACCTGATTCAGGAAAAAATTCGAAATCTAGCGGGTATTGAGTTAGAAAGTGAAATTCGGGTGATCGGTGAATGAGGCATCTATCGAATTTCAAGGGCGACTTTAAAGCGGATTTGCATACACATAGTTCTTTTTCTGATGGGACGTTCACTCCCCAAGAGCTTGTTGAACTGGCTTTTCGGCAAGGATATCAAGGTCTATCAATCTGTGATCATGATGCAATTGATGCGTACTCTGTTGCTTTTAAAATAGCTCAAGACAAAGGGGTTTATCTAATTCCAGGTGTTGAGATTTCAGCAAGCCATGATGGAGTCAGTGTTCATATTCTAGGGTATGGATACAATCCAGAGTCTTCAATTCTCCAAGATGGTTGTATATTTCATAGAGAACGAAGACGTACGCGTAATCTGAGTATTCTAGAGAAACTGCACGATCATGGAATGCCTCTTGATGAGCTGGAAATCATCAATCAAAACTCAAATACAATTACTTATGGGCGTCCACATATAGCTCTTGCAATGGTCAAAAGAGGGTACGTTCAAGATGTTCAAGAGGCTTTTAGAATGTATCTTGGATCGGGTAAATCTTGTTATTCGCCAGGAGAGAACTGGACTATTGATGAAGCGATTTCTTTGATTCACGATGCAGGAGGATTGGCAGTGATTGCTCATCCGCATATCATAAGAAATGATAAAATCGTGGAGGCGCTTCTCAAGAAAAATTTTGATGGAATTGAAGGCTACTACTGTAAGTTTAAAAAAAATGAATGTGCCCGTTGGCTGAAAGTCGCCTCGACGCATCGATGGCTTGTTACGGGGGGCTCGGACTTTCACGGAATAAATAAGCCGGATGTTCCTTTTGGAGCTTCTTTCGTTTGTGAAGAAGATTTCGATCCTATTTGGAGCCACTGGGTAAATGTTCAATCCCAAAACACCTGCATCGAATCTCAAAATACCTAAAAGGTTTACACTACGCTGATGACTTCTGATCGATATATATCCACTTTGCATACTCTTTTTTCGCGTGCTAAAAGCACTGGTGTTGATATGGGGCTTAAGCGAATGCGGGCCATGAGTCGAGCTCTTGGAATTGATTTAAATAATCTTTCATCTATCCATGTCGCCGGGACCAATGGAAAGGGGAGTGTCGTTACAAAAATTGCAAGAGCCTTAGAGCATAGCGGTAAAAAAGTAGGTCTTTATACATCGCCACATATTTCATCCTTTAGAGAGCGGTTTCAGATAAACGGTGAGTGCATCAGCAAAGACGCTCTTTGTGAGTACGTGGATCGTATTCTACAGGTAGCTGTTCATCTTCGAGTTGAGCCTACATTTTTTGAAATTGCAACATTGCTCATGTTTTTGTGGAGTCAAGATGAGCAATGTGATCTTCTTGTTCTGGAAACAGGTCTTGGGGGAAGGCTAGATGCAACAAACATCTGTCGTCCGATTTTAACCGTCATAACATCAATCGACCTCGATCATGTTGAAATATTGGGACGTACGATTCCTCAGATTGCGTTGGAAAAAGCAGGAATAATTAAACCAAGTTGTCCAGTTGTCATTGGTCAAAGTGTTCCGCTTGAGCAAATTCAGACTGTTGCCGCCCATCTTAACGCTCCGGTTATTCGTGTTAATGCCCACGGTGTTATTGATTTTGATCGTGAGAATTCAAGTCTTGCTCGATGTGCTTTAGAGGTTTTAAAAGAAAAAATAGCGATTCATGAGAGTTCGATTGCCTTCGGTATCGAGCAGAAGCCTCCCTGTAGATATCAAAAGCTGGAAGGATTTGGTGTGCCAGTCATCTTGGATGTGGCGCATAACAGTCACGGTGTTTCGGCGCTTTTAAAGCAAGTGTATGAAGAATCTCAGGTAAAGCCTGTGCTTCTCATCGGATGTTCGAAGGAAAAAGATGTAGCCTCGATGGTTCCCTTTATTAATGAGTATGGCAGCCATGTTATTCTGACCCAAGCGAAGTCCTATAGAGCGATGCCTGTTGCAGCTCTGGCCGAGCATTTTTCTGGTATGGATATAACTGTCGAACCGCAGGTTACTTATGGAGTTAAGACGGCGCTCAGTTTTGCGAAGATGTTGAAAATTCCCCTCGTTATTTTTGGATCGTTCTATATTATGACGGAAGTTCGGCAAGCGCTTGGTCTTGCGTTTGAGTGTGATGATATCACAGTAGGCGAAGTATGGAGGTGAGGTGTGGATCTGTACAAAGATTGGTTGTTCATAGCTGTTTTAGTTCTTTCGTCTATCGGGGCAGTTTTTTTTGGGTTTAAAATGCTGTTCAGGCTTGTTATTTTTATGGCTTGTCTTTGGGCAATGTGGTGGGCGGCGACTAATTTAGGCCTCATCGATGAAGTTGAGGTTAAGAAAAAAGTTGCAGATACGTTTCAGATAGAGGTGTATCCTGTGGCTCCAAAAATTCCTTGAGCTCGCTTCAATGACCTCAATCATTTGAAAAAGATTGAGGTGTCTTACGTATTTAGCTTTCAATTGTTTTTGGATGTTTTTGAAGAACTAGAACGCATGGAGAACGTTTTTTCATAGAGAATGTATGAAAAGAGATGCTCCATTTCACATCGCTATTTGCCGCGTTGATCGAGTCAATTTCTTCAAAGAGTTTTGGAACTATCTCGTCTTTTTCGATTGATCCTGCTTCATGACCTGGGTAGAAGGTTACAGTAATTAGCCCACTGGGTCTCAAGCAGTGAAGAGCTGTTTTTAAGCTCTTTTGTGTCGTATCGACAAGGGTTGTGATGCTTTTGTTGCCTCCTGGAAGATAGCCCAAATTATATATAATTAAATCAGCTTCCTCGGGAGAGAGAAATTCAGATAGATCTTCGTGGCTTTTATGTATGAGATCAATTTGGAGAGTGTTTGATTCGGAGTTTGGCTTTATTCCATTTGCGTTCAGTCGTTTCCGGGTTGCGCAAAGAGCTGTTTCTTGAATATCGAGCGATATCAGTTTGGAATTTTTACGATGAGTAAGAACGTTTGCTAAAAAGAGCGTATCTAATCCTCGGCCGGCTGTAGCATCAAGTACAACGGTATTTGAGGATGTATTCGTCGTAATATGTTCTTTCCATAAGAAGTGACAAAAATCAATATGTGTATAAAAGAGCAAAAGTCCCTCTAGACATTTTCAATAGAAAAACAGTATAGTCTCTTTCGTTCTTTATAATGCAATCGATTGCAGCCTTCAGATTGAAGTTGAAAGTTGTAGATTGCATATTCTATGGGGGATATTAGCTCAGTTGGTTAGAGCGCCACGTTGACATCGTGGAGGTCAGCTGTTCGAGTCAGCTATATCCCACATTTTCTCGAGTAAACGTCCAGCTTATTGTTCCAAATTACAAGATTGTTCCAAACTACAAGTCTGAACTATAACTACACATGAACTACACATGTAATTGCAGATATATCCTACACATTTATTCGAAAGGTTCATGAATACACGAAAAAACAATAAGACATCACCCTCTCAAGAGCTCTCTCAACAACTCTTTTGTAAGGATTCTGTGCAGGACGATCAAAGCCAAGAGCGCGATATATTCTCATCTAAAACCCTGTATGCTGAACAATCGATTCAGGAGACTGCTGCGGTAGTGTTTGTATCTACTGCTGCAGAGTTTATGCCTCAGTATGAAGTAGATTCTATAGAGGTCTTTTCTTGGGGTTTTCGAATCTCATTTTTGCAGGATATTGTTGGAGGCGATAGGCTTCTAACGGTTCTTGAAGAGGAAATGAGAAGAAAGCTCAAGCGCTTGTCAATTGAATCCCATGCTATGCTTGCATCATTGGTTCCTGCATTTCTTAAAAGTAGAAAAGTCACTTTTCTAGGTGATTTGCAAGCAGAAGGGGTAATTGACTTTGCATTAATTGATTCAATAGCGGTTGAGATTTGTCATCAAGATGTAGATGGCAAAGAGATTTTAGATACCTCTGCAGTGCAGCATTTTTTGCTTTTTGCAAGTCACAACTATATTGAAGGTTTTGTTGCGTTAGATAAAACGTCTTTTAAAGTTCTAAGGCAGAAGTGGAAGGAAGAATATAGCAAGAATGGATCGGGGCTTCTTTCTTCTTGGGTCTCAGACCCAGGATTAACTCAAGGAATTCCAGCGCCAACATTTAAACTTCAGTTTGCAAAAATGCGCCTTGAGACCATGTGTTCATTAGAAGCAGAGAAGAGGGGGTATTCAGCTCTATTTGATATAGCTCTAGATCAGTTGAATTTTCAAGAAGCGTCAAAAGAGAAGAAATCGCTTTTTATAACAACGGATCTCAGCGTTTCTCAAGATCCTTTGCTATGGGATCTGCCTGTTTCAAAAGCAGCTCTTTTTCTCACATTTCTTGATGAGAGTCACTTTGAATTTTCTGTGCAAAAACTGCTTAAAAATGAAGTTTCAAACTTGCTTGCGCTCTTCAAAAATCTTTCGGGAATGAAGATATCAGCTTCTTTGTCGCGTGGGGGAAAGTCGCTCCATAGATTGAGATCTCAACTTGTTACATATCTTAAAGCCGGAAGTATTTGTGAAGTACCCGAGCTTGATGATTCTTCTGCGCCATTAAGTGAGGCGCTTTTCTTCCCAGGAGAATTATGTCTTGAATTTTCTCTTGAAGATTATCGATTGCGTACTGCTCCTTTAGGTTATTTACGAGTTGGTCGTGTTCCTCTATTTCAAGAGCAAAAAGGACGGCGAGGTGCCAAGCGCGAGCAGGGGGCTGAGGGTCGAGAGGATTCTAGAGGAAGTGACACTCTTTACGTAGCTTTTGTTCCCTTTTATGGGCTTGAGCGTATTATTGCACTTCTGCTTGACCATTCAAGAGGTTATTTGCCTCAGGAATTGGCCTTCAAAAATCTTGTGGTCACCGGTAAGAATGCAGATGAAATTGCAAAAATTTGCCTTCGATCTGGATTAAGATCAGAGGTTATGCATGGAAAATTTGATCGAGTTAAGGAGTACGCAGCACAAAATGGCATCCGATTTGTGAGTGCGGCTGACCATAACAGAAATGATATCCTTAATGTTGATCATTCTGAGGTTGAGTCCTCAACATTTTATGTGTATGATATTTCAAATGGACAACGAAATTTAGTCCATACCCCTGATGAGCTTGTCCGTCTCATCATGGCAAGTGTGCCTGCAGGGATGTCTGCAGATACGGGAAACAGGGCATTGTAGGAGCAATAGCACCCTTGAGAGTCAATCATGAAATTCGCGCACCGCGCGTTCGAGTTATCAATCAAGATGGTGAGCAGGTAGGCGTTATAACTATCCAGGAAGCTATGGCCATGGCTCAAGAAGCTGGTCTAGATCTTGTGGAGGTGGTTGCTACGTCGACTCCCCCTGTGTGCAAGGTTATCGACTATGGTAAATTTCGTTATGATCAAACAAAACGAGAAAAAGAAAGTCGTAAATCCCAGCACCAGGTGAAGGTCAAGGAAGTTAAGATCAGTCCAAATATTTCAGTCCACGACTTGGAAGTGAAGAAGCGTCAAGCGCATGATTTCCTTGAAAAAGGAAATAAGGTGAAATTTACCTGTGTTTTTCGAGGTCGTGAAGTGATGCACCCTGAAAATGGTGCAAAGCTTATGCAGGAAATTGTAACTGAAATGGATGAAATTTCGATGGTTGAGGCATCACCTAAGCTCATGGGAAGAATGATGAGTTTGGTCTTAGCTCCTGCAGCGAAGAAAAAGAAGCCAACGAGCTCTACTCCAACAGCATAATTTCCGATTTTCTTGTCCTCGATGAGGTGAGAACATTGAGTTGTGCGAGGGTGTTTGATAGATAGTAACTTTTGTAGCAAATACCTTGCTGACAAGAGCTAATGTTGGTAATATCATTTGTGCCAGGGTCTAGTTATATGGATCATGTGCCATATATCTTCTTGCTTGAACGATCGCAGATATGCGTATACAACATCGTGCAAGAGGTAAATTTGTGGTGCATGTCCTAATGATGAGCGATATATACAGCTTCTGAATGCATAATCCGCGCTTTACTTAAAAGCTAAGCGCTTGGACGTTAATTGTGTTCAGATGTGTGAATTGATCAGAGGAAAGAACCCTGGGAGTTTCTCAGTTTTGCCACGTTAATGCTAATGATGCTCTGATGAGCTGAAATAATTAGCATGAGTGAATGTGTAGGAGTTTTCAACAGTGTCTAAGATGAAAACTGTAAAGGCCATTAAGGCTCGTTTCAGAGTGACTGCTTCAGGTAAGCTGAAGCGAAGTCGACCTGGAAAGCGCCACATCTTGACTAAAAAATCTTCGAAGAAAAAACGATATCTTTCTTCGGTAGCATATGTCAGCGATAGCCATTGTGATCGCTATACCACGTTGATGTGTGTTTAGTCGTAGTTGTGTGAAAGCTTATAAAATAGAAAACAATTTCTGGAGATTTACCGATGGTTCGAGCGACTAACGCTGTTGCTTCCCATCGTCGTCGGAAGCGGCTAATGAAATTAGCTAAGGGCTTCTGGGGTGATCGAAAAAATCACCTCCGCCTTACTGGTGATGCTGTTATCCGAGCGATGTCTGAAAGCTATCGGCATCGAAAGTTGAAAAAACGTGACTTTCGAAGCCTTTGGATTACGCGATTGTCTGTTGCGGCAAAAATTCATGGCCTATCTTATAGCAAACTGATCTTCGGTTTGAAAAAGTCTGGCTGTGTGCTGAACAGAAAAATGCTCTCTGAGCTTGCAATCCATGATCCTGTTTGTTTTAAAGCTATAGTTGGTGAAGCGAAAAAAGCTCTATCAATTGCTTAAAAACAGCAAAAAGGTGATTATGCCAAAACCCGAGAGCAAGTTGCTTTCGGGTTTTTTTTTGTTCATGTGCTGATGCGCATATGTCCAATATCATATGTCTATACTACCTACTGTAAGACCTAATCTGATCTGTGAGAGAAGCAATGGAAACTATCTGGCAGCAGTTTGAAGAAGAACTTCGATCAGTTCAATCCTCAAAAGACCTCGAGAATGTCAAAATTCGATTCTTAGGAAAAAAGGGGATCGTCGTTGACCAGATGAAGCGGCTTAAAGATTTGACCAATGAAGAGCGACCTCTCTTTGGTAAGTCTATTAATGATCTCAGAGTAAGAATTGAACAGGCGATTGAACACGAAGAAGAAAAGCTTGATGCTCAAGATCTTAAAAGACAACTTGAAGCTGAAAAAATAGATATTACTCTTCCCGGTCGTCATAGAAATGTAGGCTCAGCTCATCCCTTATCTCAAGGGATGGAAGAGATGCTCAACATCTTTAAGGATTTAGGTTTTTCCATACAGGTAGGCCCAGAGGTCGATACAGACTATTACAATTTTGAGGTCTTGAATTTTCCAGATGATCATCCTGCAAAAGATATGCAGGATACCTTCTATATTGAACCTGGTGTCTTATTGAGAACACACGCGACAACGGTTCAAGGAAGATTTCTAGAGAAAAACAATCCACCTGTTAGAATCGTAGGGCCTGGACGCTGTTTTAGAAATGAGACTATCAGTACTCGTTCGCATGTTTTCTTTCATCAAATTGACGGAATTTGCGTCGATGAAGGAATAAATATGCAAGATCTTATGTGGACCCTGTCTGAGTTTGTCAAACGTCTTTTTGGCCGAGATGTTTCAGTTCGTTTTCGTCCTAGCTATTTCCCATTCGTTGAACCAGGACTCGAGCTCGATGTAAGCTGTTATTTATGCTCTGGGAAGGGGTGTAGATTATGTAAGAAGACAGGTTGGCTTGAGATTCTAGGTGCTGGAATGATCCATCCACAAGTTCTTAAGAATGTTGGGATCGATCCTGAAAAGTATACAGGTTTTGCTTGGGGTATGGGGATTGAGCGGACAGTTATGCTCAGGTCAGGCCTTCATGATATCAGACAGCTTTCTGAAAATGACTCGAGGTTTTTGAGGCAATTTCGAGCTGTATCTGGATAAGAGGTATAGATGATTGTTGTAATCCCGACCGAATGGCAATCATCTTCACTCGCTAATTTTCTTTCATTCAATAAGATCGCAGGGATTACTTCAAATAAACAGGCAAGAGATTTTATTGATAAAGGTCTTTGCCGAATTAATGGAACCATTGCTCGAAAGGCGTCCCAGATTGTTCACCCACGCGATACAATAGAAATTGTTGAACAAGTACGGGTGCAAAAACAGGAGCAATTCATATCTCAAGTTGTTTTTGAAGATAGCGATCTTCTCATCATTAACAAGCCCGTTGGTGTTTCTACAGCTCCAGACGAGATATATCAGCTCCTTAAAAGCTTGGGAATCACTAATCAGATATATCTAGTTCATAGGCTGGATAAAACAACATCAGGCCTTCTCCTTCTAGCTAAAAACACCTCTATTGAAAAAAAATTAGTCGCCCTTTTTAGAGAAAGAAAAATATCTAAAGAATATCTTGCTTTAGTCGATGGAATAGTTTCGCATGCGAGTGGAAAAATCACGGCTCCGATTGCAATAGAGTCTAAGCACGGCTCCCAGATCAAAATGAAGGTTACATCTCAAGATGACAAATCTTCCGAGAAGGCAGAGACGTATTGGAAAAAAATCACCGCATCTGAAAAGAAAGCATCACTTTTACTCGTTCGGCCAATTACAGGACGAACTCACCAAATTCGGGTCCATCTAAAGTCTATCCGACATCCAATTATTGGGGATATCCGATACGAAACCACTTTTCAGTGCTCATTTTTAGCTCCTCGTCCACTTTTGCATGCATTTAGGCTCAGCTTTATCCATCCTGAGACAAAAGAGCTTATTACCATCAAGGTGGAGCCTCCTGAAGATTTTACTGATATGTATCAGGAGATATTTCAGATGCCATTGACAAATCTTTTAAGGCAAATATGAGATGACGATATGAAAATCCTTATTGTTAAACTCTCAGCGCTAGGGGATATTGTTCAGTCGTGGGGTGTGCTCGATTATATTAAAACAAAATTTCCGACTGCCGAAATCGATTGGGTTGTGGAACAAGAAAATTCTGAGCTTATAGAAAGGCATCCATTAGTCTCTTGCTCAATACCGATTAACACCCGATCAATTCGAAAAAACATATGCACTCGCAATGGATGGAAGGAGCTTCAAAAGGCATTGGCTTTATTGAGAGCAAAGAGATATGACTATGTCTTTGACCTTCAAGGAAATATCAAGTCTTCTCTCTGTGTTCTTACTGCAAACGGCGATAATAAAGTTGGATGGGTGCAGAAGGAATGCGCCGAATGGCCTGCAAGTTTTGCCTATTCCATGAAAATATCGATGCCAGAAGTTGTTTCCTCCCGGGACCGATATCTGGGCCTCATCAAAAAGACGTTTGGCGATGAATCTGACTTTGAGCCGAAGTCACATCTTTTAGAACTAACCCTTCAAGAGCAATCTCGGCTTGATGAAATGTTGGTTGGAAATAAAAGCGATAAGCCTTTGTGGATTGTGTGCCCCTCGTCAAAATGGATAAATAAAACATATCCTCTCGAAAAGCTATTTTCATCTTTAAACAAGCTCGATGAAGTATTTTCTCCTTCTCTGATTTTAATCTCTGGAGGAGGAAGTGAGTCTAAAGAAATCGATTCATTAAAGCATCTATTACGAAGTCCCAATCAGCATTTAATCAGACCAAGTTTTCCATTTCTACAACACCTTATGAAGCAAAGTTGCCTTGTTGTAGGTATGGATTCTGTTCCTCTGCATCTTGCAGCATCAGTTGATGTTCCGGTATTTGGTTTATTTGGACCCTCTCGTTTTGAAGCCTATTTTCCTAAAAAACATAATCGAAGAGTTTACCAGGGAACATGTCCGTATGGGCGAAGCTTCGATTTTCGTTGTCCGGTTCTTCGGAGCTGTGCAACTGGAGCTTGCATACGTGACGTCTCTCCTGACGACATAAGCTCAGCGATTGCTCATTTCTTACAGCCATAAACATAGCCCCTCATGAACATAGCCTTTCATGCTTTTTTGTGAGATATTTGGAGTTGCTTGTCAATAAAATCATTGAAACAGAGAAGGGAACATGGAAACGCAAGTCAAAAGCAAAAAAATGGCTAAGTGGTTCATTCTCTCTATGACGATCATCTATGCTGTAATTTATCCTTTTGTTTTCTTCGGAGCTCTTTTCACAAGTGTGTATTTCTTGAGGCCCGATATGAGTAGTCTTAGCATATTAAGCATCATACTGCCCGTATTTTGTATTCCAATTTCAATTCCGGTATCAATCTTCAAAATGTGGTTCAAGTATCTTGCAAGAGACTACAAAAGGATGTCTCTCTTTACTTTTCTTCCCATTTTGACAAGTATAGTTGTTCTAATTTTGGAGTGTGGTATAGAACTGTTTTGTTCTCGTTAATTACATAGGACACACATATGAACGTGGAAGATCCACCAAAGAAGTCAGCTAAGTGGTTTATTATCTGTGTGACTGCAATTTATGGATTAGCGTTTCCTATACTTTTCATGATGGCCTTGTTTAGTTTTATGATTTTTGATAGTCCACAGATGACAGCTTTAATTGGTTATACTGTGATTCTTCTTATCTTCTGTGTTCCATTTTCAATCCCTTTAGCTCTTTACCGGATGTGGTATTATTACAGCCAAAGGGAATATAAGCGGATGTATCTCTATACTTTATTTCCTGCAGCTGTTTATCTCTTCGTCCTTATTCCTATAAGTATTTTATTGGAAATAGGCTTCAGGCAATAATCTGAAGGATTTAGTGTGCATGGCCTTGAGCTCTAACTCCTTCGGCTAATAAGTCAATAAACCAATCAAAACAGATCGTTTCTCGACGTAGCGCAGTTTTTAGTCGTGCAACGTCAAGGCTCCCGCCTAAGCCCCATAAACTAGCTACGGAATGTGGGTTATTGGCTATTGTTTTTAGGTTCTCGCACATTTTATGTGCATTGAATGAGAGGTATGCAACTGGGACCGCTATACTAAGAATAGCAAACCCTGGAATAATAGCTATAGGACTCGCTACAGAGGAGACGCAGAACGCAAAACCAAGAGCTGCAAATGCAATGCTTGTAACAAGGACTGCGAGGCTTCCAAGTGATCCCGCAAGAGCAACTTCCTTCAAATCTTTGATATCGTTAGCGTATTGATGATCAACATTTTCCCGAACGCGGTGCATTGTGTTAGCTAGAATACCCGACATGAGATCTCCTTAATTAATATTTTCAAATATCACTTGTGCGTTAGCCTCTTTAAGAGGCATAAGGCTTTCAAGAAGCGCTTTCTTATCTAAGGTCGTCACCCACATTTCATGATCATCGCGTCCATAAGCTATCCAAATAAAATCAGTATCGGAGATAAATCCACATGGAAACACGACTTTAACAGGCTTCCAATATGGTTTATAGACTGCGCCTTCATAAAAATTTTTGCCTACAATTGGTTTTGGGCTTATTCGCGTGATGTTAAATGGTGGGTCCTTCCTAAAAGTGTAAGCTCCCATAAAATAATGGAAGATTTTTTTCTCTGGGGACAGAGTACTTGTCATAGGAATTGAGGAATGAAAGAATGAGAGATATTCATCACCTTCAAGCTGCGCGCATGTCCCTCCTCTGAGTATTCCCCATTTCCACTGTATGGATGATAGACTTGTACAGATTGTAGTGCAAGATCCAGTACCTATTATGGGTTGTAATATCTTGTGAGGCGTAAGGGTGTAGGCTAAAAATAGCTTTCCCTTATAGTCGAAAGGCACCCAGTTTTTTTCGCGAGAGTCTGGATCATCACCTTCAAATTGTGAAAGACATTCATTATCGGTTATTGAGAACTCAATTCCATCCCATATGAGTTTTCCGATATACATCCTAAAGCCAGCACGTGTGAGTGTGGGGTAGGGGTTATCTGTATAGACAATGTAGAGATCGTCTCCCACTTTAATAAGACGAGCATCTTCAGCTCTTGAAGGACCTATAGAGCTTTCATCTCGTAGTTGCAAAATATGAGGATTACCTTGAGGGGTAAAGTCGTCATTGAGCCAGACAAGTCCTATATAAGAAACATACGATTCTTTACGGTTTGGTATTACTCTAAAGCTTAAAAGAATAGAATCATTCCATCTAACTATGGAGGGATTGAATGCGAGTGGATAATCGGGAATCTCAATCTTTTTAGTTGCAAGCACAAAGCTGTCTGAAAATTCCTGCTCGAGGTTAATTTCCACTGATGTAGCTTCTACATGCGAAGGAAACCTTAAGATCAGAGCGATCGCAAAAAAACAATATATATAGGCAAATCCGAAGGTGTAATTCTTATTACTCATACACATATTTCCAATCCCTCATGCGTCCAATGCCTTAATCCGCACTTGATGAGTTTTTGATGTCAATTTTTTCTGGAATCTGAACAAGGCTTTCTTTGAGTCTTTTTTTGTCCATTTTTGCAACCCATACTTCATGATCTTGTCTTCCATAGGCGACCCAAACGTAGTCGTTGTCAGCAACAAACCCACAAGGGAAGACGCATCGTAAAGGCTTCCAGGTTTTATGAGCGGGTCCATGATAGAAATCTTTGCCAACAATAGGCTTTGGACTGATCCTTTTGATCTCAAAAGGAGGCTTAGAACTGAAGGTATATGCTCCCATAAAGTAATGAGTAATTTGTTTGCCTTCAGAATGAGCAGATTTAAGAGGAATTGATGAATGAAAGAATGAAAGGTATTCACCTTCATCTAAAAGTGCTTGAGTGCCGCCTCGAAGAACTCCCCATTTCCACTTGATTAAACCAAGGCTAGAGGCTGCTGTTTCGCAGCTTCCAGTCCCTACGATTGGTTTAAGAATCTTATGCGGAACAAGGCTATAGGCTAGGTATAATTCTCCTTCGTAGTCAAATGGAACCCAGTTTTTTTGCCATCTTGACTCCGACTCCCCATCAAATTTCACAATGCACTCAGGAACCCCAGTGTAAAACTCTTCTCCATTGTAAAAGAGTTCTGCAAAGAACATCCTGCGAATTTCAGGAAGGCAGCTTCCCTCAATCATATTGCTGTAGACAATGAAGAGTCTCTCTCCGATCGCAACAAGTCTTGGGTCCTGTTGCCGTAAAGCAAATTCTGGATTTGTATGGGGTATATCAAGAACCTGAGGGGAACTTTTAAGATTAAAATCTTCATCTAAAATGACAAGGCCGATTCCATTTGTCGAACCGCTTATTGGATCTCGGATACGAAAACTCATCAAGACTTGATTTTGATCTTCGGGATTAAAATCACGGCTTTTTCCTAGACGAAAGCTTAAGAGAAGGGAGCTATTCCATCGTATGATTGAAGGATTAAATGCATCCGGATAGCCTGGAATTTCAATCTTTTTTGTCTCTAAAACAAAGTCATCCATCATTTCTTTTTCAAGATCAATAAAATCGGAAGCCTGATTCGTGGAGGCTTGTGTGACTGATAAGGTCAGAAGAGAAGTAAGCAATAGATTAAGAAATAGTCGTTTCATGAATTTTTCTTGTTGAATTTGAGTTCTTTAGGAGTTGTGTTTGGCCACAGCTCAAAGGGGAATGAATTGTAAAGGCTTTCTAAATCGCACGAAAATGGCTTTTCGCCGCCAAGCATTAATGCTTCTTCTATCGATGTAGCATAGCGAAATTCATATCGGCCTGTGCCTAAGTAATAATCAAGATACTTAAAAATTTTTTCATTTTCAGTAATACGTAAGAGTCTTGCAGGAATGCCATAAGCCTCTGCAATAATGATTCCGTGCAGTGAACTTGAAATTACAAACTTGCTGTCCAAGATTTTTTCGATGACTACGTCCCATGGCTCGGTTGGATACACCACATTCGGATATTTGATTTTTGGAAAAAATTTCATCTCTGAATAGTGGGGGATTATGATGTAGGGGTAGGTAGGATTCTCTTTCTTCTTGAATTCAGGAAATATGTAGGGGAAGAGAAGAGCTGGATCTCCATAGACATCGGGGCAGTCAATATTCATGGTTTTCTGAAGAAAATGCTTCGATAAAGGGCCTCGAATCGCCCGGACATCAAGCGTTTTAAAACTATAGTCGCTTTTTTTGAGCGTTTTTCCATTAATTCCAGATCCCCATACCACATCATTGTCTGCCGCAAAATACAGGATAGAACCAATTGCCAAGAGCTTGCGCTGCCCTGCATTTGATTTTTTTGAGTAGATTTGTATGTTTTGTCCGGTCATTCGCTCGACCATTTTAACCGAGAGAAAATCGCCAAAATTAGTCCAATTAGGTTCTCTCCAATAATAGACGGGGATGCCTTCATTTTGAGGAGATTCTGGAAGTTGTTTTGTATAGTAATTTAAAGGGGAGTAGGTTCGGACATGGGAATCAGATTGTTTGGTCTTTAAATTAAAATTGACGCTTTTATCAATGCTTGCATGACCATGCGAGTTGATACTTCCAAAGAGAAATACTACGAGATAAGATAGCACTCTTTGCGCTCGACGTGTTTTAAAGATAAAGTTGTAAAGAATAGTTGTAGTCATAGATTCGTTATCAATAAATGTTCGGATATTGGTAGAACGCCTACTTCCAAAAGTTTGAAAGGAGCGCGTTACAACTCATTGATTTCTGCTATCTAATTTTCTTAATCTTTGCTCGTGACCGTAAATCCACTCCACTTTGTTTGCGTTCTTTTCTGTCATCGTTTGTGATAGGGATGATTTTCAAAGATGCAATAATATTTATGTTGCGGGAGCTTAGTGAAATTAAAAATTAAAGACAACGATGGGGCTTGGTAGAATCTTAATTGAAATAAATCAATTACAGAGAATTTGGGGATATTCTGAATTCTATTAACGGTCTTGGCAATCCTCTAAGAGGATTTGAGCTATTATTTTTGTGTCTGTAAATATTTCATAATCATCAACAAGGGAAATAATTTCCTTTAAAGAAAACCATCGACAATCATTTTGGCCAATCGGAATATCATCTTCAGTTGACCCCACATAAATCATATCAATATGTTGATGCTCAGGTTTTTCATGACAGGATGGAATGTTCTCCAAAAGCATATGATACGGTTTTGGAATCGATCGGGCGTTCCATAAATCAATATTCATGGAATTTTTATGAAGAAGTTCTATTCGCAGCCCTGTTTCCTCTAAAGCTTCTCTAATAGCAGCCTCATGAGGAAGTTCATTTTCTTCAAGATGTCCTCCTGGAGGCATCCATTTCTTAAATTTTTGGTGCAGATGCAAAAGGATTTTCGAATCTTTAACAATGTAAACAGTGGCAGTGTATTCGCGTCGCATAGAGCTTTACTTCCGAATCAGAGTTTCAAGTGTTTATTGGACAGTCAATAAAGATCAAGTAGAGAGCACGTTTGTGTCAGTCTTGATAGATACAGTTGATTAAAGCCTCTTAAATGCCCTAAACTGAGGTAATTTTTCCTTTATATTGTTCAATTACTGTTTCATTGGAGCAACTTTTCGAGGAGTTTGTTGAATGATCGAGCCTTTTGAAAATTTAGCCCAAACACTTGATACTCTTTTAGGTCCAAACGGCTGTCCTTGGGATCGTGAGCAGACATTAAAGAGTCTTCGTAAGCATGTTCTTGAAGAGGTTTGCGAGGTAATCGATGCTATCAACGAAGGGCGTAAAGAGGCGCTTTGCGAGGAGCTAGGCGATCTCTTTCTTAATGCCATATTTCTTGCAAAACTTGCAGAAAAAGAGGGGTTTTTTCATTGGCTTGAGCCACTCAAAAATAACCAAGAGAAGTTGATTCGGCGGCACCCTCATGTGTTTTCAGATGTAAATTCTGTGAGTACTGCAGACGAAGTTTTAAAGCAGTGGGAAGAGATCAAGAAGCAAGAAAAGAGGGCAGGAAATGCTTTTCAATCACCAATCGTGCCAAGAGATTTACCCGCATTAGCACGAGCAGAAAAATTGATTTCAGCTGAAAAGAAGATTCGCAATACAAATGAAAAGCGTTCTGATAGAGAAATTCCTGAATTTCAATCAGAAGATGAGGCAGGAAGATATCTTATTGATCTCGTGGCTCAGTGCAAGAAATTGGGTTTTCATGCTGAAAGCGCTTTGCGCCAAGCTTGCTCTCACCTTGAGCGGGAGCTACAAGATATAAAAAAATCGTAAATCATAGGTATGTCGATGTGGCAAGAACGATTTGTTTCCTATTTGACCGACTTGAAGAGTCATGAGGAAGATGCAGCACATGATTTAGCTCATTTTTCGAGAGTCGCTCACAATGCTCAAACTATTGCCAAGGGTGAATCGCCTTCAGATTCTCTTATCCTTATCGCATCTGCCTACCTTCATGATCTCGTAAACCTTCCCAAAAATCATCCGGAACGTCACCTCTCGTCCAAATATTCTGCTGAGAAGGCTCGAGTTGTCCTCAAAGAGTTAAGATTTCCTGAAGAAAAAATCGAGAGAGTCTGTCATGCAATAGCAGCTCATAGCTTCACGGCAAATATCACACCTGAAACTGTTGAAGCAAAAATACTTCAGGATGCTGATCGCTTAGAGGCTCTAGGGGCCCTTGGTATCTTACGGACTTTTTATATCAATGGCATTTTAGGATCTGAGCACTACTGCCCTGGTGACCTTCGTGCTAAGTCACGAACGCTTGATGACAAGACCTATGCTCTCGACCACTTTTATTGTAAGTTGCTTAAGCTAGAAGGACAGTTCCAGACGACAAGCGGTCGTGTTATGGCAGGGCACAGAAGTCGATTTTTAGAGGATTTTATTGATATTCTCGAGAAAGAAGTACATCAGGGGGAAGAGGGAGGTGCGCATTTTATTCTCAAGAGATGCTGCACAGCCGGTAAAGCTTCAGGGAAGCTTGCCTGTAGCTCGGATCCATTTGCATATGGCCGAAGGCTAAGGCCTCATGACTTCGTAACTGATGATCTTCTCAATCATAGGGATAAATTTGCCTATCTGCCGGTTTTCCTCAAACAGCTTCAAGAAGAAATAGTCGTCTGTTGATTTAATCAATTCACAATAGAGTTAAGTTATTGATTGTTCAAGATGAGGAAAAATGGGCATAATACTTCTTATTTTCATAAGGTTATATGATAGATTCTAGGCAAACTCTCCACCCTCGAACTATTTCGGCTTCATTTCTAGTCGCCGGTACCTGCATTGGTGGTGGCATGCTTGCGCTTCCTGTTGCATGTTCACAAGCAGGGTTTCTTCCAAGCATCGGGTTTATGGTTATTGTTTGGTTGGCCATGACGTTGACTGCCCTATTTTTTATCGAAGCTGGTTTTTGGGTAAAAAAAGAAGACGCTCATGTGATTACTTTATCAGGTGATCTTTTGGGTCCTATGGCTCAAAAAATTTGTTGGCTTGTTTTTCTTTTTATTTCATATGCTTCATTGATTGCATATACAGCCGGAGGTGGGCATTTGATCGCTCATGGGATAGCTTATCTCTCCGGCTTCGAAGTATCAAAGGCTGTAGGGTGTCTTGTTTTTGCATCGATTTTCGGATCTGCGCTTCTGACACGGCATGAAACCCTAGGCAAGTTAAATAGCATCTTGTTTTTGACAATGCTTGCAGCTTATGCTTTTTTGATTGTATTTGGATCTCATGGGATCAAACTTGATCTTCTCATGCGTCAGGACTGGAGTGTTGGTTATCTTGCCGTTCCTCTTCTTCTTACCGCATTCAGTTTTCAAACGATGGTTCCAAGCCTACATCCCTATTTAGGCCATAATAAACATTCACTTGTTGTAGCAGTTGTCAGCGGTACAACAATTGCTCTCATTGTCTATATCATTTGGCAAACAGTAGTGTTTGGAAATGTCCCGTTAGATGGGCCAGGTGGTCTCAAAGAGGCGCTTTTACTTGGAGAGCCTGCGACATATGCTTTAGGTGCAATGAGTGGTTCTCGAGTTATAGGTATTTCGGCTACGCTTTTTGCCTTTTTTGCGCTTGTTACTTCATTCTTTGGGATGGGGCTCGGTCTTTTTGACTTTCTTCAAGACGGTCTTTCGCTTCCAAGGAATAAACGGGGAAATTTCCTTACCTGGTGTATGATTCTGATTCCAACTGTGATTTTTGCTACAGGATATGAACGAATTTTTCTTGATGCTCTTGATGCATCTGGGGGATTCGGAGATACCATTTTGAATGGAATGATTCCTGTCTTGATGGTTTGGGTTGGAAGATATATTCTCAAAAAAGGCGATGCCGGCTTTCCATTCTTAAGCTCAAAACTTGTGTTAACTCTTGTATTTCTATTTTACTTAAGTTCATTAGGTCTTGAAGTGGTTTCTAGATTTGGTGTAGTACAAAAGCCAATAGATATCCGAGAAGAGACTGTTCGTGAGGTTGAAAAATTATGAAGTTTATAGAGGCATGTAAAGCTTTTTGGATGACCCTTACGTCATCCGATCAAAAAAAAGAGTCTCAAGATGTATCGCACCTTGTGCTTTTACGTACTCTTCAGGAGAAGGCCCGATTCATCGACTTTATTCAGGAAGATGTTCACGAGGTTGCCGATAGCGACTTGGGTGCTTGTGTTCGAAAAATTCATGCCGACTGCAAGAAAGTACTTCAAGATTGCGTTCAGATTGAACCTCTTCTTATAGCCGAAGAAGGGTCAAAGTACACTGTTCTTCCGGGATTTAATGCGCATCAGATTAAGGTCACGGGACACATTAAAGGAGAGCCTCCCTATCAAGGCACGATTGTTCATAGGGGATGGAAAGCAGCTCGAAAAGGACTTCCAGCCTCTATCATGAGTCGACAAGATGATGAGACTCTAATGCAGGCGGAAGTGGAAGTCTCCAAGCAAAAATAGAAATCTTCAAGCAAGAATAGCTGAGAGAGATGGGTATATGAGTTCTAATGTGCAGTATATTGTTGGAATCGATCTAGGAACAACCAATACAACGGTATCCTATGCCCGTAAAGACGCTTCCAAAAGGCCTCAAATAGAGCAGTTTTTAATCCCCCAGATTTTACAGGATGAATCTCGAGGGTCACAGTCACTGCTTCCTTCATTTCTCTATTTCCCGCTCGAAGAGGAAAAGGCTGCTCTTGATATTGAATCCCAAGTGGTTGTAGGTCAATATGCTCAGCGACGATCCTGTGAAGTTGCGGAGCGTTGCATATCCTCTTCCAAGTCCTGGTTGTCAAATTCAACTATTTCTGCTCTTGATCCGTTTTTGCCGCTTGAAGGTGGCGAGGTCAAAATGAGCCCTGTCGCCTGTGCTTCTGAAATTCTCAAGACCATATTGCAAGGGTGGAATCTCTCTTTTCCTGATGCTTTTTTGGAACATCAAGAGGTCTATGTTACAGTTCCTGCTTCATTTGCACCTCAAGCAAGATCATATGTTACTCGAGCAATTGAAGAAATTGGTCTGAAAGCAACATTGATTGAAGAACCTCAAGCAGCCTTATATGCCTGGCTTTGGGATCATGACCCTGAAGCGGGTAACAAAGATGAAAGCTGGAAAGAGCGCTTCCAAGTAGGAGATTCTCTACTCGTTATTGATATTGGTGGAGGAACCACCGATTTTAGCTTAGTCAGAGTCGCTGAAGACAATAAGGAATTGACCTTTTCTCGTGTTGCCGTAGGTCCTCATCTCCTCTTAGGGGGAGATAATATTGACCATGCGTTGGCTCAACTCCTCACAGAGCGGATGAGTGAAAAAAATATTCATCTGGACGAGTGGCAGGAACGGATGCTTGTGGCTCTTGCAAGACGTGGCAAAGAGCAGCTTTTAAATGGTCGAGGTAAATTACAGGAGATTGTCCTTCCAGGGAGAGGTTCCAAAGTTATAGCCAAGTCTTTAAAAACAGAACTTCTTCGAGATGATATCGAGTCAATTTGTCTCGATGGCTTTTTCCCGATAGTCTTTTGGACAGATGCACCAGAACAAAAAGTCACTTCTGCCCTTCGATCTGTTGGGCTTGAATATGCACATGATCCTCGTATTACAGTGCACCTCGTCTCATTTTTGCGAAATGAGCTTTCAAGCAATGGGCAAATAAAGATGCCTAAGGCAGTCCTTTTTAATGGAGGGACGATGAAAGCTGGAGCATTTCAGAAAAGGATTATGGAAAACCTTAATTCATGGGCTAAAGAGACTGGAGAAGCAACTCCTGAATTGTTAGGTGGAGTAGATTTAGATTTTGCTGTCAGTAAGGGGGCAGTTTCCTATGGCTTAAGCAAAATCGGCTACGGAATGCGGATCAAGAGTAGTTTGCCGAGAGCTTATTATGTAGGTATTGAAGAGGCGCGTCCGGCAATACCAGGAATTACACCACCTATCTCAGCTCTTTGTGTTGCACCTATTGGTATGGAAGAGGGCACATCTCAGGATGTGCCTGGAAAACGATTTTCACTTGTCTTAGGACGTCCTGTGCAGCTTAAGTTCTTTATGTCTAAAGAAGCTGATGGGAGTGAATCAAATCAGGCAAGCACTCGAGCTCCTTATGCTGGCCAAGTGATCAAAAAGAGTGGTTCTCTCTATGAACTTCATCCGATCGAAGCAAATTTAGAGCGCACTGACCAAGATCAAGAAACAGCCGATGTGCAGCTTGTTTCTACAGTCGATGAACTTGGTACATTGAAATTGAGCTGCAAGTCTGATGATGGTCGAACCTGGAATTTTGAATTTCATACCAGAACCTAAAAAAGAGCATAGGCTCTTTTTTAGGTTGTTTTAATCTCTCGAAGGTCGCCTTTCTCGTTTTTGAGTATGATGTACCAAGCATCGCTTGCATTAAGATATGAGAGGGACAGGGTTTTTCCTGGGAGAATTTGCAAGGAGAGGTCTTTTTCAACAGGATTTTTTATTTCTCCGGAATAAACGCCAACTTCTTGAAGTGTAACTGGTTGGACTCCTTGATTGATCACATGCAAATCAGTTGCAACCATGCCATCGTATCGAATAATTCTTTTACGACCAAAATGAACGTTTGATCTCTTCTTCTTGATCCAATCTGATAGTGGTATGGCAAAAATAAGTCCTGTAATCAGGAGAAGCGTGAGGAGGCTCAGCCAAAATGGAAGCTTATGAAACATGCACATATAGTACTCACTTAATCAAGGTTGATCGCTCGAAGAAAGTCTTCTGCTTTTCCCGAAATAGTGATCTGAAAGTCCTTTCTAATCAATATGTTACATTCAGTTCGAAGCCCAAACTTTCCAGGAATGTAGATACCTGGTTCTATGGAAAAGCAGCTCGATGGAAGGATAGATCGTTCATCAAGCGTTTCGTAGCTATCGAGATTTGGTCCTGGTCCGTGGAGAGTCTCTGTGATGTTGTGTCCTGTTCTATGGGTGAAATATTCACCAAATCCTGAGCGAATTACTTCGTTTCTGCAAGTTCTATCAAGTTCCGCTCCCGTACACGTCGTTTTCGAAGAATAGGAATTCATAATCAATTCGATCGTCGCTTTTTGAGCCGTAACGAGTGCTTGATAGGCATTCAAGATATATTGAGATGGTGAAGATCCAATATAGAAGACTTTAGTGAGATCAGCATAAATTGCATGATCATCTTTGAGCTTTCCCCAAAGATCAATCAGAAGAACATTATCTTGGGTTATGATAGTTTTGTTGTTTCGATCTACCTCATAGTGAGGAAGTGCTCCGTTTGACCCAAACGCGATAATTGGAGGGTGATCGAAGATGAGGTTTTTACCAGTTAAATAATTGATGAGAAATAGCTGCAGATCATACTCACTGCAGCCTCTCTTCAAGTGAAGAAACTTCAGACATTCTTGAACTGCCATCTCAAGTATTTGTGCGGCCTCTAGATGCGATTTTTGTTGTCTTTCGCTCAAGGTATAGAGAAGAGATCCTACAATAGGCCAGGAGGAAAGGATCGTTGTTTTCATGGAAGAAATCCATTCGAATGTTCCAGCATCGACAATCGAGAAGGTCGGAATGGCCCCATGAGGCCAGTATTCCATAGCGATTTTTTTGCCATTAACGAGGGGGTTGAGAATTGCTTCAAGCTCTTGCCAAGTTGAATAAAAAAATTTGTCTATGTTGAGCTTAGTGTGGGCATCCTCGTCAATACGATGCACAATTGCGATAGGGTCTCCTTTCGATGGAATCCAGAGGAAAAATCTCCGTGTGAGGTGCGCATCAAGCGGGTATTTAAGGAGAGATAGCAGAATTTTGTTATTACCTCTGAAGTCGTAGCTAAGCCATCCATCAATTGATTGGCTTAAAAGAAGTGATTTTATTGAATTGAACATGTGACAGAAAAAATTACAAGTTTAGTACAGTTTACTTCGTGCATTATTTACAGATACTATATTCAAGAACGTAATTCAAGAGCATGCAAGCGCCCATTCCTATGCCCATTCTTGCTATCGATTCATTATCCTTCAAGTATGAAGGAAGATTTCTCTTTGAGAATGTCTCATGTCAATTTGACCCTGGGACCATCACAGTCATTTTAGGGCCATCTGGTGTTGGGAAAAGTACGCTTTTGAGGATGATTGCAGGCCTTGAAACTGTTTATTCGGGCATAGTTCGGCTTGATGGAGGTATAAGCTACCTGCCTCAGCAAGGGAGTTTTTTGCCTTGGATGACCGTCAAAGCAAACATCTTGATGCCATCTCTCTTGAAGCAAAAACAAACAAAAGGAGACGTACAAGAGAGGCTTGAAAAAGAGCGGGAGCTCCTCTATGTTTCTCATTTTCTCGATCGGTACCCAGGAGAGCTCTCTGGGGGGCAATTGCAGCTTGCATCTTTTGCTCGGCATCTTCTCGAAGATGAATCGATTCTCTTATTGGATGAACCTTTTTCACACGTGGATACATATATACGTTTAAGACTTTTGGAATATTTGAGAAGAAGTATCAGCCAAAAGCATATGGCAATCATGGTGACTCATGATTTTGAAGATGCGAAACGAATTGCAGATCGTATTATATTGGTACATCAAGGCAAGTTCATTCATGACGTGCGACAAGATCAATTTGCCAACATAGACTTAGAAAAAATGATGAGAGATTGCTATCGATGAAAATGGTTAAAATGGTTTGTAGATCTGCTATTATTACATTTGTTTTGCTTGCCATTTGGATAATAGCATCAAGGTATGCGGCAAACTCATTTATTCTTCCTTCCGTATCTGAGGTAGCAAAAGCTTTTCAGATTCATTCATCTCTTATAATGAAGCATGCATCAATAACTGCTCGATTTATGATCTATTCTGTCTGTATGAGTATTGCAATCGCGATTCCTATTGGAATATTGATGCATGCTTTGCCAAGGGTTGGGACCTTCATGCAGGCCTTTTTTCTTGTGGTCAAATCCTTGCCAAGTTTTGCGCTTACGCCCTTAATACTATTATGGGTCGGATGGGGAAGTTATGCGGTATTGGTTCCAGCGTCTCTCATGCTGCTTTTCCCGCAAGTGATAGCAATTTATCGAGGATTAAATGCTGCTCCAAAAAATATTTTAGAACAGTTTAAGTGCTGGGAAGCAAGCTGGTTCGATACACTACGATTTGTTAAAATTCCATATGCTCTGCCACATTTCTTCTCAGGGCTGCGAGTTTCGTTGGGTCTCGTAGCTACCGCTGTTTTAGCCGGTGAATGGGTAGGTTCACAAGAGGGTATTGGTGTTTTGCTGCTCCAAGCAAAAGAGGGGCTTGATAGCTCATTAAGTTATGCTGCTATTCTTGTTCTGTTTGGGCTTGCCTTGATCTTCTATCTATTTGGCATACTTTTAGAAACGCATTTTATGGAGAAATTTCGTATGATCCATGTATCGAGAGTAAGCCTTGTGATGCTCTGTATGACCCTCCTTCAAATCCATACGGGTTGTTCAAATCAAAATTCAAAAAATCAAATTCCTCAAAAAACTTATATTATGCTTGATTGGACGCCTTGTCCCAATCACATACCGTTAGTGTACGGAGTAAAAAAGGGTGTATTTAAACGGCATGGACTCGATGTCGAACTTTTGAACCCTGGATCAAATGACCCTTTGCATCTTGTGGCCTCTGGGCAGATCGATGGTTGTATAAGCCACCTTCCGAGAGTTTTACGTGCTGTTGATAAGGGGGCATCTCTTACGGTCGCAGCTGTGATTATCGACTCAACTTTGAATGGGATTATTACTACTAGATCATCTCTTAATGGTGCAACCGTTGGTATATATGGGGCAAATGGCCCATCGCATATGTGTAAATCTATTTTTGATAAAGCAAGTGCTCAAGTAAACAAATGGGTTTATTTAAGAGATGATCCTGTGTCATGTCTTGCTACAGGGCAAATTGACGCGATTTGGGGAGTTTATCCAAACATCGAACAGGTGCAGCTTGAATATTTAGGAATACCAGCAAGCTTCACTTCTTCTAGCGATTTTGGATTTCCAAAGTCCTTTGAACTGGTTGTTATTCTTAAGGGCGTGAATAACAAAAGAGCGCAAGCGCTAGCTCAAGCAGTACAAGAATCAATTATACTTGCTCTTGATGACCCAGAAGAGGCTTATGAAGTCTTTTTTAGTGTATATGAAAAAAATAAATCCAGGATTCTCAACTGGGAGAAACGCTCTTGGCAGCTGACTCAAGAAGTCCTCGCAAGAAAACAGGAGATTCCCTTTGAGGAATATCGAACTCTTGGACAATGGCTATTCGATAATGAGATTATTTCTAAAGTCCCAAACTATGATGTCATTGCTCAGCCATTGAGGCAAGATAAGAGGGCGCTTGAAGCTCGTATTCTCAGGAGTTCAGACTCTTCGAGAAGAGAATTGGTGAGAAATGGAATTGCCGACTTATGACCTATTCCACCTATAGCTATGAGTATCAATGCCTTCATATCGGGTTTAGACTCAGGATATTCTTGAATTAGAATTGAAAGAGCTTTTTCTTGGTGTAATAAAACCCCTAAGATAACAGCTGCTTGGATTCGTATAGATCTTTCAGGGTCAAAGCAAAGTGTCTCTAACTCCTCCAGCCCCTCATGTTCAAATTCACCTGAAAAGAGCAAGGCCGTTTCTGCGGCTATGCCAAGGGTTCTCTTTTTTAAGAATTGGCGTAGGTAGGGTTTTGTATCAATAGTGCTTGATCTTGAAACAAGAGCTATAAGTTCAAGGCGAGTAAGGAGATCCTCAGTTTCTGGGAGATGAGGGATCAAAGAAGAATGTTCGATTTGATTAAGATCAAGCCATGTAAATGAGCCCTCTTGTTGTTCTGAAAGGTAGCCATTGAGTGAAAAGAGTGTATCAAGCAATTCCTGACACCATTTTGTCTCTCCCCACATAATAGCATGGCGTAAAGCATTTAGTCGCACAAGAGGGTCACTATGAGTTAGGGCTGCAGAGGATGGAGAAAATCCAAGCGACATCAGCCGAGAAAGAGCCCAAAGTCGTTCTTTCTGTATTTGAGAATAAAGGTTTTTTTCTAGATTGTTTAGGCCCATAGGATCATTACATCGGGCCATAAACCAATTTTGTCCAATTTGATGATGGGCACTTTTGGGTTCAGGAAGCTGTTTATCCCATGAAGTAATCTTATACCCTAATGTTTCTAAAGCCTGGATAGAAACTGATTCATGATCATCTGTTAAAAGCGGGAGGATCGTGTTCATTGCCCTTTTAGAGTTTATGTTGCTTGCAATATAGCATGCTAATATTCGATCAAAAGGGTCCTGAGATTTTGCAAGTGACTCGATGAAGATAGCATCTTCATCTGTACAGTGATTTTTAAAGGCAGCAAGTATTTCAATGCGCTCTTCAGGATGGAGAGACTCTTTCCTTAAGTGTTTATTAAGAGCTAGACGAACTTTGTTTCCTTCGTGATTGCCCAAGTACCGTATGGCTTCTAGGCGAACTTCAAAGGAGGCCTCTTTATCAAGTGATTCTATAGCCAAGTCAGTTAATTCTTGATCAGCGAGCTGTCCTCCTATCTGAAAGACAAGTCGTCTGATGCCAGAATGATGGTCTTGAGAGAGTTTTTCAAGAAGGGTTATCCCTTCGGCGAGCCCTGACTGTGCAGCTGCAATTGCTGACTCAAATCTGATTTGAGGCTTTTGAGATTCAGCTCCCAGCTGAATGCATGATAGGCAGACCGTCTCAAGTGTTTGAGGCTGAAGAGCGATGTTTTTATTTTTTTGAAGTTCTTCAAGAAGAACTCTCAGCAGAACTCTATTTCCATCTCGATTCTTGTAGAGAGCAAGTGACTTGAGCTGTAGATCAAGGTAATCGGGATCTGTTTTAGCAATTTTTTGAAGTTGAATCTGGGCTCCATACGGGTCTTGTAACTCAATGCAGAGAGAAAGCTTTTGTTTTGGAGTAAGTTCATCGAGTGAAAAGAGGAACGCGCTCATACAAAATCTACTCACACAAAGCATCCAAAGAATCACAGTAATCAGTTGCATGCGATGATATTGCGTTGAAGCGTCTTAAACAGGGGATGGGATGAAGATTTTAGGAGAGAGAAGAGAAGTCGTTCGAGGGTTGTAATTTCGCAGCCCATTTGCTGTAGAGATTGAAGAGCCCAGGTCTTATCTAATTCGACGCGGCTTGAAGTAGCATCAGCTACTAAGGTGACATCGAGCCCTTCCTTGCGAAGATCTTCTGCCGTTTGAAAGATGCATACGTGTGTTTCAATGCCGCAGAGTATAACCTGACGAATATCGTTCTTGATAAGCCATTTTTTTGATTCAGCTACGCCGAGACATGAGAAGGATATCTTCTCAATGCAAGGCACATCGGACAACAAGATCTTCAAATCGTGAAGGGTTGCGCCGAGGCCTTTGGGATATTGTTCAAAAGAGAGAATTGGAATTCCCAACGCTTGAAGACCCGTTATCAGAGAGGTGATTTTTTTTTGCAACCTATCGGCTTCAACCATTTTTGGAAATAGCTTTTCCTGACAATCAATGACAAAAAGTGCCGTTTTCAAACGAGTAATGCTCCCATTTTCTTTCCGCCAATGAGATGAAAGTGAAGATGAAAGACTACTTGGCCTGCTCGCTCTCCACAATTTGTTATGAGTCTGAAATCATTTCCGATGCCGAATTCATCAGCAAGTTTTTTTGCAACCACGAGCATTTCCCCGAGAAGAGCCGTATCTTCTTCAGCTACATCAGATAAGTTTTTAAGAGGTTTTTTGGGGACTATTAAGATATGTACGGGTGCTTTGGGAGCAATATCGTGAAACGCGATTATTCTGTCATTTTCAAAAACTTTTTTACATGGAACTTCGCCATTGATAATCTTTGCGAAAATGGTTGTCATAGCTTTCATCCTGTTAATAAAATCATCTTACCTCTCTTTTTTGATTATGGTCGATCGGGATTACGACGTATGAACAGGCTCAGCTGTCTGCAAAGGTTAATCAGCTCTGCTAAATTATTAATAAAAACATAGGTAATTAAATATAAGCGATTATAGAATCTATCAATTTTCATATTTATCTATTGGCGTATTGCCAAAGATGTCTGCTGGAATTCAGTTAAAAAATGCTCTATCTGGAACATGTGTATGAGTAGTATACAGCCCCATAATCGGTTACAGTCCTGTGATCTCGATATCAGTGCTCAAAGCAAAAAAAATGATGATGTGGAACGTCAACCACTGCAACAAAATGCAGAACCAAAGGTATCTCAAGTTTTCCAATCGATTTTCCATGCTCTTGTTCCTGCAGAAGGTTCTCCTTCAGAGACGAAAAATGAAGTTCCTAGAGATCTCGATTTGCTTTGCGACGAAGAAGATGTTCTCACTTCTATTGCTCAGCCAAGGTCGAGTCTTGGTCAAGAATGCAATATGAAGACATATGTTAATTCAGATTCTCGTATAGAAGCCAATCATATTCCTCTGCCGATTACACATGTCAAAAAAACTTTTACACCAAGATATTCACTTATCTATTTGTTATCCGAAAAGGAGAAAGCTAAATTAGTTTGGTTTGTGAAGGAATGTGGCGTTGAGAACATAGAGAAATTTAAAAGCTGCTTCCGATCAATAAAAATGCATTCCGCAGCTGATTCCCTCAAAAAATGCTACATGCATTTGGAAAACGAAGGTAATTTGGATCATTACCTACATCAAGCATCAGCGAATAAGATGCTGACATTGTTGACCGAAGCACGAAAAAGGAAAATCGCGAATGGCTCGTTAGACGGAGGGATAGAGTCTCCAGCGCCCTATCGACGAAATACGTCCGAAAAAGAAAAAAAGGTTTTGGTGTCTCTCGTGGAGGTGTACGGAAGGAAGTGGACTAAGTTTTTGCCATTTTTCCCTGGGTATAACGCAAGTGCTCTGAGAGATAAGTATTCTAGACTGCAAAAAGTATCAGAAATCCTTAAGAGCACCAAAGATGATCAAGTCATTATTGATGAATGTCGGGATATAGCTGAAGCTGTAGGATTTGATGGAGAGGCGATTGATAAAAGATTCCAAGCCCTTCGGGAAGATGAGGAGGTAATTGATAAGGGATTTCAAGCCCTTCGGGAGGCGGATGAGAAAGAATTCGATGGTGTAATTCAAAGTCGGAGTGAAGTTGCCATACCAATTGACGTCCCTGAAGTCGACGAGACTTCAGCAATCGGCGAGAGTTTCTATTTTTAGTTAGGGGTATTACCTGAAAAGTAGTGCCGGATTTTTATTCTCTTTTCAGAATATATTCGGCAGCCTGTATTGCATCTTCTTTGCTTTTCCATACGGAAATGAAGCGTGCTTTATGGCAAAAGATGGCGCCTTTAATTCCGCTTATTCGGACTAATTCTTCATTTTGAAGACCTGCCCATTCCAGAGGGAGCGGTATGCGAACCTGCATTTTTTGTTGTAGCGATGGGGGGATGCCGCGGAGCTTCCAATGATTGCCAGCAGGCATAATAATGAATTTTGCTTTGTGAGTTGTTCCTCCGAGTTCAAAGAATGTATCAAGCCAGGGTAGCGCCTGTTCAAAAACTAAAAGATCATTTTGATTTTTCATTGCCTCTGAAACAATTTCCCGCATTGATTGTGTATAGCGATAGCGTCGAATCAGACGATCAAGATGGCCGATAACAAACTGTAAAGCTTCGTGAAAACATATGTTTTGTTCCTCAGAGGTTGCTCCATATTCGATTGGGGCAAAGTTTGCAATGATATGGGAAAATGTCGTCACTCCGGGAAGTTGCGGGTCAACTCCGTTGTCATGAGCATCAACTCCGTCCACAAGCGTTGATGCAAGCAAATGAAATTCTCCTTCAGATACGATTTTTTTTTCGTGAAGATATCTGAGAACCATTCCTGCAGAACTTAAAGAGCCGGTATAGTCATTTTGATGGTGGTCAAAACGTTTTAGTTTTTGGTCATACCTGTTTCCTACATCGCAAACATATTCACATGACGCTAAATCAGAGGGAGTTCGGCTTCGTATAATTTTATCTTGATCGATCAAGCCATAAACAATAAGGAGCGCACAAGATGTGACTTCATCTGCATGAAATGACCCGTCATGGGTTCCAAGCGAGCGTTGAACTATGTCCGGGTTTTCATCGTTCAAGATAGGTTCTTTTCTAAGTATGTCCATACAGCGTTGAATAGTATTGGGTTTGTGAAAGTATGTCTACGTAATCTATCTCAAAAATATTTATTGCCTAAGAGGCTATCATACATTAAGCAGGCTGTTTTGAGAAAGCCGGCGTTCCGTCGATTGAGAGTAAAATCAAGATAAGTAAGCTTTATTCATAGAGTTGAAATTTGGGGTGGACTGATCGCGTCATTTCCTCTATACTGTTGCCTTGCCGGGGACCCAGTAGAACGTATCAGCTCGAACCAGGTCAGGTCTGGAAAGAAGCAGCCTTAAGGGATATGCGCGTGCTTCTGGACAATCTCCGGCTTTTTTTCTCACCATTCTCGACTATCAACTTTTAAGAAAGCAATCCTCTCGCCAGCAATCCTCTTGTCGGACTATCTTTTCCGTAATATGAGTTCATTACCGAATGGAGATTCTATTGTGTATGTAGCTTACGTCTGTGCCGAAATCCCTGTTTGGGCGCAAAAATCCGTTGATGACTTCTATCAGAATTATTGCTCATCTAACCTAATTTCAAGCTGTATTTCATATCTCCCTGCAATAATAGTTTTCTTTGCGAGCTTTATGCTATTTAGACGGCTTGACCTCTTTTCGGGAGCTATTACTGCAACGAATCAAAAGGGCTTAATTCGCAATAGCAGTATTTTTTGGCTTATCTTGAGTCTGTTGGCTCTTGCAAGTTTTTATCTTGGTGCTTTGGGAAGTATTCTCTTGGTTCAAAAATTCAATGGTTCATCGATAGGAAAGTTTTTCGGAAGTGCAACCTTATTAGCTCAAGCTCTATCGCCTCTTGGCTCTCTTGTTCTTCTTGGGATCGTTTCATTTGGAGTTGGTCAAGAAATACGAAAAGAAGTCTTTGGGACCTCAAATGGCTGGCTTAGTTTCTGTAAAGGATTTGCGCTTGGTTTTGCAGTGTTTCCATTTATTACTATCATCGTAAACTTTTCCCTTGCAATTCTTTCTTGGGCAACAGGGCTTGAACCTATCGATCAATCAAGTTTTCTTTTTATGAAGAGACTTTTAGATTACCCATCTCTTTTTATTTTTGCGGCACTTTCAGTTTCATGTATTGTTCCTATAGCTGAAGAAATTTTGTTTCGTGGGTTTTTTATACCTACTTTAACACGGATACTTCAGCCGAAACTTGTAGCTCTGATTTCAGGAATGATATTTGCTCTTTTTCATATCACTTCTGAGCAGGGGATTACAAATATTGCCTTGTTTATAGGGCTTACGTTATTTGGTGTCTTGGCAGCAAATGTAAAACATACATATAAATCACTATCTGCAACGATTGGAATGCATGCGGCCTTCAACACTCTTACTCTCATACTTCTTTTGATTGAAAATTTTTAATTCCAGATTTTGCCTAATATGAACCCTAATTGGGACCTACATTGAGAAATGATGTATGCGAGAATCACGTACTTGAGAATTGATATACTAGATTATTATACATATTGAAATAGCACGAGCGAGGGATGAATGGAAATGAAGAGGGATTATAAGAGAATTTGCCAGGGCTTTAAGGCGCTGCTGCACCGTTACCCCATATTTGATTTACCCTTGTTCAATTTGGCACTGTCGATCCTGTTAGCATCGAGTGTAGCTCATAGCAAGGTTGAAGCTTCCTTGGATCATCCTCAAGCAATTAATGAACGATCAGTATTTTCCATCTTATCAGAGGGCAATAATAAGTCGCCGAGAGGCGCTCAGAATTTGCCAAGTACCCCTTCCGAGGATCTTGCAAAAACACTAATAAACGCTGTAGGGGCTTCTAAAGATGCAAATCTTGTAATTTCTCCTCAAAACTGTTGGCATGCATTGGCTTTAGCTTATCTCGGTGCTGATGGAAAAAGTCGCGATGAACTAGAAATGGTTGCAAATACCAAGGGACTTCATCAAGAGGCCTTTATAGAGTCGATGCTTCAGGTTCAACGTATTTTACAGCCATATTGCCAGAGTGCTGCAACTTTCTTTGTAAGCCCGCAGATCCCAATTCTTCCTGAATACCAAGAAGTACTGCAAAAGGTTGGTTCAGAGCCTATTGCATCTGTAGATTTTATGAATAAACAGGAAGCTATAAAGACAATCAACTCATGGGTATCTCAGGCAACAGAAGGTAAAATCACAAGCCTTGTTACCGATCAAGATATCGATACAAATACTATAGCTATGCTGATCGCAGCCCTCCACTTCAAAGCCTCTTGGTTATATCCATTTGAGAAAGTCTCGACATATGACGCTCCATTTAGACTCAATGGAGGAGGCGCAAGTTCCGTGCGTATGATGCATATGGTTGAGTCATTTCAGTGCGCTCGAAAGGGTGACGCAGCGTATGTAGTTCTTCCCTATAAGAATGAGGGGCAAGCTCATTGGGAGATGGAGCTCTTTCTTCCGAGCGAAAAAGAAAAAATTATGCCTCAGCAGGTCCTTGATATGATGGACACTATGCGTTCTATAGGGAAATTTGAACGGGTTGATTTGAGGCTTCCTAAGTTTAAATATTCTATGAGATGGGATATTAAAGAATCTCTTGAGAAAATAGGCGTCTGCAATCCCTTCAGCGATACAGCAGATTTTTCTCTGATGAGTAACATTCCGCTCAAAATTCAAAAAGCTTTCCAAGAATGTTATATAGATCTTTCTGAAGAGGGTACTGAAGGTGCTGCAGCAACGGCAATTGGCATGTCATGCCGCTCAGGTCTTTATGAGGATCCTATTCATATATCTTTCGATCGTCCATTCTACTTTCTTGTCCGTGAAAGAAATAGTGGAACATTACTTTTCTTTGGCCATGTAGAGAACCCCTCTAAGTGATCTAATTAAGTAATTTTTTTGAGAATTAAACGGGAAAATTATTGATGAAACGGAATGTTGGAGACGATAATACTTTAGGTAGAAGGAGTGATGGGGCTACTGTATGCCCTAAGTGGTTCCAGAGTTCTTTCAATTTAGTATCTCATGCGGTATCCGATGTAGGCTGTTTTCGATCCAATAATGAAGATGCATTCAAAATAATTGCTGACCATCAATTGTATATTATTGCGGATGGAATGGGAGGGCATCAGGCTGGAGAGATCGCGGCTCGAGAAGAAGTGGAGATGTTTGCTCAGGATTTTTGTGAACGTCTTCATGCGATATGTTTGAATGAGCGACACGAGACACGGACTCTCCAAGAAGCTGATTTAGCAGGTTCTGTCGCAGCTTGTGCAGAAAAAGCTGTTGAGGCTGCAAATAATCATATCTATAGCCTAGGCCAAAAGCATAAAGCTTACGCTGGAATGGGAACAACTCTTTGTGCTCTTTGTTTTATCTCCGCTTCCGTTGTTGTCGTTCATGTGGGAGACTCGAGAATATATCGATTAAGAGGTGAAAATCTTGTACAGCTCACATCAGACCATTCATTGACGCAGGAGCTGTTAGATAGCGGCTGTTTTGAAGCAAGAGAGGTTGAGGGAATGTCTTGCGGACATGTTTTGACACGAGCCGTCGGTACTTGTCCTTCCGTTGATCCGACTATAACAATTCACCCAGTCATCGCTGGTGATATCTACGTTCTTTGCTCAGATGGGCTTACTGATATGCTCGAAAACGAAGAGATATCGTCAATTCTTATGCAGTCGAGAACTGTAGAAGAGCGAGTTCGCGCCTTGATTGCTTTGGCTAAAGAGAATGGCGGATATGATAATATCACCGTTGTTATGATTGAAGTCGTGTAATTATGGCCTCATGTTATGCAAAACATGATGTCTGAATCTATAACCTGTGAATGTAATTTCTCTAAAAATGACAATATCTGCGAGAAGAATCTATTTTGACAATAATGCGACGACGCCGATACATCGGGATGTTCTCTCCTATTTTTGTCAAATTTCTGAATCAATCTATGGAAATCCTTCAAGTGTGCACGAAGAAGGAAGGCTTGCAAAGGCTCTCCTCGTTGATTCTCGAAAAAAAGTTGCAAATCTACTAGGTGTTTCATATCAAGAAGTCTACTTTTTTTCTTCAGCAACTGAAGCTTTAAACACGGTTTTACAGTCAATTTTAAGAAAGAGTCCGCAAGCACACGGCATTACAACCTCGGTTGAACATGCAGCTGTCTACGAGCTTTTAGAGAAAGAATCAAGAAATAGACCTATTTCATTTGTCCCGGTTGGACTTCAAGGTGCATTAACAGCAGAACTTCTTGAAAAAAATATTTTAGATTCAACCGGTTTTATTTCCTGCATGTCGGCAAATAATGAAACCGGGGTATTAACAGATCTTGAGGGTATTGCTCAGATCGCTAGAAATCGATGTATTTCTTTAGTTGTTGATGGGGTTGCACACCTTGGTAAGGCTTCTTTGCATATTCCAGAAGGTGTTTCTTGTATGATCTTTTCTGGGCATAAAATACATGCTCCTAAGGGAGTGTCTGTTGCCGTCATTAGGCATCCTTTTCGGCTTGATCCTCTTGTTTTTGGAGGTGCGCAGGAATTTGGTAAAAAACCTGGGACAGAAAATGTTGCTTCGATTGCGGCCTTTGCCTATTCACTCGAGCTTTTTAAGAAGGATGAAATTGCTAGAATTCAACATCTTGAACAACTGAAGAGCCATTTTGAAGATGGTTTGAAGAGAAAAGGGTTAGATGTCCATATTAATGGAGAAGGGCCTCGTGTTTCCAATACATCGAACATTTCTTTTTCTGGGGTTGATGGAGAGACATTGCTTATGCACCTCGATTTAGCAGGTATTGCCGCAAGCCATGGATCCGCATGTGCTTCAGGAGCTCTTGAGCCTTCAAGAGTTCTCCTAAATATGGGATATCCTCGATCGAGGGTACTCTCTTCAGTTCGATTTTCTTTTGGGCAGCAGAATACAATTGAAGAGGTGGATGAGGCGATACATCGTATCGTTCGAATAATTAGCCACTCCTTCTAAGCAAAATCTGACCATCTCTTTTGAAAATGCCCCACGAATCTGCACGAGGTGAGAGGCTGGCATATAGCCATGTGCTCTTTGCCAGCCTCTCACCTCGCACATCTTACTTAGGTCATGTACAAAATAGATTGGTGACTTTTTGCATAAGAGGAGTTATTCAATAGGTCCTGCTTCAAGTTCTGTTAGACCTGTTCTTGCTCGATATGCAGCCAATAGACCATCTGCAACTTCATCTAGATCATCTGTAATTGTGAAGAGATTAAAGTCGTCATTAGAAATACACCCATATTCCAGAGCGGTTTCTTTAAGCCATATCGTCAAGCCATCCCAATAGGTTTTCCCTATTAGGTAAATTGGAACATGATGTGTTTTTTTTGTTTGTACAAGCGTAAGGACTTCAAAAAGTTCGTCAAGCGTTCCTAAGCCGCCCGGAAGAAACACAAATCCTTGTGCATATCGAACAAACATTACTTTGCGCACAAAAAAATAACGAAACCTGAGAGAAAGTTTAGGATCGATATATTTATTTGGTTCTGATTCAAAGGGTAAGTCAATAATCAATCCGGCAGAGGCTGATTTTGCTTTTTGGGCGCCTTTATTTGCGGCTTCCATAATACTCGGTCCTGCCCCGGTAGTTATGGCAAATCCTCTTTGGGCTATTTTATAGGCAGCTTCGTATGCCATTTTATAATATGGGCTTGTCCGTTTGAGTCGAGCTGAGCCAAAGATAGAAACGGATGGACCTAGATCCGCTAGTGTGTCAAAGCCGTCAACAAACTCTGAGATGATTCTAAATAGTTTCCAAGCATCCTTGTGGGGAATGTTGTTTTCGGTCGGAACAGAAAAAAGCGTCATAGTTTTTAGTGATTTTTATGAAGACACTCTAGGTGTTTACTATTTTTTTCTCATCTTAAAACGAAAAAATGAGGCATGAACAAATCGGTTTATCAATAAGAAAAAATAAAGAGCCATTGTAAAGATTAGGCGGTTTGCTGCAAAAAAGGTAGTGGAGAAGATACGTCTATATTGTGCCCAGTAAGGCGATGAATGAGATTGTTCATCTAAATGATCTTATCAGGTCACTGTAGGATGTTTCAGAAGTGAATATCAGTCAAAGCGGACTGAATTCTGTTAGATATTGGTAAATATCTAATGTAATTTGCCTTACAAAGGAGTTTATCAATCTTTTTTGAATAGGGGTGTTGTAGATGAAGTCTTATTTCAAAAGAGATGATCAGCTACTGGATATGGTGAGTGAGTTACTGCCGTACGGTAACTTAGTACAATGGGTAGAGAAAGAGAGTTAAGCGATTCATGCAGAACAGAATAACGAATACGGTCCAACGTCAGGCGGGAGTTGCCTATCATCTGAGAGTGATTGCCGATAACGGTCTTATACGACAAACATTTTTTAGCTTTCCTTGGCTTGCTCTTGGGATTATGTATGCGTGGCTTGTTCATGAGCAAACATTTTGGTACTATTGCTCTTTTTCAACTGTTACAGCTCTTATAGTTTCATTTGTGTCTGCACGGCTTTCTGGCATGTCTTGGAATCGATTGATTGATGCAGCCATTGATGGTAAAAATCGACGAACTAAAGATCGCGCCCTGCCATCTGGTAAGGCTCGTGATATCGAGGTGGCATTTCATGCGCTCTTCTTTTTAGGGCTGTTTCTTTTTGCTACAAGATATCTTACTAGGTCGTGCCAAGTAATAGCAATTCCTCTTGGTTTTATGCTTATTGCGTATTCATTTTTAAAGCGCTTTACGGCTCTATGTCATGCGGCTTTGGGGTTTGTGTATTTTACAGTTCCTTTGGCAGCGGCATTTGCATTTGGTGCACCTGTTTCATTGCAGCTTATGCTTTTAGGACTTGCAGCTCTTGCGGTTGTTATGGGATCGGATATTATCTATTCGTGTCAGGATGCCTTCTTTGATCGTAGATTTAAATTAAGATCTATTCCTGCTGACTATGGGATTGATTTTTCAGTAAAGTTTGCTGCAGCCTGCCATATTGTTGCTGCTGTATGTGTTGGAACAGTTTTATCCGATATGCATGTAAATCACTTGAGCTGGCTGATTTATGTTGTAGGATTGTCTGCCCTCATGTTGAAATGGAAGCAAATATTTTCTGAAGAGCATGCTGTGGGGATTTCTCAGCATTTTGCATCCCTTTTGAACCTCTTCGGCTTTACTATCTTTCTTCCATTTGCTGTTGAGGGTTTGTGGCGCGGTTTGTCATAGGAATTTCTGGAGCTTCAGGTATCGTTTTAGGATTTAAGACGACCCTATGTTTGCTTGAGAATGGTCATACAGTTCATCTCATTATGTCTCCTGATGCTCATGTTACAGCTTTAGAAGAGTTGGGGAGGGACTCGGCTCAGAATTTTTTACAAAAATGCGTGTCGCAATATCCTGAAAGATTTTTCTCACATTCCATTCGTGATTTTACGGCTCCTATTGCAAGCGGTACCTATAAAGTTCAGGCTATGGCAATCATTCCCTGCAGTATGGCGACACTGGCCGCTATCTCATGTGGTTTGAGTGACTCTCTTTTGCGAAGAGCTGCTGACGTAACAATAAAAGAGGGAAGAAAGCTTCTTTTAGTTCCAAGGGAACTACCGCTCTCCTCGATCCATCTTGAGAATATGTTGAAGTTATCAAAGCTTGGTGTGGTTATTCTTCCGCCTCAGCCTGCTTGGTACACGCTTCCTAAGACCATGGAAGATATGGAATCCTACCTTGTAGGAAGGATGCTTGAGGTTCTTGGGGTTGACATAGAATACCCTCGCTGGGTAACTCCGCTTCATCGATCTGAATGAGCTGTGTTTGCTGCCTTAAATTTATCGTCCGGCAGATGATTTGAGTCTAAAGCCTTAGACGCCTTTACCTTCGGGGGAAGGGAGTAATCACTTGGGCATATCATTGTTTAGGTTCTTTTTGGCTGTCGTTAATCCTTGAACTACCAAATCATTTGTATTTGCACGAGATAGATCGAGAGCTTGCAATAGTACAGATCCATCTAGAAGTTGCTGATATTTATCTTTTTCCGTAGAGGGAGATTTATTGTTGTTAGATTTGGGCTCTGAGTTCAAAAAAGACTGTAGTTTTTCTCTGTCGTCATGACTCAAAGGAGAATCATTAATAGATATCTTTTTTGATGTAAAAAATGTTTTTAGCGCCTGGGCTTCCTGTTGAGTCAAACTACTTTCTGCTATGCTATCATGAAATACTTGAGCTACAATTTCTTTGGTGAGGCTAGATCTATTTGCTTGATCGCCAGTTTTTTTATTCGTTGGTAAGTATTGGATTGAGGATGTCTCTTTGTCTTGCCGCTGACTTTTCCACTGTTGCATGGCTTTACGATCAAGATAAATAATTTTAGTTAGATTATTCTCTCCTAGTACCCGTATTCCATGAACGGTTCCGAAGAGTCTTCCAAATAGCGCTTTAATGCCATTTACTCGTGGGTCAGCATGTTTATTTTTTTCGGTGAAGTTCTGTTTAATCCATAAATCGAGCTGGCGTTCACTTATTGGTAGATTTTGGTCTGAAATTGTACTCATCTCTACCTCTTTAAAGTTTTAGGGGTTGGCTACTTCATGATTTTGACTCTAGGTGGAATACTCTCGTTAGGCAGTGTCTAGCTTTTGAAACATCTCCCGCATCGTCGTACATGTTATGGAGGTCATGTTTAAAATAGATCAGTGATCTTTATCGTAACGTGAGTAACCTATTATCACTTGGTATAGATGTTAAGGTTTGATCTCAAGAAATAAATTGAATAAATTCACGTGCTGGAAAGAAAAATACTGCAAGTCACTCTTCAACGATTTAAAGGAGGATCGAGTTAATGCTTGATTTCTTCAGAGAGTATTCAAATCTTGCTGAAAGGTTGATGGGTAACAGGAGTGCCTAGGCTTGAGGAGTGCTCAATCGTTTGAAAAACTCTCTAATCGATCTTTTCCTTGAGGCTGATGCTCAAAAAAACGTTCGCTAATTTCTTTGATCCGCTGCTTTCGACGGAAAGCTTTTGAGCCATGGACTCCTGAAGAGACTTCATGGAGGGTTTCAATAGCCAGGAAAGCTTTAGGGTCAATTGAGTAGACGAGTTCTTTCAGGTCTGAAAGCTGTAAGCGCTCTGTGATAACGTAGAGAATTTCTATCTGGTCGGGAGAGAAGCCGCCTCGGCCATACAGAATAGTTAATCCGAGCCCAAGCTCATGCATAATCGATTCAGCTATCTGCTTATACTTTCGTGAAACAACCAAAACAGCTTTGGTTTCGTCAAGACCAACGATCACTGTATCCATAATCTTTACGACGACAATATAGGCGATAAGCGAAAGGATAGGTGGATGCCAATCTTGGAATACAATGCCTGCAAGACCAAAAATGAAGATGTTACATGTAAAGACGACTTGTCCTACGGTAAAGCCCCATTTCTTATTAGCGATGATGCCTAGAATTTCTGTTCCGTCTAAGCAGCCGCCGTAGCGAATAATCATCCCTATGCCAACCCCTAAGATGGCTCCACCAATAACAACAACTTCAAGTGGGTCGCCTAAGAAGGGGGTTTTAAACAGCATGGGGACTACGACGAGTCCTACAGCAAATGAAACTACAGCTATAGTGAGATGATAGACGAATGCTCTCCCTATAAACTTGTAGGCAAGAATGATGAAGGGGAGATTGAAAATCATTAAGAAGAGGGGAATAAGTGAGGTTCCTCCAATTCTTCCAGCAATCATGGCAAGGCCAACAACGCCGCCGTCAATAAGGTTGTTTGGAATAAAGAAGATATCGATGGCGAAGGCTGCGATAAAGGCGCCCAAAACAAAGCCAATGCACTCGAAAAAGCTAGGGAAGTGAGAGGTTATTTTAGTGGGTTCTTTAGAGACTTTTGCGGTTAATCCCATGAGCAGATCCATAGCTAAGGGATTTATAGGTAAAACAAACTGCTAAATAGCACAAGAGAAACATTGAAAAAAACTCGCGGGAGACGGGGCTCGAACCCGCAACTTCCGGCGTGACAAGCCGGTGCTCTAACCAATTGAACTACTCCCGCAGAGTACATGTTGGGCGCGAAAGGACTCGAACCTATGACCACCTGTGTGTAAGACAGGCGCTCTACCAACTGAGCTACACGCCCGAAACTTGATTTCGCTGAAGGTTAAGTTTTATTAAATCAGTTTTTTCGAACTCGATTTTCTTTCGAACTTATCATTCAGTTGTTCACAACTTTCATCGCGAACGGGCAAAATCCTACACAAAGAGCGCTATTTAACTCAAGAGCTGGTATTTATTTGGTGTAAATTTACTTCGGGAACGCATGAAATTTCTTGTCTACAAATACTTAAGGAGCCTTTTATTAATTTTCATTTTTTCGGCATGTTCGCTTTCGGAAAGGCGAATTCTTGATGAAAATCGGATAATCCAAGCTGAATTGACATCAATTTTAATGGAAGCTCGTACCATTGATGATCTGCTTTCTAAAAGGCAAGATTTAGAGCGCCTTTTTAACCGACTTGTCGACATAGCTATAGCCGCACAAATGTGGTCTGAAAAGCATGATGAATGTTCTTTAGACTTATCTGAAGAGGACTATAAGCAATCAGAGGCTTTAGATGAGGCAATGAACCAAACGCTCAAAATTCCAGGAGCTGAGTATCTTTTGAGAGATACCCAGGCTGCGGCACTTGAAAAGCTCGATGCTTTTGAACAAAAGCGTCTTAAGAGGAGATCTGGCAAGTTGTAATACTCTCAAAGCTCTCCTGGTGCTTATTAAAATATCGCCAATCGGTCAGCTCGTCCACATGAATTGGAACCGCTGCAATATATCCTCGTTCAAGCCAATACATGTCTGTGTTTGTATTTTCCTCATAAAGAGCTGGTTGTGCGCCAAAATCAATATGCTTTTCCTGCTGTGAATGCTTTCGAATTGCAAGAGGGGATTTAAGATCTTCTATCCAATATCCCCTCCCTTGGCTTGCCAGTTTGACTCCTTGAATCTCTTGTATTTTTGGCCAGGGAGAATCTTCATGTGTATGGGGAAAATTAACATTAAGAAGGGTTCCTGCGGGGAGTGGTTTATCGAGAATATACTCAACCATTGGCTGTATGAAGGGGGTAAGTCGATGATATTCAGGATGTTGAATGTCGCAACATGAAAAAGCAATGCCCGGAAATCCACGTAAAACGCCTTCTATAACTCCACCAACAGTGCCGCTGTAGAGAACGTTTCGACCGGCATTCGATCCTTTGTTGATTCCCGAGATAATTATGTCTGGAGTAAAGTTTAAAACGCTTATCGCAACTTTTGTACAATCTGCAGGAGTTCCGCTCACGGACCAGGCTGATATTTCTTTGGTGTTCGACTGCGTGAAGAGGTTGACTTCTCGTAATATAAGAGTTTTCTGTGTTGTGATCGAAAGGCTTTTTCCGGATTGTTCGTTTTCTGGAGCGACTACCCATACATCTGCAAAAGAACTTACAGTGGCGACTAGCTCTCTAATTCCGGGAGCGTAAATACCATCATCATTAGTAATAAGTACTTTAAATTTCATTAATTAGTTCACTATTCCTAATTTCTAAATTTGTAAAATGGTACAATGGGGTATCGGTTCTGATAGAAATGCATGAATCCCTCACCTGATAAAGATTCTAAAGAGACGGCGAGATTTTCCGAAACTGATCGATTGTCAGGAGAATCTCATCAGCTAGATCAGTTCCCTCCACTGCTGCCTGCTAAAATAAGAAATAGCAGTAATGAAGTAGAAAATAAACTAAATGAACTATCATTTGTTGGTAGGTTAGTGGGTTTATTTCGTTCCGTTTTTGGCTCTGTTGAACCTCAAGCCCAGAAGCCGCATCGCACCTATCACTTCGATAAAGCTGAAACCTCAAGGCAAATTCAAAAAATACTCGTCCGTTTAGAAAGAGAAAGGAGTGATTTGTCTGAGGAGTTTCCTCATCAAGCGGCACCTTTTATTAAACGACATATTGAGCCTCATATTCACCTGGCTGAAAACTACCTTGAACGATTTTCTCAGCTCGGAGAAGGAGGTGTTGACCCGGTGTCTGAGGTTGGATTCGTGATGTCCATAATTCGGCCAGACCTGATGTATGACAAAATTATCAACACGATTATTAGTCACGTTCGTGACTCTGTCAATCGTGATCTTATGACGCTTCTGAGCTACCAGTCAGATGCTCTAGACCTTGTTGAGGATGGCCTTAAAGATGCTCTTGTTGATGCTTTTAGAAAGATGCTTATCCCTCTCTATGATAGGCTTGAAAGACTTGTTAATGATCCTCCAGGCACCTCTTTGAGTGAGACAACAATTCGCGACGTGTTTATATGGAAACAAAAGGTGGATGAATTTCGATATAGCTTGACCGAGAGGGGTTTTGTTACGATTGATTCAATATTAAGAGAGTTTTTCAAAGAAGCCTTGGCATCCTCAGGCGATGATGAGGAGTTAATTGAGCATCATACCGAAATGAGGCTTCAAGAAATTCATGAGTCCTCTATGAGGTGTCTTACTGCTTTGCCTACCTTTTCCCTCGATGAGGATCGTGAAGATGCGCTTTTTCTTGTGAGAAGTCTGCGAGAAGAATTCCTTGAGATGATTCCTCATGCGATTGTTCGAAATGATCTCAAACATCTCTTAAGTGAAGTTTTGGAATCTATTCAATTGGCTGAGCAAGTGATTCTTACAAGGACTTCTAAGCGTTCTTCAAAGTCTTGTTCCAAGCCCTCTTCTAACGCTTCTTCGAGCTCAAGTACTCATTAAGTTCTTCAAGGGCCTTATCTGCAGTTATTCGCTTTTCTGGTTCTATTTTAAGACAGGAAAAAATCAGTTTTGCTATTGGATCACTTTGAATGTCGCTTGCATGATCTTGTTTTAATTTTTCGAGGGACTTTTCAAATGGGTTAAAATCTCCATGCGAAGCCTTTACGATCGGTCCTTTTTTACTCTCGTCATCGAATGGAAGTTTATCGTATTTGGCATGGTAGAGAAGAACTCCAAGGGACCACATATCCTGAGATGGATTTACTTGAACTTGATTAGTTTTTTTTCGGCCCAGCTGCAAAATTTCTGGGGCCATATAGGCTGCTGTTCCGACAGATTCATTGAGAGATGTTTTGTTTTTTGAGCAATACTCGTAGTCGCTGATACAGTATTCGGCTTTTCCATCACTCTTCTTTCTTACGAGCACATTTTCAAATTTGAGATCGAGATGGCAACGATGTGCGTGATTATGAAGCTTATAAAGAGTTTCTAAAAGATCTTTGGCGAGTATTGGAATTTCATCTGCATTGAATGTGTCGTTATTAAAGGCATCTAAAAGATCACCTTCCATAAGATCCATTACCATAAAAGAGGATGTGGTTCCAGTTGTGTACTTATGAAGTTTAGGGAGGTGGGGGACATCTGCTTTCTTCAAATCTTGATACAAGGCCCATTCATGATTACTCCCCTCGGCGAATTGACGCCTTGCTCCTTTTACAGGAAGCGCAAGGGCTTTAAAAACTCCCTTCGAAACTTCAAGGGCCTTAAATACCTGTTTGGTGGCTCCTGCACCTAGAGGTTTGTTTTTATTAACCACATATGCGTGCTTTTTAATCCCTTGTGTTTTTGATTCCTTTTCTGCTCGGATAATCAAGTATTTGTTTCCTTGATCCTCGATTTCGTGTTGTTTAGGAGTATTTCCACAAAATATTTCATTTATTTTTTTAACTCCTTCAGGACTTAACCCCATTTTTTCAGCATTTTTTTCATATAAGGGTTTTGAGAGATATTCCTGAAGTTTCCCTTTCCATCGGCCTGATAAAATATCCAATACAAAGGTCACGGTGTTTTTGCTGCAAGTTCGCCATGCGAATTTTAATGCTGAAATCGAGTTAACGCTATAGGTTTTTTCTTTGACTATTAAGGTGGAAGTGAAGAGTCCAAAAGTCTTTTCATTTGCTTCTTGAGCTTTGGCGTTGATGCCTTTTTTCTTTTCAGGTATCGAATCTACGTCATATTGTGCAAATAATCTGTCATGTATTGTGGTCATGTTTTACCCATGAATAAACCTCTATTTGCCTAAAATCTTCTTACATTTCAGCAAAAAAATTAGAAGATGAAATCCGATGCAATTTTGCGTGTTTTATGGCTATCAAGCACATGAAAGCGTCTTAATTTTTGAAGTTCGTAGTGGCTAAGTGTTGTTATCGGAATGAACTGAATTTGTTTTCCCTGTCGCTGTGCTCGTGCTTTAAGTGAATGTGAGGGAGGTGAGTTTGAGGCATATACAATCAGAGGTTTTGTTGCATAATCAATAGCCGCAGCGAGAAGAACCTCTTCTTTATAGTCGAATTCTATGTAGTCTTGATCATTCCATACATCAAAGAGTCTTCTTGGTGGCGATATGAGCATAAATCCACCATATTCTGCTTGAGCAATTCCGGGGCCTACCACATTTGATAGTGGGTTTGAGGCATAAAAGGCCATATCTGACTCTTGCTCATGTTCGCCAAGCCATGACATTGTCCACGGAAATCCTGTTTCGGTTCTCTTTTCAGACTGAAAGATCAACACGCAAGAGGCTGATTGACCTTGCCTTCCTCTTACTTTCTTGACATAGATTGATTTGTCAAGAAAATGACGTATCGTTTCACGTATGTCGATGCCTTCTTCTAAACTTGTTGTAAAGGGGATAGAGGATGAGGACTCATCATGAGCTATAAGAAGAGCTCTTTTTTTTAAACGATCTCCAATATGTTCGACTACCTTGTCTTCAGGAGGGTAGGAGCATATTCCTTCCGGGGTGATCGAAAAATATTTCTTTTTCGTTTGGTCTTTTTTTAGCCGTTCAGTTGGATGTTCTTTGCCAGATGGTGTTGTGATTTTAAATTTGATGAAACTTTGACTGCCCCAAAGTGTTTGAGGGTCTATTTCAATTTCTTGAAGATTATCGACATTTTTGAGGTGGGTATAGTCTGTTGCAAGTTTCCAGACCTCAAAAGCATATCGATGATCTACACATCCACGAGAGGCGACAAGAAGTTGGAAAAGATCGGGCAGAAGTTTATTGTTTTGTATGGCTAAATTTCGAGCAAATTGGAGGATTGTTGCAAGCCGCGTGGGAGGAATCGTATAGTTTCTTACTTTTTCATACTGTTTCTGTGCATCTTTTAGAAGTTCTAAATGAAGCGAATGTCGATCAAATATTTCGTGATTGCCTTTGCGAGCCTTTTCATAAGCGTGGGTAATGTAGCCGCATGTGGACATGATTTCACGTGAACAATCTTCTGTGTATGTTTTGAGGTCTGCTGTGATGTGAGATGCAGGTGCCGTAGTTTGAAATTGGTTTTTATCAACATGCCAGGCTACTTTTTGAGTGTGCCTGAGTCCTGTAACAACTAAGATGCGTTCATAACTAAAAGAAAGTTTTTTGAGCTCTTTAGCCATAAAAAGCTCACGCCTTTCATCGATCAAAGAGGTGGGCGGGGCACTTGTTTGCGACTGCTCGATCGCAGTCCAATAATTCTTAAGTCCAATGCATGGTATGGCATAGGTGTCGGGCATTGGATCGTAAAAACGCGGGTATCTTTCGACATCGAGGTCAATAAGCTCTGCTGGGAGGTTGTTTTCCTGTGCTAATCGTATCGCTTCTATAAATGGATCACAAGGTTCTATATGGAGAGCTACACGTTCATGTTCCCGAAGAATCTCTATAAAAGTAAGATCCGGAAGACGCGAGATGGCAGTTCCAATTTCTTGAGCGAAAGCCTGAGGAAGCTCTACAGCAACACAGTCTGGATTAAGGTGTCTAAACGCCTTGATGAGCTCCCAGGCAGATTCTGGAGAGTAGTGGATTGCGGGAAAAAAGTAATAGGGTGGTTTGCTGAGAAGTCTCTCATCGAGTTTATTCTCAGAGAGCATAGCCTACAGCCTCATCACCTAAGGTCATCACGATAGCTTGCCTCATAATAGGCATTGGATCGATTTGTTGCTCGCTTGCCGTTTCAATGATTTCCAGTCGCTTTGCTGCATACCGAGCGATATTAATCCCGTCTCGGATCGTATACCTGCAGTCGGCCTGGTGTGCTTGCTGTAAAAAGGAAACAACGTAATCGATGATTTTATCTTCAACGAAGGGGAGTGCCGATTGCAAAATAGCTTTTTCTTCATTCGCTTCAGGAAAGTCGAGAAAAATCTGCGGCTGAAGTCTTGATTCAATATAGTCAGGGATTTCGAACGTTGAAGCATCCTCATTGACGGTTACGCAGATTCGAAAGTCTTTATGCGCCGAGATTTTTACGCCAGCGACAATAGACTCGATATACCGACGAGTGTCGAGAAGAGCAGCAAGGGATGCCCAGGCTTTTTCCCCCATACGGTTTCCTTCATCGAGGATAGCAACGCCGCCTACAATCATTGCGGTGACAAGAGACGATGCAACGTAGCGAATTGTTTGTGCCTTATCGATGACAGGGGTAATAAGAAGGTCTTCGGGCCGGGTGTCCATTGTGCATTGGTAGATGAAGACTGGTCGATTCAGTGACTTTGCTGCGGCGTAAGCGAGTGTTGTTTTTCCAACGCCCGGTTTGCCGACAAGTCTTGGGTTTAAGGGGATGTCTTTTGCGTCGATAGTATGCCAGGAGGCAAGGAGTTGATCTAGCACTTCTTGATTGCCGATCCAGGCGAGAGGGAGTTCGTCTGGACAGGCAAGGTATATTTCGACGTCTTGGATCGTGATGCTGTTTTCGCGCTGACTAAGAACTTTTTTCATAAATTTCTAATACATGGTAATGCAGTTTTTACACTGTATCAGATTTTTCAGCTTTCAGCTCTCTTCTTTTTTTGGGGACTTCCGAGGCCTTTTTGCTTCCATATTTAAGGGATGCTTGTGCAAGGTTTGAGCGTGCATTAGGAAAGAGAGTTTCTAACTCTTTAAGCATGTGGTCTGTTTTTTTTCTTGCTGAATTCTGACCAACTGGACATCTGCAGGTGATTCGAGCAAACCCAAAGTGTTTTGAGAAGGTTATAATATCCTGTTCTGTTGCCAAAATCAGAGGGCGGATAATCGTAATCCCGTACTCATGCATAGGAACTTTGGGGAGCATTCCGGCAAATTCACCTTTATGAAGGAGATTCATGAGAAGCGTTTGGGCCGAGTCATCTTCATGGTGTCCGAAAGCGATTGCTTGGCATCCAGCTTCCTTGGCGGCTGAGAAGAGCATCGACCGTCGTTCCCTAGAACAGCTGTAGCATTCGAGCGTGTCGAGCGTTTTTGTAGATTGCCTTACAATAAGAGGTATATCGAGCTCTTTACATACAGATTCGACAAGACTTGATCCAACCCCTGCTCCGCAAGTAAATTCACCTGAAACGGTAATGGCTACAAGCTCAAAGGGGCGAATTCCTCGACCACGGATGGCATTAAGAAGAAACAGGAGAGATAAGCTATCTTTCCCTCCGCTGAGCGCAATGGCCAAACGGTCAACTCCTTCGACAAGGTCAAATTCAAAGAGAGCTTTTCGTACGCAGCTTTCAAGTTTTTTGCCTATGTATGGCCATGGTGGTCTTGCTATCGGAAGCGGAATCACGTCTACTTCATCCTTACATAATATTTCTAAGACGACTAAAATAACCGCTCATGGTAGCCTTGGTGGGAATACTTAGGAATTCGATATGTCTAATATAAAACGAAATGACTTATGTCCATGCGGTTCTGGTAAGAAGTATAAGAAATGCTGCGGCAAAACAGAAGCACAATTACAGCAAAAGAGGCATGAAGGATTGAAGTCTCGCGCTCTTTCCCATGTTCCCCAAACACCGATGGGTATTTTGGCTAAGAAGGTTTTTAAGGTTTTAAAAGATACTGCTGATTCAGATTCGCTTTCTCAGCATAGCTTTTCAAAAGGGCTCGATGTTAAGAAAGAAACGGCTCCTCAGGAGCCTCAAAGCTATCATTCTCTTGAAGAGTTGATCGGTATGGAAGGAGGCGTTCCGCCTCAATTTCGTAACGAATCTACAAACATTGAAAAATAGTGCTTGAGACAAATTGGGTTGAATTGATAGTCTTCAACCCGTTTTACGACATCACGCTGACATAGCTCAACTGGTAGAGCACCCGACTTGTAATCGGACGGTTGTGGGTTCAAGTCCTACTGTCAGCATCTTTCCTCTTTCGGGGGTATCGCATAGCGGCAATTGCAAGGGACTGTAAATCCCTCGACTTAACGTCTCCGTTGGTTCGAGTCCAACTGCCCCCATTCATCTCTTTGTCTCTTTTTCGACATGACTCCTTTTGAGTACTGTGCATACGGCACCCCGTCGCAATAGAAAAAAATACCTCAAGATCTAAATTCAGATATTCAAACAATGTGGTTTTTGCAAACATCAACAGATAAGCCGCAAATATAGGTCGAACCGTTACTCAGCACTATAATTATTAATTTAGATCAAGATGTAAGAATGGATTTAGAAGTTTATAAACAACAGCTTGGTCTGCAATCAGCTACGTTCACTCATATCGATCATGCAGATGCCATCGTGGCAGAAGTCTATAAAGTCGCTATGCCTGACAACAGGCATTTCATTTTAAAGATTTGCCCTCGTGTTGATGATTATAAGCGGGAAACCCTCTTTCTTTGTCAGCTTAAAGGCTCTATCCCTGTTCCGGGGGTTATTGCCGCTGTTGAACCTTCAAACAGCCATTTTGGTGCCATTTTAATGGAATATGTGAGCGGAGAGCTTTTGAAAGATAATGATTTGTCAAATAATCTAGCTTTTGAAATTGGTATCGCCCTAGCTCATCTTCATAACAATCGAACAGATGGATATGGAGACTTAACAAAACCTAAGACTTTAGTTCGAGAGCCAAATCTATACTTCAATGAAAAATTCCAAGAAGAACTTAATGAATGCAAGGGACATCTTCCAGAAAATCTTATAGAGAAATGCAGTGCATATCTTGATAGCTGTCAGTCTCTTTTAGCCAATGTTGATGGTCCCTGTATAGTGCATCGTGATTTTCGGCCAGGAAACATGATTGTCTCGCAAAATAGACTGCAATCTATTATTGACTGGGCAAGTGCTCGTTCTGGATTTGCTGAGCAGGATTTTTGTTTAATAGAGCATTTTAAATGGACCTCCTGCTCAAAATACAAGAAAATTTTACTAGATGGCTATGCAAGTATCCGCCCAGTCCAAAACTACCAATCGATAATGCCTTTACTCCAGTTGGGAAGAGCTCTTGCTGTAATTGGATATACTTTCAAAAGCAAGACATGGAAGAGTAGCAACTCAGGTCTGTATGCATTCAATCGTCACTTCCTAGATTCATTCAATTTTCTTGCCAAGTAAACTCAATAAAATTGGAAATTAACCAGCAGTGCTCTGGGAAAAAAATTTACCAATTCATCAAGAAAATACCTGATTAGATAAATGGATTTCTTCCTTATAGACGTGTCCATTATGCATCTTGCAAAGTGCGTTTTTCACTTGGACCGTTTGTGTGGCTGGTGATTTAGGAATTAACAGGGAGAGAGACTAGAGTCTTAAAATTATTTATTTGTTTCACGTCGACAACAATATATAAATCGAGCATTTTTCAAGCGCATGTCAGCGGAGTGATTATGAGATTTTTATTTGTGCGATATTTTGCTTTGGTACTCCTTACGAGGCTTGTAACTCAGCCATTCGTTTCTGCTCATGAAGTTGGTTCTATCGAGCCTGTTACAAAACAAAAATCATCATCAGATGCATCTGTAGTAAAATCTATCCAAAATTCCGGATTTGGAAGTTTTGAGCGAGACTTTTTGCATCAGGATGATTTGACTCCTAAATGTATTTTTGACCCTATTTTTGATTTTTTCAAACCGAAAGCTTATGTACGCGTTGGGAAATCTCTTTGCAGTGCTGAAGAAGCGTTTGTTAATGAGCGTCTGACACATGTCAATACAGCTCTTTGCTCGCTTCTTAATATGCAGATTCCTCTTGCCAAAACACCACGTATTGCGATCTGCGGAAGTGGCGGCGGTTTTCGTTCCATGATCTCGTTGCTTGGAGCTCTTGCCGCATTTGATACGCTTGGTATAACCGACACTTTTCTCTATAGTTCAGGTGTCTCAGGATCAACGTGGAGCCTTGGTGCCTGGTACATGTATGGGCATAAGCCAAGTGATGCAGTTAGCGCAGTTCGTTCACAGGCAACCTATCAGCTATGGGATGGCTTTGATCCTGCACCGGTTATTTCTAGATCTCTTCAAGGGGTCATCTATCAGCAAAAAATCGGCGCTGTTGGAATTTATGGAGCGCTGCTTGGTAATAGACTCTTCAATCAATTTCCGAATAGATATTCCGTTCTTTTGTCCGATTTTGCCTCGAAAATTTCCACTGGCAGCATGCCAATGCCCATTTTTACGGCGGTTATTCCTCCTGAACCCTCAACAAATTTACCCTACTTGTGGTGTGAGATGACTCCCTATGAAGTTGGGATTGTTGAAGATTCAGCATTTATTCCGACGACTGCATTTGGCCGTCAGTTTGCGGGGGGTGCCTCGCAAAATAAAGCTACTGAATATTCTTTTGATTATGGGCTTGGAATCTGCGGGTCGGCGTTCGCGGCTCCTCTCAATCGAGTTCTTCAAGACTTGAGTACTAAGCTTCCTCATGAGGTCTACCAAGTCGTAGAGGATATTGTTGTTAAGACAAACAGTGGAAATACCTTGCTCTGTCCAGCACAAATCAACAATTTTACGTATCAACTCAGCGATGCAACATATGCTTCAAAGCAATTTCTTAACTGGGTTGATGCCGGTTTTGATATCAATATTCCGATTCCAGCCGTTTTACGCGCGGGCCGGCTGGTCGACGTAGTCATTATTGTTGATGCTTCCGGGGATACTCTTAATGCTCCCGAACTATGGCGTTCACAGCAGTATGCTTTGCAGCACGGTATTAAGTTTCCACCTATTGATTACACCAATATTACAGATAACCCGATCACCGTTTTTCAGGATCCGAATGATATGACCGTCCCGATCATTGTGTACATACCAGTAATAAAAAATCCGAGATATTCGGAGACATTTGACCCAATTGTGTGTACACACAGCGCTTTTTGCCAAACAGGAAATTTTCAATACACCAATGCACAGTTTGATGAGTTGTTTGGTCTGACAAACTTTACGGTCAATCAAGAAGCCGACACAATCATTCAAGCACTGAAAGATGCCGTTGAACGTAAATAAATTGTGCGAATTCATACACTTAGAGGTTAAGGCGCACAGCTTCGTCTGTGCGCCTGCTGTTTACACTCAAGCTTATTTAGTGTTGTAATCATCCGTATTATTTTTTTGTATTCGATAAATTACTTTGAGCTATAGGCTTCTCCGCGAACTCATAGCCTTGTATCTCGCATAGAAGTCGAGCAAGAAGCTGGATGAAATTCGAATTCGTTTACAACCGGAGAAAGTTATGAAAATTTTGACTTTGCTATTGACTGCAGCATCATTGTTGGGTACCACGGCAGGTTTCTCTATTCAGAATGAGCAAGCTTCAGTTTCATCTTTTCTAGATCACGTTATTGATGGTAAGTACTATGTGACACCAGGCACTGTTTATGTTGCTCCTGAAGGGATCTATTTAAACCTAGAGGGAGAGTTCATAAGTGTGAGCTCTCTTGGGGTTGATGAAAATGGGGTGTATGTGTTGGCATCAGACCTTTTGATTGAGAAAGCTCCAAGAGGAATGTGGGAGTGTTATAGATGCCATAAATATAACTGGAATTATAGAGACACGTGTACAGCGTGTGGGCTTGGTCGGGGCAGGATAGATGATTAGTGGAAGTAATTTTTCGAAGCAAAAGAGAATGATTGCCTTCTCTTTGGCAATTATGATTGTATTACTGTCAGCCTGGCATATTGTCTGTCAAAATCCAAAGTCCTCGAAGAGCTTATCCTGTCTTGATTCATATCATGATGGGAGAGAGAGGTCTTCGCGGCTTCTAGAATCAATTCCACTTCAAGAAAGGTTAGAATTGGACGCTCTTTTTCGTTGGTTATTCCTTCGCGAAGGATTTGCTTACACTCTTTTTGGTGAAAGAGCAATAGCCTTTACGACCTTTTCTGAAACCACGTATGCACTTGATGTTATATTCACTAGAAGGGAACCTCCTATTTTTTCTTGGTGGAAAACGTGGGAGAAGTATAAACATCTTTTTCCAATGAAAAGCTTTGCTCTTATTACGACTCAGGATGATGTGCACAATTGTAATCGCCTATATCTAATTAATAAAAAACTTTACGATTCAGTGATACAGGAAGCTCAACCTAATTCAAAATGGGTACTCAATAGTGGTAAAACCTTGGAAGAATTAGAAAGAATTTTCAAGGAATTTAAAATAGAAGAGCTGCCAAATTATAGCGAAGTTTTAGGTATTCTTTTAGGATTCGGAGAAAATAATTCATACTTGTTTTATCGAAGAGATGTCTTGGAACAACTTATTTTTCCACAAGGGCTATCCTATGAGAATACTTCGATAGCCGAAAACGTGCTAAAGCTCAGTGAAGAACTAAATCAGATAAATAATTCTTTACAAGGTGTGCAAACACATAAAAAAACGAAAGGTCTTACTCCACTTTCACCGCTTTATTTTGCAGGAGATCCCAATACCGAAGAGACAAAACAACTTCTTAGGAAATATCAAAAATCGAGAGATAAGATTTCACAAGGTTATTCACAAGGAAACTTTCTCGAAGTGACTTTAGAGCGACTCAGTGCATGAGAAAATCCTTAAACTGCCCCGCTGTACAGGCAGTAAATTCCAAAATCAATAGAAAATAAAGGAACTATAAATATGTCCTCCTCAGTCTATCCTGAAATAACTCAGCAGGAGGCTCAAACAAGGCATTGGTGGCTTATTTCAACATTTGTTCTTAATATAGGTCCCACTCTTCTCGCTGTTTTAATAAGTCTATTTAGCGGGATTCTGGTAGTCCTAAACAAGTAGTGCTGCCAAGTTAAGATTGTAGTAACAGATAAAAT
>CAZOAJ010000003.1:21343-143815 GCA_964577935.1 uncultured bacterium | reverse complement strand
TTGCTCCCGTTACCCCTGTAGCTCCTGTTGTTCCGGTGGCGCCAGTTGTTCCGGTAGCACCTGTAACGCCTGTCGCGCCCGTCGTTCCGGTCGCGCCTGTTCTGCCCGTTGCTCCCGTTACCCCTGTAGCTCCTGTTGTTCCGGTGGCGCCAGTTGTTCCGGTCACGCCTGTAGTGCCAGTCGTCCCAGTCGCACCAGTCACACCTGTACTTCCCGTCGCGCCGGTTGTTCCTGTCGCTCCAGTTGCTCCACTTGCGCCAGTAGTCCCGGTAGCCCCCGTCGTTCCGGTTGTTCCGGTGGCGCCAGTGACTCCCGTAGCACCCGTTGTACCGGTAGCACCTGTAACACCTGTCGCTCCCGTGGTGCCGCTAGCACCTGTAAATCCAGTAGCCCCAGTGAATCCGGTAGCTCCCGTCGTTCCGGTCGCGCCCGTTGTTCCCGTAGCCCCTGTGACACCTGTTGTTCCAGTGGCACCGGTTACTCCGGTATTCCCTGTAGCGCCCGTTGTCCCTGTAGCGCCTGTGGTACCAGTCGCACCTGTTGTTCCGGTCACGCCTGTAGTACCGGTAGTGCCGGTCGCTCCCGTCACACCTGTACTTCCTGTCGCGCCGGTTGTTCCTGTCGCTCCAGTTGCTCCACTTGCGCCAGTAGTCCCGGTAGCCCCCGTCGTTCCGGTTGTTCCGGTGGCGCCAGTGACTCCCGTAGCACCCGTTGTACCGGTAGCACCTGTAACACCTGTCGCTCCCGTGGTGCCGCTAGCACCTGTAAATCCAGTAGCCCCAGTGAATCCGGTAGCTCCCGTCGTTCCGGTCGCGCCCGTTGTTCCCGTAGCCCCTGTGACACCTGTTGTTCCAGTGGCACCGGTTACTCCGGTATTCCCTGTAGCGCCCGTTGTCCCTGTAGCGCCTGTGGTACCAGTCGCACCTGTTGTTCCGGTCACACCTGTAGTACCGGTGGTGCCAGTCGCTCCCGTCACACCTGTACTTCCCGTCGCACCGGTTGTTCCTGTCGCTCCAGTTGCTCCACTTGCGCCAGTAGTCCCGGTAGCCCCCGTCGTTCCGGTTGTTCCGGTGGCGCCAGTGACTCCCGTAGCACCCGTTGTACCGGTAGCACCTGTAACACCTGTCGCTCCCGTGGTGCCGCTAGCACCTGTAAATCCAGTAGCCCCAGTGAATCCGGTAGCTCCCGTCGTTCCGGTCGCGCCCGTTGTTCCCGTAGCCCCTGTGACACCTGTTGTTCCAGTGGCACCGGTTACTCCGGTATTCCCTGTAACGCCTGTTGTCCCTGTAGCTCCTGTGGTACCGGTCGCACCTGTTGTTCCGGTCACACCTGTAGTACCGGTGGTGCCAGTCGCTCCCGTCACACCTGTACTTCCCGTCGCACCGGTTGTTCCTGTCGCTCCAGTTGCTCCACTTGCGCCAGTAGTCCCGGTAGCCCCCGTCGTTCCGGTTGTTCCGGTGGCGCCAGTGACTCCCGTAGCACCCGTTGTACCGGTAGCACCTGTAACACCTGTCGCTCCGGTCGTTCCGGTCGCGCCTGTTCTGCCCGTTGCTCCCGTTACCCCTGTAGCTCCTGTTGTTCCGGTGGCGCCAGTTGTTCCGGTAGCACCTGTAACGCCTGCTGTTCCGGTCGCGCCAGTCATCCCCGTACTCCCCGTTGCGCCAGTAGCTCCAGTCGCACCTGTAGTACCGATAGCTCCTGTTGTTCCGGTCACGCCTGTAGTGCCGGTAGTGCCGGTCGCTCCCGTCACACCTGTACTTCCTGTCGCGCCCGTTGCTCCACTAGCACCGGTCGCGCCACTTGCACCGGTAGCCCCTGTAGCACCCGTCGTTCCGGTTGTGCCTGTGGCACCAGTGACTCCCGTAGCGCCCGTAGTCCCGGTCGCACCTGTAACACCTGTCGCTCCCGTGGTGCCGCTAGCACCTGTAAATCCAGTAGCCCCAGTGAATCCGGTAGCTCCCGTCGTTCCGGTCGCGCCCGTTGTTCCCGTAGCCCCTGTGACACCTGTTGTTCCAGTGGCACCGGTTACTCCGGTATTCCCTGTAACGCCCGTTGTCCCTGTAGCTCCTGTGGTACCAGTCGCCCCTGTTGTTCCGGTCACGCCTGTAGTACCGGTAGTGCCGGCCGCTCCCGTCACACCTGTACTTCCTGTCGCGCCGGTTGTTCCTGTCGCTCCAGTCGCTCCACTTGCGCCAGTAGCCCCTGTAGCCCCCGTCGTTCCGGTTGTACCTGTGGCACCAGTGACTCCCGTAGCACCTGTAAATCCAGTTGCCCCAGTGAATCCGGTAGCTCCCGTCGTTCCGGTCGCGCCTGTTCTGCCCGTTGCTCCCGTTACCCCTGTAGCTCCTGTTGTTCCGGTGGCACCTGTTGTTCCCGTAGCCCCTGTGACACCTGTTGTTCCAGTGGCACCGGTTACTCCGGTATTCCCTGTAACGCCTGTTGTCCCTGTAGCTCCTGTGGTACCAGTAGCCCCTGTTGTTCCGGTCACGCCTGTAGTGCCAGTCGTCCCAGTCGCACCTGTTACACCTGTACTTCCCGTCGCACCCGTTGTTCCACTAGCACCCGTCGTTCCACTTGCACCGGTAGCACCTGTAGCCCCCGTCGTGCCGGTTGTACCTGTGGCACCAGTGACTCCCGTAGCACCGGTTGTACCAGTCGCACCTGTAACACCTGTTGCTCCCGTGGTGCCGGTAGCACCTGTAAATCCAGTAGCCCCCGTGAATCCGGTAACTCCTGTTGTTCCGGTGGCACCTGTTGTTCCCGTAGCCCCTGTGACACCTGTTGTTCCAGTGGCACCGGTTACTCCGGTATTCCCTGTAACGCCCGTTGTCCCTGTAGCCCCTGTGGTACCAGTAGCCCCTGTTGTTCCGGTCACGCCTGTAGTGCCAGTCGTCCCAGTCGCACCTGTTACACCTGTACTTCCCGTCGCACCCGTTGTTCCACTAGCACCCGTCGTTCCACTTGCACCGGTAGCACCTGTAGCCCCCGTCGTGCCGGTTGTACCTGTGGCACCAGTGACTCCCGTAGCACCGGTTGTACCAGTCGCACCTGTAACACCTGTTGCTCCCGTAGTGCCGGTAGCTCCTGTAAATCCAGTAGCCCCCGTGAATCCGGTAGCACCAGTCGTTCCTGTGGCTCCCGTTGTTCCCGTCGCACCAGTGACGCCGGTTGTTCCGGTAGCGCCAGTCATCCCCGTACTCCCCGTCGCGCCCGTTGTTCCGGTAGCCCCTGTGGTGCCAGTAGCTCCTGTTGTTCCGGTCACGCCAGTAGTGCCAGTCGTCCCGGTCGCTCCAGTCACACCTGTACTTCCCGTAGCGCCCGTTATTCCGGTCGCTCCGGTCGCTCCACTTGCACCAGTAGTTCCGGTAGCACCCGTCGTTCCGGCTGTTCCGGTGGCACCCGTTACTCCCGTAGCGCCCGTGGTACCAGTCGCACCTGTAGTCCCGGTCGCTCCCGTCGTCCCGGTTACGCCTGTAAATCCAGTAGCCCCCGTCGTGCCGGTGGCCCCCGTTGCTCCCGTCGCTCCTGTGACGCCGGTTGTTCCGGTAGCGCCAGTCATTCCCGTACTTCCAGTCGTGCCGGTGGCCCCTGTTGCTCCTGTAGCACCGCTAGCACCTGTTGTTCCGGTCAAGCCTGTAGTGCCAGCGGCACCGGTCGAACCAGTCACCCCTGTGCTTCCCGTCGCGCCGGTTGTTCCGGTGGCACCAGTCGCGCCACTTGAGCCAGTAGCACCCGTAGCACCCGTCGTTCCGCTAGCTCCAGTAGTGCCAGTGACTCCCGTAGCGCCCGTGGTACCAGTCGCACCTGTAGTCCCGGTCGCTCCCGTCGTCCCGGTTACGCCTGTAAATCCAGTAGCACCTGTGAATCCGGTAGCGCCTGTAAATCCGGTAGCACCGGTTGTTCCCGTGGAACCTGTGACGCCTGTTGTTCCCGTGGCGCCCGTTATACCCGTACTCCCCGTCGCACCCGTTGTCCCTGTAGCTCCTGTGGCACCGGTAGCTCCTGTTGTTCCGGTAGCGCCTGTAGTGCCAGTCGCTCCAGTCACACCTGTACTTCCCATCATGCCCGTAGTTCCACTGGCTCCAGTCGCTCCACTTGCACCGGTAGCCCCTGTAGTCCCCGTCGTTCCGGTTGTGCCGGTCGCACCCGTTACTCCCGTTGCGCCTGTAGTGCCAGCAGCACCTGTAACGCCGGTCGCTCCAGTCGTTCCGGTCGCGCCTGTAAATCCAGTAGCCCCCGTGAATCCGGTAGCCCCTGTTGTTCCGGTGGCTCCCGTTGTTCCCGTAACCCCTGTGATACCTGTTGTTCCAGTGGCACCGGTTACTCCGGTATTCCCTGTAACGCCCGTTGTCCCAGTGGCTCCTGTAGTCCCGGTAGCACCTATTGTTCCGGTTACGCCTGTCGTGCCAGTGGTTCCGGCATCACCAGTCACCCCATTGGCTCCTGTCACTCCAGTGGTTCCTGTGGCGCCAGTAGCTCCACTTGCGCCGGTCATCCCAGTAGCTCCTGTCATTCCTGCTATTCCAGTGGCACCCATTACACCCGTTACGCCAGTAATACCGGTAGTGCCAGTCACTCCCGTAGCACCTGTCGTCCCGGTTGCGCCCGTCGTTCCGGTAACTCCTGTTACTCCTGTTATACCGTTTACGCCTGTTACTCCTGTTGTTCCGGTTGCGCCTGTTACTCCAGTCGTCCCGGTTGCGCCCGTGATACCATCACTTCCTGCAGTTCCAGTCGCTCCTGGAGCTCCTGTAACGCCGGTAACGCCGGTCATTCCGGTAGCCCCGGTTGTTCCGGTGGCCCCGATTGCACCTGTAACCCCCGTAGCTCCCGTAACCCCGGTTGCCCCTATGGCACCGATAGCACCACTTGCGCCCAGAGCTCCTCCAGCTCCTGTCGCGCCGGCAGCTCCTGTCGCACCCATTGCTCCTGTTGCACCTGTAGCTCCGGTTGCACCCGTCGTTCCGGTGACTCCTATTACTCCTGCTGTTCCAGTAACCCCAGCCTCGCCAGCACTTCCTGCAGATCCCGATATACCTGTCGCTCCAGTACTTCCTGTAAATCCCGCAGACCCAGTAGCCCCAGTTGATCCAATAGCTCCTATTGATCCAAAAACACCAGAAATGCCACTTTCGCCAGCAGCGCCCGTCGCACCCGTCGCGCCAGTATTTCCTGTAGCACCTAGTCCAGTAGCTCCAGTCACCCCATCAATTCCTGAAATCCCCGTTGCTCCTGTGGCTCCTTTTATTCCTGCAAACCCTTGCGCGCCTGGAGATCCAGTCGCACCAGTCGCTCCTGTTGCTCCAATTCCCGTGGCACCAGTAGCTCCAGGACGTCCTTTGCAACCTCTACTTCCTTTTGGTCCACGACAACCAGTTGGACCTTTAGGTCCGATACATCCAGTTGGACCTTTTGGACCTCTTTTTCCTCTGCAATGTTTTTTCTTTTTATGATGCCTATCGTTCATGAGCCACGAAAATGGAAACTCAGTAGCCATGGCTTCCTGACCGCCTCCTTCAAATCCTGCACCTGAAAAATCCTTAGTATTAAGACCCTTACCGGACTGTTTATTGAAAGCATTTTTTGGATTTGACTTGAGAAACGGGCTGTCTAAAGATGAACTATCGGATTTCTTGCGAGAACTTTGGCAAAGCTCTTGATTTTCTAAAGAGGTCAGCTGAGATCGGAGAGACGAAAGTCCCACAAAACACACAGCGAAGTAATGTCTCAATCTTCGAGATAAACTCATTAGGTCGTTTCAATCTGCCGTTTAAATATATGTTATGATAATGCTTGCATCTGCAGAGGCACGCCAGAAAATAATTTGTGATCAGTTAAACACTTTCCCTCATCGTTCCTTCTTCAACACGGTAATTCATTCTATATAAAGGCGAATGGTAGAGACATACACAGTTTCAATTTTTTTTATCAACAAAACTTTATAAAACATTGGCAAGACGCTACCAACCAGAGCTAAAGAAATGTGATAAAAAGACTCATTAAGAATTTTAGAAAATGAAGATAGGGAAAAACACGTGGTTTCTTATGGAACAACCTGCTCTCGAAGGTTTGCTATCTGATATTAAATCATGTTTTACATCATACGATCATGACTTTAGATTATACCAGATAGCAAACTTAAGCTCTTAAATCGAGTTTAAAACATTGCTATGGACCGTTACAGGAACCATGATTAAAGCCGTTTCACCAGCCGAAACTGTAGTAGCACCATCGGTTGATGTCGCGGAACGGAATTTAATCACATTAGATGTTCCACTGTTTGTTACTCTTGAAATAGATCTATTCAATGAAACAGTGCTGGTTCCTGAACCACCGCCAGTTATGATAGCACCTACAAAAAAAGTACCTGAATAAGGATCGGGGAACATCTGGTCATCAAAAGTCAATCCCGTTGTAGAGGAAATTGTCACAGGGCTTAAATTAATAACCTCTCCTGTTGGTTGAATAATGAACGGAGCGATTGTAACAGACCCATCAATATCAAAAGCCAGACGAATTACTCCATTATTTCCAACGTCCGAATCAAAAAACGAGTGAAGATCGCCCGTTCTCACCAAGAGAAAACAGAGAGCTGAAACAACCATCAATCGCGACAAGATTGACCCTGAGAACTTCTTAACTAAACTATCCATACACTACCTCCATCGCATTAACTCATCGTAATGCTCAATTTTGACAATATATTTTTTTATTTTTTATGTGAAGCGGGAAAAAAGAATGCAAAGCCATGAAATACAATCGTGTTTTCTACATCTTGTAGCCCCCGCCTGAAATGAGGAGGGGGGGGGGCTTGTAACTAATTAAATTGAGTTCAGAATATTACTATGGACTGTTATAGGAAACAAAATCATAGCCGTTTCGCCAACAGAAACAGTCACTGACCCATCTGTGCCTGTTGCAGATCGCAACTTGACAACGTTAGTTGAGCCTGAATTTGTAACTCTTGAGATAGATCTGTTTAATGAAACAGTAGCACTGCCTGATCCGCTTGCATTGACGATCGCTCCGATCATGTAGGTACCTGAGTAAGGATCAGGAATCATCACATCGTCAAATGTCAATCCAGAAGTTGAGGAAGTTGTGACAACTCCTAGATTCTGAACCTCACCTGTCGGCTCAATAATAAAGGGTGATATCGTAGCGGTTCCGTCAACATCGAAAGCAAGTCTAAAAGTACCATTATTTCCGACATCATTATCAAAAAATGCACTCAAGCTTCCACCGCCAAGCAATAGTAATGACAGGGCTGAAACTGCTGCTCTGGCATAAAAATAGACACTTAATTTGTTGAATATTTTTTTCATTTTTTCCTCAGAAATTATGTCAAAACGACATAAAGAGAGACAATACATATTCCAAATTTATTGTGTGATCAAAATTAAATTTTCTCATTTATACACAGCTCGCATATGCACAGTTACTAAACCCATAACGAAGCATCAGCTAAATTTGATCCATCAAAATTGCTATCCAGCTTGACGTATTCAAAACATAACGTATACAAAGCCTTCAAATATTTATTCATCGGCATGTTTCTCTTCTCATGATAACGCAGTTATGAATGGATATAAAATAGGCTTCTCAGTCATATGAAACATCACTCTTCCCTTCAAGAACTCACAAAACATACAAGAAAGTCATACAAACCCAAACTCATAGCATATCTGTTATTCCTCTGTTTGTTTGTGTTCAATACGCTTTCAGCAGATGATTCCATAGCTGAGACACACACCTCATCGAAGAAACAGACAATCTGTCTCAACATGATCGTACGAAATGAAAGCCACGTAATCAAACGCTGCTTGAGTTCTGTAAAACCCCTTATTGATTATTGGGTCATTATCGATACAGGGTCTACAGACGGCACACAAGCACTCATTAAAGAATTTATGAAAGATATTCCTGGAGAGCTTCATGAGCGTCCCTGGAAAGATTTCGGCCACAATAGAACTGAAGCTGTAGAGCTTGCTACAGGCAAAGGAGATTACCTTCTCTTTATTGACGCAGATGAGTTTTTTACTTATGAGCCAGGATTCAAACTCCCCTTCCTCGATAAAGATTCATATCATGTGACGACGACCTTTAATCAAATTCAATACACACGAACACTGATCGTAAACAATCACATCCCATGGCGTTGGATAGGAGTATTGCACGAGTATCCTGCTTCATCATGGGCAAGAACACAAGGAATTCTTTACGGCATCACAAATGTTGTTCATAGTGATGGAGCGCGTTCTCAAGATCCAAATAAATGTCTAAATGATGCGAAAACTCTTGAAAGTGCTCTAGATAAAGATCCAGAAAATAGCCGCTATATTTTCTACCTAGCTCAAACATATCGTGAAGCCGGAAACTATAGAAAGGCAATTGAGTTCTATCAAAAGCGCCTTGAAATGGGTGGTTGGGAGGAAGAGATTTACTGGTGCATTTACCAAATGGCCTTTTGCCTTCAGCTGCTCGATCAACCCAAAGAATCAATTATAAGCGCATACCTGACTGCATATGCCTGCCGCCCATCAAGAGCAGAGTCCCTCCAAAGACTTGCCTATTTCTACCGCTCAATTAATGACTACGAAGCAGGATATCAAATTGCTAAAAAAGGCCTAGGTATTCCACGAACAGATGATACTCTCTTTGTAGAACGTTGGGTCTATGACTATGGACTTCTCTTAGAATATGCTCTCAATGCTTACTGGACTCATCGCTTTGAAGAAGCATTGGTGGCAGCAAACCTTCTTTTAAGTAAAAAAAATCTTCCCAAAGAAATACGTGAGTGCGTTCAGGATACAGAAGGATGGATTCGAAAAAGGCTCAGCGAAGCACCAAAAGATGACATAGTTTACCTGTATTCAATTCAAGATCAAGACATGACTCAAACTCTTGCAAAAGAACCTCGATTATATTTGAAGCAGAAATCACACGAATAATTGAGCAAACTCACATGGTTTATAGAGCGTTTTTCATGATCTACTGGCGGTAAATTAAATTCTTTTGTACAACGCAAAGCCATTTACGCAGACTGTAAAAAAACTACAGACAAAGCCAAAGGCATGGAATATGCAATCAATCACCTTCACGCCGCTAAAATACAAAAAATATTCTCAACAACGGCTGTTTGAGAAATTTGTAGTACAGCTTCTCATAATTCCCCTGTTTCTTTTTTTTATACTTTCAAGCGCTTATTTGTCGGCTCAAGAGAAAAAGACGCTCTGCCTAAACATGATCGTAAAGAACGAAAGCGCAGTCATCACTCGGTGCCTAGGATCTATGAAACCCATTATCGACTATTGGGTGATTGTCGATACAGGATCGACTGATGGAACTCAAGACATCATTCGAAATTATATGAAAGATATTCCAGGAGAGCTTCATGAGCGCCCATGGAAAAACTTTGCTTTTAATCGAACAGAAGCCCTGGAGCTTGCAAAAGGGAAAGCAGACTACCTTGTTTTTATCGACGCTGATGAATTCTTCCGCTATGATCCGAACTTCTCCATGCCGCAGCTCGATAAAGACCTGTACTATATAATGACTGAATTCGGCGGGACCAAATACGCTCGGGCCTTAGTCGTCAACAACCATATTCCATGGCGCTGGGTAGGAGTCCTCCACGAATACCTAGATTCTCCTCAATTAAAAACAAGAGACACTCTCTTAGGTATTACAAATATCGTACAAACCGATGGCGCCAGATCTCAAGATCCGCAAAAGTATCATAAAGATGCTGCTCTCCTTGAAGCCGCATTGATTGAAGAACCAGACAACATTCGATATGTCTTTTATCTTGCGCAAAGCTACAGAGACGCAGGCTCTTTGGATAAATCGCTCGATACGTACAAAAAAAGAGTAGCAATGGGCGGCTGGGATGAAGAGATCTATTGGTCAATGTTTCAAATTGCGAATATCTCTGATCGGCTCAATAAGCCAAAAGATGAAATCACCAATGCCTATCTTTCAGCCTACGCTTTTCGTCCTACGAGAGCAGAAGCATTACATAGACTATCGCTTTTTTACCGTTCACAGAAGGATTTTGAAGCTGGTTACCAGATAGCCAAAAAGGGAATCGGTATTCCTCCTCCGGCAGATATTCTTTTTCTTGAAAAGTGGATTCATGATTATGGAATGCTTCTTGAATACTCCATCTGCGCGTACTGGACCGATAGAAATGAGGAGGCTTTAGTCGCTTCAAATCTTCTTCTAGCACAACCTGACCTCCCACAAGGCGTTCGGGAATGTGTAGAAAGAAACCTCTATTGGATTAATTTGAAGCTCTCAGAAGCACCGAAGTTTGATGTTGTAAAAAAATATTTTATTAATCAACTGCCACAAAATGCTTCCGAAACAACAGAATCGATAAACCAAATCCCTAAGTCCTCAGCAGAAGTACTCTATATACCAAAGACATCTGGTATTACAAAATCACTTGCACCTGTAGCAGCCAATTAGAAGGAAGCATTTCAAAAGCAGCATGGCTTTAAGGGGAAGAAAACTTTTTCCCTTGAGTCATGCTGTAATTGAATTAAGATCAAGAGCGATTTTTTTGCTCATCGCGCCGTAATTTAAAGAACTCTTTCATCGGACGTCCGCACCACTCCTGAAGAATCCCAGAAGTAATTGTTATGCTATGTATGGGGTGTTTCTGGGCAAAGAGATCAACCCAGCTTCCATTTGCACCATGACGAAAATCCGGAGCTCCCCAAACAATACGATCAACACGAGCAAGCAAAAGAGCTCCTGCACACATCGCACAAGGCTCAAGCGTTGAATACAAGGTGATACCGTTAAGACGCCACCCCCCCAAAGCCTCCGATGCAGCACCAACAGCTAAAAGTTCTGCATGTGCTGTTGCATCTTGGAGCAGCTCTACCTGGTTTCTTCCACGAGCAATAATCTTATTATTTTGAACACAAATAGCTCCGACAGGCACTTCGCCCTCATCAAAAGACTTCCATGCATCTTTGAGCGCCTCATATATGAAGCGCTCATCATCTGTCTGAAGAATACTTCGATCAGGAAGCCGGGCCTGAGAAAACTCTTCTAACGAACTGAATATTTGCTTTCGTGACATTTGACTTCTTTACTTCCGGAAACATCAAGCTTCTTCTTCAATTTACTCACTTCTTCCTGAAGCTTTCGAATTTCATGCTCATAACGTCGCTTTTGTTCATCAAGCTTATCTTCAAAACGTGTTGAAATTCTTTGAATTGCCTGTTGAACAGACTCTCGAGCCTGATTTTCCTGATTTTTCTCTTCCTGCAGCTTTTCCTGAGCTAAGCGGTCTAATGCTTCATCAGAAATTTTGGTCCAATATGTCTCTGGGAGAGCGACCGAATTTAAAGTGACGAATATAAAAACATCTTGAAGACCAAACTCTTTGGATGCCTCATTGATAAGCTTTTCGGCCTGCTCTTCTGAAAGCTCAGAAATTTGATCAAAATTAGGATTGATTTCATTCAATTTTCGTTCAAAAAACCGATAGAGATCTAAGTGTTTAAAAATCCAACGATTGGCGACAAATTCTCCAAGCTGTTCATGCCCTTTTACGATCTGATCTGCATAAACCGCTTTCATTTCATCAACAGAAATTTGATTCAAGGGCTTTCCATTAAAAAACTTGCGAACGTAGCCGGGATCTGCCTTAAGGTGCTCTTGTTTACATTCACGACGGATCGAACTGATTATCCTGTCAAACCAAGGTGCTAAAGCTGAAAATTTATCAGCATAAGTCGCATTCGTTTTCATATCCTCTATCCACGTTAAGAACCTCCCCTTGATGCATAAAGGAGGTATTTTAAGTAGTCTGTACCTAAGGGATTAATATCCCAACACCGAAAGCTATACAGTACACCTTCATGTATATTTACCTTCAACGCCTTGAGAGAATAAAAATTTACTCCTATTCAGCTCAACTGCTTTAAAGTGCAGGAGCAAAGTTTATGCGCCTTCTCGAAAATTTACATCTTCGTTACCGTAAAAAACGATAGGGTCATTTTTTTTGATCGCTATGACGAGTACATCCAAAGCCAAAATTGGGTATATCTCTATTTTTTAATGCATAAATAGAACAAGAACTCTTGATGATTATGTTATCAATGTGATAAAATAGATATTCAACTTTTACGATTTATCTCACACGGAGAGTGTTCTCGATGTCACTAGACAAAGGCACCAAAGAAGAAATTACTAAAAAATTTCAGCTCCATGAAAAAGATACTGGATCTGCTGATGTGCAGATTGCAATTCTCACGGAGAGAATTGCGGAGCTTACCGACCATCTTAAGAGATCTCCAAAAGATTTCAGCTCACGCTTATCCCTCCTTAAATTGGTAGGACAGCGTAGACGTCTTCTTGATTATCTCAATTCGACTGATACAAAGCGATATCAAGCTTTAATTACTAAGCTTAATCTTCGACGTTAATTCAGTTTTCACCCCTAACGCAGCAATGAGACAAAGTTTCGTTGCTGCTTTTTTTATTCTTTTCTCTCTTTATTCAGTTTATAGCTCTCTGAGTTTCTTCTCTTATTAAGCTCCTGTCCTAGGATTTTCTCCTTCAAAATTCCCCCTTGAGCTATGATGCTACCTTGACAAGAATTTATAAACACATCGTGGTCTACACGGGACCATAGGAAAAATGCTATGAACGAAAATGATACGAATAAGCTGCGTGCTCTCGAGCGTAAAACAAAAACCATCAATGTTGCTGGAAAAGAGCTGACTTTTGAAACAGGCAAAATGGCTCGCCAAGCAAATAGCGCCGTAGTTCTCCGCTGCGGTGAGACAATGGTTTTTTCAACCGTTTGCTCAACGCCCAATCCTCTTCCAGACGTTGACTTTCTTCCTCTGCGTGTCGACTACATAGAAAAATTTTCTTCTGCCGGAAAAACAGTTTCGGGCTTCATCAAACGTGAAGGAAAGCCAACCGAGCGAGAAACTCTCGTCTGTCGCTTAATAGATCGCCCAATTCGTCCGATGATCCAAGAGGGCTATCACCATGACCTCCAAGTTCTCTCGTACGTTCTCTCTTATGATGGCATTCACACACCAGATGTTCTGGCGATCTGCGCAGCATCTGCCGCCCTCTGCCTATCAGATGTTCCTCTCATCAAAGCTATCGGTGCGGTTCGAGTTGGCCGAATTGACGATCAATTTGTTATCAACCCATCTATTGAACAACTCAAGAAATCAACGCTTGATTTAGTTCTCGCCGGTACAGAAGATGCGGTCTTAATGATCGAAGGTAATTGTGCCTTTTTAACCGAAGAGCAAGTTTTAGAAGCTATTCATCAAGGGCATGAAGCCATACGAGAAATATGCAAAGCTCTCCATGAATGGCAAAATGAAATTGGCAAACCAAAAAAGGTAGATACTCTCCACACGCTCAGCAACGAAGTGGTAGAAGAGGTCAAAAAACTTCTCCTCCCAACTCTTGAAAAAGCCAGTGAAATCACCGGAAAACAAGAAAGAGATAAAATAATCTCCGAAGGCAATAAAGCGGTCATGACTGAGCTCATGAACCCAGAGCGAGCTCAAGCTTATAAAGAGCTCGATATCAAACGAGGAATTGAACTCGTTACCTCCAATTTCATGCGGCAAATGATTCTCGACAAAAACATCCGCTGGGATGGTCGAGGAACAAAAGACATCCGTTACATCGACGTTGAGCAAAGTATCCTTCCACGAGCACATGGATCTTCCCTCTTCACCCGTGGAGAAACCCAGTCACTTGCTATTTGTGTCCTCGGCGGACCTCAAATGGCACAAAGATTTGAGGATCTCGAAGGCGAAGGCAATCAGCGTTTCTACATGCAGTACTTCTTCCCTCCATTTTCCGTTGGTGAAGTTGGTCGAATGGGAGCTCCAGGGCGCAGAGAAGTTGGTCACGGAAAGCTTGCTGAGCGAGCACTTCTCCATGTCCTGCCATCAAGAGAAAAATTCCCATACACTCTCCGCCTTGAATCTAATATCTTAGAATCGAATGGATCATCGAGTATGGCTTCCGTCTGTGGGGGCTGCCTTGCTATGATGGATGCTGGAGTGCCCATCGCACGCCCAATTGCTGGAATTGCTATGGGTCTGATCCTAGAAAAAGACCGTTTTGCCATTTTATCTGATATTCTCGGGGCGGAAGATGCACTCGGAGACATGGATTTTAAGGTAACCGGAGACAAAGATGGTATCACTGCTTTTCAGATGGACATCAAGGTCGAAGGCATCACTATAGAGATCATGAGAGCGGCTTTAGAACAAGCCAAAGCCGGCAGAATTCATATCTTAAACAAGATGCTCGAAGCATGCCCAAGATCAAGGACTGAGCTCTCATCTCTTGCGCCAAGAATTGAAACCATGCATGTCAAACCAACTAAAATTGGCATTGTAATAGGTCCTGGCGGCAAGCAGATCAAAAAAATCATTGAAGAAACTGGCGTTGCTATTGAAATTAGCGATGACGGAACAATCAATATGACAAGCAATAATGCTGACGCTATTGAAAAAGCAAAGGCTATTATCATTGGTCTCACTTCTGAAGCCGAAGTTGGTAAGGTGTACAACGGAAAAGTATCTTCAATCGTCCAGTTTGGGATGTTTGTTGAAATCCTTCCTGGTAAAGAGGGACTTCTTCATATTTCAGAAATCGATACCCATCGTATCGAAGACATGTTCGAATATGCAAAGACCCATTTTAAAGTAGGTGATGCAATCCAAGTACTCGTATCAGAAATCAATGATCGAGGACAACTTAAGCTTTCACGCCGCGCTCTTTTAGGAAAACAACATCCAGTTGTTAAGGAATAAATTAGCAAGCTACACCAACAACGCCTCACACCTGTGAGGCGTTTTTTTATTGAATCTATTACGATTCTCCTAGCGAGATCCTTGCAAAAATCCTTGTAACCCTGAAAAATCAGAAAATTTCATCCCCAGTTTTTCAACGAAAGGGCACATCTGAGAATAAATCAGTGTCTTTATCATTCCCTTTTTTGCATCATTGTCCTCCTTAGACTCGCCTACTTCTTTTAATTCTTGGAGAAGAGCCGCTCGTTCCTTATCCGAAAATCTATCTAGAAAAGCAATTGCAAGAGAATCGAGTTGAATTGACGCGTCATTTTCGTAATACTTATCAAAACACTCAATTACAAAATTTTGATTTAAATAACTGCCTAAAACTACCTTTGGGTTTTTTTGAAATTCCACATATTCAGGGAGGCTATCCTTGTTCGTACGGACTGCCTGATAGTGCTCTTTTATCAAATTCATAAGCCTTTCATCGACAGGAGAGTTCCTATCGGAAACTTGAGCAGCAAAAAGATCGCAAAGAACATCCCGAAATGCATCTAATACTCCAGAGGCATATTGGTTATATATTTTTTCACCTTCTGAGCTCACCGAGATTGAAGGCGATTGTTCTATTAACAAAGAGGCTCTTTGTTGAGTAAGTTTCACCTGGCTCGTTCCAATCTGATACAAAAGGGATTTCACCTCATTGATAAGAGGTTCCAAGATTTTAACTTTTTGTCCAAGAGTCCGAAGAGCTGATGAAAATCCTATCATAAACGCTTTAGCAACGGGATCTTCATACTGAGGATACAGAATTGATGCGGCATTTAGAGCAAGGAAGCAAATCCGGTCATTATCGGAATCAGATAAAAAATCTTGTAGCTCTCGAAAGCAAATAAGCTTGTCTTTACATTGAGTTAATTCTTTCTGCTTTGTCGTCAAATCATTAAGGCTCATATTCTCTGTAAGTGAATTAAGAAGCTCTCGTGCCTGCCTTATGCTCTCGTTAATCGCTCCTTCATCTGAAATTTTAAGTAATTCTGGAACCCATTTCAAAGCATTCTCTAATCTGTTCCACCAGATAGGACTGTTTCTGTGGGCAATAACATATGATTTCTTAAGCAAGTAGACTGCATTGCATCTTTCGTCAGAATCAGTAATACCGAAATTTGTTAACTGTATTTCTAACGATTCTTTTAAATCCTCAAATTGAGATGAGATAAGAACTTCTTTCTTTGTTTCATCCACAATTATCGATGAAGCATAGGCTTCAATTTCTTCCGAAGAGAAGTCATCGTCTAATACCGTCTGCATTATCGTACATAGCAGCGTCTCTAGCACGCTCGTATTTTCCTGAACTTGGCTTACAGTTTGAGAATCTGCTGACTGATTGGCTTGATTCATGGACTGAATAGGACTTAACGAAGATGTCAATGGCGGAATACTCATACTCACTCCTCATATTTATAATGAGATTTATGTCAGAATAGGCAAGTAGCAGAACAATTTGGATCTAGGTTGAGGAACTCTACACAAATAATTTGCACAGCTCCTCATGCGCCTGCAGAATAAAACAGTAATTGACTCTAAAATAGATTGGGAATCCATATCTTTTGTGAAAGATTCATTTTTTATCTAGAGACCAACAATAATATCTGGCAGCTAATTCCTTTTTGATTACACTACTTAAAATATCAACATAATCCCCAAATAGGGCAATGTCCAAAACAGTCGTCATGAAGTTTGGGGGCGCATCGCTTGCCACCCCGGCACATTTTGATCTTATTGCACAACGCATCGCAGAAAGATCGCAATCAAATGACTGTATTGTTGCCGTCGTCAGCGCAATGGGCAAAACTACAGATGACCTTATATCTTTAGCGCTCTCCGTCAATCCAACTCCCCCTCAAAGAGAGTATGACATGTTATTAAGCGTTGGAGAACGCATCAGCATGTCTTTACTAGCCATGGCTCTCTCAAAACGAGGAAAGCATGCAATAAGCCTCACGGGAAGCCAATCAGGGATTATTACCTGCTCTCAACACACAGAAGCTAAAATCGTAGATGTCAAACCTCATCGAATCACGCGTGTGCTAGAAAAGGGTTCTATTGCAATCGTTGCAGGATTTCAAGGAGTCTCAAAGGAAGGTGAAATTACAACCCTCGGCCGAGGAGGGTCAGACACAACTGCCGTCGCCCTTGCAATAGCTCTTGAGGCATACCAAGTCGAATTTTATAAAGACGTTCCAGGTTTTTTCTCAATGGATCCAAAGCTATCTCCTGAGGCGGAACTTCTCAAAACACTTAGCTATGAACATGCTTTACAAATAGTTTCTCGAGGAGGAAAAATTCTCCACTCAAGAGCTTTATTGATGGCAGAAAGGCATAACATGCCCCTGAAAGTGCTCCCATTCGATAAAGAACTCGGAATCGAAGGTTCGCTTATTTGTCGAAACAACACACTACCTCAAAATGTGATGATCAAATCCTATGAAAACAAATGTTAAACAAGCCCTCCTTCTCTACTCCACCATATGGTTTGCTGTAGGGTTTATGCTTTTATATAAAGGAATATCCTATTTGATTCTGGGAACTCATTTTATTCTTATTCCAACAATGAGCAATATCTTCTCATCAAGCCAAGATGCAGCTCTTCTATGTATCGTTTTGGGGCTTGCAATTGGGGTGATGAAGGCAAAGAAAGTTCTCAAGAAGGTAGCTGCGAAGCTCAAAACACAAGCCACACTCTCTCAAAACCCGTATAAGGCGATATTTTCGATTAAAACCTGTATAATGGTCGCTATTATGATGTCATTTGGAGCGATATTGAGATGGATAAATTTACCACAGGACCTTTTCGGCATTATTGATGTAGCTGTGGGAGCTGCATTAATTCAAGGCGGTTATGATATTGCATCCGATTGCTTCTTTTCTAAATCACAAGAAATTTCAGAAGATCTAGCTGTAGACCATTCAGAGAAGTAGAAACGAGAGGGAGCATCGAACGAGGCTCCCAAAATTTTTATGAACATGTTTTAAGCAGTCTTGGGACCAGTAATTTCGGTTTCAGGAAATGCTAAAATCGCTTCCTCTTGCGCTTCGTTATATAAAGGAACAAGGCTCGGCGCCTTTTCTTTCATCCACTTCAAAAGAGGTTTAAGACGATTAAGGTCTTTGACAAATTTATCTTTCCTTCGAATTGAATCATTACGAGACAACTTGCCACCATCGATGTAAATTGCTCGATCATCAAGAAAGCCTAAATTGTTCTTATAAATAAGAGCATTATCTGTATCTTGAATCCCCTTTTGGGCGCAATCCGAAAGCAGGCTAAAGAGCTGATCTATTCTTTTTTTTGCTTCATCAAACCTTTGAGATTGAGCAAGCTGTAATAAAGTCGGCTTGACGTGCTCTGCTTTGTACTGAAGAACAAACTGATAGTCATCAAGTGCAATTGTATAATCATTTCCCAATTTGTCGGTGATTATAACGGAAGGGAAAAGCCCCTGAGATCTATTGAGATGTGTATAGATGAGCCCCGTTTCAAACGGAACAAATGTTTGCGCTGTTTTACAGCTTCGCATGAGATATTCACGGCGCTTATTCAAAGATAAAATTCGAGTAGTACGCCACTCTTCAAAGAGAGGAAACGAAGGAATCATCGTCACAAAATCTGGAAGCCTTAGCCTTTGATGCCTGAAAAACTTAAGCACGTATTTACCATCCCGGCTTTCAAATGCATAGCACTGAAACCCATGACCTAAATAGCTAAAAGGCTGCTTTAAGGCTTCAGATGCCTCTTTGTACTGACCTTCGGTATGGCTGATATTCCATCGATCTTCAATAGGGAGATTTGATTGAATCTTATACAGTCTAAAGCCATCACCTCGTGATTCCCACCAGTTGATCCCGTAAATAAGACCACAAAGAAGAGCAAGACAGGAAATAAATATAAGGAATCGACGCATGCGAGCACTCTATGAGTTCGTATTGAAAATAGGAACATCATAGCCGTTAAAGCGAGAAGAGATCAATCTTTGGATATAATTAACTCAGATATAACTAACTCATAAGAACTCTCGCATGAGTTCCTATGAGTACATGTTTTTAAAGAAATCGATTATAGATCAACTTTTTTAATCGAGTCCGAAAGGAGTTGATTTACGATCTGTGGTGACGCAGTCCCGCGAGTTCGCTTCATGACTTGTCCAATTAAGAAAGCAAAAGCTCTATCACGACCCGCTCTATAATCAACAACTGATTGAAGATTCTCTTTGAGGACTTCATCGATAATCAGTTGAAGCTGACCCTGATCTGAAGTGGGTTGATAATCAGGATTTGATTCCACTATTAAACGAGGAGAAACACCTGGGCGCTGGAACATATCATCCGCTACACTCTTTGCAATCTTTCCGGTAATTTTTCCGGAAGAGATCAGCAAGACAAGCTCTCCAATATGCTCTGCAAGAATTCCAGATTCATAAATAGACTTGCCGGTATCTTTTAATCGACCAAAAAACTCTATAGTGATCCAATTAGCAACTTGCTTTGAATCAGGACAGACTTTCAGAGCATCTTCGAAATAGTGCGCAAGTTTCTTATCCGAAGTAACGAGGTAGGCAGCAGCCGGAGATAGACCAAGCGTCTGCACAAATCTACGCTCTTTGGCAAGAGGGAGCTCCGGCAATGTTGCTCGAATTTCTTCTATATATTTTGGATTGAGGACTAACGGAGGAAGATCAGGTTCTGGAAAATAACGATAATCTTCAGCCGCTTCTTTCTTTCGCATCAAAACAGTTTGTTTTAACTCAGGATCCCATCTGACAGTTGACTGCGAAATCAAAAGGGTATGATCTATGTCAGGAGATCCTTCATAAATCTCAATTTGACGATCGATTTCATGCTCGATAGCCATCTCTAGATTTGAGAAAGAGTTCATGTTTTTGATTTCAGTTTTATTGCGAAATCCCTTCTCTCCGACCTTGCGAACTGAAATATTCACATCAAATCGAATTGAGCCTTCTTCCATATTACAGTCGGATGCTTCAATATAATCGAGAATCGATCTTACAGCCATCGCATAGGCCGAAGCTTCCTTTGCAGACCGAATACAAGGCTCTGACACTATTTCAATTAAAGGAACTCCCGCTCTATTGAAGTCAACACCGGCAAATGATGTAAAATGCTTGAGCATCCCTGAGTCATCTTCCAACTGTGTTCGTGTCAAATGAAATTCGCGTTCATGACCGTCCACAAGTGCTGTGACTACACCGCCCTTGCTAACAGGGAATTCAAATTGAGTAATTTGAAAATTTCGTGGGCTATCTGGATAAAAATAAGATTTTCGTTCAAACCTACTCCAAAGAGCGATTTCCGCATTAACAGCCAATCCAAACTGAACTGCTTTTCGCACAGCTTCTTTATTAATAACTGGAAGCGCTCCAGGAAGACCAACACTTAACTCATCGATATTTGTATTTGGATCATCTCCAAAATGATTTCGAGCTCTTCCAAAGAGTTTTGATTTTGTATTAAGCTCAGCATGGATTTCAAGACCAATTACAGGCTCCCAACCATGTCTGCGTGTGTTTTTAGACATATTTTTTCTAAAACTCCTTTAGCTGACCATTGTTGGCATTTTTGTATGATAGTCGGTCACCTTTTGAAAGGCTGATCCCATAGAAATAAGATCTGCATCTTTCATTTGAGGAGCCATAAGCTGAAATCCAAGGGGCCTTCCCTTGTTATCAAAACCTGAAGGGAAGCTAAGAGCAGGAATCCCTGCAAGGTTTGCCCCTACTGTAAAGATATCTTCTAGATAGAGTGATAAAGGATCCTTATGACTTCCGCGAGCAAAAGCACCACTTAACGCCGGAGGCGTCGCAATAAAAGCACATTTTTTAAACTGCTCATTGAACTGCTCAATAATCTTTTGACGGATCTTTAACCCTTTTTTGTAGTAAGCATCTTGATATCCTGATGCCAGAACAAAAGTTCCAATCATGATTCGGCGCTTTACCTCATCTCCAAAGCCCTCTTCTCGTGAAAGATCGTAGACATCGTCAAGAGTTTTTGCATTTTTGGAGCGATACCCATATCGAATTCCATCAAAACGGGCAAGATTTGTCGAAACCTCCGCCGTTGCTATAATATAGTACGTAGCAATCGCGTAGTGGAGAAGATCTAGATTTACTTCGACAATTTCTGCGCCAAGTTTTTTGTACACCTCTAGGCTATCGTTAAAGTTCTTTAAACTTTCGGGATTGAGCTTCTCGAGAAATTTCCAAGGAACTCCAATTTTTGTTCCCTTCTGAAATGGCTTAGACATATCTGCAAGCGTATCGGCAGGAAGGTCAATACTTGTTGAATCATTGGGGCAGTGTTTACCCAAGACCGATTGGACAAGCCCTAAGTCCTCACAAGAGGTAGTCAAAGGACCGATTTGATCAAGCGATGATCCAAAGGCAACAAGTCCAAATCTTGATACGCGACCATAGGTCGGCTTAAACCCTACAACTCCGCAATAGGCAGCCGGAAGACGCACTGAACCTCCAGTGTCACTTCCAAGAGAAACAAGAGCCAATCGCGCAGCAACGGCGGCAGCGGAGCCACCTGATGAACCTCCGGGAACGAGTGAAAAATCCCAAGGGTTATTTGTCTTCTTGAGTGCAGAATTTTCGCAAGAAGAACCCATTGCAAATTCATCAAGATTTGTCTTCCCTATGATGATGCCATCTTCGGCTTCAATAAGCTCTGTTACCGTTGCATCAAATGGCGTTCGGTAATTTTCGAGTATTTTAGAAGCACAGGTCGTAATCTCGCCTTTGACATGTATATTGTCTTTTATAGCAAAAGGAATAGCCGCAAAAAGACCTACTTGCTCGCCACGAGCAAATTTTTCATCGAGCAACCGTGCTTTATCAAGGGCTCTTGTATGAAATATAGAAAGAAAAGACCCGATCTTGTCATCTAATGAATCAACTCGATTGAGGAAATATTGAGTGATTTCCACAGCACTGATTTTTTTAGAGAGAAATAAATTTCGGAGAGAGCTCATTGAAAGGGAATGCAAATCGTTCACAGTCCAACTTCCTCAAATATATGCTTAAGAATCTTTTATAACGTTTGGAGTTCGAACCAATTGCGCAACTTGTTCAGTGCCATCTAGAAATATTTTCTGAGGTATCGTATTGATTGGTTCGTCTTCGCGCAAAGGCGCTTGTGTCACAAATTGGGATACGTAACTGATCCCTTCAACATCATCAGTCGGCACTTTTTCAAGTTCTTCAAAATAGGCGACGATTTTTTCAAGGTCTTTAACCATCGCAGGAAGCTTGTCTTGTGGGCACGCAATCCTGCTCAGCCGAGCAAGATGCTGGACTAATTTTTCATCGACTTGAATCATAAGGCTAAAATTATTCTTGTTGAATCGTTAATGTGTATATAAGGCTACTAGAGAGTTACATTGATGTCAGCACCTGTTATTGTTTGGATTAGAAATGATTTAAGGCTCGATGACAATCCAGCCCTGATTTCTGCCGTCGCAAGCGGCCACCCAGTTCTCCCCATTTTCATATGGGATGAAGAAATAGAAACTATGACTTCATCGATGGGCAGCGCATCGAGAATATGGCTTCATGCAAGCTTGCAAATTTTTAAAGTGCATCTCGAGGAATACAATCTTCATCTACTGACTATAAAGGGCCCGACCAAAAAGGTGATCCAGTCTATCATTCAAAAGACCGGCGCTTGCTCAATTGTTTGGAATAGGAGGATCGAGCCCCATCTCCTTCAACTTGATACAGATATTAAGGCCTACTGCAAATCAATCGGAGTCATGGCCACGTCTTATCGTGCAAACCTTCTCATCGAACCATTCCCAATCCAAAATAAAACAATAACGACTCGGGAAGGAAAACCTTTTCAAGTCTTTACCCCTTTTTGGAAAACGGCTCAGCAAATTATCAATCCGGAACCTCTTGACTTTCCCGGAAAAAGTAACGGATATCTATGTAAAGATATCGGATCCTCTATTGACGAACTTGGGCTTCTTTCAGGTAGACCGTGGGAAAAAGGCATAATGAGTCATTGGAATCCAGGAGAAACAAACGCACGAGCTCACCTAAAAGAATTCATAAAACAGAGACTCGAATCCTATCAAGAATTACGAGATTATCCCGCGGTGCCTGGCACTTCAAAATTGTCTCCGCACCTTCACTTCGGAGAAATCTCAGTGCAGCGAATATACCAAGAAGTTAATGGAAAACTAGGATCAGACTTTTTTGTTCGCGAACTCGGATGGAGAGAATTTGCTCACCATCTCCTGTATCACTTTCCTGAAACAGTAAACACCCCGCTTCGAAGTGAGTTTACGAAATTTCCATGGGAATCAAATGATAGCCACCTTAAAGCTTGGCAACAAGGAAAGACGGGGTATCCAATCATCGATGCTGGTATGAGAGAGCTCTGGACTACAGGATGGATGCATAACCGAGTTCGCATGATCGTGGGCTCATTCTTAGTAAAGCACCTTCTTATATCCTGGAAAGAAGGAGCATCTTGGTTTCAGGACACCCTTGTCGATGCGGACTTAGCAAATAACACATTTGGATGGCAATGGGTAAGTGGAAGCGGAGCAGATGCTGCTCCATATTTCCGCATATTTAATCCTGTTCTTCAGGGGCAAAAATTTGATCCCAAAGGAATCTATGTTAAAAAATTTATTCCAGAACTTACTTATCTACCCGAAGAACAAATACACACACCTTGGCTTCTCTCGAAAGATAAACAGAGACAATATGGAATTCAAATAGGACATACCTACCCTGCCCCAATTATCTCGCTTGAAGAAGGCAGGACAAGAGCGTTATCAGCATTTGATATGATTAAGAAGAGATCCGAAAACATAAGGAACTCCTAATGCAATATCGCATAGCAGTTCTCGGCGCATCAGGATTTGTGGGTCAAGCCTTATGCCTCAGATTACTTGAATCAGGCCATGAGGTGGTTGCATTAGTACGCCATCCGGAAAAACTCCCAAGCACCTTACTCGAGCAATGCACCGTCTATCAGATCAACACTTGCGAAAAAAAACCTGAGCACATTGATATACCATACGTGGCTCTCGAGCAAATTGACGTTCTCTTTTACCTTGTCCACTCAATGGAATGGGGTGCTGATTTTGGAGAAGTCGAAGCAAAAACGGCGCTTCACATAGGCTCTTTATGCAAAAAACACCGGATCAAGAGAATTATCTATCTAGGGGCTCTTGGAGACGAAAAAGGGGGGCTTTCTCGGCACTTAAGAAGTCGGCAAAAGGTAGGTGAAATTTTACGTAGTTTTGCATGTGTTGATATAGGACATGAGCTGCAAGTTATTGAATTTCGCTCTTCGATCATTATTGGAAAAGGATCTATTTCCTTTGAAATGATACGATCGCTTGTTAAACGCCTACCCATCATGATAACTCCAAAATGGGTATTTACTAAAACGCAGCCCATTGGAATGAATGATCTGCTCAAATTTCTTGTAAAAGCGTGCGATAAAGCCTCTGATCTTCCAGTCTCTCTTCAAACATCTGGTGCACATATTTATGAAATCGGAGCACCAGAACAGGTGTCGTATGCTGATCTCATGCAAATGTTTTCACAAATCGACAGAAAAAGACCCATACTCTATCTAAAAGTACCCTTTATCACTCCTAAACTATCAAGCCTATGGCTTAGCCTTGTTACCCCTCTTCAAGCAAAAATTGGTCGCTATTTAGTAGAAAGTGCTGAATTCACTACGATTATCCACGACAGCTTGGCTGAAAAAGAGTTTGATATTCATCCAATCTCGATTAAACTGGCCTTAGAGGACACTTTAGAAAAGATTAAAAAGACCGAGAATAAAAAAATAACAGTCTATGAAGAGGAGATTTCTTTTGTTTCAGGCGCTTCAATCGATGCTTTGTTTTCAATTATCGAGCAAGAAGGTCTTACGACAAAAAGTATGCAGAACTGGAGAAGACTCGCTCGTTGGCTATGGGATATTCGCACCTTTATTGAAAAAATTTTTGGAGGAAAGGCTTATCCAAGCAGTGCTAATTCATGCCTTCAGAAAGGAGATCGATTTGACTTTTGGGAAGTTATTGATTGCAAAAGAGGAAAGTCTCTGCTTGTTAAATCGTTAATGAAGTTGCCAGGAACAGGGGCCGTACAAATCTCTCTTTACCCAATAGAAGAACATAAAACGATTTTGCGAATTAAGGTGCAATTTCAACCTTCCGGAGTATTAGGAAAAATCTACTGGCATATGGTACGACCATTTCATGATATTGTCTTTCAAGAAATGATACGTTCAATAGATCGACTTGCATCTACTTGTAAAGGCACTGGCACCTAAATAAGTTCAAGACAGGAATAGGTGCAAGACAGGGTTTCGGAACGCACAAAGATAATATCTATGTTAAATCGAGAATGTCCTCTAATGCATTTCCTTCAGCAAGCCTTCGAATATCAGGGCCGTTTTGAAGTGCATCGCTTTCAAATCGAAAAGCATCTCGATTATTTACTACTGCCAACATCACAACTTCCTTATTAGCACGTAATTGAGGACTTGCAAATTGAAGAGCTCTGCCGTCTGTACTGCGAGGATAGATGCAGTCACTCATTTAAAAAAAGAGCACGACTGTGTATAGAACCTGATAAGGAAAAAGACTAAATATGCAGTCAAAAACAGAAATTGAAATCAAAGCCCCAAAGGATTTTACAGCTTCGATTCTTTTTTCTGAGCCCTACACTCGATACTTAATTGATCCTGCACCCTCTCAGGTCAAGCATATAGAACTGAATGCAACTACAGTAATACCAAATATTCAGCATGAATATGAGTCTACATCATTTCTGTTACAATCTCTCATATCTCGAGCGATAAGTTCTATTACCCCTAATTATTGCCGAATAACCGATGTCATAACCACATCCGGGCTGCTTTCGAATATTTCACTTACTGCCTCGATGTCTTTAAAAGCCCTGCAACGCATAAGCAGCTACCAGCTCCACCTTGCTCAGAAAGATATCGAGTTTTTTTCAAAATGTTCGCTTCATCAATTTCTAGAACCTCAAAAGCACGTCTTAATATCCGGGGCTTCAGGGCTTATAGGTTCCGCTCTCTCACAACTACTTCAAGCCATGAATTTTCGAGTCACAAAACTTGTCAGAAGACCTCCGAAAAACTCATCTGAAATCTACTGGAATCCTGAGCAGAAAGAATTACCTTCAAAAACTTTTGATGATGTTGACGTTGTCATTAACTTGAGCGGAGCTTCTCTCTCCAAAGAACGCTGGACTGAAAAACGAAAAGAAGAGCTTTTAAGATCTCGCATCTTAAGCACAAAGACCCTCGTAGAAACAATTATCAACTCAAATAGATCCCCAGAGCTTTTTATTTCGATGTCAGGGGCAAACATCTATCCGAATAGTTCAACCCTTGATACTTCGACCTCATCTACCGAAACTTCTCAGCATGGATCAACATTTTTGGCGAATCTTGCAACAGCATGGGAAGAAGAGGCTCTCCGAGCTGAGATCAAGTGTCGTGTAGTTTTACTGAGAACTGGAGCCGTTCTAAGCCGCAAAGGAGGAGCTTTGCCGATACTTGAAAAAGCTGTTCGTTATGGATTTGCAGGAAAAATGGGATCTGGAAAACAGCCTTTTCCATGGATAAGTTTGGGAGATATTTTGCGTCTCATCGTATATACCATTATTTCTCCTAAGTTATCAGGGCCAATTAATACAATATCTCCTCAAATCCCCTCTCAAGAACTTGTAATGAAATCTATAGGAAAAGCTATTCTTAGACCAAGCGCTATCCCTTGCCCCAGCTTTTTGGCTCGGCTTATGTTTGGAGAGATAGCTGAAGAGCTTATGCTTCATGGACCAATACTCAATCCTGAGAAAGCCATAAAAAATGGCTTTATTTTTTCAGATATTGACATCCAAAATTACTTAGATTCAGAACTTTCTATTTAAGATAATTTTATTAATCAAATCTTAATTATTTTGTTGTAACAATTTACCAAATCAAATTTATAGAAAGAGGCATTTTTCATGTGTACTCGCATTAGTTCAAGCTGCACAAATGAGATAGAATGGGCTCAAGAACAAATAATATCCTTTAAAGATCATGTTACAAGCAACGTTCAATATATAAGCAATATAGTCTTAGATGTTTTGAATCAAGCCTATACCGATTTCTGCAACTCGCTGCCTTCACAAGAAGAAATCAAAAAAAAATATGAGACTATCCGTGCATTTTTGATTGAAAAATCAATTACAGCGAAAGATTACATTGAAGAGAAATTAGGTGTAGATCTCTATGAGGGCGCCAAACAACTTCTCAATACCGCTGCCAAAGTAGGAAAGGCTGCCTTAGCAACGCTGTTTTTCCTTTCGAACTCAAGTGTTTTTGTCATGGGAGCTATTGCCGGAATCGCTGCAACAGATACTATGCGCACTATACATGATAGCATAACTCAAGTATGGACTAACCTTAACCCGGTTGAAAAAGCTGTTGTCATCTCTGCAGGACTGATTGCATGGCCTATAAGCCTTGCTGCCGGAGCATTCTTTGCAGGGTCTGGATCCGCCATCTATCTTAAAGATCGAGCTACCCAGCGTACTAGTGACAACCAACCGCAAATGCCTTATCATGAGCCTATTCACAATATAGACAACTCTCATGAAACGCACCATTTCGAACATGGCTCAGACAATTATCAAATATAAATTTGATAAAGAGTGATCTCTGTGCTAAGAGATCACTCAAGCCATCGCACTAATACCTTCGCTTATTTTCTAGGATGAAACTCAAAAAATCGCTCTTGAACTTGCGATCGAGAAAGATGCGTATATTTGTCGGTGCTCGATATATGAGCGTGTCCCAAAAGCTCTTGAATCACACGAATATCTGCTCCACCATTAAGTAGATGCGTCGCATATGTATGACGCATTGTGTGCGGAGAGATTTCCTTTGTGATGCCGACATTCTTTGCTCTCTGCTTTACCATTCTCCATACGTTTATGCGATCAAGAGGCCTGCCTCTATTGGTAACAAAAAGAGAGCTATTCATCTCGCTCTCATACCGACAACGAACACATGTTAAATAACGATCTACTGCATCAAGCGCCTGAGGACCTAGCGGAAGAAGTCTCTCTTTATCTCCTTTGCCTTTAACCGTAATCGATTGATCGGCAACGTCGTAAATAGAAAGAGAGCACAACTCTGAAACGCGAATTCCAGTCCCATAGAGAAGCTCAAAAATTGCTTTATCACGGATATCTTGGGCACTTTTGCCAGCACATGAGTGGATAATTTTTTTGATATCTTCTTCAGAAAGCACTTCTGGCAATTTCTGCCACAGTTTAGGACTATCTAAAAAGCGCCCTTCGTCAAGAGTAGAATACCCCTCTCTAAAGAGAAATCGAAAAAAAACTTTCAACGCTATCATATTTCGAGCACAGGAACTGGAAGCATATCCTCGGTCACGAAGTGATTGCAAAAAAGCTACGGCTGATTTTTGATCTCCTCTCAGATCCTTCTCTTTAATAAAAGAGCAAAACAAATCCAGGTCTCTTTCATATGCTTCTTGAGTGTTTTCAGAAAGGCATTTTTCATATGCGATATATCTTAAAAACACGCCTACAAGCTTTTTCAGCTCATCTGCTGAAAGCCCTATTCTTGTGTTCGAAACATCAGACTCTGTCATAATTGAAGCAACTCTAAAAGCTTATGCTGTGCAGTCTTTCGAATCTCTTGAGAGAAGGCCGCTCCCGTGAATTGAATCTCCTCATTCGTCGATTTGACACGAAAGAGCAACAGCTCCAAAGAAAGGCGTTTGACAAGTTTTGAGCGAACGAGAAACTCGGCAAGAAGAAGACCGGTGCAACGATCAACTTCATCTGAAGATAACGAGAGATCTTTAAGTTGTCCAAGAAGCGATGAAAAATCAATTTTTGACTCCTCTTTCTCAGCTCGCTTCCAAAAGATATCAGCTTTTTGCTCTTTGAAGCAGGAAGGACACAGGTCAAGACGAACCCACTCGTCTCTTTTTTTCTCATCGAGTTTCGAATAGGTTGGTCTTTGAATTCCACAGACACTGCAACAGCGTTTGGGTCTCGGTATCGAGATTGTCATAAAAAAAATATCTTTGAGTTATCAGTTATTGAATGTGGTGAAGAATCTCAAACAATGCCGATCCTAATGGAAATGCTGGATCGGGTTCATTTTTTCTTGCAAGCTCTGCAGTCTTCATACATTGATCTGCTAATACTTTACCTAATTGAACTCCCTCTTGATCAAAAGAATTCACGTTTAATAAAAACCCTACAAAAGCAACCATATGCTCATAGAGAGCAAGCAATGAACCTAGAGCTTTCGGAGTCAATTTTTTGGCAAGCAGGATTGAGGAAGGTCTATTTCCATCAAACTGTTTATTAGGATTTGGATTCGATCTTCCTTGAGCCAAGGCAATTGCCTGAGCGAAGAGATTCGAAAGCAGTTTTTCCTGCGAAGTCGTTCCTTTCATTGGAGGCGCGGGAAGAACCCAATCTTGTTCCCCCTGACACTCTCGAAAGCCTATAAATTCTACAGGAATTATATCCGTTCCTTGATGGATAAGTTGAAAAAATGAGTGCTGTGCGGAGGTGCCCGGCTCTCCCCACACAACGGAACCTGAAGCATATTCTAAACTCCTTCCACTCTGATCGATCCGCTTGCCATTTGATTCCATATCAACTTGTTGTAAATGCGCTGGGAAACGAGCAAGAAGATGTGAATATGGAATAACTGCAACTGTCGGATAGTCCAAAAAGTTTCGATTCCAAATGCGAATCAAGGCTGCCATCAGTGGAATATTCTTCTTTGGATCCGAATTTTGCGCATGCAGATCCATCTCATGAGCCCCTTCAAGAAGCTTGATTACGAGGTGATATCCATAGGCAAAAGCAAGAGGCAGCAATCCTACCATAGATGTGCTGGAATAACGACCTCCAATGCAATCAAAAAGGTGAAAACATGCCCTGTACTGTGAGGGATTATCCATAGGACTGTTAGGAGTTGTGACCGAAACAAAATGAGCCTGAGGATCAAGTCCTTCCTTTTCAAATGAACTCCTCAGGATTGCTTCATTAGTTGCTGTTTCAAGGGTTGTTCCAGATTTTGAAACCACTATCACAAGCGTTGTTGCCAAAGTCACTTCCCCTATCGATTTGGAAACCTCATCCGGATCAATATTGGAAATAAAGTGGACTTTACGATTTTTTTTCCGATAAAAATAGAGAGCATCATAGAGAGCATGCGGACCTAGTTCCGAGCCTCCAATGCCTACTAAAATAGCATCGGTAAAAACATTGTTCTTTTCGATCTCTTCACAGAAGAGTTTGAGCTTCTCAAGTTCTGCTCGTGACAGATCTGATAGAGTCATTGATTCTGGAGAAAGCGACTTTCCTCCAAAAACATTTCGGCTTGCGGTGTGGAGAACTGAGCGATTTTCAGAAGGGAAACCAGCGATAGTATTGATTTTTTCCCCTCCTTGCATGCTCATCATTTTTTCGTGAACCTTCATTTCCTGAGCGAGCAAACAGAGCTTTTCAATCACTTGAGAATTGACTTTTTCAAACCCATAAAGAAAGTTCCAGTGAGGAGATTCGATCATATATGACTTTAGACGATCCACAGTGAGCGAGCTATCTTGAGTTAAATCAAAAGGAGCCTTTGCTAAAGACAAAAGAGAGGAATAAGCTTTCGTTTTATTCATTTGTTCCATTGCGGCTCGCCTTGTGTTAGTTCAGGTTAGGAAGTGGGCAGAATAACTTGAACAACTTAAATCCTTGCTCACTCCCTTAGGATGCAATTTATAATTGCGAATACATCTCGTACTTAGCTACCATAGTAGATTCTCGCTATTATATAAAATCTTAACCGCTCGTATAAATTATGGTTCGCCCTCAAGACCTCAGACTCCCCTTTACTCGAGAAAACCCAAGAGTTGTTTTCTCTGATCAATTTTGGTATATGCTCTCGTGGATCGATCCTTCAAGCTTTGTATTTCCTGGTTGGGATCAGCTCTTTGGAAGATCCGCTCCTGTTATCGTTGAATATTGCAGCGGACATGGTCATTGGATTGTTGAAAAAGCCAAAGCCTCTCCAGAAAAAAACTTCATTGCCGTCGAAAAACGCTTCGATAGAGCTCGTAAAATATGGACCAAAATAAAAAACCAAGGAATCACAAACTGTATTGTTGCATGTGCTGAAGGAGGAAAGCTCACTTCTTCTTATTTCCCGTCGTCATCAATCGAAGAAGTTTACATTAATTTTCCTGACCCTTGGCCAAAAAATCGGCATGCAAAACATCGAATTATTAATGAAGAATTCTTGAAAGAAATAGCTCGAGTCCTCATTCCTGAAGGAACTTTTATCTTTGTTACTGATGACGAACCCTATTCTGAATACTTTATAGAGCAAATCAACAAAGAAAAAAGCTTTTCCCACGCCATTCCGAATCCACATTACACAAAACTCCCTGATGATTATGGGATTTCATTTTTTGAGGAGTTATTCAGGCAGCAAGGAAAAATAAACCGTTTCCATAAAGTAGCATTAGCTTCGAGGATTATTAGATGACACGGCCCCTTCACGATGAGGATGATGACGACTATATCTGTATATCACTCAATGATCTTATCACATTTGATGGCCCCCTTGAACAGATGCATCCGGATGCCACATGTCTTGTAGTCAAACTCCCAGCAGGAGTTGACCAACAACTCGATTGGAAATCCGAAATAGAGATCGCAAAGCAAGCAGTTGCTTCAGGCAAACGAGTTCTGTTCGAGCTCTGTTTGGGTCTTTTTAAAGATTTAAAGCTCCCATTAAATGATCAGATTCAGTTTGCTTCTCTTTTGCTGGCATGTAAAGTATTTCGAGAGCAAGTGCTTCCTGAATTCCAAGATTCTACTGCAGGAGTGATACTAGGAAGACTCGAAGGAACAAGTCTCTATGAGATCAACTGGGATGAAAATGAAAGAGAAAATTTCACTGAATGGCATGAAGGAAGATTTGGAATAACAGCAAAACCAGAGCTACTAGCTCTCTCTCCCGAGGGCCGATTGATTCTCAAGTTGTTTGCCCTTGAGGTACATGCTGATTTTCTCAAACTCTTAGCAGACGAAATCCCAGACACCTGCCCATCGCACCTACTTATTGATACCGGATCGATATCGCATACAATCGAAGAGCTCGCGCTCCACCAAACAGAATTGTTCGATCCAGTAACTCCTCTTTTCGCAAACAACGGCTTTGTCTCCTGCATGGTAACTATGCAAAGGATTCCTCGTGGTAATAATGTGATTTGTAAAGAAAAACGGCTTGAATCATCTTCGATTGCAGTGGTTGTTCCGAATCTCCTTCATATCAAAAAGATTGAAGAGCTTACGAGCCTGCGACCAGTACTCGAGCTATCTGAAAAAGCGGCACTTCTAGCTATGTCAGAAGATTCTATTACACAATCATGGCATGGAATTGACTTAATGATTATTTCCGGACACCTTTCAAATCCCTATACTATTCGCTCCCTCAAAGGCTTTATTGCAGCTGGCGGCCGAATTGCCCATATAGAAAAACCAGTTCAAACTATTTCCTCAATATCACTAGATGATGCTATACGTGTTATGACTTAAATACTCATATTTTACGTTAGTAGAAGGCACAATACATTGGTGACCTGCTGCGCAGTTATGAGTTACGTATGAACGTACAAATTATAAGAAAGCGATCCAGAACACATCTAGGATTGCCCGCTTTAAAAATATCGAGGTACGAATGACACTTAATGCCGTTAAAAACAGTTTTGAAGCAACCGTCTCGAATGCTCTCCACTGGGTTCACGAAACCATACAAAATCTTACCCAATATATAGTCCCAACAGCCTCTGAACGAGCACACCGAGTTGAGGAAGTAGCTCACCCCTGTATATTCTGCAAACAAGAAGTAATCGAACGACAGCAAGTTTGGGAAAACCGATCTTTTCGTATTCTTGCCGACTACTCCCCTATTCGTGAAGGACATCTTCTTGTTATGCCAAAACGCGACGTACGTCGCATTGATGAACTTGATGACAACGAATCGGTGGACATGATGCAGGCCGTGAAAAAAGCGGCAAGCTTTTTCAAAGATGTCATCGGCACCGAAGACTATATCATGCTTCAAAAGAACGGCAGGGCGGCAGGGCAAACAGTTGATCATGCCCACATACATCTTATTCCGATTCAGCATAGCTGGTCAAACATGCTTGGTCAAATTCAAGTACTGTTTAAAATCATATTCGGATCTCGCTCGATCGGGATGGAAGAACTTGCCAAAAGAGTTGATTCATATAAAACATATTTTATGCATGAAGAACCAGCAACTTCCGATAACACTCCAGAATTGAGTCCAGAGCAATATGATGAACTACAGGATGAAATAGAGGACAGCGAGGTTGCTGGATATTTCGTCCAATCTTCGCCAACAAGCCCGCTTATTTTAACTCAAGCAGATCCCGAGCCCAAGTTTGAGCCCGGTCTTGAACCTGAGCATGAAAATGATAGCTTACGGAATCACTCTCCAGTTCTATTCAGTTAGAGAAGCATGAGACAAAAATCTCTATTTTTACTCGAGTTTGCACAAAAGTTGCTAAAAACATTGCCTTTATTTGACAAAAATAGAGGCAATCGCTACACTGACCGCCACATTTAGTCATCAAAAGACTCGAACACACAAATTCGACCTTGATGAACAAAACGCAGATCGTTTCTACAAAAGAAACGTTAAAATATATGGCGACCGTAGCTCAGTTGGTTAGAGCGTTGGATTGTGGTTCCAAAAGTCGCGGGTTCGAGTCCCGTCGGTCGCCCTTTGTTTATATTGCTACCTTCTTCTAATTGCTTCACTAAAATCGCAACTCGCCAAGCTGTCACGACTCAAACATTGTAGTATTACAAACGAAACAAAATTGAACAAAAATTGTGTGAAAAATGAACTTGAACCCAAATAAATTTATAACGTGACTAATCCTCTTTCTTGACAAGAGCAGCACTTCTGCTCATGATTCACCCTCGGACGAAAGAGGTCTTACGTGCCAGATCATCGAAATTCATCACAACGAAATTCATCTCATGATTTCTTCCCCAGGATAACACTTCAAAGTGTCCTGTGGACAATGTTAACTATAGTTCTTTGGACATCTTTACTTAGCTTTAGCCAAAAAGACCCATCGAGTAATCTTTTAGGACTTGTCGGGTATGCTCTTGCTTTTACTCTGCATTGGGTATTCGGTCTAGGCGCCTATATTCTTTTGGCTCTTGTTACATCGATTGCAATATTTGAACTCTTTGCCGATGGAGCAACTCTCGAGCGAAAAAAACTTATAGCAGGCATCGCCTTTCTTGGTTCATGCAGCCTACTCTTATCAGTTACAGCACATATTTTCCCGACAACTGAAGCAGCATTTGGGTGGTTTCTGGGATCCAAAACCATGCCCCTCGGAGGACATCCATGCACATATGTTTATCGACACTTTCCATACATCCCTCTAGAACGACTTTTCAATACAACAGGAACTGGATTCCTTGCATTTTCAGGACTTATACTGAGCTCTTTTGCCTTATGCGATTTCAACATTAAAAGATTCTTCAAAGAAAAAGATAAAGATACGCCACAAAAAGAAAAAAGCGAATCAAGGAGCTCTCAACCTCCAACTACTTTTACCGGCAAAGTTGAGGAAAAACAAATTATTGATAAAAACACAGCTCTTCCTGAAAAACCATTTTCTGAAAAGCCGGAACCACGAAAATCGAAGTCGACAACTTCGGAAATAGCTCCCATTATTTCAGTTGCCTCTAGTGATTTAAAGAGCAAAAAATCAGTTATCAAAAAAGGAGAACCTTCTGAGGGAGGAGAAAATAACACGGAACTTTTCAATTTGCCGTCATTCGATCTCCTTGTCGATCCAAAAAAATGCGATGTCGGACAACTCAAAGAAGAACTTCGCGAAAAAGCCACGCAGCTTGAATCAACACTCTTAAATTTTGGTATTGAAGCAAAAGTAGGACAAATTCACTGCGGACCAACAATTACCTCCTTTGAGGTTCATCCTGCAATCGGTGTTAAGGTCGGAAAGATTAAAACACTTGAACACGATATTGCCCTTAATATGGAAGCAAAATCGATACGAATTATTGCACCTATTCCTGGAAAAGCTGCAGTTGGCATTGAAATCCCTAACTCTAAACCTCAGGAAGTCTCCTTCAAAGAGGTTCTCTCATCCTATCTTCAACAGGGCGGAAACTTCAAAATCCCCATGGTGCTCGGGAAAGCAGTTTCGGGAGAACTTGTTGTTTGCGATCTCACAAAGCTTCCTCACTGTATTATCGCAGGTGCAACCGGCTCTGGAAAGTCTGTCTGCATCAACTCAATCGTCATGTCCATACTCATGCTCATGCGCCCTGACGAGGTTCGACTCCTCATGATCGACCCTAAAAAAGTCGAACTTACCCCCTATTCAAAACTTCCTCACATGATTGCCCCTGTGATCACTGAGCCTGAAGCTGCCGCCAACGCACTAGGCTGGCTTGTTAAGGAGATGGAAAAACGGTATGAGATCCTGAAAATCACGGGCGTTCGCAACATCGAATCCTTCAACAAGCGAACTCCTTCATCCGATGAACAAAATAGCATCATTCAAATTCCAGCTAAACTCCCCTATTATGTGGCAATTATTGATGAGCTTGCAGACTTGATGATGGTGTCAAGCCAGGATATTGAAACTCCAATCGCACGAATAGCTCAAATGGCTCGCGCTGTAGGAATCCATTTAATTTTGGCTACACAACGTCCATCAAGAGAAGTAATCACAGGGCTTATTAAAGCAAACTTTCCTGCCAGAATTGCGTTCAAAGTCGCAAGTAGAGTCAACAGCCAAATCATCCTTGATGATACGGGCGCCGAAACTCTTCTTGGATATGGAGATATGCTCTTTTTACTCCCAGGATCCTCCCAACTTATACGAGCACAGGGCGTCTACGTCCGCGATGAAGAAATTAATGGAGTTATCGAATCAATCCTCCGGCAATCAGGTCCTCAATACCTTATCGAATCGTTTGAGAAGATCCGGCTTATTGACTCAAGTAGAGATACAGAGGCTGAATTAGACAGCTTATTTGAAGAAGCTAAGAATATAGTTTTTTCAACCGGAAATGCATCAACAACATTTTTACAAAGAAAGCTCAAGATTGGGTATGCCCGCGCTGCAAGCATTATGGACCAGCTTGAAGATCAAGGAATTATTGGGCCTCAAGACGGTTCAAAACCTCGAGCAATATACTTTCCAAGCAAAGGCCGTCCAAATAATGAAGATGACGACCCGTTCAATGATGACTTAGATCATGAGGATACTGAGCTATGAACGCCCTTACAACGAATGATTCTGACAGCACGGTTTTTTGCCCTTTAGCTTCAGGATCCAAGGGAAATGCTCTTTATGTTGCAACAAAGAATACAAAACTTCTTTTTGATGCCGGACTCAGCGCAAAGGCTCTTCGAGAACGACTATCTGAGATACAGGTAAATCTTGAGGATATTGATGCTGTAATTATTTCTCATGAGCATTCAGATCATATCGCGGGCTTAAAAACACTTACAAACAAGTTTGGGATCCCTCTTATTGCAAATGCCCAAACAGCAGAGGCCATTGTTGAAACGATTCAGGAATGCCCCAAATGTAAGATCTTCACAACTGGAGAGCCTTTTGAATTCGGCGATTTTGAGATTTTGCCATTTCCTGTTCGCCATGACGCTGTAGAGCCCGTTGCATTTCGAATTAAGACGTCGCGCCACACAATGGCCATTTGTACCGACTTAGGCTTTGTCACAAATACCGTTCGTCATCATTTAAGAGATTGTGACCTCATTGTGCTTGAAGCAAATCACAAGCCCGAGATGGTTCATGCATCCCATAGGCCTGATGTTTATAAAGCGCGCGTTCTTTCAAAAGTTGGCCACCTATCCAATGAAGAATGCGGCAACCTGCTTGCGGAAGTTTCTTCGAGTAATTTAAAAAAAGTTTTTTTAGCCCATCTTTCAAGTGAATGTAATACCCCGGAAGTTGCCTACACAACGGTCACGAAAATCCTAAAGCAGTATTCTATCACATTACCTATCAGCATCGCTCTCCAGGAATCCAGAAGCGAGCTTATTACGTTATCTTAAGCGGGTTCTACTTCAAAAACAGAGAGCGTGCACATTTGATTGCAACTCGCGTAAACCGTGAGCTCCATTTAAACTACAGCACTACATAAAAGAACCACAAAAGCTGTCCACGGGCCGTAAATCAGCCATAACCAATGAGATGGGAAAATTTAGGCGTAAGCTCGACTAGAAACCGATTATAATGAAAAACTTTGCGCCCCTAATCAGCTCGGGCGCAAAGCCTCAAGTATCAACTTGATTCGCTTTTGGACCCGACGAAAAAATCTTTCAGTTTCTCCAAAAAGCCTTTTTTCTTAGGAAAGTTGTTCGCTGATTCAAGCTTTGAGAACTCTTCCAGTAACTCTCTTTGTCGTACACTTAAATTCGTTGGTGTTTCGACGAGAATTTTCACCTGCATATCGCCTTTGCCAGCGCCCTGCAAACTTGGAAATCCTTCACCGCGAACACGAAGAATCTTGCCGGATTGAACACCTTCTGGAATAACAATTTTAATAGCTTGGTGGCCAAATGAAGGAATTTCTTTTTTACAGCCCAAAGCAGCTTCAGCAAAAGAAATAGGCAGCTCAAGAATAATGTCATTTCCTTGGCGCTGAAAGAATTCATGTGGCTCCACAGAAATGTAGACATAAAGATCGCCAGTAGGACCACCGCCGACACCCACATCTCCATAACCTGGAAGCTTTAAACGCATACCTGTATCGATTCCTGCAGGCACATGAAAAGACACTTTACGTTTTGACTTTGTACGGCCTTCTCCCTGACATCCAGCACAGGGGTGTGTGATAATTTCCCCTTCACCATGACATTGAGGACAGGTCATTGACATGCTGAAGAAACCACGCTGTTCAAAGACATGACCCGAGCCAGAACATCTTGGGCATCGCTTAACCCCTTGAGGTGAAGAGGTTCGAGCTCCCTTACAGGTCTCACAGATGATATAGTTATTCAGAGAAAGCTCTTTATCAACGCCTTTTAAAGCTTCAGCAAAAGAGACATTCACATTAATGCGTTTGCTCGCGCCTTGCTGAGCCCTCTCTTGCGTATCTGAGTAACCACCGCCCCCAAATCCACCCCCGAACATACTTTCAAAGATTGACTCACCACCAAACGCTCCCATAAAGGTGCGAAGTGCCTCATCCATACTTGCATAACCGCCAGGATGCTGTCCTTGAAACCCGTTAACGCCATCTTTGCCAAAACGGTCATAGGCTTGTCTTTTTTTCTCATCAGACAAAACCTCGTACGATTCAGAGACTTCTTTGAACTTCTTTTCCGCATCTGGATCACCAGGATTACGGTCGGGATGGAACTGAAGCGCTTTCTTTCGATACGCTTTTTTAATCTCATCCTGAGATGCGTCTTTAGATACTCCGAGAACGTCGTAGTAGTCAGCCATGCCGGAAGAACTATTTGAAAGGGTTTAAATTAACTATCTTAACTGATAAGCAAATGGATCTGAGTTAATCTTTTAAAAAACTCTTATGCTTTACTTAAATAGCATTTGAGGAAGATTTCTATCCTCAAATGCTGAATAAAAACTCGTATTTTCCTTAAGGAATTAGAAACTGTGCAAAGGACGCCCAAAGAAATCGAATTCTAAGGCAAGAGTAGCAGATTCAGATTTAAGACAAGGCCGAGGAAAAAGTCCTGGCCTTGGAGTAAAGAGCAAGAATTGCAATTTGCCCGCCAATCGAATCAGGTGAAACGCCCTTAGCTATTCCTTAGGCTCGAGTTTTTTTGTACTTTGCTGCGGCTTTAGATTTGGCTCGCTTCTTAACTGACGGTTTGGAGTAGAAACGGTGCGCTTTAACAGCCTTCATCACGCCTTCTTTATCCAAACGCTTCTTCAGAGCGCGCAACGCTTTGTCGATTGAATCCCCTGTGCGAACCTTAACACATGTCATGCAGCTAATCCTTACTTAAATGTAATTTGTGCAACCATCATACCTAGAGTCTTGAAAATTCCTCAAGCTCGACTGTTTCTCATTTAATGTTATCTCGTCTATCTCTCTCGATTTTCTCGATTTCGGCTTGTGTTTTTCGTAAATAGAGGGGGGTTATGAATTGCGAAGGCATCGCACGTCCAAGATTCCATTCACTAAAACCAAAACGAACACACTCTTCCGCCTTCGGAGAAGTGACCATAACCGGAAGGCCCTGATCCATCTTTTTTCGCTCAAGCCAGCTTGAATCAAGAACAATCAAATTATCAACTGATTCCAAGCGCTTTACAAAGTCTGAATCATCAACCCTCTCTCCCCTTGATGTCCAAGATATCCCCCCTTCTTGTTTCTTCCCTTCAACGAGATATACACCCCCTACTTTCGCATCAATAGCAGAAATAAAGGTACAATCATCACCCGATTGAGGAACGAGAGTATAGAGAGTTGGGATAGGAACGATCGGAATATTAAGGGCGATTGAAATCCCCTTTATAAACGAAATGGCCACGCGAATACCAGTATATGACCCCGGGCCAACCCCCACATTGAGAAAAGTTATATCTTTTGGAACTAACTTTGCCCGTCGAAGAAGATCATCTACGCCTTGCACGACCTTGCTGGAAGATTCAAGATATATAGATTTTATAACAGCACTGTCTTTTGCAAGCGCAATTAACGGTATATCTGTTGCGGTGTCTACAAAGAGCGAATACACAGATTCTCCCGGTCAATATCGATTTTTTGAGGTATAATCCTCTCTTTGGCTAATTCTAAAAAATAGCGATCTGTCATTCCTGCCATAAAATCGATCACATAGCCCGCATCCTGAGTGCTATCGAGATACATCTTCGATCTACTGTGCAGATATGACCGCCAAAGAAGACTATCATCTCCTCTTTGCTTCCATTCCGTAAAGAGAGAATCAAAGAGCCATCGATAAACTAACTCTATCTTACTTGACTCTGTCTTTAATTTTGGGTGCCAATAAATTCTTTCAAAATTAAACTTTCGAATCATCTTGAGACGGTCAAAAATAGCTTCTGAAAAACCTAAAAAACCGGTTTCATGGTATGTAGCCAATATATCATTTCGAACAACATTCAGAACGGATGCATTTGAAGGCTTAAACTCACCCCAAGGCACTTCATTTCTTGCAATTAAGCCTAAAGCAATACCATCCTCAATATCACGTCCTAAATAGCTCACGGTATCACATATTTTAACCAAGAGAGCCTCCCAGGTTGCTGGAATAAGATCTGCTTCAGGAGTGAGCTTCCTCAGCTCAATTTCTGCATCAAACTGATTTCGCTCTTTATTTAGACATGGCTTAGTTATCCTTGTTCTCATTCCTCCATCGTGGCAAAGAAATCCATCTAAGACCTCGAATGAGAGGTCAAGCGGTTCAATCATTTCAAAAAGACGGCACGATTGACTTGAATGAGAAAATGACCCAAGACCTTGCTCTTGAGAGATATTGCTTAAATAGACTTCGCCTTCATGACCAAATGGAGGATGACCGACGTCATGCCCTAAAGCTATGCACTCAATAAGATCAAGGTTTAAACCAATCCTTTTACCGATCGATCTTGAAAAGTTACTGACAAATTGAACATGAAGTCCCCTTCTTGTAATGTGATCAAACGAGACGAGATAGACAACTTGTGTTTTATCAAAATAGCGTGCATAGGCCTTAGAGTGGAGTATCTTTTCAAGATCTCTTTCATAGGCACTTAAAGCTTTATTAGACACTTGCACATCGTCTGAAGAAAAACCTTCATGAATGAAAGGTTGTAACCGATCGTCCTCAAAGCTCTCATTGAATTCACTTTTATTTCCCATCAAGATGTCCTTCATATTGAGCATTCCTCAATTGAACCAACAAATCACGATGCGATGTTTGAGGAATTGTATGAATCGCACGCTGCGCCATTGATACAGCTTCCTCTTTCGTCATACGACAAAGCATTTGTCGGACAGAATGGATTTTTTCTGGCACAATTGAAATACGATTCACCCCAAGCCCTATAAGAACAGGGAGAACCGCCTGATCAGAGGCAACTTCTCCGCATAGAGTACATAGTTTATTAAGCTTCTCAGCGGCTTGTACAATCAATGAAAGAAGTTCTAACACACCATGATGAAGAGCCCCTAATGCAGGCAGAAGCATAGTAGAGCGATCAACACCCAAAGATGATTGGATCAAATCATTTGAGCCTATCGATACAAAGTCCGCAACAGAAACAATTTCATCTATTTCAAAAACTGCTGCCGGTGTTTCGATCATTGCCCCAAGCTTATAGGGCCCCATACACTCACTTCCTGTAATCTCTTTCTGAAGCTTTAGGAATATTGTTTTCGCACGCTCAAATTCATCTTTATGAGAAACAAATGGAAGAAGCACGGAGCAACCATTTGGAAATGCCTCTATGATCGCTTGAAGATGGTGCTTAAAAAACAAGGGCTCACTCAACAAATACTGTATTCCACGCAATCCACGATATAAAAACGGACTCTTATCATGGCTTACATCCAAAGCTCGAACGACATAGTGCTCGATGGATGGGTGGAAGCAAGATGCAAGGATCGATTTTTGCATAGCTAGCTCAGGCAAAGACTGCAGCTGGAGATGCCCTGAAAAGAGATATTCAGAACGAATAAGTCCTATTTGAGTAATACCTGCCTGCAGAGCCACTAAGATATCTTTCGGTTTTTGAATATTAGCCAATAGATTAATTGAGTTGAGCACACTCTCATGAGAAACCGTAGGATCGATATCAAGAGCACTTAAAGAAATAAGAGGGCTTGAATTTACGACAATATCAGCAGGAATACTCACGGAAGATTTTTGATTTTTTCTTAGAGATCTTGGATTTAATACAACTGTTCCAGAATCACCATCTACACGTATTTTTGAAGGATTACATTCTTTAATGCGGTTTACATCAACATTTACAAGATACGGAATAGCTCGAGCTCTTGCTAGAATGGCTGTATGAGATAAAGGACTTCCCTGAAATGAAACAAGTGCTGAAACGCTATGTGAAGCTTTAAGAGCGTGTGAAAACGAAATATAATCAGCAAGAAGAATAGAACCTGGAACCATTCGGCTAAAATCTGGTTCTGAAGAGGGTTTTAATTGCTCAAATATCCGCTGTGCAACATCTTCTACATCAGAAAATCGTTCACTTATGAGTGAATCGCAAACAACTCTAAAACGTCTACGCAGCTGCCCCAAAACCCATCTTAATGATAGTTCGGCCGTTTTTTTCTGATTTAAAATCGCATCTACTACTAAACGACCAATACCAACAGGATCATAAAGCAGCGCAATGTGACTTTCAACAAGCTTTAACTCCTCAAGTCTACCTTGAAGCACTAAAATTTCAGAAAATTTCTTTAAATCAAAAATTGCCTTATCAACAGATCTTTGAAACCGACTCACTTCACCAAACACCTCTTCATCGCTGAGAAGCTTTGGATCCGACCAAGGAATAGGAGGCTCGAGAAAGAAAGGAGGCCCCTCAGCCAAGCCGGAAACGACCCCTAAGCCAGAAAATTCTTCCGAAGAACCCCTCTCTTTAGATTCCTGATTTAGCGTAGTTTGTACATGTAAGCTATCTACCCTATTCACAAGGATGAGTCCCCTAGCCCTTGATCAAAGGCATCTTGAATAAGGGAAAGTGCGGTCTCTGCGTCGGGACCGATAACTTCAACAGCGATTTTGGCGTTCCTGGGAGCTCCTAGCATAAGTAACCCCAAAATACTCTTGCCATCAACCGTATTTTGTTTATAACTAAATGATATTTGAGACTTAATCGGATAAAGAGTTTGAACAAGGTGTGTTGCGGGCCTTGCATGAAGCCCCATCCGATTTTTTACTTGAACAACCGCTTTAAGCGAATGGTGATGATTCTCAGGAAAAGTCCCTTCTGCGTGAGAAATTGACCGTATTTGTGATGCTGATATTTGAATAGAGGGATTTTGCATGGATTGATGGAGTTGACTTGCGTCTACCGGTTCGATTTCTGATGGTCCCAATTGCGATTGAGCATTCATATGAATGGTCCAAATATAACTACAGATTATGGCTACTCAGGGACTGTAGCGGACCAAGTACACTTTTAGTCAACCAATGATATGAGTATATCTCTAAAAAACTTTCAGAGACCTTTAAATTCCTCAAATTACGGACTACTTGCGACCAAACAAGGATCCTCTTCCAGCCTCTCTTCTTGGCGCCTCGCCTCGTCGTGTAGGCGTTTGAGTTTGATTCTGAACTGGGGCCGGATCTAAATTTTTATAAGACATTGCAAAATTCATTTTAGTTAATTCTCGTGCAAACGCCTGGTGTTGACATAGCAACATAAGTGCATCTAAACGAGTCTTAAACTGCTTTATATCAGTCTCTGCTCTAGTCACATGAACAAAATGAAGTAAATATTTCAATCGAGCAGCAATCCCGTGGGCATTTTTAAATCGGTTAATAGAATCGAGCAGTTCTTTAGCTCTTTTAGACGCTGCTTCAAGATTTTTTCTATTATCGATATGAACATAAGGATATTCCATCCCCTTCTGATCTATTGATCTCAGCATCTGAAGAAGCTGAAGAGTCCACTTAGATAATTTTTTCACCTCTTCCAACTCATCACGTGTGATCGGAAGCGGCTGAATAAGTGTATCCACTTTTTGAGTTAATGAGACTCGAAGGTCATGATGAATAGGTTTAACAATTGGTTTTTGGACCCAAACAGCAATTCTATCGTAAAGGGCATGCGAGTCAAAGTCATAAAGTTGTGCTTCAAGCAACCTTCGTTCAAGCTCTTCCTTCTTATCTTCTTTTTTATCTTCTTTATTATGATTAGGAGAATTAATTTGCATAGGTTTAGATTGATTATTGTTCAAATTATTACCCAACATATTAAATTAAATTTTTATAAAGATCAACAAATTAGTTGATTCATTTTTAAATCAGCTTTTTGCTATCATTTTTAAAATTTTTTCACAAGAGTTGTCATGCTCCCTATACTATCAGATTCAAAACAAGACAATGGATCACATTCTACAAAAGCAAAGACTCAAGCAAAAAAGCGTCGTGCTTTAGAAGAAGGTAAAGCACCAAAAGTTCAAAAACGAGGAAATAAAGTCTTCTTTATAAGCCTCGGCTGCCCTCGCAACCTCGTTGATACAGAAGTCATGATCGGCATCCTGCTCAAGGCAGGATACGAGGTCGCTATGAGCCTTGAAGATGCAGACTATATCGTTATCAATACCTGTGGATTTCTTGAAGCATCTCGCCAAGAATCTGTTGACACTATTCGATCAAGCCTTGAAAACAAAAAAGAAACCGCAAAGGTGATTGCTACCGGCTGCATGGTTCAAAATCACAGCGATCAAATCAAATCAGCATGCCCTGAAATTCACTATTTACTTGGCTCTGGAGATGTTGAAGGGATTTTAAAGGCAGTTGAAGCTGAGGAAACGGGTGATGGCGTATCAGATGCCAGAAGCTTCCTCGAATCCGGGGAGGTACCAAGAATACTTTCAACTCCCAAGCATTACGCCTATTTAAAAATCGCTGAAGGCTGCCGTAAGCGCTGCTCATTCTGCATCATTCCTGACATCAAGGGACCATTGAAGAGCAAGAGTGAAGAGCAAGTTCTCAAAGAAGTAAAAATTCTTCTCGACACAGGCGTTAAAGAGATCATTTTGATCGCACAAGATCTTGGCGATTGGGGCAAAGATCGAGGCTTTTATAAATCCGAGGGTCTCGTTCACCTTCTGAAACAAATATTAGCATCAGACAAGCGAGATTTTTGGATCAGGCTCATGTATCTCTATCCCGATGAAATCACCGATGAGCTGATAGAACTAATCGCTCAAAACCCAAGAGTCTGCCGCTATCTGGATATGCCTCTTCAACATATAAATAACGAAGTTCTCAAATCGATGAGAAGAACAACATCGAAAGAGCAAATCATCGATATCATTCAAAAGCTTCGTTCAAAACTTCCAGATGTTGTCATTAGAACAAGCTTGATGGTTGGATTCCCTGGCGAGACTGAAGAACAGTTCCAAGAGCTTGCTTCATTCATTCAAGAGCATCCCCTCGATAATATAGGCATATTTCCCTACTCCAAAGAAGATGGAAGCCATTCAGCTTCCCTTCCAGGACATCTTTCTGAAGAAGTAAAGCAAGATCGTTTCAACCGCCTTGCAGCAATTCAACAAAAAGTACTCATTAAACGGCTGAAAAAATATATTGGAAGAAAATTACCAGTAGTAGTCGAAGGCTATCACCCAGAGACAAGACTCCTCATGAGAGGCCGCCATCAAGGCCAAGCTCCTGAAGTGGATGGCGAGATCTTGATCAACGACGGGAGAAAAGTTACTTCCTTTGGTGAACAATACCTAGTTGAAATCACTGAATGCGCAGGCTACGACTTAGTAGGACGTGTAGTTTAACCGATAAGAGAGATATATGAGCTGCCGACAAGAGCATCGAAATCAAGATCATCCTAATCAAGATTATCGCAATCTCGAGGAATACCAGAACCGCCTCGAAAAAAAAGAAATATTGGAGCAACTGGGGCTAAATCCCTACCCTCACTCCTTTTGTCCAACACATGACAGCGAAACGCTCACGCAGCTGGCCAAAAGCGGGCATGTAGGAAACTCAGAAGATGCCGAAGCCAACAAAACACCCGTAGCATCTGTTGCTGGGCGAATGGTACTCTTCCGAGCTATGGGGAAAAATGCTTTCTGCCAGATTCAAGATCGAGCAGGACGCATTCAGATCATGTTCAACAGGGACAACACCAAAATAAACGGGATTTCAGATGACCTTCTCAAGGAATCGGAAACCCCAAATGCTCTCAAGCTGATTGAAAAAAGGTTTGACCTGGGCGATATCATCGGCATTGAAGGGAATATCTTCTACACAGGCAAAGGAGAACTTACCATCTACGCAAAAGATGTTACTCTCCTTTCAAAAAGCCTTCTTCCCCTCCCAGATAAGCATGCAGGCCTCACCGACAAGGAAATGAGATACCGCAAGAGATGGGTAGATCTCATCTGCCATGAACATATCCTGAAAACGTTCAAGCAGAGAAGTCAGATTCTCTCCCTCATTCGAAGACATTTCGAAGAGATTAACTTCATTGAAGTTGAAACGCCCATCCTCGGGTCGATTTATGGAGGAGCTCAAGCTCGCCCATTCCTTACAAAGCTGAACGCCCTCGATCAAGAGATGTTCATGCGAATCTCTCTCGAAATACCTCTCAAAAAACTCTTAATAGGCGGCTTCGACCGCGTATTTGAGATTGGCAAGGTCTTTCGCAATGAAGGCATAGATCGAACTCATAACCCCGAGTTCACCCTCCTCGAAGCATACGCTGCCTACTGGGACTACAACGATATGATGCGCGTCGTTGAAACCCTCTTCGAGAAGATAGCCCTCACCCTTCACAACACAACCCGAATAGTCTTCCAACCAGAAGGAAACATGGAACCGGTTGAGATAGACCTCAAAACTCCATGGCGCCGCATGACGATGAAAGAGAGCATCAAAGTCTACTCAGGAATTGATGTCGACTTGCTCAACGATGAAGAGATTCGCTCAATCCTCATCGAGTCTGGCTTAAAGCGCGATGAAGTGAAGAAAGCAAGCCGAGGTCTCCTCATCGCTCATCTCTTCGAAACAAAGGTTGAACCCAAGCTCATTCAACCCCACCACATCACCGACCATCCAATCGAAACGACTCCCCTCTGCAAGCCACATCGTGATCCCGATGCCAAAGCTGAAGGTCTCATCGAGCGATTTGAAAGCTTTATCCTAGGCAAAGAGATCTGCAACTCCTACTCGGAGCTTAACGATCCCGTCCTCCAGCGCACTCTCCTCGAAGAGCAAGCTGACCGCAAAGCCCATGGCGATGAAGAAGCAAATCCCCTCGATGAAGAGTTTCTCGAAGCCATGTGTCAAGGGATGCCTCCTGCAGGCGGCCTAGGTATCGGCCTCGATCGACTGATCATGCTCTTTACAAACTCCCACTCGATTCGAGATGTTCTCTTCTTCCCCTGGATGAAGCCGGAGCATTCATAAATTCAAAGCGAGAGAGACCCTGTAACTTCTACAGGGTCTCCTTTTCTCTATTCATTCAGAAGAGGCGTTGCCTCTTGACTCCACCAAGAGAGCAAGCTCTCCTGGACCTCTCAACTTGAGCGCTCAAAAGTGATTTGGTAAATAAGTTTTGTATTATTGTCCCTTTTGCCTTGCAAAAGGGACCGATTTCACTTCGCTGCCAATTTCCAAACACCAAAGCCTCTATGTATCGGCAGCGAAAAAGAACCATGAACCCAAAGTTCAAAAAAAATATTTATCTGTGTATAGGTAGGAGCTACATAGCTTTATAGAGGTCAAAGTGTCATTCATCGCCCCAAAAGAAATTTATGATATTAGCGCCGCTTTCAAGGAAGTTCCCAATACAACTCGTGAAGAAAAAGCAGAACTCGTACTCGCAGATGGCAGCACAAAATCGATCACTTTTTCAAAAGACAGTATTTGGAATAAGCTTCTTTGGTGGCTCGGCTTATCTGTGTGCGTTAAAACCAAAGAAGGCGAGGATGGTAAAAACCTTTACATCTGGAAGGATACAGCCAAAACACTTATTCGTGAATGCAATCTCCCTGTAGATGAAACTGTTCAAAAAAGCGTTACTCGTCAGTTTGCGAAGCTCATCAAAATGACTATCAATGAAGAACTTCCTCAACAACAAACGCCCGATAAAATAAATAAACCTGATGCGATTAAAATAGCTAACAATATTGGAAAAGTAGACTCCGAAAAATTAAAACAAATCAAACAGAGTCCCACTTATGAGCTATCTCCTGGCTTCCTGTATATTGATATTGATAAGTTTGTTGCCGAGTTCAAGGGTAAAACGATAAAAGAGGCAAAACAAAAATTAATAACTGATTATGGTGTTAAAGAAGACGAGGTAAATAATATTTTCAATAAAGCGCTGCCAAAAAAAAACGTTTTGAGCAAACTTAAAAACGAAAACGGAGAGTTTTTTGATGATCTCCATATGCAACTCGCTATTTCGAAGTTGAATAATGATGAAATTGACACGCTTGCTCAATTAATTAAAGACAATCCAAACACCAATATCTTTACAAAAGACGTAACGAATCAGTTTAAAATAAAAATTAATTATTACAAAGACAGTACCAAGAATTTTAACAGATTATATACCAAACTCCAAGAGCTGGGTGTAGACCTCCGGAAGATATAACCAACAACATGTATTCGATGCCTCGTCAAGAGAGGCATCGAGTGAGATCTGCCCTTCATTTTTCGCAAAGCAAAAATGAAGGGCTTTTCCGAAAAACTCATATTTTTCCCGCACACTTTTTACACTCAAGTTAGAGGTCCAGGAGAGCTTGCTCTCTTGGTGGAGCGAAGAGGCAAAGCCTCTTCCTTGCCACTTGCCATTCATCTCTTACGCTTCTTTTGTCTTAATTTGGTTCTGTTGCAGATTTCTTTTAGTCTGGTTTTAAAGATAAAGAGAAGACTTCTCAAGAATTTCTGAGCTTGCGACAATTACACAAAACTCTTGAGAGGATATTCATGAAAAAGTGGGTTGTGCGCTTTGTCGCATTTTTCCTTCAGGTTATTTTGAGGCTTCGGTATCGGATTCGGATTGTTGGATTGGAGAGTGTTATTCGGGAGGTCGAGTCGCATCCTGATGGGGTTTTATTTTTACCGAACCATCCGGCGGTGCTTGTTGATCCTTTGATGATTGCATGTCCGATTATGAAGCTTGGCCTTCGGCCGATGATGACTGAGTACATGTACTTCAATCCACTTTTTTATCCTTTGATGAGAGCTATTCGAGCTCTCCCTGTTCCAAACTTTGCGTCGAGTGTGAATCCTATTAAGATCCATCGTATTGATAAGGTTTTGGAGGAGATGAGTGCTGGGCTTAAGAAGGGAGAGGTCTTTTTGATTTACCCTTCGGGAACGACAAAGCATACGGGCAGGGAGATTATAGGCGGAGCGTTTGGGACTTTCCATTTGCTGCAGCAGAACCCGAAGGCAAAGGTTGTTTTAGTACGCCTGAGTGGATTGTGGGGAAGCCGCTTTTCGAGAGCTCAGTGGGAAGGAAATACGGTGAGCATGATGAAGGGAATAAGAGAGTCTTTTAAAGACTTGCTTAAGAACCTTATTTTTTTCACACCGCGGAGACAGATTACTCTTGAGTATGTGCTCGCTCCTCAGGATTTTCCGAGGTTTGCTGATAAGCTGACGTTAAACCGATGGCTTGAGAACTGGTATAATAAGCCTTATGAAAATTGCCCGGGCAAGTGCGAGCCTGTTAAGCTCGTATCCTATTCTGCATGGAGAGAAGATGTACCTCAGATCCGCCCTGTTGAACGGGAAGAGGAAGAAGCCGCTCTTATTCCTGATGATATCCGTGAGGAGGTGCTGGCTAAGGTATCTGAAATTTCGCATCTTCCTGTTGATCAGATTCTTGCGTCGCATGGGCTTGTTGAAACGCTCGGTATTGACTCGCTAAATCTTGCCGAACTTGTGACCTACTTGGAGATGAGGTTTGGTGTTGAGAAGATTTCACCGCAGGAGCTTACGACTGTTGGAAGACTCTTTGAGATTGCAAACCACACCTATAAGAAGGCTGAGGAACCGGAACCGACATGGAAACTGAAAGGATGGGATAAGGAGAGAAAGAAGGAGCGTCTCCTTTTGCCTGATGGACAGACTGTTCCTGAAACCTTCTTTAAAACATGTGACCGACTTCTTGGGTCTGTTGCTTGTGCTGATGCGAGAAGTGGAACACTTACCTATCGCAGAATGAAGAGAGCTGTCCTGCTCCTTGCTAAGGCTTTTGAAAAGCTTCCTGGAAAGAGAGTGGGGGTTCTTCTTCCTTCTTCTGTTGGAGCGGAACTTATTATCTTAGCTTGCCATGTCGCTGGAAAAACTCCTGTGATGATCAACTGGACTGTGGGCGGACGGCATTTAAACTCGGTTATTGAAGTTTCGGGTATTCAAAAGGTAATCACCTCATGGGCCTTCTTGGATAATCTTGAAAATGCTGATGTGGGTGCTATCAAGGATATGATGGCTGTTTTGGAAGAAGTGAAGGTACAAATCCCCTTCTCTGATGTAATGCTTACGTGGTTTATGAGCTTTATGCCCAGCCGATTGCTTATGAAAACTAAGCGGATGGAACATGTACGAGCGCTTAAACCTGAAGATGAAGCTGTCGTCTTGTTTACATCTGGAACTGAAAGCATCCCTAAAGGGGTACCGCTTTCGCATTATAATGTCTTATCGAATATACGAGCATCGCTTGAGACTATTGCGCTTTATTCGACGGACAGATTGCTGGGCATGCTTCCGCCCTTCCATTCGTTTGGATTTACTGTTACGGGACTTATGCCCATTTTGTCAGGCATCCGCGTAGCATATTCACCCAATCCGACCGATGCTAAACGACTTGCATCTTGTATGGAGCAGACGGGATCTACGATTATATGCAGTGCCCCTACTTTCTTGAAGAACATCTTGAAAGTCGCCCCCTCAAGAGCTTTGAAAGATGTGCGAGTTTTAGTTTCAGGTGCTGAGCGGGCTCCTGATGAGCTGTTCAGCCTTGTTGAAAGCCGAGTGCCAAGCGCATCTGTTGTTGAAGGATATGGTATTACTGAATGTTCTCCGGTGCTTACTGCGAATATTAGCCATGATCGCAAGAACGGAGTCGGTAAACCTTTACCTAACGTCCGTTTGATGATTGTCCATCCTGAAAATGTACATGAAAAGAAGAGTACGGGAAGTGAAGGGTTGATCTTGGCTTCAGGACCTAATGTCTTTTCAGGATACCTGAACCGAGATGTTAAAAGTCCGTTCCTGCAGATGGATGGAGTTCGATGGTATAATACAGGTGATATTGGATTCCTCAATGAAGCGGGTGCTTTGACTATCTCGGGACGACTTAAACGCTTTGTGAAGATGGGCGGGGAGATGATTTCTCTAGCTTCTATTGAGGCAGCGCTGAGTGAGGGCAAGGACACCGATACGCCTGAGTATGCAGTCATACCATTTGGCGAAGAGCAAGGAAGACCTAGGCTTATCTTATGCTCAACGAGACCTCACCATGTGTTTGATTTAAACCAAACGCTCCGTGAGAAGGGCTTTTCAAATCTTGTAAAGATTGATTCAGTGATAGTACTCAAGGAGCTCCCCTTGCTTGGAACAGGCAAGATAGCATATCGAGAGCTTGAGCGAATTGCTCAAGAGAAAAAATAGTGTTCTCTTTTTGATTCTTTTGGTTGAGAACTAAAAAATTCTAGGATTTATGATGCCTCTGAAACCTATACGCCTATATGACACTAAAGAGAGGGCTGTCAGACCTTTCAGCCCGATCGATCCGAGCAGGACGACCATGTATACATGTGGTCCTACAGTGTATGACTTTGCGCACATAGGCAACTTTCGCACTTTTGTTGCTGAAGATCTCCTTCGTCGAACATTGAAACGATTTGGGTATGGTGTCTATCAAGTCATGAACATCACTGATGTTGATGACAAGACAATCAGAGGCGCCTTGAAGGAGGGAATACCTCTTCTTTCTTATACCAAGAAATATACAGACGCTTTTTTTGAAGATCTTAAATCACTTAATATTGAACCTGCAGAGGAATATCCAAAAGCGACCGACTATATTCCGCAGATGATTGCTATGATTGAATCACTGCTCAAAAAAGAATATGCATACGTTGCAGCGGATGGAAGCGTCTATTTCAAGCTTGAAAAATTTCCTTGTTACGGATGCCTTTCACATTTGAATCTTGAAGGACTGCAACTTGGGGCATCTGATCGGATTCGACTCGATGACTATGGCAAGGAACATATCTCGGACTTTGTTCTTTGGAAAGCCCATGATCATATACGAGATGGAGATATTGCCTGGCCAAGCCCATGGGGACTTGGAAGACCAGGATGGCACATTGAATGTTCGGTTATGGCAAAGTCTCTCCTAGGTGAAACTATCGATATTCATGCTGGAGGTGTTGATCTTGTCTTTCCTCATCATGAAAATGAAATTGCGCAAAGCGAGGCGGCAAATTCGAAGCCCTTTAGCAATTCATGGTTCCATGTTGAACACTTATTGGTTGACCATAAAAAGATGTCAAAGAGTCTAGGCAATTTCTACACGCTTCGAGCACTCCTTGATCGGGGATACTCAGGTCAAGAGATTCGTTTTGCCTTGCTTTCAGTTCATTACCGAGCACAGATGAATTTTACGTTTGCTTCCCTTGAGGCCGCGCAGCAGGCGGTAAGACGTGTTCGTGATTTTTATGCACGCCTTACACGCACAGAACCTGTCGCTCAGGGAACAAATAATGCTCAGGAATTATGTCTGAAGACCCTTGAGGCTTATGATGCAAAATTATCTGATGACCTAAATATTTCTGAAGCTCTAGCTGTTCTTTTTGACTTTGTTCGAGAGGTGAATTCACTTGTAGATTTAGAGAGTCTTTCAGCTCTTGGAGTACGTGCAGTTATGGCTGCAATTGAATCTATGGACCTTGTGCTAGGTATTCTCCCAAATCAGGAAAAAGAAATTCCGGTTGAGGTGGAGCAACTTTTACAAGCAAGGCTTGATGCACGTAAGGCAAAGAATTTTTTATTAGCAGATGATCTACGAGCTCAGATTTTAGAGCTTGGTTTTATTGTTGAAGATGGACCCAAAGGAAGCTATGTCAAGCCGAAAAGCACTCACTAAAGATGAAAAATTTCTCCTCCTTATTGAGGAGCATGATTGTGAAGATGGAGTTGATCCAGTGGCTCTTGGAAAGCTTGTTGGCCTTACAGACAAAGTTGTTTGGCCGATTGTTTATCAGCTCGCACAAGTTAATTTTGTTCGTAAAATGGACAAGAGAGTCAGGATCACAGATCACGGAAGATCTTTATGCGAGGAATTAAAATCTTTGAATAAATAGCTGCGCAATGGTGGTTTGTAATTAGTGTTACTTAATTACAGCTACAAGCAGCCACAAGCCCTGGTCGTGCTTAAATTGATGAAATAGATCTTTGTGTAATATGGAGATCTCATTATAAATAAATTATTTTATAATGTATCATCAAGAAAGCAAGCGAGGGCTGCATGTCGACGATTGGAGGACCCTCTCCTGAAAATTACTTTCCGTCTCTTTTCTCATGTGTCCCTGAAAAACAAAATAAGGGACTGGAAGAATCCGTTGACAAAATCTTCCATGAAGTTATAACCCTCAAGACTCAAAGCCCTCAACAGGAGCTTAAGCAATTAACAAAGCTTCAAAAAAAGCTTGAGAAAGAGTTTTCAGCCCTCTCGAATCCCCTATCATTTCTATCTTCCCGCCCGCAAATAGATGAGGCGGACAGCATATCTACTCACCAGGAAAATGCGACCAACATCCTCAAGGGCAAAATTCCAGATCTCAGCACGTCCACTGCTCCCTTATCAAAGAATGACAAAGAACTTGCTATCTGCAGGCTTCGGATACTTATCATATGCGATCCAAATAATGCCCGTGAATATCATGAAAAGATAGCAGCACTCGAAGTTTTATTGGATCGCTATGATAAGGCTATCCAATCACTTGAAGAAGCGATTACGCTTGTGCCCCAAAATGGACCTGAATACCCACGCCTTCTTCTCCATATAAGCATGTTGAGTTTTGCGCATAATAAACCAGGCAATAAAGTAGGCATAGCTCTAAAGAATTATAGAAAATACCAAAAGATACTACATGAGCAGAAGCTAGAGGGATTAACTTTACAAATACCAATATCTTTGCAGGAAAAAGAATATAAATTACGAGCACTCTTTTGGAAGAATGAACGGAAGGATGAGCAAGCAAAAATTGTCGATGAGATGATTAAGCTTTTACAATCTTGCAATGGCACTCCCCTTCCAAATTTTTCTCAGAGTCAGCTTCTAGATATAGCGGCTTTTTTGGAGTACGCCTCGAGTAATTCGGCTTTAAATAGAAAGCTCACCCATGAAATAAAATTAGCTGAAGCAAGAATAAAGAAAATAAAACTTCCAGATGAAGATAAGAAACAGCTCGAGGATAAAATATCGATCTTAAATGAGCTGCGAACTTTTAGTTTTAAAACAAAATTTCTTACTGCCGCCGATGAGGCTTCAAAAAATGGAATCCAGCTCATTAATTCATTACTTTTTGGGTTAAATACACACGATGTTGAACAGCTTCAGAAAGCTTTTATTGAGATTAAAATGGCACTCGATACTGTCGTAAATAATTCTACAGATGAAGGCCGCAAGAAACTCCTCGCCGTCCAGCACCAGTTAGCACAAGATGGACCAACTCATTCAATTTTGGTTAAATTAAAGAAACTTACTCATCTGCCTGGATTAACAGACCTTAAAAAAGAAATTAAACAATTTGAAGAAAGCTCATTATTTAGGAAATTTCAGACTTTTTGCGAACAACGGGATAATATGCGAAAAGGGATCCTACCTGAAAATGCTCATAAGATCTCTTTGGCTCATATCAATGCTCTTCAAAAAATCTCAAGCCTATCGTCTATTAATTTCTTGCAGAAGCTCCCTAAAGTTGCTGGAAAGGATACACTTCTTGCCTCGATAGCGTCGGCAGCTACAGTGATGAAGGGGTGTGATTTTCTTCTTCAAACTAACCCTCCCTATCAAACAGGAGATATTCTTCTTACAGATGAAAATCGCGAAAAGAAAATTTATGACGGAAAAGCCTACAACCTGCCTGCCGTGTTTGATCTTATTAAAAAATTAAATTTTCTAGAGCTTATCAAAACAATTATCCAGTTCCTACGTGATCTGTTCTCCATGGAAGTTTTCTCCGTCCAGCCCATTGTCACGGGAAAAATCCTTCATGCAGCTATGACTATTCATAAGAAAACAGGTCATGGAGCATCTGTAGTTCACGTTGATGATACAATCTGTGAAGAAACTCAAATTTCAGCACCTTTTGTCTGTTCTCAGTCGGGATTTCGCCCCGACTTTTCAAAACTTATCGTCCCTACTGCCTACGGTCAGTTAAGAAAGATAGAAGGGCTTGGACTTTCAAAAAAGTCTGAAATACAGATCCAAGAATTCATTGAAAATCGATATAAAGCACATCTGATCAAGCTCTTTGAAGAGAATAAAGAGAATTGGAAACACATTCATCAAAATGAGAGACGCGCTCTGCAATCGATTATGCCGGGAGGAGAGCAAGGGCCTCGAAAGGAGGAAGAACTACTCAGTCAAGTTTCAGAAAAAAAACCATGTACAATGTTCTGTTCAGAGTTCGTTTCAAGGTTTATGATGAAGGCTTTAGAAGATATCGAAAAGGAATACGGCTGCACAATATTTCAGTCAATTTTTCCGAAAAACCTCCATTTTGAAAAAATACCCCCTCACACACTTAAAAAGTATCTTACTCCATTCTTTACTGAGCTAGCACAACCGGCGATTGTCCAAACCCTGTTTGAATTGAATTAATTAAAAAAATTAATGATTTTCAGACATAAAAAATAAATTAACTCAAAACAGTTCTTGAGGAGTAGTCATATACTATACTAGGCTGGTGCATCATAAACTTTATTCTATTGAGGATAGTACCTAGTTATGATGTCATCATCTATATATACCCCTAAGACAGTTCAAGAGACAATAACGACTCTGCAAGGACTCTATAATCCATGGCCCGACAACTCAATAATCGATGTAAATTTAGAGTTTATTTCTCTTCCTTCTCGAATGCAAAAAATAGCTAAGACCCTCTCATGCGGACTTTATGTTCCTGATGCTCATATTCATTCTAAAGAAATTAATATTGCAACAACCCGAGATAAGATTGAAGCTCTCATAATAGAGGTCCTTTCTGAAGACTATAAAACAAGTAATCAACCTCAACAAAATGAACTCTGCAGCAAGGTCATAGAGAATCTCAATGCCTATATTGATCGCTGGGAAGAGATATCTGATAGCTATAAGCTCACATATGCTAAAGTTTGCCACAGAGCATTTGAGAAATTTGTTTCCGCTAAAAACGAGGCCACTGCCGAAAGAAGACCTTCATTTCGAGGCCTTCGAAGAGATTCATCTACCAGCGCTTGCCCTCCACATCCTCTAGAAAAAGATCCTATGGAAGAAAATCAGGCGGCGCAAGCAAGCTCAAGCAATTTTGGAAATAGTTCAAAAGAACAAATTGAAGTGATTGATCTCGAAATTCAGCCTCATGAAGAAGCTATACAACACGATAACGGATTAGAAGCGAACTCCGCGGAGCCGATTCAAGAGATCTCTCCTCCACCACAAACTGCAGATGAACAAATTGAGGAGCCTCTAGAACACGTTAGCAATCGTAATTATTCGACGGTCGATACTGCTCAACATGACGCGTCTTCAGGAGACCTCTCTCAACCACATCAAATCCAGCCTGATAACGTCCAAAGCGATCATATAGATAATGCTTATATTATGAGCGAGCAAGCTCAAGAGGAGCAAGTAGAAGAGAAACAAGTACAAGAGAAACAAGTACAAGAGAAACAAATACAAGAACCTTCAAACATCCCGAATCAAGCTCCCGCAACCATAAAAATTGAGCCTGCGTCTAGTAAGCCCATCAAAGCTAAACGCAAATACACACGAATAAAAGCTGAGAAAAACCCATTAGAGGAATCCGTAGCAAGAAGAACGAGAACAGCCAAGGGGGTAATTCCACGGGTTGCATACAACGGGCTCTGCAAGAAATAGTCAGAAACCTTGAAATTCTCCATATACAGGGATTTGATCCCTGTATATGGAAATATAGGCATAAGAAACTTAAAACTCTTGAATATCAAGAGGATTGATTTCTTCAATTACTTTCTTTGTGCCAGCAATAACTTGCTTGACTTCTCCAAATGTCGCGCGTAAAGCTGCTTCATCAAAGTCAAGCCACGCCCCGCTCTGCACCTCATCGAGCTGGAGAGCCTCCTTGCCATCGACAACAGCAGGAAAATAACTCACAGTTTTATCGACAACTTGACCTGCTCGAGAAAAGCGATAGTGCTCAAAGAGTGGATATTTAGTAAGCCATTTAGAAACATAAAGGCCTGTCTCTTCTTCGAGCTCTCGCTCAGCTGTGAGCAAAGGGCCTTCTATACCTTCAGGACGCCCCTTAGGCAATGACCAATGGCCATTTTTGTGTTGGATTAAGAATACTTTCCAAACACCGTCCTTCTTCTTCAATGGAACTACACCGTACGAATGCTCAAGGAGCATGGATTTTCCTCATCATTGAACACGACCAAAGACGACACACGCATTATGTCCGCCAAAGCCGAATGAGTTTGAAATAGCATAATCAACAGAAAGTTTGAGAGCCTCTGTCGGAACAATAAAGGGCAGATCCTCAGGATCGGTCAAGTTGATAGTGGGATGAATATAGCCCGTATTTAAGGCCTTTACTGTTGCCACAGCTTCCATTCCACCTGCCGCACCGAGCGAGTGACCAATCATGGACTTTGTTGCATTGATAACAACTCGTTCAGGGTTTTTTATGACCTTACGGATTGCTCCTATTTCGGTCATATCTCCTGCTGGAGTTGATGTTGCATGAGCGTTAATATAACCTATCTGAGACTCTGAAATCCCAGCGTTATATAAAGCTTTTTCCATACACAAAGCAACTCCCTTACCGTCCGGTCTTGGCTCAGTCATATGATACGCATCACATGTTTCTGCACCACCCAAAATTTCAGCAAGGATATGAGCACCTCGTTGTACCGCATGCTCATAGCTTTCTAAAACAAGCACCCCTGCCCCTTCGCCCATTACAAAGCCATCACGACCCTTGTCCCAAGGTCTCGAGGCTTTTTCAGGAGCTTCATTTCTTTCGGAAAGAGCCTTAACTGCACAAAATCCAGCAAGACCTATAGGCGATATCGGAGCTTCAACACCACCACACACCATGAGATCTGCATCTCCATACATAATATGGCGATACGCTGCATTGATCGCATAGTTCCCTGTTGCACATGCAGTTGATATTGAGTAATTAGGTCCCATAAACCCTAAGTCTTGAGCTAAAAGACCGCAGCTCATGTTGGTCAGGATATAGGGAATCAAAAAAGGAGATACCCTTTTTGGGCCTTTTTCGATCAATGTTTTACTATTATCGAAAAAGGTGTTCATACCCCCTATCCCTGAGCCAATAATAATTCCCGCACGATCAGGTTGTATCCCATTATCTTTCGTGGGAGAAATCTTGGCATTTTCAAGAGCTTTTTTAGCACATACAAAGGTAAAAGCTATGAAACGATCAACCCGCCTTGCTTGCTTGCGATCAATATAGTCGCCAGCATCAAAATCGCGAATACACCCTGCAAAACGAGTAGGGAATTCCTCGACAGGAAATTCGGTTATTGGAACAACACCGCTCTTTCCTGACAAAAGGTTTTGATAGAAGATGTCGGGATCATGACCTAGACACGATACAATGCCAAGACCTGTAACCACAACACGTCGCTTACTCTTTTGACCGTTTGCCATTATTTCCTCATAAAAGGGCAGGGTTCTGCAATAAAAAAGATACTAGAAATGCGAGTCATTCGCAATGAGAGTTATTCACTTCGACCATAATTAATAGGGATTTCGACAATTTTCCCCTCTTTCCAGACATTTTCAATCTGGTACTTCTCTCTCAGTTCTGGGATAAAGAGATGAACTACGATATCTAAGAAATCAAGAACGATCCAGTCTCCAAACTCTTTACCTTCCGAGCGAAAGGCTTGCGTACCTATTGCAGACTCAATCGCATCAGATATGGACTTAACATGACGATCCACTGTACCTTCTGCCACAATAAAGTAATCCGTAAAATTTGAGATTTCCCGAACATCAATGGTGATAATATTCATCCCCTTTTTGTCGGCAATGGCTTGGCAAATTTTCTTTAATAGCTCTTGAGTCGAAGAAGTCATGTCCCGTATCCATACAGTTTATTTTTACATATCAAATCGAATACGTCTTTCGGCAATAAATAGCCACAGTATAAGCCAGAAACTAAACGCTTACGTATCATTGTAGAAGAGATCTCAAAAACAGGAGTTTCTATGCATTTGATGCGAGAATCCTTCTGTGCCAATGGATTTCTTTTTCCCGAAACAGGCGTAACTAAGGAGAGCAATTCACTAGGATTTTTCCACTGATCGAACTGTTCAATTAAATCATCGCCCAGAAGCAAAAATCTCTCTGCGTTTCTAAACTCAATATTTTGCTCCATCAACCATTTGATTGTATCTACGGTATAGCTTTTGCAAGGATTTGACAGCTCATATTCAATAATTTGGGTATGAGGAACATCTTTAAAGGCAAGCTTAGTCATTTCAAGCCTAAGTGCACTTGAAACGAAAGGAACATCTTTCAGAGGATTCTGCTTGGATGGTACGATATAGACAAGGTCTAAGTTGAGAGCCTCTACAAGGGAACATACAAGTGCTATATGACCAAAATGAGGAGGATCAAACGACCCTCCAAAAAAACCAATTTTCGTCCGTTTCAACCCTCATTCTCCTCAAATATTCTCCAGCCATATTCTTGAGCAATACGCTTGAGCTTTGCATTTGGACAGACAACTATAGGCACATCCACCAACATGAGAAGCTCAAGATCTTGAATGCTATCGGAATAGGCAATACTTTGGGAATGCTCAGGCAAAAGTTTTAATGCATCTGCTTTTTCACGTCCCGAAAATGGAAATACAGTCAAAAAGTTTCCATTTTCATCTATCAAATACTCAGAAGAATAGACATGTTGGACTCCAAGCTTTTTAGCAAAGAGTCTTACAATAAAATCAGGAGAAGAAGAAAGAATTGCTGTAATGGCTCCAGCTTCTTTATGTCTTTCCAACTCAGAAACAAGACCAGGACGCACTACGCTTGGAAAAATTTGGTCGCAAAAGATGTCTGCCGCCTCCAGTATAGGCTGAGCTTTTTCTCCTCTGAAAAGAAGTCGAAAAATCTCTTTCTGCATAGTATCAAAAGGAAGCAACCCTATGCTATATAAAGAATATAGAGCAAGAGTAGCTAGGAGTTTCCAGCAAGAAAAGAGCCGGTTCCTTAAGAGGAACCAGCCAAACTGAACGCTCATATTGCCTTTTACTAGCGTATCATCTAGATCAAAGACTGCAAGAATCGGAATCTTGACCATACACCTATGAAATCGACTTCAAGGAGCGCTCAATTTCCTTGAGCCCCTCATCGAGGTGTGTCAATTTCTCTTTCTCCTGCTCAATCATTTCCTGAAGCTCAATCGCTTGACTAAAGTCGAGATTTCCTGAAGAGCTCATCTTTCTTAATGAATCGAGGTGAGCCTTGAGTTCCGCTCGACGCTTGACTCTCTCTTGATACACCTGTCTTAAGGCAGCAATTTGATGAGCCTTATCCCCACCTTCTTTCAAAAGATTATTTTCTTGAACGTGCGTAAGAGACTCTTGAGCACGCCTTAAAAGTCTTTCTGTATCAAGCCGTTCTTTTCTCGTACAAGATGCAGAAGACAGCTCGCGTTTAAGCTCTTCAAGAGCCTCTTCCGCCCCTTCAGCTTCTCCGGCATCGACTCGAATGATATAGTTTTTAAGCCTTGAATCGAGTTCTTGAATTTTTTGAAGTCTCAACTGTTCGCGCTCAAGCTCTTCATTCTTGCGTCTTGAAACTTGCTCTCTTTCTTTGACAGAAAGTGAAGATTTTAAGGCATGCACTTGATCTTTCAACGCAAAAACGTCCTGGCGACCCAATGCACTATCTCGGATTTTATCAAGTATACCTTCAAGTTTATTGTGCGCATCTGACGAAGAAAGAGTTCCTGCCAGTACATCAGCCTGAATTAAGTCGATCTCTTTAGCAAGAAGATCTCGGTTCTCTCTATGAATAGTTTTTAGCTCATGAGTTGCTTTTTTGCGCTCAGTCACTACTTCTCGAACACTATCCCAGCATTCACTCAGCTGTTTACGAGTCTTAGTAAAGGTTTCTGTATTTAAAGTAAGTGCTTTTGCAATACCTTGAAGAGACTTTATTTCCTCTTTCACATCGAATAATTCAGCTGTCTTCATCTCTCCAATAAAAGTACCCTGAATATAGTTTTCAACGTCCTTTGAAAATAGAGCGGACACATCGCGGATAAGATTTTTTCGTCGTGGGAAAAGAAGATCTCCAAGGATGCTAAGGCGATCAAAAAATTTATTCTTAACTCGAAGACGAAGCTCTGTTCTCATAAGTTCTTTTCTGAGAGCCGAAATGCGAGACGCATAGGCATTCAATAGATTTAACTCTTTTTGGATGCTTAAATATTGTCCAAAGTGTGCTTCAATTGTCTTCGAGATAATGCCAAAATCTGGATCTGGAAGCGATTTTACTCTTTCACCAACCAAAGAGACATCTTCTTCTAGGGCTTTTATAGCCATATCAATCTGTTCGCAAGCAAAAGCGCTTTGCTCGTCCAATAACTCTTTCAAAGAACGAGCTTCTCGGCAAATCTCACTGTACTGAGTCCACAAATGAACTCGAGTTGTTGGATTCAGATGCTCCTTAAAAAGCTCTAGAGCGTGTTTCTTAGCTTCCCAAAACTCTTTAAAATGAGGAACCCCACCTTGAGAAATAGAATCTCTCATAAAAGAAATAACTTTCTCGAGCTTACTCTCAATAAGTTCAAGCTGTTCAACATCTTTGAGAAGCTGAATGTACGCTTTTGAAAATTCGTTCTGATGAGGCTTTCCACCATCGGAAGCCTTTGATTTTTTTTGGTTAATATGATCGGGCGCAATGCTATCCGATGAAGATTGTTCAATTTGAAGCAGCGAAGCTTCACTCGACTGATCTTGAATTAATTCTTGAACGTGCTCTTGCACGTGTTCTGGAATAGATTCAAGATGTATCGATTGATGAAGATCTTGAGGATTTGGACTTTCATTCATAATTTCAGAGTCTGTATTCATGACCACGTATCATAGCCAACAAAGAAGAAAATAGAAAAGGGTATCGATCATATCGACCTTCTTTTCAATTTTTCTGTTAGCCTCTCCTTATCCTTAGATTTTTTGGTAGAGCTTTTTTTTGACGCACACAAACGAGTTCAAGAAGGAAATTCTGCATTTCTTTCATGGACAGCACTGTCTTAAAATCGCCTATAGATACTACAGACAACGATTCTGATAGTACTATCCGCAAGTTTTTCTTGGCAAATTCCAACTTTGAATCAAGCTTTCAATGGCTATCGCTTTATCTATACCTGTAGATAATGCACTAATATTCGAGTGAAAGCAATCAATAGACGAAGAAAGCGCAAACTCCGTTGAATTTAGATGAGCGAAAGCTCACGATTGGCTTCGTGCTTCAGCAATTGCAAATGACTGGGTCCTCACTGATTTTCAATTTGTGAAGAGTATTTATGACTTAAGTATTACGTAAATAACCCTGTGTGCGACATCCTTCCTTTGTGAGATATCCTTGTTTTTCGAAATAGTCGTCATAATGAGTATTGTCTCTTTCAATCATCATATTTTTCCTTTCGAGAAAACACGCACGCTTGCCCCATGTTATGAACTTGCTCGGGAGCAGGAATTCTAAGATAATTCGTTACAATCTTTTCATCATCATCGAAATCACAGCTCACCTCGAAAGCAACACACTCCATTTCTTCTTGGTCCTCTTCAGAAAAGTCACCGTCAAAAACGAAATAGAACCGAATCTCATTTTCATTCCAGTCAAGAAATATACGTCTTAGATTAGGAACGATCGCACCCAAAAGGGCCCGCTGAACTGATAATAAAATTTTTATTCTTCTTTCTATCTGCTCTTCATTCATTTACACACCTAGTAGTCGATTTTGGGTGGATTCTTTTCAATGGAGTTTAGGCTGATAAAAATATTACCCCCTTCCTTCTGAGGAAGCCATTTATAATACCTTAGCTTTTTTTCGGTGAAGTCGGAACTATATGGGCTCCTCCGTGTTTATCGTAATGTATTTTTCCCCGTGTCGTGGGGAATTGTGTTTTTGTCTTCATATCTACATAAAATCCAATTTCTTCCCCAAAATCAACAAATTCAGCGTATCCGCCTAGCTCAGTCCATTCGGCCCCCCAAGGATACCCCTTGCCTGCATGTTGTTTTAACAACATTTCTGGATTTGGATGGGTAAAAATGCTTTTCCCTTCTTCATAGTTCCTATGCCCTAAAATGTGTTTTCCCTGCTTATCTTTGTGTAGTAAAGCATTTTCAAAAAATCCTCTCCGCTTCTGAGCATGAATTGCGGCCAAATCTTCAATGATTACTTTATTTGCCTGAGAGCCAGCCATTACCTCAAGTGTGCACATCGCATTAGCTTGACGAAGTGAACGCCACACCTCCATCCCTTTCGTGCTTCCATAGCCTATACAAACGTCTAGGCCATACTTTCCCAAATAATGCCCAACTTTTTCTCCTCTCATATAGGGATCGTAAGTCTGCCAATTTTTTACGAGATCAGAAAATTCTGGAGCCACTTTGTCCATAACTTGAGAAATATCATCTGCAATTTCCGAGATGTCGTTGTTACTTAGATATTCTAATGCAATTTTTGAGATATTGTGAGTGGCAAGACATGAAAATAGATGCTCAGCATCTTTGATAACAGTATTTAAGCATTCTTCCATTTCATTCGTGAATTTATCAACTTCTTCGCTAGGATTGGTAGCCCATAAGTTGACTCCCCACAACTGTCCTGATCCTTGAAGCGAACCCAAAATAGAGCCAGGTAAATCTTCTAGCTGCCTTGAAAACCCGCGATTGACCCCGATAAGAAATCCTACCCCAAATTCTCTAAGATCATATTCCTGCGGTAACGCATTAACTGGCTCAAGTTTTACTAATGTGTAATCTTGTAGCGCCTCTTCGATTTGATTTGTCTCAAAATAGGCTATAGCTCTTGCGATGTGGGCCTGTCGATTCTTTGGATCTAGTTCTATCGATTTAGACAAAAATTCAATGGCTTTTGAATAATTCAATGCCTCCGAAAAGGTAATTCCTAAATTAAGATAATGATCAGCTTTCAGGTTTCTGGATTCTACAGGGCGCCTCGAAACATATTGCACTAACTCATCAGCAAGATCAAATGCTATATCTCGATTTCCTCGAGCTAGCTCTACTAACCCATGGTCATATATAGTGTATAAGTCCCTATTCCCTTGGCATCCGCAAGCATATACGTCAGCAAATGTCGATGTGATTGTTTCTTGCAACGTATCAAGGTTATGACTTCCATTCAGATATTCCTTTAAGCGTCGATCAAGCCTTTCTTTAGCAAACTCTGAATATGGATTGCGCGCTAAGTAACAGATCTCCCCGTATCGAGCAATTTCGAAAAGTCCTCTCGACCATTTCCTTGAGACGTGTATATATTCTCTGAACTGTGAAAAATATCTCAGCTTGTCTACACTAAGATCTTTATGCCATTTTATTTGCCAAGGAAGCAGTTTGCTGCTCATTTCTCTTATGTGAGCCCAATGAACTGGATCCTCTACACCAGGGCTGACTATGGTTCGAAAAAATGGTGTGCGATTCACCTCGCCTCTTAGATTATCTATAAAGCGCGTATGTTCGGGGCAGCTATAAGCAGCACTCATCTCACTTACACAGAAGAAAAAAAATGCTAAGAATAGCAAGAGAATATTCTGTGTAAAACGTATAAAGTGCTGTATCATATCAAAATCCGGTTCATACATCGTTTAAGACTTAGGCAGCGGACATGTATAGAGGGCACAAAGACTCTTGTCAACTCGACTTTGTAAAATTCATCAACAGTAGCCAATTTAGGCTACGCTTGACAAGCCCTCCACAATAGGATCAATCATTGCTCAGAATCTACCAGTTCTTTTTCGAAAAAACTGTCTAAAATGCTATTTTTGAAAAAGTAATTATCTTTCCGCAGACATGTTTGGACGGTTTTTAGTCAATCGTCAAATGTAGGGACTTCTTTTTCATACGAAGCTGTGCATTGCTTCGTTGATCGCTCCTGATTTGTTTATCTCATTAGCCATGAGACTCCCTATAGTGTATAAATCCATGAGTGCTAGCGTGGCGCGCTCAATCCCCTTAGTGGAATTAACTTTGCTTTGTCTTAAAATTGTAACTACCTACAAAGAAGAGACAAATTTGATGTTTATACCATTTATGCATCTTTGATTATGCGTTAAATAGCTGGACATGCTATCTACGATTACTCTTGTGTTAAACATATATGCAGTGCTCTTAATACACCTTGCATATAGTACGAAAACATACATCTAACCAATACATAAGCAATGACAGATCGAATCTCGTATGATGAAGGATTACGGCTCTTCAAATATGCACCTCTCGAAGAGCTACAAAGACAAGCTCATAAGATTCGAATGAGTATCCATCCTGAACCCTATGTAACCTTTGTGCTCGATTCTAATCCGAACTACACGAATATCTGCGATGTTGATTGCACCTTCTGTGCCTTTTATAGGACCAAAAAAGCACCTGACGCCTATATGAAAAGCCCGCAAGAGGTCATGAAACATCTTGATTTCGCGAGAAAGGCAGGCCTTACCACAGTACTTCTTCAAGGTGGAGTTCATGAAGGTGTTACATGCGATTACTTAGTCGAACTCGTTCGACGAGCAAAAACTGAATACCCTGAAATTCATCCTCATTTTTTTTCAGCCGTAGAAATCTGGAATGCCGCAAAAGTCTCTGCCATGAGTGTAGATGAGGTATTACAAGCTCTATGGAATGCCGGGCAAAGAACACTTCCAGGAGGAGGTGCGGAAATTCTCTCTGAAAGAATACGACTGAAAGTATCTCCTAAAAAAATTGGTCCCGACGGATGGCTTAATATTCATAAAAAAGCTCATCTCATCGGCTTTAAAACTACAGCTACGATGATGTATGGACATATCGAAACCCCTGAAGATATTCTAGACCATCTTGAAACGCTCAGAACAACCCAAGATGAAACAAAAGGTTTTTCCTCATTTATACCTTGGAGCTACAAGTCAAATAATACTTCTTTAAGACGCAGGGTACTTAAATGGGCAGGTCCTGAAGCCTACTATCGCGTTTTAGCCCTCTCTCGAATATATCTTGATAACTTCTCTCATATTGGATCTTCCTGGTTTAGCGAAGGAAAAGCCGTAGGAATCGAATCCCTGAGATATGGCGCAGATGATTTTGGAGGAACAATCCACGAAGAAAATGTACACAAAGCAACAATGCACATCAATAGCACAGACCTCAACGGCATGCTAAGAATGATTCGTAAAGCAGGTTTTGAACCTGCTCAAAGAGATTCATTTTATAAGACAATCAGAACCTTCGAGGGTATAGAACATATAGCACTTTCCAAAGAAGGTACTGTTGAGGAAATTGAACGTGTTGTGCAGCAATAAATGCTGCCTTTAACGAGACATAAAGTCGTCAGCAATCATCTTTACAATATCCTCTTTTGGAGCTTGGCTTAAATCAATCCAAGCAAAGTCAGGCTCCTTTTTGAACCAGGTGAATTGTCTTTTTGCAAGATGTCTTGAGGCTATTTTAAACTTATTAAGATACTCTTCGAAATCTTCACAAGTCTTTGCTGTATCCAAAAATTCAAGAGTCTGGCGATAGCCTACTGAGGCACTCGCTGAAGAATTTGACCTTATACCGATCTTATCTAATTCTAGGACTTCATTTAAAAGCCCCTCATGAATCATTTTATCGCATCGATCATGGAGAATCGGATAGAGAATCTCGCGAGGCTTATAGAGAAACCAATTTCGAAAATCAAACCCAGGCAATTTTGGACGATCCTTCCATGTGAATTCGCTGACTCGCTGCCCTGAGATCTCAATAATCTCAAGAGCACGAACAATTTTATGCCGATCACGTGCTGTTATCGTCTGAGCATATTCTGGATCAAATGTGGAAAGCTTCTGGTAAAGAAACTCACATCCGAATTTCTCTTCCTCTTGCTCAATCATTTGACGTAGGGCTGCATCTGATGGGGGGCCATGAGGCGGTCCATACATAAGTGTATGGAGATAAAAACCTGTACCTCCAACGACTATAGGAGCGTAATTTCCTCGTGCAATTTCTACAATAGCGTCAACAGCCTCATCAAAAAAGTTACGTACGTTGAATGGCTCCCAAATATCGCATACATCAATCAGGTGGTGCGGTATCTCGTCACGTATTTCCTTTGATACTTTTGCTGTTCCTATATCCATGCCACGATATACTTGCATAGAGTCTGCAGAAACAATTTGCCCTGGAAGAAGCCGAGCAAGATCAAGCGAGAGATCTGTTTTTCCAACGCCAGTAGGCCCTGCAATAACGATAACTCGTATTCGCTTTCCAATCAGATTCCTTTCAAGCTTTTCTTGCACACTCATGGCAAACTCTTGAAGGACACGCTCGATTGTTAGATATTGGGAGGCAGAAGTTGGTTGGCTCATTCTTCTATATGTATATGTATTTCAAATACTACTCTACTCTCGTCTTTCTAGTCGCTTCTTTCTAGTTGCTTCTTTCTGAACTAGAACTCTTCTTGTTACAAGCTTTGAACTAGCTGCATTCTATTCCCGTCTTGATCGGCATACATCTGCATTTTGAGCATCCCTGGAATTTCTAAGATATCGCCAATCAGCATAACACTATTTTTCTTCAAATGAGAGATCGCTGCATTGATATCTGCCACACTCACTGTGATTACAGCATTAGATCCTGGAGGAAATTTATCGACATCATTATGCTGAGCAATACCTATGAGCGCCCCTTCAGAACTCTTTACTTCCGCCCAGCCATATTCTTTACTCACCTCATTGACTGCAAAGCCCAATATTTTCGTGTAAAATTCAAGAGCCTTATCAAGATCCTTTACTGTTACCCAGACAAGTGATACGCCTAACGGATTCATATATCTCTCCGACTTAAATAATTAAAAACGCTTAAAAAAGGCTCTACAAATACTTGATCATCAAAAGTTTATCAAAACGAGCATCGATAACTTGTATAGGTCGACTATTTGTTTTAAGAAATATACCGCATCTTTTTAGAGATTCTTCATACTCATCAAGTGGTAATCTGATGTATATTTTTTCGCTCTTAACTGCCAGATTAAGAACAATTTCTCTTCTGTATAAACTTGGATCAGCTATTTTTCTCAAGTCAATAGAAAGAATACGAGCATCTAAATTCAACTCCACCTGTTGTAGAACCTTTTTAGCCAGAGCAACTTCATTCGTTGGCAATAATGGATATGCATCTGTTTGAGACTGTGAGGGAAATAGCATAGGAAGATTCATAGGGGGATATATTGGGACAAGGGGAAATCCTCTGCCAGATTCATCGCAAGCACAGTTATCATATCCTCCAACAAAAAAGATCGGGTCTCTAAGTTCATATTGAATATATCCAACATTCCCTCGACATTCAGATGAGCATGATCGAATAGCAGAACATGCTCTAAACTTTGCAACATGCGCATCCCAAGATGTAACAGTTGATGGATCATCGATTGATAAATCACAAAGCTCTGCAACAATTTGCGATGGTATAGACAAAGGCAATCCTTTAGAAGTGCTGATTGGCTCCGCAACTATCGCTCGAATTACAGTGTTATGAGCCGGAAATAACCATCGAGATACTTCATCTTGGTGAAATAAAACTTCCCAAAAGAAGCACGAAAGACCGGTCAATAATATTGTTACAGCTAATAATGCCTTTACACGGCGCATGACTTTTCCAGCTCTCTGCCTAAAGCTAGTTGTCGATTGAAACAACGTGCATCATTCATGAATTGTTCAAAAGCCAAAAGGACTAAATCTGAAATCAGCTGTGTAAAACTTTTTCCCTCTCTCATCCATAAGGATGGATACAGGCTGATGGCAGTAAATCCTGGAATAGGATTGACCTCATTCAAAAATATATCACCCACATCATCAACAAAAAAATCAACTCGCGCCATTCCATGACAATCAAGAGTGCGGTATGTATTTATCGCATGTTTTTGTATCGACTCTTTCAGACGATCAGAAATTTGCGGGTTCAAGGTAGTTGCAAAACCACTAGAGGCATACTTAGCGGCATAATCATAGACTTTACCTCCAGTACATACCTCTCCAGGACTTGAAACTTCTGGATCTTCATTTCCTAATACAGCGCATTCAATTTCGTGACGAATTTTGACGCACTTTTCAACAAGAACCAATCGATCGATTGAGCAGGCAAGATCTAGCCCCGCTTCAAGATCCATCTCATTATCCACTTTCACAACACCGACTGCAGATCCAAGATGTGCAGGTTTTATGATAAGAGGAAACGAAAGAATTGAAATGATCTGTTCAAGAACGTGCTGTCGACGTCTATGCCAATCCTCGCTCTTGACCTCGTAAAAAGGCACTATAGGAACTCCTGCCGATTGAGCGATTCTTTTGGTCTTTACCTTGTCCATGGAGCATGAAGAACCAACTACACCGCATCCAACATATGGTTTACCCAACAGTTCAAAAAAACCCTGAACAGTTCCATCTTCACCTTTTGGACCATGAAGGATCGGAATCACCACATCACAGGCCTCAAGAGAGGCAACAACCTCTTGAGACAATCTTTTTTTTGACTTCACGTGATTGGATTCTTTAGAAAATGAATCCACCTCATTCCAGCTACCCTTTGAAGAGATCTCAAAAAGCTTAATGTTATAAAGATCTTTATTTAGATGCTGATTCACAGCATGCGCAGATATTTTAGATATCTTATGCTCTGAATTCTCTCCGCCAAAGATAAGTCCTACCTGAAGTTTGGGAATAGATTGTACTGATTGAGAAAGCTCATGCGCTAATTTTACAGTATCTCCTGCACCAAAAAATATGATTGCCTCATGCGGTCTTAATCGACTCTGAAGAAAAGTAACTAACTCACTTCTTGTAGCAAAAAGGCACTCCCCCTGAACAGATTCTGCAATTTTTTGGAAAATAACTTCTGAAGAGACTCCATCAACAGGCTTTTCTCCAGCCGAATATATATCTGTAACAACAACGCAATCTGCATCAATGAATGCTTCTGAAAATTCATCCAAAAGGTACTTCATTCTGCTATAGCGATGAGGTTGAAATACGGCAGTTATTTTTCTTCCACCTACTTTTTGACGCAAAGATTGAAGAGTCGCACGCACCTCTGTTGGATGATGACCATAATCATCATAAATTAAGATATCTCGCTCAGCACCAAGCAACTCAAGGCGTCGCTCTACACCCTGAAATGAAATAAATCCTTTTCGAATTTGGTCTTCCGAAGCTCCAAGCTCGATACACAGACCAAAAACTGAAAGAGCATTGAGAACATTATGTCGGCCATATAGCGGACTAATTACATCTTTGTAGAATCGTCCATTGAACGTGATATCAAGAAGAGTTCCATGTCTTTCATACCGAATATTGCAAGCACGTAAAGAGCAGCCTTCATGAAATCCATAGAGAATACCCTGAGAACTAAACTGCCTAAGAAATGCATCTTCACCGCATAGAAACATATGCTCAGGTGATGATGATTTGTCAATGAAGGTCTTAAAAGCTTCCTGAACTTTCGAATAAGAACCATAATGCACTATATGATCTGTATCAACATTTGTAACAATGGCATATTGATAGCCATATTTAAGAAAGGTTCCATCGCTTTCATCCGCTTCTATAACGAAATGATCTCCCCTACCAAATCGCGCATTCATTCCTGTATTTTTAAGAATACCTCCGACTGCAAAACTCGGATCCAGGCCTGCACTGCATAAAGTATGAGCAAGCAGTGATGAAGTTGTAGTTTTACCATGCGTTCCAGCTATCGCAATCAGATTCCCTTTTTCGGCAAGCTCTTTCAAAAGATCTGAGCGATGAATAATCGGTATTTGAAGTTCTTTTGCTCTTCGTATCTCGGGGTTTTCATGGCCTATATCGCTACTGATGACAATATAATCCTGCGTATGAATATTGCTTCCAGAATGGCTCAAATAGATAGAGGCCCCCTTCCTCTTAAGCGACTCAAGAAGAGCACTTTCTTTGAGATCGCTCCCGGTTACCTTGACGCCATTTTCAAGAAGCAGATTTGCAAGACCGCTCATGCCAATCCCACCAATTCCGATAAAGTGGACCGATTTTTTGTGGACGGATTTTTCTTCTATCTGAGTAGGCTGCATAAACCATTAACTCCCTTTAAGGTGCGCAGATATCTGGTCCAAAAGCGAACAACAAGTTAATTCCTGAAAACGAACAGACTGTTGTTTCTGCATATTTCGTACAACGTCGTCTTGAAATAGTTTTTCCACGGCTTGGGACAATCTCATTTCGAGCTCACCCTCTTGCAGAACAAAAGAGCAACCGTTTTGCTCAAGAATATGTGCATTAAGAGATTGGTGCCCATCTTGTGAATGTGGATAAGGAATGAGGAGCGATGGTTTTTGAAAGGCCAATATTTCAGCTATCGTAGAAGCTCCAGAACGAGCTATTACAGCATCTGCGGCAGAGTAGGCATATTCCATATTCTTTTCGAAATCTAGAACACAAGCCGAAATCGAGGCATCAAGATACCTTCGATCTACGATTTTTTTTTCTTCTGAGCTGCCTGCCAAGTGGAGCACCTGAATTGAATCACCTGCTTTCAACGCTTTCGGAATAATTTCATTAAGCGAACGAGCTCCTTGAGATCCACCAATAACAAGAAGAACCTGTTTCTCTGGGCAAAAACCATAGAGTTCTTTTGCTACCCTTTGAAAATCGCGATGGATACCAAGATGTCTTTTCAATCTATCCCTTAATGGTAGGCCTTGGGGAATCGTTACCCCTTTCACGCGAGTTTGTGCTTCAGGATAAAATAATCCCGTATACCGTGCATAAGGAGCAAACAAGCGAATAACCCTTCCAGGAACCGAGTCAGCGGCAAATAAAAAATAGGGAACCTTAAGAATCGTCGCTGCCAAAAGAAGTGGAGCTGTATGATAGCTTCCAAAACCAATAACAACATCAGGACGATTTATTCTTAATATTTTGAGAGATTGAAGAACTCCATGAGTATTCTTAATTACAGATTTCATCATTTTTACAGGAGATTTCGACAAGAGTGCAGCTTCAATATTATAAGAAGGGTATCTAGCTGCAAAAAATGAATTCTCATTCAATTTATGCCCTGCAAAGGAGATATCCAAGTTATCAAATTGTTGCTCGAGAGCCTCAGCAAACCCTATAGCAGGAAACAAATGACCTCCTGTACCTGCAGCAGCAATTAGAACTCGTTTATTCATTCTTGCAACTCCACTATTTTAGAGGTTCTACGTATTGATCCTTGGGTCAAGCCATAAATGGATCTATCCCTGCTGCACTGCAAAAGAATTCCAAGTCCTCCTAGATTTGCAATCAAAGATGACCCTCCTTGACTAAAAAACGGAAGATTCAGTCCGGTACTTGGCAACAGACCAGAAACAACGCCAAGATTCATAAAGGCCTGAAAGCAATAAAGAAAAACAATAGTTCCAGAGACCAACTGAGCTCTTGGATCTTCACTTTCTAAAGAAATACGAAGACCTGCAAGACCTAAAGTGACATAGCACCCAATAAGGCCTAGCATGCCTATAAAACCAAACTCTTCAGCATAGATAGCAGCTATATAATCATTTTGAGCTTCTGGAAGATAACTCAATTTTTGCATACTTCTACCAACTCCAAGTCCATAAAACCCACCGGAACCTGCAGCAATCTTTGCTTGATATGGCTGATGCCCCTTCCCCTTGATATCGGCTTCAGGGTTCATATAAGATGCAATCCTTGCTCGTACATACCCTTTTTTCCACGCAAAGACAAGTGATAAAGCAACAAGACACAAAGCCGGAGCAATCCAAAACCTTACGGGAACTCTCATAAGAAGTATAAGAACTCCTGAGGTAATTGAAATAACAAAAGCCGTTCCATTATTTGGCTGCAAAAGAATCAATAAAACGCAAACACCTATAGGAGCCAATATTTTATATAGCTGTTTCTTATTGCTTAAAGGAGAGGATTTGGACAAAGCGTCAATCAAATAAAAGGGAGCTAAGTATTTAATAAACTCTGAAGGCTGCAGAGTGAATCCCAAAAGATTTACCCAACGTTTCGCTCCATTAGCAGACACTCCAATTCCTGGGACAAAAACACAAAGAAGAAGAAATATTCCTATATAAAGAAGAATAGGACTTACCTCAAGGACCTTTCTCCAGCCTATACGATAGAGAACGCATCCAAGTCCTGCCCCCATGATTCCGAAAGTAATTTGCTTGATTAACGCACTCCACAGCGATCTCTGAGAATTAATATCGATAAGCTCCCCTGCAGAGGCATCAAAAATAGTAATACACCCGATGAGATACAAAAGGATAACTGGAAAAAGAGGAAGAGATTGTTGTCTCACGTTTTCTACTGTGTTGTTGGAGCTTTTTTAATTTGTGTTGAGCCGCTGCTATTTTTCGTTAAAGGTTTCTGCTGATTACTCGATGTACTATTAGGGCTTATAACTTTTAAAACTTGGCCAATTTTCAAATTTTTAGCACTTTTTGCATCAAGAGAATTAATTTTTAAGAGCTCTTCGAATGACATTCCAAACCGCTTGGCAATCTTCCAAGGGTTGTCGCCTTTCTGAATGGTATATGCAATATATTGAACTTGTTCTGAAGAGATCGGCTTTTCGTTCTTTTTAGATGCTATACTGGTCGATTTTTGTTTAAGCTCTATTTGAGAATTTTTTTTGACTGTAACTTCTTCGCCTTTTTTGGCATTTTCATTACCTTGAGAAGCACTTGAAGTCTTTTTTTGCTGATAAGCGCCTATTTCGGCCTTTTCGTATTCTTCCAAAAGCGCATCTATTTCATCGAGACATAGATTATCTTTTTCTAAAACCGAGGGAGCCTCTTCTAAACTGATTTCCGGATCCGATTTGGAGGGCTTTTGATCTCTACCTAAATATCTCGAAGAACTATTACCAACTGATGAACTTGATGTTTTGTGACCTTTGGATATGCTCTCATTCGATTTTGAATCAACTGATTTTGAGTCGATCAGTTTGGAATCAATAAACTGGCCAGAGGAAGCAATTTGCATCTGTGAGAATTCGGATCGATGCTGGACAGAAGTTGTCAGAATGAGCGCTACAACAGCAATATTAATGAGAGAGGCTAGCACTACCACATCCTTGGCACGAATCATTGTCGAACCTCTTCTTTAAGCTTCAAGACTTCACTCTGAAACTGCATACCTCGATCCTTATAATCTCGGAACATATCATAACTTGCGCATCCTGGCGAGAGAAGAACAGAAAAGCCTTCATGCGACAGTTCAAAGGACTTGAGGACAGCTTCCTTTAATGACTGAACTTTTAGCGTTTGAATTACACCTGCCAAATCTTGCTCGATGTCATGAGCCGCTTGTCCAAGAGCGACAATATGCGACACTTTATTTTTAAACTTTGACCAAATATGGTAAGGCTCGCCTTTATGCACACCTCCAGCAATCAAAATAATTGGACCCTCAATAGAGTCTACTGCTTTCATAGTTGCATCAAGATTTGTTCCTTTACTATCGTCCCAAAAAGAGACTCCGTTAAAAGTTGTTACATATTGAATTCTATGTGGAGGCTTTTGAAAGGATGAATATGCTGAAATTGCTGTTTCGAATGGAATTTGAAATGACCCCACAAGAAGGTAAGCCGCTAAAAAGTTTTCAGCATCATGACTTTCCGCCATATGGATCTCTTTTGGCAGATACCCCAAAAACACCCCATCTTCAATTACGCGCCGCCCATCCAACTTGATATATGAAGCATCTGAACGCCCATATATTTTTAGCCCTCTGGGCATGAGATCATTAAAATCATTTGCTATTGATTCAAAAATAAACCCCTTACCCTCTTTTTTAAGGCAATTGAATATGTTAAATTTCACTTTAGCATATTCATCCATGCTACCATGTCGATCAAGATGGTTTGGTGTTATTTTAGTGCACAAACAAGCATCAAGGACCTGAGCCTTAGCCGTTTCCAATTGAAAAGAACTCAACTCGACAACGAGTGCATCTCCTTCATATTCCAAATAATCTAAGAGTGGAGTTCCAATATTACCTACAGTCTCTGCCTTAAGCCCCGCACATTCAAGAATATGAGCCGCAAGCATCGTGGTGGTTGTTTTACCGTTAGAACCTGTAATTGCAAGGATTTTAGGGATCTTTTTTCCTAAACTATTTTTGCCATTATTTTTGTTTTTGAAAAAACGAAATGCAAGTTCAACATCTCCTAAAATATGCACACCTAATAAACTTGCCTTCTGAACAAGCGGATGTGATTGTGAAATACCTGGAGAAATCACTAAATGAGTATATCCATCTTGATTACAAAGGCTTTCAACAGCCTCTTTTGATGAAATAAGAGCTGTTTTCGGGCAATTATCAGGCAATTTTTTAATCTTGTCGTCTACAATGATAAAGGATAACCCAAGCTTATCTAGGTAGCGGGCAACAGAAATCCCGCTAACACCTAACCCAAAAATGATGGTTTTTGAATTTTCAAGAACATCTTCATTCTGGTTCAATTCAAGCTTCATTGTATTAATTCCTACTGAAATTTCAGAGATACAAGCCCCGCAAGACTTAATAGTAATCCAAAAATCCAAAACCGTATTACCACTTTTGATTCGTGCATCCCCTCATATTCAAAGTGGTGATGGAGCGGAGCACATCGAAAGATTCGCTTTCCAGTAAGTTTAAATGAGGCAACTTGCAGAATCACAGACAAGGTTTCTGCAACAAAGATTGCACCAACAAGAGCAAGTAAACCCTCTCGCTTCAACAATACAGCGCTTGTCCCAATGATTGCACCGAGTGCCAATGATCCCGTATCTCCCATAAAAACCTGAGCTGGATGGCTGTTATACCATAAAAAGCCAAGACATGCCCCTGAAACTGCAGCTAAAAAGACACTTATTTCACCACTACCCTCGATTGAAAGAATATTAAGGTACTGAGCGAACTCTGCATTATTTGAAACAAATCCAAACAAGGCCAAAACAGAAACGACAAGAATTGAACAACCTGCTGCAAGTCCATCCAAACCATCGGTCAGATTAACAGCATTGCATGAACCCGAAATAACGATCATATCGACAAGAATGATAAATAGAATTCCGATAGCGGAAGTAAAGAGAATTGGATATTTGATAAAAGGGATGTAAAACCTTGCCATAAACTCAGGAAGAGTGAGAGAGGCTTGACCTGTTGAAAGGTGCAGCGTATCTACAATTTTTGGCGGAACTATACCGATTGAAGACCCAAGTTGCGACACCTCAGGAAAATAGAAGTATGACAAAAGACATGCGCTAAAAAGAAATTGAACAAATAGTCTTGTTTTCCCAGATAGTCCCTTAAAGCTTTTATTTCTAAGCTTTCGAAGATCATCAACTGCCCCGAGCAGTCCCATTGTGATCGCACTTACAACCAACCACCAAGTAAATGGACTTTTAAGATCACACCAAAGAATAGCTGATACAATGCAAGAAAAGATTATAAGCACTCCACCCATTGTTGGGGTGTTTTTCTTGTTTTTGTGCAAATCCGCAAGCAGAAATCGAAATTCTGCAAAATCTCGAATAGGCTGCCCGATTTTCATTTCATACAACTTTCTGATAAACAATGGACCCAGAAGGAGCGCAAGAAGAAGCGAACAAAAGGCCGCTAAAATAACGCGAGTTGACGTGTAAAAAAAAGCTGAAGGGATTGTCCACTCGTAATGAGCTACTAGGTATTCTAACATCTTCGGAATCATCTCATATCTCTTTTTGAATCAGAGCGTTTAACTTTTAGAATCTGAAATTTTGTTCGTATTGATTTTTGGGTGATCAAGAAGCCTCCATAAACCATTTGAACTCGCACCCTTGAGAAGAAGAACATCCCCAGAAGCAATCTTAGAGTCGACAAGGAGACATAATTCATCATATGTTTTTGCCCAAAATACGGGTCTTGAAGCTTCCTTCCAAATCTCAAACATTGGCAAGCTATCCTCACCAAGACATAAAAGGAGATCGGCACGACCCAGAGCATATTTTGCAACCCGTTCATGCACCTCTCTTGAATATTCAGCAAGCTCTTTCATCTGTCCAAGAACTGCGACTCTTCGTCTATTTTTAAACGAGTCAAGGTAATCCAATGCAGATATAACTGATGGTTCAGGGGCATTATAAGCATCATTAATACAGGAGATGGAGCCAAATTGATGAAATTCCAACCGTCGTTTTGGTAATTGCAATTTTGAAATAGTTGGCTTAATCTCATCCCAACTCATACCTAAGGCACGAGCTCCCGCAACCGCTGCTAAAAGATTGTCATAGACATGACGGACTGGAAATACTGGTTTTGGAAAGTATATTTTTGCACCATCTTCAACAAAGCAAAGCTTATCTTCGAGGACGTCGAGAGAGATCCAAGCATTAGATGCCCCCTTCGATGTATACCCTCGCTTTGAAATAGGATAGGTTGAAAACAGTTTGCAAGCATAGTTTGTATCGAGATTTACAAGTCCAAGCTGAGTCTTAGGATGTGAGAAAATCTCAAGTTTTGCATCAGCAATACCTTCAAGACCATTTGAAAAAAATTGAACATGCTGAAGAGCCACCTCAAGAATCATGGCAATATCAGGAGGCGCAATATCAACAAGCTTTTTTATGTGTCCGACTCCAGACATACCCATCTCTACAATCAGGACCTCTTCATCTCCTTCCAAGGAATTTAAAATAGTTTGAGCAAGACCAACTTGTGAATTTTGGTTTCCAGATGTAGCAAAAGTTTTCCACTTTGATGAGGCTATAGTTCTGAGAAATTCTTTGGTGGTAGTTTTCCCTAAAGATCCTGTAAGAGCAAGTAATCGTCCCTTCGATCTAACAACTTTTGACTTTGCCATCATTTGAAGAGCCTCAAGTGTATCTGGAACTCGAATGACGACTTCAACACTTGGGACATGGCCTCTATAATCGGACTGAATCAGAAGAGCTCGTGCACCCTTTTGCACCGCTTCTTGAAGAAAATTATGACCATCGGTCTTTTCTCCACGCAAAGCAACAAAAAGACTTCCTGGAATAACTGCACGTGAATCAACCACCACTAAAGAAATGTCTGTTTTAGTTGGCACGGGTTGATCAAAGGCGGCACACAGATTAATTAACTCTTGTGAGATATCCATTCTGAACTTGCAGGTTTAATATTTTTGTTGGCTTATACCACGAAAGATAGCTCTTGAGGAGCTTTTTCTCTTTCAGAATCAAATCTTCTTAGATTCTTCCTTGAGTTTTTGAAAAGATTCTAACATTTGAAAATACTTTGTGGTTGCAAATCAACTACTGGAACGTGTAGTATCTGCAACCACAAGTTGTTTTCTACTTGTTCATTTATGGTGGCATAGCCAAGTGGTAAGGCAGAAGCCTGCAAAGCTTCCATTCCCCAGTTCAAATCTGGGTGCCACCTTATTCTCGTTCGCTTAGGTATTTTGGTGCTTACTCTCCTCGCAACTCCTATTGGAAATCTTGAAGATCTTTCTCGCAGGGCGATCAAAGTCCTTGAAACTGCGGATCTTCTTCTATGCGAAGATACTCGAAGAACAAAAATCCTTCTCGACCACCTTGGCATACATGGCATTTCCTGCAAAAGCTACCACACTTTCAATGAGTCGAGAGAGATCGAAGCCGTTTTGCAAAACCTGAGACAAGAAAAAAATGTCGTTTTGGTCTCTGATGCAGGAACCCCATTAATCTCTGATCCAGGGTTTGAACTCGTTTCTGCAGCAATTAAAGAGGGATTTAATGTTGACACGATCCCAGGCCCCTGCTCCCCCATCATAGCTCTTATTCTCTCCGGATTGCCCTGCTCTAGATTCCAATTCATCGGGTTTCTCCCAAAAGCTCAGGGAGAAAGAAAAAAACTCCTCGAAGAGTGCTGCTATTACCCAGGATCCACAATAGCTTTTGAATCGCCTCATAGAATCCAAGAAACGGTTGAGGAACTCAAGTCGATTAATCCAAAACACTCGATTGCTCTTGCACGTGAATTAACAAAAATTCACCAGGAAGTACTTCGAGGATCAAGCGAAGAAGTATTTGAGAAGATCTCGAAACAGACCCCTCGCGGAGAATTTATTCTGGTCATTGGCCCAGGCTCCGAAAAGACTGTGGACCTAGATGTCGCAACTCAAAAGGTTTTGCTACTCTATCACTCAGGAACCTCTCTCAGCGAAGCCTCACATCAAATCGCGGAAATGTATGGACTTCGCAAAAAACAACTTTATCAATCAGCGCTTTCATTTATCAAAAACTAGCACTCTCATTCAGAAATTGCTAAATAATCCACAATCTCCTCTTGCAAGAATCGATGGTTGATCGTTATAAATCATGCCATACGTTGTGAGGAAATTCGATCTATGGCTAACGCAAAAGAAATCATTTTTGAAGAAGAAGCACGGCAAAAACTCTATACCGGCTTAAAAAAACTAGCAGATGTTGTCTCCTGCACGTTAGGACCAAAAGGGCGAAATGTAGGTCTTGAAAAGAGCTGGGGAGCTCCAACTATCACCAATGATGGAAACAGCATCGTACGCGATTTCGAACTTCAAGACGCCTTCGAAAACATGGGTGTTTCGCTTGCAAAAGAAGCAGTCCAAAAGATCAAAGAAAAGTGCGGTGATGGAACAACTACAGGCACAATTTTAATAAAAACTCTTGTCGAGCAAGGTTTGAAGTTTATTTCAGCAGGAGCAAGCCCGATTGGCATCAAGCGAGGAATCGACAAGGCCGTAGACGCCATTATCAAAGAGCTTGATAGCATGGCTATCCCTGTTAAAAATGATGCTGAGATTCTCAATATTGCAACCGTATCAGCCTCCTCTAATAAAGAAATTGGCGCGGTAATTGCAGAAGCTATCAAAAAAGTTGGGAAGCAAGGCGTTATCACAATTGAAGAAGCAAAGAGTACAGATACCACGATTGAAGTTGTGGAAGGAATGCAGTTCGACCGTGGATACCTATCCGCATATTTTTGCACAAACACTGAAAAAATGATTGTTGAGATGAAGGATGCCTCAATACTTCTCGTCGACAAAAAAATTTCATCCATCCATGACCTTTTGCCTGTTCTACAATCGATTGCTTCAACCGGCCGAGAGCTTCTTATTATTGCAGAAGATTTTGAACCGGACGTTCTTTCAACATTGGTAGTCAACAAGCTACGCGGGACATTAAGAGTTACAGCTGTCAAAGCACCTGGGTTTGGCGATCGCCGAAAAGGAATGTTGCAGGATATTGCCGTTTTAACATCAGCAACAGTTATATCTGAAGAAGCTGGATTTTCCTTGAAGGAAGCTGGAGTCCAAGCGCTCGGCAAATGCGACAAAATCATCTCCACGAAAGATACAACCACAATTGTGGCATCTGCAGGCGATAAACATGCCATCGAAGCACGTGTCAAACAAATAGATGCTGAGATCAAAAACACAACCTCAAGCTACGAAAAGGAAAAGCTTGAAGAGCGTCGCGCTAAACTTTCAGGCGGAGTAGCACAAATTCGAGTCGGAGCGGCAACTGAACCTGAACTAAAGAACAAAAAACAAGCTTTTGAAGACAGCTTAAACTCCACAAAAGCAGCTCTTGAATCAGGCATTGTTCCAGGCGGCGGTGTAGCTCTTCTTCAAGCTTCAAAAGCAGCGAAAGGATTAAAGCTTGAAGGCGATGAACTTCTCGGTGCAAAAATTGTCTCCATGGCATGCGAAGCACCCATTCGACAAATTATCGCAAACACAGGAAAAGATGGCTCAGTGGTTGTTGCTGAGGTACTTCTCAAGAGCGGCAATTTCGGATTTAATGCAAACTCTGAGGAAGTCGAAGATCTTATCAAAGCCGGAGTCGTAGATCCGCTTAAGGTCGTAAAAACATACCTTCTTCATGCAGCCTCTGCAGCTGGCATTGGCTTGATCTCCGAAGCGCTCATTACGGATGCAAAAGAAGAACAGTAACTAGCGCAACAATCAACACTCAAAACCCTCGTGCTGTAAAAAAAACAGCACGAGGGCATCGCATCTTAATGTCTAACAGACATCCCCTCCTCACTTTACATAAATACATTTAAATTAATTACCACATTGATTAAGCTAATTTAAAATTTAATCATTTAAATGGTAATAAAATGACATCATTAAATATTCCGAAGTTTAATTCAATTATTTCACCAGAAGTCATAACACCCAAAGAAACGGAACAAGAGAAGACATTCTTCTCTTCAATTTCCTCAAAGATACATGCTCTCGTCTGCTCTATTTTCTCGGAAATTAAGCATTTATTTTGCTCCTGGTCAACATGCCCTAAGCTATCTGAATACGCCACAACCATCTTTGCAACGCACAATCTTCCTGAAGGATTCTGGAAAACCCCTATGGGGACATCGATTCTCCGGATTTATACACTTTTGCAAGAGCTTCAAATTGTCCCAGATAAAACAGAACAAGAAATTCAAGCCGAACTCGAAAGTCGGATCTACGCAGAAAGCACAGATACTGGAGAATCTCTTGCGAAACTAATCGCTCTCAGTGGAAACAAAATTGATATTGAACAATCATCAATCTCTTTAGCTCTACTCCAAAAAATATCTCAAATTATTTTTGAATCGAAAAATGATTTATCCTTGCGTATCAAAGCATGCAAAGATGAAACCACCCGAAGTTATTACGATATAACAGGACATCAACACCGTGTCATTCAAGAGTATCTTAACAGTTCAGATGATGCAGAAGGAAAGCTTAAGCTTGATGAACTGAAGAAACATCAAAGGAGTGTTATTGAACTTGCTTCGACCACAAGAAAGCTCTATCAGGCTCTCCTGCAAAAAGAAGGCGAATGCAAAAAAGCGTACCAAGCTATAGAAGACTTAGCGACAGCATCTTTTATGAATAGCTCTGTTCAATATGATGAATTAATGGTTGGCCGAGATAGTGCATCAAATGCTGAAATCACAACAAAACTTGCTGGAACGAATGAACCACTGGCAGCACACCTCGTTGAAGTGGATAGATCTGGCAAAAGCCAAAGAACGATTTCCATACTGATCAAAAACGATGAGCAACTCAACGCTCAGCTTTTTGTTCCACGGATAGGAGTCTCTCAATTCTCAAGCAGACAAAGCCTATCAGAATCTATCTCGTCCTTTCTTCACGAGTGCACAAGCGACAAAAACACTGTTCGTGTAACTATTTGGAAGATAGACCCAAAGCGGGATGAATCGATTGAAGATGTCGAATAACGCTCCCGAATAAACCTCCCGAAGTTTAGCATCTAAACTCATAATATAATCAGGAAACACCTTATATCACGTTCATTTATGGACGGGATATAAGGAACCCTAAAGCACTCTGTTTTGAACCTTTAGCGCAAGATCACTCGAGATAAAAAATAAGCATCGAAGATTGAAATAAAAAAGGCCCTCAAAAAATTGAGGGCCTTTTTTATTCTACGCCTTTAGAGAATAGATCTCTATTTAAGCAAGAGTCGAAATGAAGTCAAAGACGAGAGGCTCTTCAGACTCTCGTTCAACGACACTCTTGACTGCCTTATGGTGCGCAAAGCCTGTACCACCTGGAATCGTATGACCCATGATAACGTTTTCTTTGAACCCATATAGATAGTCAGTTTTTCCACCACATGCAGCATCTGTAAGAACACGAGTAGTGTCTTGGAAGGATGCAGCAGAGATAAAGGAATCTGTCGATAGAGAAGCTCGAGTAATACCAAGAAGCTGAGGCGCTGCTTGCGCAGGCTTTCCACCCTCTTTTGCAACCTTAATATTCTCTTGCTCAAACTCTCGACGATCGACTTCTTCACCATAAATAAAGCTTGTATCACCTGCGTCGATGATTCGAACTTTTTTCAACATCTGGCGAATGATAATCTCAATGTGCTTATCATTAATGTCGACACCCTGGAGTCGATATACTTCTTGCACCTGGTTAACCATGTACTTCTGAAGCTCTCTGACACCGCAAATATCCAAAATCTCATGTGGTATGACAAGACCATCAGTTACCTGCTGACCTTTCACAACACGATCACCTTTTTGAATGATCAAGTGCTTTGTATGCGGAATAAGATGTTCTTCTTCTACACCGGTCTCTTCATCACGTACAATAACAACTCGCTTGTTCTTTTGAACACCGCGGAAGTCTACAATACCATCAATCTTTGCAATTTCTGATGAATCACGAGGTTTACGTGCTTCAAAAAGCTCGGCAACCCTTGGTAGACCCCCGGTAATATCCTTCGTCTTAATCGCACCCCTTGGGATACGAGCAAGAAGATATCCCGCCTTTACAAAATCACCTTCATCAACGCTCAAAATAGCGCCAGGAGGTAAAGCGTAGGTTCCAACAAGAGCTTTAAATTCATTATCAGCATAAATCGCAATCTGAGGATGAAGCTCCCCGCGATGCTGCTTAACTACAAGCTCGACCTGTCCAGTTTGACGATTAGTATCTTTTTGAGTGGAAATCCCCTCAACAAGGTCATCATACTTTACATAACCAGGCTTATCGCAAATAATAGGTACGTTATGAGGCTCCCACTGAGCAATCTTCGTTCCCGCTTTTACACGAACACCATCCGCGAAAAGAATGTGTGTTCCAAGCTCTAGGTTAAAACTCTGAAGGGGTTCAAGCGTCTTCGTAGAAAGAAGCTTGCGATACTCTTCCATCGTTCTACCTTCATCCTTCACGATATTAAGAGAACCGTTCTTGTTAAGAGCAATGAAGATACCATCTTCATTAAGAACTGTTCTCAGATCGAGATAGACCAAGATACCTTCAGCAGCAGAAACAATCTCAGGGGTGCTACCAGCAGAAGCGACACCACCCAAGTGGAACGTTCGCATAGTCAGCTGTGTACCAGGTTCACCGATCGACTGAGCAGCTATGATACCGACAGCCTCGCCCTGTGAAACGCCTTTGCCATTAGCAAGGTTAACACCGTAGCACTTAGCACAAACGCCGCGTCGAGCTTCGCACGTCAAAACGGAACGAATTCGAATCGATTCATACCCTGCATTATCAATTGCTTCGGCCTGCTGTACAGTTAAGATATCACCAGACTTTGCAAGCAGCTTTGAAGTATCACCTGGAAGATAGATATCATCACAAACTGTTCTACCAAAGATTCTATCCTTAAGAGGAAGAAGCTCCTCCTGACCTTGTTTGATAGCGGAAACATCAATACCATTGAGTGTTCCACAATCATCTTCAGTAATGATAACATCTTGAGATACGTCAACCAATCTTCGTGTTAAGTATCCAGAGTCAGCAGTTTTTAGCGCAGTATCGGCAAGACCCTTACGGGCACCGTGAGCCGAAGTGAAATACTGAAGCGGCTGAAGACCTTCTCGGAAGTTCGCAGTAATTGGAGATTCGATAATTTCGCCTGATGGCTTAGCCATCAAACCTCGAAGAGCACCAAGCTGCTTAACCTGAGACTTATTTCCTCGAGCTCCCGAATCCATCATCATATAGAGAGGATTGAGCCTTGCATCGTTAACTTGAGCCAACAGTTTAAAGAGCTGGTTCGAGAGAACATCTGTGGTTTCCGTCCAAATCGTAATAATCTTGGAACGGCGTTCACCTTCCGTGATAATACCATCTTCGTACTGCTGTCGAACAACTGTTACCTTTGCTTGAGCTTCATTCAAAAGCTTCTCTTTGGATTCTGGAACGAGAACGTCGCAGATACCCATTGAAACAGCAGCTTTTGTAGCCTCTTGGAAGCCTAAGTTCTTCAGGTTATCAAGGAATCGTACAGTAGCTTCAAGCCCTGCCTTCTTATAACACTCAAGAACAAGCTCGCCTAAGCGCTTTTTCGGTAAGCTATAGTTTTGGAAGCCAAGCTCTTTTGGAACAATACGGTTAAAGATAACGCGCCCAGGCGTAGTCTCGATCGTACCATTTTCAGTGCGAAGCCTAATTTTTTCATGGATGTGAAGACCTCTACCTGAGTAGTCAAGTCGATCCTTCACATTTGTTTTCATGCCACCCCACTTGTAGTTTCCAGCGGCATGCATAGCATGAAGAACCTCTTCAGAATCTTTAAAGAGCTTTATTTTCTTACCTTGCTCTTCAGGATTATAGAGAGGATCACACATCAAATAGTAAAGACCAAGAGTCATATCCTGAGAAGGAACAGCTACTGGTTTACCAGATGAAGGAAGGAAGATGTTGTCAGGTGCCATCATCAAGGTCTTAGCTTCAATTTGAGCCTCGACAGAGAGAGGTACGTGAACAGCCATTTGGTCACCGTCAAAGTCCGCGTTAAATGCAGCGCAAACTAGTGGGTGAATACGAATAGCCTTACCTTCAATCAACGTAGGTTGAAATGCTTGAATACCAAGCCTATGAAGCGTAGGAGCTCGGTTCAGAAGGACTGGATGACCTTTGATGATTTCTTCGAGAACATCCCAGACTTCAGGATCCTGCCGTTGAATCTTTCTCTTCGCTGACCTAATCGTGTAGACATGACCCAAATCTTTCAGCCGACGGATGATAAATGGCTCGAAAAGCTCGAGAGCCATAATCTTCGGAATACCGCACTGATTAAACTTAAGTTCTGGACCAACAACGATAACCGATCGACCTGAATAGTCAACACGCTTACCAAGCAAGTTCTGACGAAAACGCCCTTGCTTACCCTTTAACATCTCTGCCAAGGATTTCAAAGGACGGTTACCTGCACCCATTACAGGATGTCCGTGGCGACCATTATCAAATAGAGCATCAACCGCTTCCTGAAGCATCCTCATCTCATTACGGATGATAACCTCAGGTGTTTTAAGCTTTAAGATGGCTCTAAGGCGATTATTACGGTTAATCACTCGACGATAGAGATCGTTTAAGTCAGAAGTTGCAAAACGTCCGCCATCGAGAGGAACTAAAGGCCTGAGATCTGGTGGAATAACCGGTACTGCAGAAAGAACCATCCAGTCAGCATGATTGCTTGAACCTACGAAAGCTTCAACAATCTTCAAGCGCTTAGCGATTTTCATTCGCGCTTGCATTGACTTAGTTTTTCGCAGCTTTTCCTTGAGCTCTTGAAGAAGCGTTACCAAATCTTCAGTCGCTAAAAGATCTCGGATAGCTTCTCCGCCCATTCGAGCGACAAAAGCATCTTTACCCCATCGTTCTTGAGCTTCTCGAAGCTCTAAATCATTGAGGAGCTGTTTTCTTTGAAGGTCAGTCTGGCCTGCATCGATAACCACATACTCTTCGTAATAGATTACACGCTCAAGATCACTTGTGGACATCCCAAGGATGTTCCCCATTCGTGATGGAGCAGACTTAAAAAACCAAATATGAACAACAGGAACTGCAAGCTCAATGTGAGCCATTCGCTCACGACGAACCTTGGACAAAGTTACTTCAACACCGCAACGATCGCAAACGATGCCTTTGTGCTTGATCTTCTTATATTTTCCGCAAGAACATTCCCAATCACGCGTTGGACCGAAAATCTTTTCGCAGAATAGACCGCCTTTCTCAGGCTTGAAGGTTCGATAATTAATCGTTTCAGGTTTTTTGACCTCGCCTCGCGACCACTGGTTTCTGATAACGTCTGGCGATGCAATATGGATCGTCAGTTTATCAAAAGATGTCGTGAAGAATTGATCATCATATTTGTTTCGACGACGCATAAAATCGTCGTCGTCAAATTGAAAGTTTTGTTTTGAAGATGATTTGGACTCTTGACCATCGCCCTCTTCATCATCTTCATCTTCATCTTCGTCGTCAAAGCCGGCATCCAGTTCGTCGACAAATTCGTCTTCGAATGCGGCTTCGTCTGCAACCTCGTATGTACCGAGATCATCCGAATAGAGTGTTTCATCATCTGACATGGTGCTACTCCGCCATCTCTGGGTGCAAATTATTGATTTAGTGCCAACTTTTGTGCCAACTCTTCAGATGGCACTTCTTTAACTGCTTCCGGACGAACATCCAAACCAAGCCCTTTAATTTCACTAATCAAGACGTTGAATGATTCCGGCGTCGATGTTTTCAAAATATTCTCACCTTTGACTATAGATTCATAGATGCGAGTTCTTCCGGCAACATCATCAGACTTAACTGTTAAGACCTCTTGGAGAAGATTTGCAGCTCCATATGCTTCAAGAGCCCAAACTTCCATCTCCCCGAATCTCTGACCACCCATTTGCGCTTTACCGCCAAGTGGCTGTTGAGTGACAAGAGAATATGGTCCAGTCGCACGAGCGTGGATCTTGTCCACAACCATATGCGAAAGTTTCAAGAGATACATGTACCCAACTACGGCAGGGCCATCAAAGCGCTCACCGTTGCAGCCATCATAAAGATAGAACTTACCATCTTCAGGAAGACCTAGGCTCTTCATCATCTCCCAGATTTTCCATTCAGGGAAGCCTTCGAAAACTGGCGTACAAACATGAATACCCTTCATACGTGCTGCCATACCCAAGTGGGTCTCAAGCAACTGTCCCATGTTCATACGAGAAGGTACACCCAATGGGTTCAATATCATCTCAATAGTCTGGCCTGTCTGAAGATAGGGCATATCCGCTTCAGGAACAATTTTGGATACAACGCCTTTATTTCCGTGACGACCTGCCATCTTATCGCCAACCTGAAGCTTTCGCTTAGAGGCAATATAGACCTTAACCTGACGTATGACACCTGCTTCAAGCTCAGTGTCACCCTTCTTGGTAAGCTCCACTTCGGTCTTGTAATCACTATCGAGCTTTGCAAGCTGAGCTTCGCCTTCACGAAGAATCTTCTTCAACTCTTGCCAAATTTCACTATTTGACATGATAAGATTCTCGAGCAATTCTTTTTCAAATTGTTCAATTATCTCTTGAGTGATCGGCGCATCTTCATCAACGATAATTTCTCCAGTCTTTCTATGTGCAACAGAAGAGGGAGCGATTTCATTCAATAAAAGTGCACCTAGTCTATCATGGCGCTCTGAACGTATCTGAGTAAGCTTTGTCTTATACTCTTTTTGAATGTCTTTTAAGCGAGTAGCTTCTTCAACCATCTCATCATCTGTTTTCGAGAGACGATCTCTGCGTGTAAAGATTTTAACATCCATAACAACGCCTTCAATACCTGGAGGAGCTGTTAAAGAAGCATCTTTTACGTCTGCAGCTTTTTCACCAAAAATCGCTCTAAGAAGACGTTCTTCAGGAGAAAGTTCAGTTTCGGTTTTTGGAGTAATTTTACCTACGAGGATATCTCCAGGCTTAACTTCCGCACCAACTCTGATAATGCCATCATCACCCAAGTTCCTCAATGCCTCTTCAGAGACATTTGGAATATCTTTTGTGATCTCTTCTTTACCAAGCTTAGTTTCACGAGCTGTGACTTCAAACTCTTCAATATGAACTGAAGTGTAATAATCTTTTTTCAGAAGCTTGTCAGAAACCAAGATAGCATCTTCATAGTTATAGCCTCTCCAAGGCATAAAGGCGATAAGAACATTTCGCCCGAGCGCAAGCTCTCCAGAGTCGGTAGCCGGACCGTCTGCTATAACATCCCCAATCTTTACCTTATCGCCGACACGGCAAATAGGGTACTGGTTAATACAAGTACCTGAGTTGGATCGTAGATACTTTTTCAAGTTATAGACTTTTTTCTTCATTCTGTTGCCTTTTGATGCAACAATGATCTTAAAGCCATCTACATACTCAACAACACCATCTTCTTCAGAAATTACGACCGCGCCCGAGTCACGAGCAGCTCTTTTTTCAAGGCCGGTACCGACAACTGGTGTTTCTGGTCTAATCAATGGAACGCCCTGGCGTTGCATGTTCGAACCCATCAAAGCACGGTTAGCGTCATCGTGTTCAAGGAATGGAATCAAACCGGTGCAAATAGAAACCATTTGCTTTGGAGATACGTCAATATAGGTGATTTTGGAAGTTTCAAGTTCCATCGTTTCACCTTTATGACGAGCCCAGCAGGTCTCATCAACAAAGCAGCCATGCTTATCGATTTGAGTTGTTGCCTGAGCAATGACACAGTCTTCTTCCATGTCGGCAGTCATGTACTCAATTTCATCAGTAACAACACCATCACGGACAACTCGGTAAGGAGTTTCGATAAAGCCAAACTCGTTGATCTTAGCAAATGCTGAAAGCGAGGTGATCAAACCAATGTTTGGACCTTCAGGAGTTTCAATAGGGCAAACTCTTCCATAATGGCTCGGATGAACGTCACGAACTTCAAAACCAGCACGATCTCTATTTAAACCACCTGGGCCCAAAGCAGAAAGTCGACGCTTATGCGTTAACTCAGACACTGGGTTTGTTTGGTCCATAAATTGAGAAAGCTGTGAACGGCCAAAGAAATCTTTGAGAACCGATGACAAAGCTTTAGCCGAAACAATTTTACCTGGAGTCAATGTGTCAGCAGTAAAATCAAATAAATTCATGCGCTCACGAATGATTTTTTCCATTCGCGCAAGACCGATTCGGCACTGATTTTGAACAAGCTCACCAACAGAGCGAACTCGGCGATTACCTAGATGATCAATATCATCTACATCATACCCTTCATCACCCGCTTTAAGGTGGATAAGATATTTAAGAGCTTGAACGACATCTTCTCGTCGAAGAACTACTTGCTGTAGGCTTTCATCTGAAATTTCAAAACCAAGCTTCGAGTTGAGTTTATAGCGACCAACACGACCTAAATTATAACGTCTTGAGTCGAAATAAAGTCTCATCATAGCCGCTCTAGCATTCGCTAAAGTAGCAGGCTCACCTGGACGAATTTTTCTGTAGAAATCCTTCAAAGCAGCTTCATAACTATCAGTTGGATCTTTTGCAAGCATCTTGATAATCGGATGAGTCTCTTCAGCATCTTCTGCAATCTTAATCGTCTCAATACCCGCATCAAGCATACGCTTAAGCATCGCTGTAGAAAGCTTCTCAGATGCCTTACCAAAAACAAGCCCGCTTTCTGCGTCAGCCACATCTTCAGCCAGGATCTTTCCAGCGTATTTAGCCAAATCTTTTTCTGACTTAATCTTTACTTTTTTAGTAGGAAAGAACTCTTCGATGATATCAGCGTTAGTAGACAGACCAAGACAACGCATAAACGTTGTAGCAAGGACCTTTCTCTTACGCTTTTTACGGTCAATATAGATATAGACTAAGTCTTGTGAATCAAATGATGCTTCAAGCCAGCTTCCTCGATAAGGAATTATTCTGGATGAATAGGTCATGGTACCGCGAGAAGATCGCTCTTGCTCAAAGCATATACCAGGAGATCGATGCAACTGGGAAACAACGACACGCTCGGCCCCGTTGATAATGAAAGTACCCTTCTCCGTCATAATCGGAAGGGTTCCCATGTACACTTCTTCTTCCTTGATGCCAGTTTCGTCTGTTAAACGAAACTTAACTTTTAGAGTGACATTATAGCTGATACCGCGTCTTATGCACTCTTCAGGAGTATACTTAGGGACTCCGAGATTATAGGAGAGATACTCAAGGACTGTCTTCTCATCAAAGGATTTAATCGGAAAAATTTCCGAAAAAACTTCGTGAAGACCAAGCAAATCGCGCTCTTCAGGCAAAACATCTGCCTGCAAGAATTTCGCGTATGATTTGATTTGGACCTCAATCAAATTGGGAAGATCGAGAATGTCCTCTTTCTCATGGAAGCTCACACGACGTGGTGGCTGGCGCAGCATGCTCGTACTCCAGAGGTTTTTAGGTACAGTACCACATGCAAATTATCCATTTAGATTATTTGGCATGTGCTTTAAAGAACTTACTAATGGTAAAAACGTGCCATAACGGACACAGGCATGAGGAAGCGAAAAGCGATTCGAGTTCTCCCCATACGAAATGAAAATCATTCCACATGAATGATAGACCGATCCACTTGAATCAGATTTTGCATTAGATTTTAATGCTTCCTTCATTATGTCCCCTCTCTCAGGCACTACACGAGGATCTGGTGCAAAAATAGATTGCAACAGGAAAATAAGAAAGTAGCTAAAGGATAGTCAATATACGCAATTTATCGCAAGCAGGAATAGGTTATTTCCACAAACGACTATCTTACACATTCCAACGATGCACGATTCATAAGCAGGGATTATTACAATCCCTGCTAAGAACGCAGCGCAGTCGCTTAAACAGCTTTAAGTGCAACTTTTGCACCAGCAGCTTCAAGCTTCTTTTTGATATCTTCAGCATCAGCCTTAGGTGTTGTTTCTTTAATCACCTTTGGAGTTGATTCGACCATATCTTTCGCTTCTTTAAGACCGAGACCAGTGATCTCTCGGAGAACCTTAATGATTCCGATCTTCTTATCTGCAGGCGACTCAGTAAGAGTAACTTGAAAATCAGTAGCTTCTGCAGCAGGAGCCGCAGCAGGAGCTGCAACAGCAACTGCAGCAGGAGCTGCAGCAGCGGCCTTAACGCCCCACTTGCTTTCAAGCATATCTTTCAATTTAGCCATCTCGAGAACAGTAAGCCCGGAGAGCTCTTCAACGAGTTGTTCCATGTTCTTACTCACAACAATTCCCTCACATTCAAAAAATTAAAGTTTAGAAGCTGAATACTAGTTTTGTTCCTCTGCGCCTTTGTTCTCCATGCAATGAAGAACTGAGCAAAGGAGAGCTTCCATAACAGACAATGTTTGTGCCATTGGCGCTTCGAAGAGTCCGAGAAGCTCGGAACGCATCTGATCACGGCCCGGAAGAGTCGCAATTTTCTGCATATCTTCGGAACCTACCATCTGACCATCAAAGTGGCCGCCAAGAAGCTGCAAAATCTTATCGTTTTTATCGCTATATCGAATAATCGCCTTTGTCGCTTCGATTGGATCTGATCCAGCAAAGACAATTCCGACATGACCCGTAAGACCATCGAGATCAAAAGAGAGGCCGGCTTGCTCAAGCGCTTTCATAAAAACGCGCTTACGAACAACCTCAAAATGACCACCTGCGCTTTGCAATTCTCGACGAAACTCATTCGCCATAACAGCAGTAAGTTTTCCATACTGAGTAATGACGAATGCATTAGATTGTGTAATCTGCTCTTTGATTTCATCGAGCAAATACTGCTTTTCTTGTTTCATACCGTCATGACCCCTTTGCAGCTGTCTCAAACTCACGTGGATCGATTTTAATTCCAGGCCCCATCGTTGAGGAAACATACAATGATTGCATGAAATTTCCTTTCACGGATGAAGGTCTTGAACGCTGAACAGCAACCATCAACGCTTCGATGTTGGCCATAAGCTGCTCATAGGTAAATGAGAGCTTACCAACAGCGCAGTTGACAACGCCGAATTTATCAGCTTTGAATTCAATCTTTCCGCCTCTTGCTTCTTGGATGGCTTTGGCAACGTCTGTTGTGACAGTACCGGCCTTAGGCGTCGGCATCAAACCTCGAGGTCCTAGAACCTTACCGAGTTTACCAACCTCACGCATCATGTCAGGTGTAGCGATGACAACATCGTAGTCTGTCCATCCACCAACAATTTTCTCAATGAGGTCGTCATTGCCCGCATAATCGGCTGAAGCATTTTGAGCTTCTTTAAGCTTGTCGCCTTTTGCAAGAACAAGCACACGTATCGTTTTACCTGTACCGCTCGGTAGCTTAACAGTTCCACGCACGTTTTGATCCGATTTACGCGAGTCGATGCCGAGCTTAAGCGCAAAATCCACTGACTGGTCAAATTTGACCGGCGGACACGCTTTTAATATATCGACAGCTTCTTTAATCGAGTAGCTCTTGGAAGAATCTACTTTAGAAGCCATCTCCCGACGTCGTTTCGTCATTCGACTCATGTTTTACCCATCAATTATGTCAATACCCATAGAACGGGCAGTACCCATAACGCATAGAGTTGCGCCTTCAAGATCAGATGAGTTCATATCAACCATCTTATCTTGAGCAACTTTCTGCGCTACGCTCCTTTTCAGCTTCCCGACCTTATCTCGGTTGGGATTGGAAGAGCCTTTCTCAATACCCAAAGCCTTCATTATCATCGAAGAAACCGGAGGTTTCTTTAAGATAAAGGTGAAAGACTTGTCTTGATAGACAGTAATAATAACAGGAAGAATATCTCCTGCCATTGCTTGTGTCTTGGCGTTAAACTCTTTACAAAACGCCATAATGTTGACACCCGCAGAACCCAAGGCTGGACCAATTGGAGGCGCTGGGTTTGCCTTCCCTGCAGGTATCTGGAGCTTAATAATCTTTGCAACTTTCTTTGCCATATGCTGCTTTACACTCTTGTTGTTTCCGCTTTAACAGCGCAAGATTCTGAATTTCAGAAAACACACACTGGTGAGATTTACTCGGTATCTCACAACCATACTTAGCTGCTTACGAATGAACGAGGCCAATTCACAAGCCACAGCTAGAGCATTACGTTCTAGAGAACAATTTAACAATAGATCCCTAGAGAATTTAATCCCTTTCAAAGCGGGCTATTAACCCTCTGAATTAACTCGTAACTTCATCTCCAGCAGATTCAACTTGCCAGAACTCAAGGTCTTCTACCTTGGTATCTCTACCAAAAATAGAAACCATAACTGTTAAACGACCCTTATCATGGGACACTTCCGAAACTGTTCCGACAAAGTTAACAAAGACACCATCGGTAATCTTAACTCTATCCCCAGATTCGAAACGATGCTTTTGCGTAACTTTTGAGCGCTTGTCTTCAAGATCTTTCAAGAGATCTTCGACTTCATCATCGCTTAATTCATTCGGTTTATCACCGCCCAAAAAGTCTACCACACCGCTGGTGTTTTTTACATACATCCAACTTTCATCAGTTAAAGTCATCTTAACCAACAAGTAGCCAGGCCAAAGCCTTTTCTCTACTACTTTTTGTTGACCACGCTTGACTTCAGATACGTTTTCAGTAGGTAGAACTATTCGCTCAATAAGATGACCAACATTGTGGCTCTCTTTGTTCTCCTCAAGCTGCTTTTTTGCACGCTTTTCGTGTGAGGAAAGAACTTGAATGACATACCATTTAGACATAGTACTTTCCACCTCAACCTATAATAGCTTGAAAGAGAGCGCCTAATCCGTGAAGAGCGGATCGTAGAATAAGGTCAGCTCCATATAACACAAGACCTGAAGCAAACGTTGCAACAACAACTACTTTCGCAGTTTTGTGCACTTCTCCCTCTTCACTCCACTGGATTCGGCTAAATTCAGCCTTTATCTCTTCAAAAGACTTCCAGAATTTCTTGAGTGGAGCATTTTTAGGTACAGCACTTTTTTGTGGTTCCATAGGTAATCACACCATTTTCGGGAGCACACTGTGTTCGAGGTCTTAGAATGATTAAGCTTTCTATCAAACCTCACAATCGAGCAAGAAAGTATATGCACCGTTCATGCCACTTTCTTGCAACAATGAACGATATACTACCAAACTTACCCTAATATAGAAACTTCTATATTCGGACTTATCAACGAGAGCGGAAGGATTCGAACCTCCGACCGGCGACTTTGGAGATCGCTGCTCTACCAGCTGAGCTACACTCCCTCGTATAAAAAACTATTTTTTAACATTGTTACTAACATCTTGATTTGATCATCTAAATTTCAAATCAGCAAACTCGCAACAAAGTTAGGATGGGAGCTGGTTTACTCCCACCCATTGAAACCTATCTCTTATTGAATAACTTGAGAAATAGTTCCAGCACCGATGGTTCGACCACCTTCGCGGATAGCAAATCTCATTTGCGGTTCCATCGCGATTGGAGCAATCAACTCGCAGATAACTTCAACGTTATCACCTGGCATAACCATCTCTACACCTTCTGGGAGAGTAACGGTACCGGTAACGTCTGTAGTTCTAAAGAAGAACTGTGGACGGTAGCCAGTAAAGAATGCTGTATGTCTGCCACCTTCTTCTCGAGTAAGAACGTAAAGAGCAGCTTTAAACTTGGTATGCGGAGTTACTGTACCAGGAGCACAGAGAACCATACCACGCTCAACATCATCTTTGCCTAGACCTCGGAGAAGCACACCAACGTTTTCACCGGCTTGCGCTTCATCAAGAATCTTGTTGAACATCTCGAGAGAGACAGCTGTGCTCTCCTTAACTTCTTTCTTAAGACCAACGAGCTGAACTTTATCGTTAATTTTAATAACGCCTTGCTCAACACGACCAGTAGCAACTGTACCACGACCTGAAATCGAGAATACGTCTTCAATCGCCATCAAGAATGGCTTGTCAACTGTTCTCTTAGGTGTTGGGATCTTTTCATCAACAGCTTTCATAAGCTCTTCGATTTGAGCTTCCCACTTTGCATCGCCTTCGAGAGCTTTCAAAGCTGAACCACGGATGATTGGGCAGTTGTGGTATCCTTTCGCTTCGAGAAGTTCAGTGATCTCCATTTCAACGAGATCGATGAGCTCTTGATCTGTTTCGGCCAAAGCATCGCACTTGTTCAAGAAAACGACGATCGAAGGAACACCAACTTGACGTGCGATAAGGATGTGTTCTTTCGTTTGAGGCATTGCACCATCAGTTGCTGCAACCACAAGAATAGCTCCATCCATCTGAGCTGCACCTGTAACCATGTTTTTAACATAGTCAGCGTGACCTGGGCAGTCTACGTGCGCATAATGGCGGTTTGCTGTTTCATACTCAACGTGTGTTGCATTGATGGTAATACCACGAGCTTTTTCTTCTGGAGTATTATCAATCGATGTGTAATCACGGAATTTTGCTGTACCACCTTTTGCGAGAACTTTGGTGATAGCAGCAGTCAATGTTGTTTTACCATGGTCAACGTGGCCAATCGTGCCGATGTTGACGTGTGGCTTGGTCCTCTGGAATGTTTCTTTGGCCATTGCAGGTTCCTCTTCTAAATTCGTAAAGCTTTATGAGGGCCTTACTTGACTCCTCATCACAAAGAGTAATGCCCAGAATAGGAATTGAACCTACGACCACTTGCTTACCATGCAAGTGCTCTACCACTGAGCTATCTGGGCATTGCTACCAATTTTTCAGTATTTTTCAACTGATTGCTCGGCCAGTCTATGACGAGATAGAAATTAAATCAATCAGAATTATTTCTCGATCCCGATAAAATCAGCTCAAGCAAGAAAACTATCGGCAAATGCTACGTGAATCGATTACTTTTGGCGATACACAATGCGAGCTTTAGTCAAATCATAAGGCGACATTTCAACCGTCACCGTGTCTCCAACCAAAACACGAATATTTTTCATGCGCATTTTACCGCAAAGATATGCTGTCACGCGAACACCGTTTTGGAGTCGGACATAAAAGGTCATATTAGGGAGAAGTTCTTCAACAACCCCATCAAGTCGAACGGTGTCTTCTTTACTCATATCTTATAATTGTTCGTTTTTAGAAAATAGACTTCTTCATTCTTGCATAAATTGCAAAGAATTGGCTTATGTATTAACTCTCTTATGATTATTCCTGTCAAGCTGATCTTTATTGCCACGAGCCTAAACAATCGATAATCAATAGGCATACACGTCCATGAATCACCCAAGTGCTCAACCTAAAAATCCGCTAAACTCTCCTACGTTTCTCAATCAACGCGGATCAGATCTTGAAGTCCTTGTAACGGTCAAACCCTCTGCAAAAAAGAGTGGCGTTACGGGTGTTCATGCCGGCCGTATCAAGATCTCAATCACCGCACCTCCCGATAAAGGAAAAGCAAATAGCGAACTGATTGCAGTTTTTGCAGATCTTCTAGAAAAACCAAAACGTGATATTGAAGTAATGACGGGACACGCATCGCCGCAAAAAAAGCTCCGTATAACCGATTATTCAGCTGAGAGGTTTCTCAAAAAACTTACATGAATACACTGAACTATCTGATCCTTAATACCTTGTACACATGTGCAGCTCTATCCACGATCTTGTTTACTTTCAATAGCCAAACACTGTTTGGCACAGACAAGCCCCAGAATGCAGTAGCTCCACCTTTAGAAGAAAACCCCTCTTCAAATGCAACATGCCCCACTGACAATTTCATACTCAACAAAGACACCATAACCACGGCAATTGGCCCTCTTTCATTTACTCCCTATCGAGGATTTGTCACGGTTGATGGAACAAACAATCAACAAAAGGCCAAAATCCACTATATCGCATATATCAAAGAACCCAAAGAGGCCAGCAGACCAATTTTATTTTGCTTCAATGGAGGACCTGGATCTTCCTCCGTATGGCTGCATTTAGGCCTACTGGGCCCATATCATATCGAAACTGATGATCTAGATTATCAAACTGCCCCTTATACGCTTTGTGCAAATAAACAATCTCCCCTCGCATATGCTGATCTCATATTTATTGACCCCGTATCGACTGGCTTTAGCGAACCCAATTCTAAGGAAGAAGCCAATGAATTCTTAGGAGTAGATGAAGACATCTCTTCTTGCAGCCAGTGTATTCGAGATCTCCTTTCCAGGTATGGCCGATGGAACTCACCTATATACCTCGTAGGAGAAAGCTATGGAGCTTTACGAGCAATTGGAATTGCTTCAGCTTTAAAAGACTCTTACATGCTCGATATATCGGGAATCATCACTATTTCACCAGCAATCGACTTAGAATCTCTCGACCCATATTCAACATTATCTCAGATATGCGCTCTGCCAACGTATGCTCTCCTTGCTCAGTATTATAACGCCTGTGCAGAAGAACATATAAACAAACCAACACAAGACCTCTTCAACGAAGTGTGCGATTTTGGTAGAACAGCGCTGCTCCCTCTCCTGATTCAAGGAAGCGCATCTAATAAAGACTCGTGCCTAAAAATAGCGCAGAAACTATCCGGATATATAGGGATCCCAACTGAAGTTATTTTAGCCCATCACCTTAAGATTCCTCCTCATCGATTTCAGAAACTTCTTCTAAAATCTGAAAATAGAAGGATCGGGCGTTTTGACGGTCGAATTTCCGTCCCGATGATACATGATGCAAGTAATCAAAGTCATGACCCAAGCCTTGATAGAATTGCTTCCAGATTTACTGCTCTGATGATGCAACACTTGCAAAACAAATTAGGATGGGATGGCAAAGGCGTATACACAACTCTGGCGTTTATCCCCTGGAATTGGAAAAACAAATCACTCGAAGCAGGTTTTGGATACTTATCTTACACAGACAAGCTCCAAAGCCTCATGTCTCGGTGCCCTGATCTGAAAATATTTGCAGCTTCAGGCTTATATGATCTTGCAACGCCATCCTATAGCCAACAATATACACTTGATCAGGTGTATATCGATCAGCAAAGCAATCAAAACCCACCCGAACCTAAAGAATCCTTCACTCATCGTAAAGTTATCAAACAATATCTGGGAGGACACATGATGTATCTTTCACCACGTATTCGCGAACAACTTCTTACCGACATTCAATATTTCATTCAAAATTCTAATAAATAGAATTTCCGACAAATAAAAATTTTAGTAGAAAAGAGTTTATGTTATACAACATAGGCTCTTTTTTATGGCGAGACTACATACAACCGAGTTCCCAGAAAAACTGCTCCTTTCAAGCCCAGACTCAGCTCAAAGCATAGTTCTTCAAAACTCACTCGAAAAAAAACGACTCAAACCAAGGATTAGTCGCCCACGATTTGCCTGGAAGGAGTGTCTTAAACCTAAAATTCTCATCGACTTGATTGATCGATAATTAGAACCAAAACAGAGAGGAACTACTATAGATGGAACTTCCGCAAACCGACTCAAACACAGCACTCCTTCTTATCGATGAGATAGCTGCAGAGGGAAGCACTCTTCTCGCCCATGACTCTCAACTTGAAAGTCGAAAACAAAGCAGAGGAAGATTATTAAACGATATTCGAAGGCTTTTGATCCAATTTCAGATGAAATCGCAGAAAGGTCTATCTCTCCTTATAGAGAAAGCCACCAAAGAAAATCTCTATAAAGTTGATGAGTTCTCCTCTTTCTTTCAATCATGCGCACTTGTTGAAAAACAGCTACACAATCCACAGAACGCAAAGAACATCATAAAACAGGTGATTGCGGGCACTACTTGGAAGCAAATATTAAACCTCTCCCACTCTCTCTTATCTTGTTTCTACGATCAATCAAAAGAATATTTCGAAGAGGGTAACTATGAGGCCTCCGAAGACGCCTTTTCATTTCTGGTATGGCTAGAAAATACACAACCAGATTTTTGGCTAGGTCTTGGCCACAGCCAATATCACAAAGGACACCACGAACCAGCTTTAAATAGCTATGCGATAGCCTCAAGTCTGATTCCTGAAAGCCCGTTGCCATATTTATATGCCTGTTGCTGTTTTGAAGCACTTGACGATAACGAAAGCGCCTCAGAATCACTTCAAGAAGGACTTAAAATCGCACAATCTGGAATGCATCCGGAATCTGCGTTTATCCAAACGATTCAAAATAAAATGCATAATCTGCAGAACGTGACTCAAAATCTTAACTCATAACCTCTTAAGGATAGATTCATATGAATCCGATATTTCCGCTTCACAATAGTGACTCTATTTCTTTCCAATCAGAAGAATCATCCATCATCTCCATTCCTCTGAAGATGCCGCCGCTACAAGATCGAACAGACAAGATACAGCCAACACAAACGCCTCTTATGAAGATGGTATTTCACCGTGATCAAAGTAGCATTTCAAATGCGCAAATTGATGCCCAGGTCGGAGGACTTCCAACAGGCTTTCTCGAGAAAGTTCCTGAGGAAACTCAAACTAAAATCTTACTCCTCCCAATCCTAAATATCCCAAGGTAAATCCAAGAAAAGAGGGATTCGTTAAATGTTTTCTACTCACATTAAATTAATAGGAGCATAACAAGAAATGACCTGCTGTCTACAAGCATGCACCGGGGCAACACCTGCCTGGAAACAACTTCAAGAAGCTTTAACCACATCTGGAGAAGCTCTTCATGAAACCAACGGTATCCTTTTTGGAGAAACCAATCAAAATTCCCAATGGCCCCACTGGTCAATTATCGTTCTTGGAGGAAATGCTCTTATTGGAGCTATTTCCTCAGTCGCTTTAGGAATATTCAATCAAATACCTCAATGCGTTGCATTTGCTGTCTCGGCACTTGCGAGTATAGTCGGCTGTATTACAATTTGGACATTTACCCCTCTCAAATCACTTGAAGGTTTTGTCTCTCAAATGGCAGAGAGAATCAAACTTTTAACAGATACCGTGCTGCGTTTGAATAAAACGCAGAAAGAACTTAAAGAAACCATAGTTGACTACACATCAAAAATACATGAACAGAAGGTTCTTTTTGAATCTGAACAAAAAAAGTTTGCAGAGCGGATAAAAGAGCTTGATTCAGCATCAAAACAGCTTCAGGTTGCAGAGAAAAATGCTCTTGAAATCGGCTCGATGGTCGAAGCCTATAAAACAAGAAGTGCCGACTGGAAGAAAAAACTCGATCTATTTTTAGAATCAGGAAAAAACTACGAAACTTCAACTGCACAGCTTGAAAATAATCTTAAAATGCTCAACTCGAAAGAAAGCGACCTTAATCAGTCGCTGCTCAACATGGGCGATACGTCAAAAGAACTCAATGCAGTTGCAATAGAGCTTCATGATGCCTCAGAACTATTTAGGGGATCTTCTTTACAATCCGCAGCTTTGTTAGTCCAATTTCGTAAGGAACGAGAAGAAGCAAATAAACAAATAGACGAACTCAGAAAAACAATCTTATCTCTCTCAAAAAATACACAAGAAATAAAAGGAGCCCGTCATGACCTTGAAGAAACTCAAGGACATGTTAAAGAGCAACTAGATCACCTTGACAAAATAATTAAGATGGTCAACCACAAGATAGACGAAAAAAAGATGTCCCAAAACGGACCTCAAGAAGCAAATAAGCCTCTTAATCCACCTAAATAATTAAGGAACTCATATGTCTTCCTGTATCTCTAGCTTTATTTCCTATTGTTGCGCTGGCTTTCCTTCTACTGAGAACAACTCAGACAATGAAGCTCAACCAGTCAGTATATCAAGATCTCCTGAAAGCTTTTGTACAAGACTATGGAATCGAGTCCATATCGTACAATGCGGATCATTAACGGGCACAATATGCACACTCGGAATGTCTGCAATATCTGCCGCAATAGCTTATTTGACATATAGCTCACAACCAACAACCTTTGTACTTTCGGCGACCGTTGGGGGCATATCGCTTTGTGCTTCTGCAAGCCAAATTTGTGCCTTATTTTATTTATGTGCCTGGAAACCTCAAAAAAACTTTGAAGAAAACATCCATCTTTTGGGACAGCTCAACCAAAACACAAACTCACAACTTGTACATATTAATACTCAAGTACAACAGCTGCAAACTGACAATGCAAACCTAAAAAAACTTCTTGCGGATGAGAAGGAGTTATCAAATACGCGATCGAATGATATCAAAGTGAAATCTCAAACTATTGAGAACCTAACCCTGCAAATAAAAGAAATCACAAAATCACTCTCTATATCTCAAAGTCTTGTGACTAACTGGCAAGAAGCCGCTCATCAAATCACTCAAGTAGTAAAGGAAATCTCACCTGAAAAACTTCAATCGAATATCTCTGATCTTTCTCTAAAACTCTCGGGCCTTGATCAAGCTGCCACAGCATTTGACAAACAAAATGAAAATTTAGAGGAAGTCGCCATCTCGATTGAGAACGAGAAAAACACCCTCTCCCTTCTCACATCTCAACTCAAAACGGCTTACAACTCTCTTATATCCGACGCAAAAGAAAAAAAGTCTCTCTTGGAAGAAGCAAACGCCGTCATACAGCAACTGGAAAAAAACGTATCAGGACTTCATGAGGAAAATGCTAAACTTCAGATAGTTGCTCAGCAGACACGAGAACTCCAAGGTAAGTGCGATCTGCTATATAAGAAGCTTCTAGAAATCTCCCCTGAAATCGCAAACCTTCTTAATAAGTAATTTTAACTTACTTGCGCAGCGCTTTCTTTTATAGAAGGCGCTATATTCATAATATATCTCTGTATTAAACTTTTTTCCAAACATCTATTTAGTTTGGAACTATTATGACTTTATCACCATATCTCGTCGCTCGCAAAAATAACTCAGACATTATTGATCATAATGGAACACTGGAAGGTGTTTTGACTTTGATAGCAAGTAGAGCTCCGGGGGAAAGAATCTTCCAAGATGAGTCGGGAAAACTTGCAAAAGCAAAAAGCAAACATTCAATCCCCGCAAATGCAGATCTTAATCTTTTCGCAATCTTCACCCATATATCGATTCGAATGAACGAGAAGGGAGCACAGGCCCTACCAAAACAACTCCTCTCTCAGTCTTTAAGTTCCATTATTGATATGAAAAATAAATACTGCGACCCATCTAAAATTAATTGCATAGCCGCAATTCTACTAGGAACAGGATTTGATCCTTACAAGCTCGAAAGAACTTCGGCTGAAACCTTGGAAAAAAGCTTAAACAATCAACTTATGAAGTATATCGAATAAGTACTAATTACTGATCATTGAGATTAATCATCAAGGCCGGGAGGCTCATCAGGAAGCCCTTCTTCAAAACGAAAATCCTCCCTGCGCTCATGTTCTGCAAGCTCCTGGGCTGCAGCCTTAACTGATTGAAGGCCATCGGTAAATCCTACAGATCGCAAAAGCTGATCTACATATTCCAACTCAGCTGTCAGCTGGTCATTTTGAAATTCAAGCTGAGCTATACGATCTAAAAGCTTTTGAATGTCATGATCATTTTGCTTGAAACTCATTTTTGGCCTCGCGATATCAATCGCATCCCCTTATACTCTTATTGTACTCTCTGACAACAGTTTTTTCGAGCCTCAAACAATAAAATTTTCTTTTTAATCAAAATTCCTTCCGTCGAGCTACCCATGAAACCACCCAGATTACCATCTGAACGAATAATCCTATGACACGGAAGTATCAAAGGGAGCGGGTTGGATCCAAGGAGAGATCCTGCATATCTCCAAGCTTTCGGCTTATCAATCAGGAGGGAAAATTCTTTATATGAACGAACCTGTCCAAAAGGAATAGAAAGAAGAGCCTCTAAAGCCCTATGTTTGGAATCCACTAAATATGGAAGATCACCATTTTTTCCTTCGGAATAAGCCTCGATCCAATCATTCAAAGCTGACTCCAAAACCTCAGATTTCTCTGATTCAATAGATAAAAACCAAGGGCCAGAGTTTGCACAAAGGCCAGAATTTGATAGCTCAACTCTGTATATATGACCATCCCTTCCAAAGAAATGAGCTCCTATCTCCAATCCCCGAGGATGTTTTAACTCAATCCGTCGATGAGGCTTGTGAGGCGAATCCATCAATTGTTTTAGGTGATTCAATCTGATTATTAACTCCTACTTTCATCTCCTCTAAACGGCGAGCAGAGACTAATAGCCTCGTTTCAAATGATGAAGCTGCCTGGTTATACGATTTAACCGCTTTTTCTAAGCCTTTTCTCATCTCTTTAAAGTGATCCGCAAAAACATTCAATCGACTACAAAGCTCACAGGCTTCATTCAAAATTTTAAGAGCATTCTGATGCTGTTCAGCTTGAGTCCATCCGTAGGCAATTATCCTTAAAAGAGCCAAAAGGGTTGAAGGCGTTGCTAAAAGAACATTTCTTTCAACACCATATTCAAGGAGATATGGATCTTGTTCAAGCGCCGAGGAAAAGAAAGACTCGCCAGGCAAAAATAAAACCACAAAATCAGGAGCCTCTTGAAATTGCTCCCAATATTTTTTGCTTGCTAATCGTTCTATATGCCCCTTAACAGTTTTTGCATGGAGATGAAGATGTTCTTTCTTTTTTTCGTCTGAGGCTGCATCGCATGATTCTAGGAATGACTGAAATGGAGCTTTGGCATCCAGAACCAAAATCCGTTTATTTGGGAGTCGAATAACCATGTCCGGGCGCTGAATAGAACCATCATTTTCCTTATAAACCTGTTCGTCGAAATCACAATAAGAAACCATTCCAGTGAGCTCAACCGCTCGTTTAAGCTGAAGCTCACCCCATCGACCTCTGGATTGACTCGATTTGAGAGCAGAGACAAGATGAGAAGTTTCTTTCTGAAGTAAGTGCTGAGCCTGAGAAAGCGATTGAAGCTGCTGAGAAAGACCTGAAAAGGCTCTTTCTCGAGCTATTTCAAGTTCTCGAGTTCGAGTTGATAGCTGCTCTAAGGTTTTTGATATACCCTCTTCTCTCCCAGAAACTAATGTATGATACTTCGAAAATGAAGCCTCTGCTAGCCCCAAAAACTGATTTTGAGAACTTGTTAAAACTTGATGAGAGAGAGACTCAAACTGCTCTTTGATAGTCGTGTGCTGAGATAACGCAGCATTCAATCGTTCCTCAATTCTTGCTTTTTCTGTACAAAGTTGAAGATTCTGTTCTTGCAACAATATTTTTTCTTTCCGACTTCTTACATATAGAAAGGAAATAAACGCCGAAGTCGCAAAGCTACAGAGAACAAAAAGTGAAGCAATAACTCCTGATATTCCAATTTCCGAGATCACTATTTTCTCCATATTCATATTCTTGTACAATGATGCGATCAGTATATCAGAATTGAATGTCATCTGTTCATAAAAAATCTCTGCGTAGAAAATTGGCTGAAATAACACTCCCCCTGTTTGGATTTCTGGCCCTTATGCCTTGGATGAACAGCATGGATATGGCTGCAAGCGATTATGGATATAATGCCCCTTGGATAAGCCGTGCTGGAAATGAAGGCTTTGGATCAACAAGTGCTTTTGACTTTCTTTACTTATGGGGTGTCGTCCCAGGCCAGGTTCTTGTGATATCTTCTCTAACTGCCTATTTCTTATCTTTTATGGTTAAAAGGCTTGCCCAATTTCGTAAAGCTTACCTCTATGTAGTCTGCGTATTAATTATCGGCGCAGGGCTTATCACCCATGCTATATTTAAACACTCATGGGCAAGACCAAGACCAAAGCAAGTTATTTTTTATGGAGGAACCCACCCTTTTCATCCGATATATACCCCGTCGCTCTGCACAACAGAGCATCTAAGATCTCTCCCCTCCGGGCACGCTACGATGGGTTTTTACTTCTTTTGCCTTTATTTTTTAGGTCGTCGTTATTCACTCCATTTTCTAACTCAAGTCGGAATCTATACTGGATTAGGACTCGGAATAATTTTATCCATTGCCAGAATCTTTCAAGGTGGTCATTTTGTAAGTGATACCCTCCTTTCCGCATTAATTATGTGGGAAAGCTGTGCTATCCTCGACTATATGTTTTGGGGTACAAATAGAGGAATTCACCATGCAGAACTCAGCCACATAGGAATCGATGATGCAGGGGCCAACGAAAAAACAACAGACCGTCTTGAGGGCAATTGAAGAGTATTGCAACCTCCATCATAGATCTCCATCATATCGAGAGCTAATGGAGAGCCTCGGATATCGATCTCCAGCGAGCATCTGGCGTTTTGTAGAGGCTCTAAAAAGAAAAGGTCTTATCAAATCAGAAAAAAAGCAGTGGAGAAGTATAGAACTCCCTCAATTAAGATCTACATCCCGAGCCTCCATTCCAGTTATAGGTACCGTTAGCCGCGGCAGAACTCCAGAACTTTATCCAAAAGCCGAAGAATGCCCCTTAGCTCGAGAGATGCTTTCTGATACAGGCCATTTTTACGCCCTGAGGATAAAAGACTCCTCTTTCCTAAATGAGTTTTTATTGCCTGGAGATCTCATTGTAGTGGAAGCAACGCAAGAAGTGGATCCAGGAGAGCTTGTGCTCGCTTCAACGGATGAAACCTTCATAGGTCATTTTTTCGATGAAGGCGAAATAATTAGATTTCGCTCGAATCCATACTCCCTTTCTCAGGCAAATCAACCAAATCAGATCAAACTTATCGCTGAAGAGGTCCAGGTTTGGGGAGTAATCATTCTTGTGATTCGAAGAAGCACTCACCGTCTTTAATTCTTGAATTCCAGTACTTAAATCCAGACTCAGTAGAAACACTCTAAAAATATATTTTCTTACCTAGAGCTTCCATGCAATAAATATTTTTCAAAAACTAAATAGATCAAAGTTTTTATCAAATCTTAACTAATAAATTTTACAATTCACTGATTTTAATTAAATTTATTATATTCATGATTGACGCATATACAAGTAACTTGATCGAAGCTTATCTCCGAAATAAATCTTTAGAACCTCGCATTCCGGATCCAGCGATCCCCTTCAATCAAACTATTGATATACGTCTAAAACTTGATGACACGTCAACTAATGAGTTATTACAAATCTACCGCAAATACAAAGGCCTTTGTGAACTGATATGCAATCGAATCCTAATCGATAATTCTCTAGGGAGCAATAAGCCTGAGGATTCACTGCAAAATAAGGTTACAGTCAAAAGATTAGATAATGAGACGATTAAGAAAAGTCACTTGCTGATGATACACTCAATATTTACAAAAGCAACAGCATACTTATTTGCCATATACCCTGATAACATTTTTTCATATTCAGACCAATGGAGCTTAGTCAATAAGGCATCTCCTGGAAAATCTTCTGTGAACAGAAAAATGCTAGAGAAAGGACTAAGCACGATCGCACCAGGGACCTCTTTAAAACTTCAAGTTATAATCAGAGATTTTCTAGGGTTTTCTGGTCATTCTATGTTAATCAAAAAATTGGCAGACGAGAACTATATTCTTTTTGATCCAAATGCAGGTGAATATAGAAACTTATCGCTTGATAAAGTAAGCGATATTATCGATCAACAGCTTTCAACTTTTGAAGCCACAGATATTTATCTCACGAAAGGAGAATGTTTTTTAAAAAGACTTCAAACGACCCTTGGCATTGAAATCCATCAACAATCTTCTGATGTAAATGAAGAGTCCCCTGCACCATCTCTACAGCTAAATGAAGTTTAAGGTTATTTATTCAAATATAACAAAGCACTATTCACTATCCTCATCATCAATCTGAAACTCATCGAGTAGTGCTACTCTTCTTCCTAACATCAAACGTGTTAAGGAGAGAATGAACGATATCGTGAAATAACCCCAAGAAACAACTGTCAGCACAAATGTAAAATAATTGAGAGTCCCATAAATGAGAAGAGGCGTCATGACAGCAAGTAACGCAACGGCCTCATATGAACGAACTCTAAAATGAAGCGCTTTAAGACTTGGGAACTTCCAACGGCTTGCCATAAAATAACCAAGAATAAACAGACCAATGGATGCCACGACACACTTTTGTTCAAGTGAAAGATAATGAAATCCTTCTCCTTGAAGACCTCCTTGAAGGCTCAAAATCATTGAAGTAGAACAGAGTGCAGCAGCAGGAATAGGAAGGCCTGTAAAATGGCTTTTGAAATCGGCCATCTTTTGTACATCCCCTTGAATCTGGTTGCTTGTTACTGAATATCGGACAAGGCGAAATGCCCCGGAAACAGAATATGCCATTGCTGCCGCTATAACAAGATAGGAAAAGAAGGTTCCTGAAACCGGTGAGAGTCCTTTAACAACAATCACAGCCGGAGCTACTCCAAAAGTTATGGCATCTGACATGGAATCAAAAAATCCACCAAAAGCACTTTCTACATTCATGGCCCGAGCAACTACTCCATCAAGGATATCAAATAAAGCCGCAAATAGAAGAATTACAGCCGCCGTAAGAAGCTCTTGAGAAGTGATGCCTTGCGGTTCCACCATGTTCATCTTAAAAATAACAAAAAGACCGCAACACAATCCAAGCGCTGTAAGAACATTAGGCAAATAAATATGTTTTTGCATGGCTAACTCATCTACTCTTGTGACGTACAATCATACTACCTGTTTTAAGAATTGAGGAGGAGTGTTATCAAGATCGTAGCCCCCAACTGCAAAACATAGCGCTCTTGACATTTGGTCAAAAGCACCATGTTACGTTTGGATAATTTATATATTTGAGATGATCCCAAAGCCAATTAAGCTCAAATATAACCCGACTAATGTGAGACAGGTGACAACGATCCATCCATGTCCATCAACGAGGCTTCTCGCTCTCCATGTAGAATAATCAGGAAAGCCAATCCTTAAAATCCCTTTAAAAATTGCCAAATATCCTAATAGAGTAATTACGCCCTTCCAGTCCAGACCCCAATGAGTATGAACTATTGCAATTGCCAAACCAAACAATAGAGAGATAAAGCCAGAAAGAAAGAGGGTTCCCTTAGATGACAAAAAGTCATTAAGTGATTTCAAAAAATCACCCCTCCTCACTATCCATACAAGCCCTACGATGAGCAAGTACAACCCTAGGAACTTTGCCAGAAATATTGAAATATCCATACATGCCTCCATATGCGCATGAAAGAACATGCTAAATATATGTTTTCCTCCTCATAAAACATTCGATCCCTAAACGGTCTATTTGACTGTATGCATAAATAACTACCGTCCTCATTGTACCACCTTCGGACAATGATAATCAAAATTTGACAAAATCACCCAAACAAGATACTTCCATAAACCATTATCATCTCTAATGCAGAGGATTAAAAATGAAATTCGTCTATGAATTCATTGGAACGTTTTTTCTGGTGTTTACGGTAGGAATGAGCGCCCTGAATCCATATAGCGCTGGGATGCTTGCTCCTATTGCTATAGCTACGGTATTGGCTGTTATGATTTATGCAGGCGGCCATGTTTCAGGGGCACATTATAACCCAGCAGTATCCCTTGCAGCATTTATACGAGGGAGACTATCTGCCAAGGATCTCGTCATTTATTGGATATTCCAATTTATAGCCGCGATTATTGCAGCCGTTTTGACCCTGTATCTTAAAGGCGTCGCTCCAGAACCTGTTCTTGAATTTGAAACTGTAAAAGCGTTCATCGGTGAGTTTCTTTTCACCTTTGCACTTTGCTTTGTTTTCTTGAACGTTGCAACAGCAAAAAAGACCCTCAACAACTCTTTCTTTGGCTTTGCTATAGGATTTACAGTACTTGCTGGCGCATATACTGTAGGCCCTATTTCCGGAGGTGCTTTTAACCCTGCAGTAGCAGTTGGAATAACTGCAATGAATGTAAGTCCTTGGAGCAATCTTTGGATTTTCTTCTCAGCAAACCTTTTGGGCAGCATAGGAGCCGCACTCATTTTCAAGCTTGCGCACCAAGAAGAATAGATCTAAAATCCAGCCAATCTGAGTAGGTGTTTGCTTTTCTCACTTAAGCAAACACCTGCAAATACCCATTACCCTGATGATTGTATGAACCTAAAACAACAGATTCTATTTGTCTGGTTCCTCTTTTCACCTTTATTTGCAACTATCCCTGAATGGCCCCTAAAAAATTCTCATAGTGGATGGAATTGCCAAGCACACGTTTCGACCTATTTTCACAATTCTGAACTCCAAAGACAATGGGCGTGGGAACTGATTGGAAAAATCGATCTTAAGGGGAATGAAAAGGTTCTTGATTTTGGATGTGGCGATGGCAAAATTACAGCCGAGTTATCCAGACTTCTTTCCAAAGGATCGATTTTGGGCATCGACATATCGTCCGAAATGCAGAGATTTGCCAAAATCAAATTTCCTCGCTACGCCTTTCCAAACCTTGACTTTGAAAAATCAAACCTCCTATTAGAGGATGATCGGCTCGAAAAATTTGATCTGATTGTTTCATTCTCAACACTGCATCTTATTGAACAAAATGAACAGGTCCTAAAAAATTTAAAAAATAATTTAAACGATGAAGGAAGGATTGCTCTCTTGATTCCTGTAGGAAATAACGAAATCTTACTTCAAGCGGCAAGTCAAGTTTTCAAAGATTATTATCTACACACCCCATGGGAAAGCAATATATCCTCCCCATCGATGAATGTCCTTACGACTGATGGATGCCGTAAATCGCTACAGGAGTGCGGATTTAAGGTAGCATCCGTTGAACTCATCGATACAGACAATCCGTTTTATAACGAAGATGAGCTTGTAACCTGGCTTGTTGGTACTATGGGACCTAATTGGAATATACCAGTGGGTATTAGCCATGACTTCTTCGGCTACGTAGTGCAAAAAATGAAGGAACTTGACCCAGAAATGATTGATGAAGAAGGGAGGATACATTTCAAGTTTTCAAGAATTCATGCCCTGGCATCAGTTCAAACATCGTTATAGAAAGTGTGATAGGCCAAAATTAGGTTATTTTGGCCTGTCTATGTGAATTTATCTGTCTACGCTAAAAGGCCCTGCTCCAAAATACGCAATTAATAGAGCCCCTCCTAACATAGATACGTTTTTCATAAACATAATAAGCTGGATACCTGCCATAACAGGATCTTGTACCTGCCAAAAGTTATGCATCATAACTGTTACAGGAAGCAAGAAAAGAACAATCATCCAAGCTCCCAACCGGGCTTTATATCCAAAAAGAATGCTCAATCCCCCGAAAAGAGCCAATAAACCAGAACATGGCACGAGCAATCCAGGCATAGGCACTCCTTGTGCCGCTGCGTAGTCGATAGCGCCCTGAGTAAAGTGATTAAAAGAAGCAAGTATAAAAATTGCGGAAAAGCACAAGCGACCTAAAAAAACTAAAATACTCATAGATTTCCTCTATACGTAAAACGATAAGGTCATCCTGGTACATGTTAAAGTTTTTTTTCAAACAGGAATAGCGCTGCTCAGTCGATGATTGACTGAAGATGGAGATCCCTTTTGTCTAGGACAACAAAAGGGATCAAAGAACAAAAAGCTTATTTTTTAACGACAATGTTAATAATTTTTTGCACTTCTTTTGGACGATCTTGACTTCCGACAGGTGTCGATTCTATTTTTTGCACCACATCATACCCTTTTACCACCTCACCAAAAATTGTATGGCGGGAGTTAAGCCAAGGCGTTGGGGCTGTAGTGATAAAAAACTGGCTTCCATTTGTATTTGGACCTGCGTTAGCCATTGCTAAGAGCCCAGGCTTATCAAACTTAACTTTTGGAGAGAATTCATCTTCAAAAGATTTTCCCCAAATCGACTCCCCGCCTGTACCATTACCCCTAGGGTCTCCGCCCTGGATCATAAATCCTGAAATGACTCTATGGAAGGTAGTGCCTTTATAGTACCCTTTTTCTGCATGAGTAATGAAGTTCTCACAAGCCTTAGGTGCTATATCTGGAAATAGGACTACTTCAAAATTACCTTGGTTTGTTTCTATAACAACAATCGGGCGTTCTTGTTTCACAGATGATTTTTCCTCTGTAATGCTTTGTTCTGCTTTGATTGAATATGGTGTTAAGCAGTTAAGGATAACCAAAGCGAGAGTTGGAATCCACTTGAGAATCATACTTCCTCCTAAGAAAGATCTTCTGTATACAAGAATAGAACTACTCTACTCTTGTATACCTGTAGTCAAGGCTTGTTTTAACGTTTTGTAAATACTAGATATGTGTCATTTGGTCCGCAAAGCGGATCAATATCACATCTCTCGTATAGATACATTACAGCCTCTCTGGTCGATTGCCAATTGACATCATCAAAAATAATGACTCCGCCTTTCTTGACCTTAGGCAGCCAATTTTGAACATCAAAAAGCGCTGATTGCTCTGAATGGTTCCCATCAATATGAATGACATCTATTGAATTATTCTTAAACACTTGTACAGATCTTTCAGAGGTCATTCTTAATATCGAATAATAAGGATCAAGATTATTTGTGTGCATGAGATCGATAAATGAGCTCATAATCATCTTAAGATCAACTTTGCTCCACCAATCGGCATTTAATTCAGTTTCGCCTTCAATGCATGCTTTATTGTCCCAAGGGTCTATAGCGTAAGCTACTCCCTTTTTTTGATATGCTAAGGCGGCAGTTGCCGGCAAAAAAGAACTTCCTCCAAAAACTCCAACCTCCACGTAGACATTGGGCTTTTTTTCATGGATTATATTCATCATACGTGTAGCTTTCTCAGGCGTGCACCACCCATGAATTGTCGGCAAGAGACGAACGTGAGCATCCCGATATTGAACCCAGTTATCTGAAGTATCTCCAAATAGGCTTTGGACGAATAAGCATGTGGCGAATAACGGTAAAAACATTTTTTTCATATATCAATCCTATTGATAAACCTATAACGGAAATGGTTTGCCAATACGTATGATTTTTCGCAAAATCTTTTGATATTTTTTTACCTATTCATTTCAAATCAGCCCAAAAAGAGGTCTTTTTTAACCTGTTCTACTTGGCAAAAGGCACAGCACGACATGAATCTAATTCTAGTCTTCCACCTCGAATATCTTAGGTAAGCCATCCTCAAAATAGATGACCGAATAGATCGCAAATATTCTGCATAACCTGAGTTGACGAAATCTAAGCCTTATATTTTATGCTTTATATTTCTTGAGAAAGCTGACAATTTTTTTCCCTAAATCAAGGACTTCATTTTGCAGCTTAGCCTCCTTAAAATCCCCCCCTTCATCGATTTCCTTATCTGCATATGGAATAGATTTTTGTTGAGGCAGTACAACACTATATATGTTTCCGAAAATAGCTCTTAGATGAACTAATCCACGAAGACCGCCTAGAGCCCCTGGAGATGCACTCATAAGAACCACGACCTTATCAATAAAACAGACCAGATTTTTCTCATCCGGGGATCCTTTTCGCGAAGTCCAGTCGATAACATTCTTTAAAGGTCCTGATATTGAGCTGTTATACTCTGGAGAGGCGATTAAAAATCCATCATGAGAAATCATGAGTTCTTTCAGCTTTTGTGCGTTTTCTGGTATGCCTTGGCTCTCTTCAAGATCTTGATTATATAAAGGCAATGGATAGTCATTAAGATCGATATAGGTAACTTGTCCGCCAGCGGCTTCAGCACCTAAAGAGGCAATTTTAACCATTTTCTTATTGAGGGAATCCTTACGTAAACTGCCGGCAAATGCAAGAATCTTGGGTCTAATTTCAGACTTGTGTTGCTGAGACTCCATCTCTTTCTCCAAATTTAATTTTTTTCTCAATATTCAATAACCGGAATTCAAAAACCGGCCCATTGGTTCAACAGCCTCAATAATTGGATTTCTTGAGGAGTAAACGATCCCCCGTTTCAGGATCCAAGTAAAGATATCTCAATTTTCTCTCTGTGAAATTAAACATACCATCGAGCCTTCCAGCTCTTGAATCGAATGAAAAATTTCCAATCTTCTTTAATTTCCAGTTGTATTCAATAAAACGGAGAATCGAGGTCTGATCGATCAAAGAATGCTCAACATAATTTTCTTTCGCCCATGGAGAAATCAAAATAAATGGAAGTCTCATCCCATAGCCTAAACGCCCCTGATAACCTCCAAAAGGGGCTCTATTACCCGAATTTCCGGTTGAAATCAATCCATCTGCCGAACATTGAGATTCATTAATTATGGGCGGCATTTCATGATCATACCAACCCCCAGAATCGTCATAGGCAATAATTATAGCCATATCTTTCCACTGTGGAGCCATCTGCAATCTATTGATTGTCGAAACGAGAAATGATTGTTCAAGGAGTGGATTCGAATTTACGGCATGTCCATTTTGGTAAGCAGGAGCCTTTAAAAAGGAGACCGAAGGAAGGTTTCCGCATTTTAAGGCCTTCCAAAAATCATCAAGGTCATACAGATGGTTTGCTCTATCGGTGTATCCAATTTTTTTTACTGAACTAGGTGATTTGTGGCGCGCGTTTGAAGTGCTTCGATAGAATTGAAATGGATTATGGTGCGGCACATAATCGACGACGCTCAAACCTTCTGGACCGATATGCGAAGCTGTGCAACTTCTAAAGCCGCCTTGAAACCATCCCCAGGTTATTTTCTTTGCGTTTAATCGATTACCTATATTTTTTCCTTTAAGTTCGACTGTAGGACCTTTAGAGCATCTATCATATTTTGGATCAATATCATTCAAAAGTGTCCCTTGCACAACAATTGGAATAGATAAATAGGTTAAAGAGCTAGGAGTTGCCCCATGAAGCTGCCCTGATATAAGGTTCACGGCTCCAACCGTAGAGCCCGCAATTGTTGTAGAGTGAAAGTTATCGCTCATTGAAAAATACTGAGCGTAGTTCCATAAGGCCGTGACCGTATTTCCATCAAAATATCCCATCACTATCGATGGATTCGGGCAAACACTGCCTGTCGTCTGTACAAATTGATCCATCAGGCCACGACCACATGCCTGTTGCAATAGAGTGTATGTGTGTCCTGGATTACTGGTATTTACTTCTGATGGCGACAGTCGAAATGGAGAAGTGAGATTTGTAGTACTTTTTCTAAGAGCCTTGGTCAAACCATTTATAGAGGGAGTATTCTTTTTTGGATGAAAGGCTCTCTCACCGGTTCTATTTTCAGCATGGGGATAGGTCCCGAAATAGTGGTCAAACGTTCTATTTTCCTGAAAGATAACGACTAAATGTTTGATTGGAGTTCGTGTGTCTGAATCTTTTGACTCAGCAGTTTTTTTATCTAGAATAAACCAGATACTCAAAATCAATAAAATTCTGATAGTCATTAAGCTCTCTTCCTTTCATTGTTAAGTATTTTTTATACGTAAGTTATGAATTTTTAGTCATATCGCATAAAACATTTGTCAACCCGAAAAATTTACACTACTATCCCTCATTAAAATTTGTCTTTATCATCAAGGAATCTGAATATAAATGAATATTATAACAAGGCTTGTATATGACCCCTTCTTGTATGGAGAATGCTTACTAGAACCAACAAAACAAATTATTACCAAACTATCAAATAGCGAGAGATCTTTAAACGGAATCTCTCAGACTACTCAGACCATATGTATGGTAGCCTTATGCATTTTAACAGCACCTCTTGCCTTGATTGGATGCTGTGTAAAGTCATTCTCCATCATTTTCGGCACTGATTTTTATACAAGATCACTTCGTGTCAAAAAATTTCAAATAGATAGCCCGGAAAGGATCCAAATCTCTTCTATTGTTAAACAGTGGAAAGCGGTCGCTCAAACAAAAGAAGAGAATTGCAAGGACCCTTACTTCAAAAAAGTATTCTCCGATTCAAAAAATACGTTAAATTTAATCTCTCACCGTTTAAACAAACATCATCGAAAAAATATTCGGGATACGGTTTTTGTATGCCAAGACAAAACCCTAAGACATGCGCAAGCAATTGCACTCACAAATGTAAAAGATGTTTACAAATCTTCAGGATCAAGCTTAGGCCGATATATAAAAGTTGATCTCATAGCATCCAATCCAATCAATATTCGCTCTGAAGTGAATGAAACCGAATATACACGCGTTTATGGGGCATCAAGGGCTATCTTTGCTCGACTTGCAAGACGATGCGTTAAGAAAAAACTTAACGGCCTCTATGTTGAGTCGATAAATACCGCCTGCGGATTTTATAAGAAACTTGGGTTCAAAAAACTCAAGAAAGAGAAAATTAAAACCACGTGGGATCCAGAGAAAATTATTCCCATGCGCCTAAAAAAGAAGTACTTCGACAAGTCTCTTTTCGAACAAGAACTGTCCAAAAATTAAGTCCACGAGGATGAAATTCTTGCACTAGGCTTACAGATTATCACTGAAATTTAATTCAGAAACATCTATTACGTCTGGGCGTGAACATAAATTGAGGTTCATTCATGAACAAAACAAAATCTTTCCTCTTTGGATTCAGCGCTCTTCTAAACATCTCTTCAAGCCTCGTTGCAGCACAAGAATGGTATACAGAAACACTCTACGACTCATGGAGACAAACATTTTCAATCGACGAAAAAATATATGAGGAAAAAACCGAGCACCAACATTTACTCATTTTCAATAATAAGACATTCGGAAAGGTACTCGCTCTTGACGGAGTTATCCAAATAACAGAAAAAGATGAATTCGTTTATCAAGAAATGATGGCTCATGTTCCCCTTATCGCTCATGGGAATCCGAAGAAAGTACTTATAATTGGCGGTGGAGATGGAGGGATATTACGAGAAGTTTTAAAACATACGACAGTTGAAAAGGCTGTACTCGTGGAAATAGATGCATCGGTTGTCGAGTTTTCAAAAAAACACCTCGCTGCTATCTCAGATGGAGCCTTTGAGAATCCTCGAGCCGAAATTATCATTACAGATGGGTGCGAGTATGTCAAACAATGCTTCGAGAAATTTGACGTAATCATATGCGATTCAACTGATCCAATTGGTCCTGGTGCGGTTCTGTTTACCTCTGAATTTTATAAAGATTGTCATAACCTCCTTTCGGAAAACGGGATCTTTGTTAACCAAAATGGAGTTCCATTTCTCCAACAAGATGAGATGAGAGATACCTACAAAAATCGTGCTTCGCACTTTAAAGACGTAGGATTTTATCTTGGAGTTATCCCAAGCTATGTAGGCGGCTTTATGGCATTTGGATGGGCTTCAGATAACGCTTCTCTGCGCCAAATTTCTTTAGAAGAGCTCACAAAAAGATTCAGTACAATCAAAGGATCTCTTCGCTACTACACTCCAGCAATACATAATGCATCGTTTGTGCTGCCAAAGTTTTTAGACGATGTAGTCACCGAAGAAGCTCATACATTTCAAACATGCAAGTAAAGCCACTCAAGTAAAGCCATTAATGCATTGATGAAATAAACCGAAAGCTTCACAAACAAAACAGGGCGCTTTAGAAGATAGAGAACCTTCCAAAGCGCCCTGCATTCGAATCATCTACACGAACCGCATAGATGTATAGACTCCAAAAGCTCGTAGACTCTTTAAGACTCGTTTATTGAGCGAAGAGAATCTAAATTGTATTGTCATCAAAAAAATGAACAACCTCATCAACACGATGCTCTTGCTTATGGAGCTTCTTATCGTGCTTTTTAGCTCTTCGTTCTTTAAGGGTTAATCGAGGCTTTTTCTTATCCTCTTTCCGATGTCCTGATCCTTTGGCCATTGTATCCTCCTTCGTGGTCTCCCACTCATGAATAATACCAAAATCAAAACCCGCAAGAGATGCTTACTTCAACACTCACCTTCGCTCCTCATTTTATTAAATAAATTATTTTAACGTCAAGACCAGCGAAAAAGATCAAATTCTGAGTGATTATAATTCGTTTTTTTATAAGGATCCTTTCCGCAAGAAAAATTTGATATTTCTGACAAGGTATACTCTATGCGATTATTGCTCACACAGCTCTTTTGTCTGGCATTTTGCGTCTCTCCATCTTTAGCACTATGCAATCAAGGCTTAAGCCATCTAAAAAAAATACCCTCCACCATAATAGTCACTTGCGCATCTGGCGAAATAGGGAAAGCAATTGCGCTAACGCTTGCCCACGACCATAACCTTATACTCGCAGGCCGAAATCTAGATAAACTTCTTCAACTAAAAGGTGAGCTTGAAAAGACGTACGATCATGAATATCGCACAGCCCATCTTGATTACACCTCAGCCGATTCAATCAAAGAGATCCAAAAACAGATTGGAGACAAAGACGAATTGCTAACAGGCCTTGTACTTATTACTCCTCGCCCTCAATTTAGCCATGACCTACTGCAAGATCAATCAGAATGGCTACAGCTTTTTCAATCGGCATTTACAGGACCAGTTGATCTTCTTCGACAAGTCCTGCCCCACATGCAAGATAAAAGCAAGATCGTCATTATCGGAGGCATAACTTCAGTACAAGTATTACCCGAATATGGACCGGCTTGTGTTTTAAGAAGAATGTGGACAACATATTCTAAAGCTTTATCACACCAATTAGGACCCAGGGGAATACACATTAATGTGCTTTCGCCAGGAGTCGTACTTACGGAATTTCACAAAAATCGAATTGCCCAAAAAGCTCAGACACAAGAAACAAGCTACTCCGAGCAAATGGATAAAGATACTGCTAAGGTCCCTTTACATAGACATGCCGAGCCACAAGAAGTAGCAAGCGCTGCAAAATTCCTTCTGTCAAAGGAATCAGACTTTATCACAGGCCAAAATTTAGTTATCGATGGAGGCCTAACCACGAGCTACTAGAATAGTGTATGCCTGTATCAAGAGATACGGTGGATATAGCGTCCACCGTATCTAATATTCTTGAGCGATTGTTCTTGATCGATTATTTTTGATCGATCGCTGTATTGAACACACTTATGGGCTAGAAATTTACAGCTATTTACTGGTGAATTTTCCTGGCTTTCTCAAATCCTTTCTTAACATCACCATAGTTGACCCATGGTCCCTTAAGAGTATCATTATGTATTTGATATAACTGAACGCCATAAGTTGCAGTTCCAGCTGTATTGAAGGTAAAAGCAATGCTATTGCAGTTTTTAACACCTGTAGCAAAATCTTGATCTCCACCTTCAAATATCCAATGAGCTGTGTAGATTTCTCCTACCTTTTTTATCTCGACTATTCCCTTATATTTTTTATTGAGATAAGGATCATACCCAGAGACTTTATACGTTCCAGATACACCTGCAAATATGCACAACGGAAAGAAAAACAACATACCGAACAAAATTGCACGCAACTTCATGATGTAACTCTCCACACTTTGGTTGCTTAAATCAATCTACAAGCAATGACATTGAACAGATCAAGTCATTAAAAATTTCATTTACATCATTCGATGATTTTTTAGAATGCAATGAACCTATATGACTTGAGCTAAGTTGTTTTCAAAAATTTCTACAACAGCGTCTCATTTTGACTAAACTGAGGAACCCATGAATAAATTTACACTCTCAGGTAATATCGTAGACCTCATACAAAGAAAGATTTTCCCAGGTGTAGTCACTGTTGAAAACGAAGTTATCACTTCGATGAGGCCTACTCAAAATACAATTTCAGACCAATACATTCTTCCTGGATTCATAGACGCTCACGTTCATATAGAAAGTTCGATGCTGATCCCCTCCGAATTTGCCCGTTTAGCTGTTCCTCATGGAACGGTCGCCACAATCTCTGATCCCCATGAAATAGGAAACGTTTTGGGCATTCGTGGTGTTCGATATATGATCAAAAATGGATCAAATGTTCCTTTTCATTTCTATTTTGGAGCTCCCTCATGCGTTCCAGCCACCTCTTTTGAAACTTCCGGCGCAGTGATTTCTGCTCATGATATTCGAGATTTATTTGTTCACGACAAATTGAAGTATTTGAGCGAAATGATGAACTACCCAGGAGTCCTTTCGCGCATCCCTTTAGTGATGGAAAAAATAGGAGTTGCTCAGGAATTACATTTACCAATTGATGGACATTCTCCTGGACTTAAAGGAAAAGATGCTGAGCAATATATATCTGCAGGCATATCTACTGACCATGAGTGCTATACCTTAGAAGAGGCTCTTGATAAAATAAAATTTGGGATGAACATTCTCATACGAGAAGGATCTGCCGCCAAAAACTATGAGGCCCTTCATACATTAATCGGCTCACATCCTGACAAGGTAATGTTTTCAAGCGACGACAAGCATCCAGATGCACTCGTACAAGGACATATAAATGAATTGGTGAGGCGTTCGATTGTTGATCATGGCTATGATGTCATGAATGTTTTAAGAGCTGCTTGCTTCAACCCAATTCAACATTATAACTTAGATGTTGGACTCCTTCAAGAAGGTCAATCAGCTGATTTCATAGTAGTTGATAATCTTCGTGATTTTTCGGTTCTAGCAACGTATATCAAAGGAAATTTAGTAGCGAAGAATGGAAAAACGCTTATCAAAAGAGTTCAAAGCGAGATTATCAACAACTTTCACACATCGTATAAAAAAGAAGCTGATTTTAGAGTCGAGCCAAAAGGCGACCACATTAAAGTTATTAAAGCTTTAAATGGTCAAATTTTCACAGAGCAAATGATCTGTACGCCAAGAATCTCTGGAAATAATGTTATCTCCGATCCAAGCCGCGATATATTAAAAATTGCTGTTATCAATCGCTACGAATCATCTTCAGAGGATAACACTATTGCAATTGGCTTCATACATGGTTTTGGGCTAAAACATGGAGCACTAGCATCTTGTATCGCCCATGATTCACATAATATTATTGTTATTGGAGTAAGTGATGCCGATATCTGCTCCGCCGTAAATAAAATTATCGAAAATAAGGGCGGCATCTGTGTCGCTACAGAGGAGTCTGTAGATTCACTACCACTCCCCATAGCGGGCATCATGGGCTCAGATGATGGCTATACCATTGCAGAAAAATATTCACTTCTCGATCAAAAAGTTAAAAAACTCGGCTCACCTTTAGATGCTCCTTTTATGACGCTTTCCTTTATGGCGCTGCTCGTCATCCCTTCCTTAAAGTTGAGCGATAAAGGTCTGTTTGATGGAAGTGCTCATACATTTACTCCTCTTTTTTCAAAGTAGGAACACGTTCTTGGAACTATTCTTAAAGCAAAAAAATAACACTTATTGATTTTTTACCTTGTTACATACATCTTCAAAAAAAATTTACCAGGAATGCGATATGAAACTTTTTTTAACCCTTCTTTTATGTGTTTTCTCAATCGGAAATATCTTTGCAAATTCTGTGGTATGGAGAGGCGAAGCTAATGCAAATGGCAATCCAACAACGAACGTACCGCTGATAATTGGAAAGAAATATCAGATACGTGTAAGCGGAACTATAAATCTTGGTAAGTGGTGGCAAGATGGAAAACCGTTGATCGAAGACGCATGCTATGAATATAACGAGAAAGTCACCCCGTTTAAATTAGATTCAATCCAAAATAGCCTTAAAGTCTCTCTTGTGAATGACAAATTCAATTCAAATCATGTGTATGAATCAAATCCATTCACGGCAACACAAAATCGCATCCATTTTTGGGTTCATGATACAAGCTATGATGACAATACAGGTTCGTTTCTTGTTGAAATTTTAGATGTCACAGAAAAATAGCCTATGCGGCCTTTTTAATCATAAGCGGCCTTCTTAAGCCGCTTATTCATGGCTGCAACCGTCTCATTAGTTTAAAGATTTACCACTAAGTGCTTTTTACTTTATTTGAGAGCACGCCGAGTCGCATTTACACACTTGAACCGAAATGCCGTTCACGAAAAGAAGCAGAAATGCAATCGGGAAGAAAATAAGAACCCAAAAGCAGAGCCAAAACTTACATCCGTCATATTTAAGAGCGTACGTAGTGTTATTCAAAACAAAAGTACTCGATGTAAGAAATAGTGCCAGGGCTATTGGGAAAAAGAAGATGATCCAAAAAATTAACCAGAATAAAGATCCCTTATACTGAATTTTTGCGCTTTGTGTTTCCACTCTTTGTGACTCCATGTAACTTCCCTCCAAAATTTGGATACGTACTAGATTCACTATCTAGACGAAATATTAAAATGAATCAAGATCCTTGTTAAGACTACCCATCCAAAAACAAAGGCTTATTAAACTTCAGCCCCAAACAATCCATTAAAAAGTAAAGCGCCCGTTTGTCCTTCGCTGTTTTTGACATCAGCTATTAAGACGAACGAGCGCTCTGTTTATAAGATTTTAGAGCGGCTAGGCCGCTCTAAAAAACTCATTAATGGCGAATTTTCTTGATAGTTACGAAACCAGTGGTAACGTTTGGTGTGCCGTTATTATAGAGAATCATAGCTGCATTCGATGAGCTTGAATTACCTATAGCAAATTTTGGTCTTGATGCATGTGATTTAACAAGCATCGATTCCGTTGCCCAATCTGACTGTGTATCAATAATGCCATATGGAGTTACTTCAACCCCATCAACACGTAATACAAGGTTTGCACGTCCGTCTGCTGTCCATGCTGCACCCCAAGTAACTTCATATAACCCTGGTCCATCATGTGATGTAAATACACCTGTAACTGAATCAAAAGTGATATGCTTGTTGTTGATTACATGGAATGAGTTGATGTTAGCACCGACTGGTATTACACCGCCCGTTGCTTCATCAAAGCCAATTGTGGCAGCCGACATGTAAGCATGGATTCCAGAATGGCCATGTTTTCCACGTTCGCCGCGTTCACCTCTGTGACCATGCTCACCGCGTTCACCGCGCTCACCCTTATGTCCACGTTCGCCGCGCTCGCCTTTTTCACCTCTTGGTCCAGTTGCACCTCGTGCTCCATGCTCACCGCGCTCGCCCTTATGACCACGCTCGCCGCGTTCGCCTTTTGGTCCACGCTCGCCGCGCTTGCCATCTTCGCCATTTTCGCCGTGTTTGCCTCGTGGGCCTCGATCACCCTTAGGACCTTGCTCACCGCGTTCGCCTTTTTTACCATGCTCACCGCGTTCGCCTTTTGGTCCACGCTCGCCGCGTTCGCCTTTTGGTCCGCGCTTGCCATCTTCAC
>CAZOAJ010000003.1:0-21243 GCA_964577935.1 uncultured bacterium | reverse complement strand
CCGCGTTCGCCTTTTGGTCCGCGCTTGCCATCTTCACCGCAACCGCCTTCTTTACCATGACGACCACGTTCGCCGCGCTCGCCTTTTGGTCCACGTTCGCCGCGTTCACCTTTTGGTCCACGCTCGCCGCGTTCGCCTTTTGGTCCGCGCTTGCCATCTTCACCAGCAGCACCTTGCTTACCGGTATGGCCACGTTCGCCGCGCTCACCTTTTGGTCCACGTTCGCCGCGTTCGCCCTTCTTCCCGTGTTCTCCACAGCTACCATCTTTGCCGTGCTTACCTCTTGGACCGCGATCGCCTTTTTCACCTTTATGACCGCGTTCGCCACGCTCACCTTTTGGTCCGCGTTCGCCTTTTTTACCATGCTCGCCGGAGCTGCCATCTTTGCCGTGTTTGCCTCTTGGACCGCGATCGCCCTTTTCGCCTTTATGGCCACGTTCGCCCTGTTTGCCTCGATGGCCACGCTCTCCGTCTTCGCCATCTTTACCGTGCTTGCCTCTTGGACCTCGCTCACCGCGCTCGCCCTTATGACCTCGTGGACCGCGATCGCCTTTTGGACCGCGATGCCCTCTTGGGCCGCGCTCATCTGAGTGGCTGTGGCTATGGCTATCACTATCGCTATCGCTATCACTATGACTATGCGACTTTGCAATAAGCTCATTTGCTCTTATCGATGACTCATAACCGGACATGGGAAAGCTGAAAAACAACAAAGATGCAAATAAGCTCTTTGCAATTGCTCGGCATTTATGCATATATACCCTCCGCTCCATACTTATTGGATTCACCCAAAGGTATATTAAATTTTATTTTTGTCAAATAAAGTCATGCATGGGATCATAATTTACATCATTTTTCCGAGATAAATCAGAGTGAAAATAATTCAAACATCTATTCATGCAACAATATTTAATTGAATATCCGACATCCAGTTTTTGTCTTTCTTGATATTTGTTGAACAAAGTCTTTTTGACTAGAACTTGGCATAGATATTTGACAAATATTAAATTTATTATATGGTCTTATTTCCCCATTCGGGACTATATAGGGAGTATCTTATGAATAATTGTCGAGCAATTGCAAAGAGCTTATTTGCATCTTTGTTGTTTTTCAGCTTTCCGATGTTCGGCTACGAATCAATAGGCTCAAACAACCTTATTGCAAAATCGCATAGTGATAACGATAGATTCAGCGATAGCCGCAGTCGGAGTCATAGCCACAGCCGGAGTCATAGCCACAGTAACTCAGATGAAAGTCATCATGAATGCTACATGCGTGGACCTAGGGGTCACAAAGGCGACAAAGGCGATCGAGGACCGAGAGGCGAAAAAGGAGAGTGCGGAAAACGCGGGCCTAGAGGACGGCATGGCGAACGAGGAGATCGTGGTCCCAGAGGAGACAAAGGCCCGCATGGCGAGTACGGTCATAAAGGGGATCGCGGGAGAAAAGGAGAGAAGGGAGAACGTGGCGATCGAGGACCTCGTGGTCATACAGGTAAACAAGGGGCGGCCGGAAGAACAGGAAAAAGAGGACCTCGAGGATATTGCGGCAGAGATGGAGAACGAGGACATCAGGGTGAAAAAGGTGAAAGGGGTGAAAGAGGCGAAAGAGGCCGGCATGGAATATTTGCTGCAGCTGACTTTTTTGCTTTAATGCCAGGTGATAACGCAGCAACAGTTCCTTCAGGCACAGCTATTCAGTTTCCACAAAATGGACCTCTCAGCGGTTCTGGTATTACACGCCTTAGTTCATCTCAGTTTGAGTTAGCAGCGATCGGTACATATCAGATCCAATTTCAAGTAAGCGTAACTGAACCAGGACAGTTGATAGTAGGTCTCGATTCAGGATCAGGAGTCGAAGAACAAGCCTATACTGTGGTTGGGCGCGCTACCGGCAGTAGTCAGATTGTAGGGATGTGTCTTGTGCATACCACAGCTGCAAATAGCATAATCACTATTCGAAATCCAGCAGGAGAAAGCTCTGCATTAACTATTACACCATTAGCTGGGGGAACAAATCCTGTTTCTGCACATCTTGTGATTACAAGAGTTAACTAATAATTTTCTAAGAAATATTTAGAAACACATGTTGTGGTAAGCCGTATCTATTAAGATGCGGCTTAATTAACAGCAATCAGCATACCTTATTACAGGAGTAAGTTCTATGGTACACAGCAAAAGAAAAATAAATTCTGATGATCCCAAGCCTCTTAATTTTGATCATGATATTGAAAATGGACCCAGCGATCGCCTTAAAAAGCCATTTATGACACCTGAGGAAGAAAGAGGCGATACTGAGGACGATCAATATTATGATGAAGAAGAAGCTCTGAGTCCGGAGGAAACGCAATTACGAAAGGAAGAAGATGACCTCTAAGCACTTGATATAGAGCTTTGAATCCATATAAAATTCTGAAAATGATTTCTTCTATATATTGCGCCTTGAATATTTCTACCAACATTGACCAAGCCTCTTTAAGTGACTCCTCAGCGAAAAATATTGTGGCAAAACGCATCTGATCCTATGATTTTTTACCTAGACAATCTCCACGAAACGAATACACATTCATTATGCGCAATCTTTTACTCCTCTTTATATATTTCATCTATACCTCCATAATCCTTGATGCAAACGAAGATCCCATAAAGCGCAATATAAGAGGAAATGTGGCTTCAGCTCATCCTCTTGCAACTCAGGCAGGCCTTGATATACTTGAAAAGGGAGGCAATGCCTTTGATGCGGCAATCGCTGTAGCTTCTACTTTGAATGTCGTAGAGCCCATGATGTCTGGAATCGGCGGATATGGAACGATCCTGATTTATGACTCAAAGCAAAAGAAGATTCGATTTTTAAATGCAAGCGGCAGATTTCCAATAAAAACAAACTCAGATTTGATGCGCGCTCCCAGTCCGGACTACATGAAAAATAGGATGGGACCGAAATCTATTTCCACACCAGGAAATCTCAACGCTTGGGAAGCTATGCATAAACAGTATGGAGTACTCCCTTGGAATCGTTTGTTTGAAAAAGCCATCCTCCATGCTGAAAACGGTTTTAAAGTCACCGGAAATGGAGCTCAATGGATCGCAGATGCCTTTGAGAATTTTTCCGAATACTCCAAATCCTTCTATGGCAAAAATGGACGTCCCCTCAGTGAGGGAGACATGCTCGTCCAAACAGATTTAGCAAAAACATTTTCGCTGATAGCCAAAGAAGGTGTTGAACCATTCTATCGTGGTAAGATTGCAGAATCCATCGACAAACAGATGATAGAGATTGGCAGCTTTCTTTCTCTTGAAGACTTGCAACGCGACCGTGCTGAGTGGTGGAGCCCCATCAAATTGAACTACAAAGGCTATGACGTATACACAGCCGGACTACCTGCAAATTCATTTGCAGCTTTCTTCGTGCTTGGCCTTATGGAACACTTTGATGTAGATAATTCCGGCCATAACTCCTCCAATTACCTACACTTCCTCGCAGAAACGGCAAAGGAATCGTATAAGGCACGTCTTGCTTATTCCTATGACCCTGAAGTAAAAACCATTTCACTTGACAGTATTCTCTCCAAAGACGCCTTAGCATCGAAAGCCAACTCTATCGATCGGACTAAAGCCTCTGACTTCACCCTCCCCTCAAGCCCTGAAAGTCGCAATACAACTCACTTTGTGGTAATTGATAGTTTCGGCAACATTGTGAGTGCAACCCAAACCTTAGGGAATATGTTTGGCAGCAGGATTATGATTGAGGGCACTGGTATTTGGATGAACAGTTCGATGGCCTTTTCAACTTTTGAACCAAAAGGCAATCCTATGGATGTTTTTCCCGGAAGACATAAGTTATCAGGAGATTGTCCCATTATTATCATGAAGGATGACGAACCCTGGGCAGCACTCGGCACGCCTGGTGGACACACAATCACACAAAATGTTCCCCAAATTATCTTCAACCTGATTGATTTTAACATGGCCATGCAAAAGGCCATTGATTCCCCAAAAATCGCCTTTATCGAACCGGATTTAATACGCTTCGAAAAAGGGATTTCTGAAGAAGCTAAGGCTGCGCTACAGATAAAGGGACATCGAATTGAGGAAGGCACCATTGGGAATGCCAATGGAATACGGATTCTACGTAATCAGAACAACGATATTTCTTTTGATGTTGGCATTGATAAACGACGAGATGGACAAAGCTCTATATTCAACTCGTCTATGTAACTTAATTGCTGATAAATGTTTTTATCATACTTACCTCATCCTCAACAACTGTTTGGGATGAGTCAAAGCAATAATCAAAGATTTTTTTATCCATCTTGTCCAAAATTTGGAATGTCTTGATGACATATTGTCTTGCTTGATAAGCGCGAATTTCTGGACGTTGTAATCTAATCGTTCTCAGAGCATCACGCTCTAAAAGTATTTCCAAAGGTGGCAATACGAGAAAATAGAGTTCCCCTTCTCTCTTTTCTCGCCAAGGGATTTGCGCATCAATAATCACTTTATGTTTGATGCTGCGAACCTTCCCCTCTAAAAAGGAATCAGCAGCTGATTCAGAACATACTCCTCCATCAATAAGATCGTCGCGATCAATATAAATCCACTCACTTCCGAGATTCTCTTTTAAAGCCCTTCCTAAAGTTGATTTACCACTGCAAGAAGCGCCGAAGACGTAAACAATAGTTCCCTTATTACATTCTGGAACTATCAATCTTTGAACATTTGATTGATCCTGTTGTTTACCAGGAGCTACAAATCCGGCAGCACTTAAGAAAAAAGGAGTGATAACAAACATTAAAGTCAGGGTTTTCATGAAGGGCTCATACACTAAAAAATTGGCATCTAGCCTACTCCAAGCCTCTCTAATAACGATATATTTTTAAAGAATCTTTCTGCCGTGCGCAATTGAAGAGTGAGTGAATTTTAAACAAAAGAATTGTATATAAAATAAAAATATCAAAGTTGAATGACATGACTCAACCAGTTGAAAGCGCTCCACAACCACAAGTAAAAGAAATAAATACACCTCATGAGAAGACTGTTACCACCTTCCGTGGTCGAAAGATAAAAATAAATCTATCCATGGAACAGACTGCGGATAACTTTCAAAAAATGTCAATTAACGCTTTGGCAGATCCGATTACCTCAAAACTGAAATTCGTTAGAAATAATTTATCACTCATACAAGAAAGCTTTAAAGTCGGTCCAAATAAGGAAAATAAGGAATTAAAAAAGGCTTCATCAAAAATTATTCGTGCACTTTATGACGATATTTTAGCTTTAACAAAGCAGCCTCCAAAAAAACTGACTCCAAAAGATTTTGAAACGATTGATGAAGGATTATCTTTCATTGCCGAAGTCGACAGTAAAACATCAAAAGCTTGTAAAAAAATTTTTAATACATGCCTTAAAAACCAACAAAGAATTGCAAAATCACAGAATAAACCACTGGGAGAACAAATTACGCCCCCACCCAGTGATCATGCAAATGTTGCCCAAATAACATTGAAACAAAGTGATGAACTCAAAGAACAGTCATCATATGAAAAAGAGATGCTAAATATTCTGGATAAGGTCCTCTCGGCGGAAAATCAGGATGATACCGTCTCTGCCGAAGAAGGAGAAAAAAAGAGTGCTACAATTACACAGCCAGAAGGCGAAGACCAGAAAAAAATAGAAGAATTTCTTGTATATGCTTATGGAAACGAAGAGCTCAATAAAAAGCTGAGAAAAAAGCCCTATAAAACGAATGCTGAGGAATTTATAAGCGAGTATACGTTTGCAACAATGACTCCCAAAAATGCAGCTGGTGCAAAGATCGGTCCGACAGCGATACGGGAAACCCTTCATGAAGTACGAAGCACTCTTGACAAACATAACTTACGTAAAGCATGTGATGCTTTGAGAGATATTGAAGAGACGGAACGTACGCTCTTTGGGTGTATGACTCTATTAGATCAAAAAAAGACCGCTCAAGGAGCAGCTGCCTGTATTAAAAATTTTTTTGATGAGTATGACACACAACAACACAAATCAATTTGGGAAATACGAAGAAGTCCTGAACTGATTCAAAAAGCGAAAAAGATTCAAGCAGAACTCGAGGGGTTGAACCTACAAGGTGATAATATTAAGGATGACCTTAAAAAAGCGATAGCTGAACTTGGTAAATTCACAAAGACTATGGAGGAGTGCAATGAAAAGATAGAAGCATTCCTCAAGGCCGACACGAAAAAACTCAGTTACTTAACCTTGAGCAATTTAAAGAAATTTGATGCCCTAGCAGACCTACTTGAACCAATTAAAAAACAGGGCGATTCGATTGCTGAAGGCTCTATCCTCTCCGACTTATTGGAAACATGCACAGAGGCTGAAGATCTTATGTATGATATCCGTCTGCTTGCAGATGTAACTAATGCCCATCAACCAGGCGACGTGGCTCTCAAGGATGAGGTACTTTATAAAAATTTTATCCAGTCCACAGGGATTCCCTTTTCACAGCCATATCTCATTTTTAAACTCAATCCCCTTCAGACACTTGCAAACTTAAAAAAATTTATAGATGATTTAATGAATAAAGGCTTTTGGTCTTTAGCAGCTTTCACAGGCCCTGAACATGCACGCATGTTTTTCCCTGCAGCAATAGTAAATTCCTCATCCGTTGCAAAAGTTAAGACACGTGAAAAGAAGAAGAAGAAGAAAATCATTACTGTAGGAGATGAATTTGTTCTTTCACAGACACAAAAGACCCTTTCTGAAAAAACGATAAAAAACACCAAGATTCATCATGTCCGAGAGATGGTCAACAAACTGCAGAACAACCAGAAAATCACAAAACTTACAAAACAAAATCTGGAAGAATTAACCAAAATCATCACTCAAGCTCAAAGCAGTTTTACAAACGAAAAAGTTACAAGGATTTTAGGAGATACCATACAAACAATTCTTGGAATCAGAATCGAGGACTCCAAAGCAAAACAAATTCAGGAGATTCAAGTCGCTCTTGATAAGGCTCTTAACCATATCATGACAGATGAACAAGCTTTGGCAAAAATTCTCAGTGATGAACTTACAAACATCAAAAAAAATGCCATGTATACAACATCTATTCCCAGAACGATTGAAATTACTGGTGTTCGAGGGGCAGATATTGGTCCTCTTGATATTGAACAATCTCTTTATGAAATGCACTACAGACCAAACTTCGACAAAATCCTGACCTCCGAGGCCAAGAAAAAAGGGATAACTAAAGAAGAGGCAGAGCAAATATACCGGCAGAAACTGCAGGAATGCGTTGAGGGAAACATTGCAGGAAATGAAAAAGATCCGAGATGGGAACAAATTCAAAAGTACCAAATTGACCAAGCAAGAGCCGCTCGTTCATTTGTAATGAGCTGGGTTCCAAGGCTCGGGCCATTAAACCTTAAGAAACTGTCAGGAGATCTCTTTACGTTTCTTTTTTCGAGAGAAGGAATTCTACGACCTATTTTTGATAGATCTTTATCTGCAGCAACGACGAAAGATGAAGCTCAAAAGGCTCTTCTGGATGCAAATAAACGATTTTGCTCTGAACTCGCTGCGGAAATCATGAAAGAAGCTCTTGATAGGACTGAAGCAGTCTTGAAATTCAAACATGCAATGACCAAACCATGCCTTCACACCATATTTCCTAAAGAAATTGACCCCTCTGAAATATACCCTGGCATGCTTGCACAGATGATGTCGAAGAGTAATTACTTTGAGAAAATCGGGCCCCCAAAGATTCTTACACAGCTTTTCGGGGAAGTGCCTTCTCAATTTACAGTAAAAGCATAATTACAAATGCCGAATGTTTAAGGTGAAAAGCCATGTCCACCATTGATACTCGCTTCTACGGAATTGAATATGACTCAACTGCAGCCGCAGTACAAACAGCAGCACAAAAATCAGATATTGCAAAAGTAGCCGAACTTGCCCTTGCAAAATCCTCGTTAGGTCTTACCGATCTGAAAAATATTAAGACTATCTTTGAAAAAAAATATCGCTCGATCAAACCCGGTGGCAAGAAAATCTCTATTCCTATTTTGGGATCGCTCGCGAATGCTCTATTCTTGACCTACCACAAAAAAACATATAATAAGCTCCTCAATCGTATTGAAATTGAAGAAAAGTGGCTTAAGAGATTAAATCAAGATAAAAACAGCAGCAATGAAGAGATAAGAACGACGTATAATGACCTTATCCAAGATATAGTAAAAAACCTTCCACAGTTCAGCGAGTTAAGTGAATCTGAACAAAAGTATCTTTGTCTTTTTTTAGCTTCTCGTACAACAGACATCATAAAGAAAGAAATCGCACAAATTATCTCAGATCGAAATTTCGAAAGCCTTGCAATAACGGCAACCATGATGCAAGGACGGCAGTCATACTTTTCTAAGTTGATCGAATCCTCTGCCTTTCCGAGGACCTACAATGGAGATCAAAATAAGGTCATCAATCAAGTTCGAAATCATCTTAAAAATGATCAGATCGATAAAGCTCAGGAGATAGTTGATAAGACTACAGATAGTCGACTTAAAGCCCATCTCCAAGCACTTATTAACTTCCAAAGCCATCAAATAAGTAAGCAAACCACTACCGCATTCATCGCTGAGAATTTGAACTGGTACACGCCTGATAGGGAAAAATTTGATAAATATACTGTCACTACTGCTACAAGAAATGAGTTTATCCAGTTCCCTCACATAGTTCTTGAAGAGAAGACGACAGGAAATAAAATTGTTTTAGCACGTGCAAAAGGCGTTCAACATCAGTTCGCAGTGTCGAAGGAAGGAAGTCTTATCCCGGAAAAAAATGATATTCCAGGGCGTTTCTTTCTTATCCGCGGGATGCTTGAAGCTCACGATTATTCTTCTATTCCACAGTTATTTCGGTTCGAAGAATCAAAATCAATTCCAAATACAAACAGAGCGCTTGTAAAAGACCTTCTGGATATAGAAACTAAAGATCCTTCTGCAATCGTCGTACAGCTACGAGCTTGTGCACTTTTGAAGCACTGGAAAAAAGAGGTCGATGCCGAGCCATTTATCAAGATGTTAGAATCCGCACCAGAGGTGCACTTCTTTTTGACTCCTCAAGAGGCAGAAATTTTAAAACTTTCCCCTGAAATAAGAGAAAAGGTCGTTCTCCAGGAACCAAGTAAGGAAGCAGGTACAGTTGAGGCAAACAAAAAGCCCCCAAGCAAAATCGAAGGAAAGAATCCTGATCAGGAAATAAAAAATCCAGAAGTACAAGCCGTAAAAGAAAAAATGGATGGAGCAGTTCCACAAGCAAGCAAACAGGTAAAGGAAGAGCTCAAGAACATCTATGCAGCAATGGATATTTACACGACGGAAACAAAAAAGACTCCCGAAGTAATAATCGATCCATTATTCAGAATAATAGCGCTTAACTATAGTGCAACCAAACAAGAGACTCGCTGGCAAGTAACAAAGCAAACAGCTGATAAAATCCGAGAACACTGTACAGGTGAATTTGAAAAAGCCAAGGCACAACTGTATGGGTCTTTGATTGACAATGTTCCGAAAGGATCACAACCTCCCCCTCTCGAAGCAATTTATTTTGCTTTTGTTCAAGGAGATTTAGGTAAGGTTATTCCAGGAATCAAACCTGATGATCTCACACATGTACAAGAACTTGTTCGCACAATTCTTGATAAACATCAACAGATGCAAAAAGCCGAACGTGTATCGAAATCTCTGAATGATAAGGAACCTGCAAATGTCAAGGAACTACAAAGTCTCTTAGCCTCAACTCGTGCCTATGACCCAATTGAGAGACCTCATTTTCAGGTATTCGAAGTTCTTTTAAATATATTCATGCGCCCGGCTCAAGTTGAAAACATCGAAAAGCTTCTCGCCGATGAATCGATTGCACTCCAGATGCTTATGGGCGGCGGAAAAACGGCTGTGTTGCTCCCCCTTATTGCGTTAATGAAGGCTAATGGAACAAACCTCTCTACTGTCATGCTGCCTGAGTTTATTCTTTCAAGCGAAGGCGGCATCTTGAGAGAAAAGCTCGGGGGCTTTTTCGAGAGGTTCGTGTATGAATTTCCTGAAATGAAAGTAGGTGCCTCACAAAAAGAACTTGAGGAAATACGCCAGAACCTTGAAATAGTTCAAAAGTCTCGAGGCTGCGTTTTCATTACTCCGGCCCGTAAGCATGCCTTCGTAAACAATATGAAGTGGATATTAGAGGCTTGCAGAAAAAAGAAGGATAAAAATGAACCTTTAACACCGGAGCTTGTAGGCGAACTTAAAGCGGCCGCAAAAATTTGGCTGCTCATGAAAGAACATGAGTCTGTCATTGGAGACGAACTTGATGACCTATTGAAAACTTCACTTCAATTCATCATCAGCCTTGGAGACCCCGAAGATTTTCCTCTTGAGGAATCTCAGATTATTGCACAGCTCGTAGTCGATATTTCTCAAATGAAAGAGCTCAAACTTGATTTCTTTCCTGACGTCAACGATCCAAGCCCATTATCTGAGGAAGACTATGACAAAAAAGTCCTCCCAGAACTTATAAAGAATACATTTAAAAGACTTGCAGATCCCAAGTTTACCGGCGAAAAAGCAGATACATGGGCGAAATATATTCATGAAAACGAATCTCATATCAAAACATTCTTAAGTGCAAGATATGATGACGTTCAAGGAGCAAAAGAGGCTGAGGCATGGGTAAATACACTCCCTCCTGAATATAAAAACCAACTTGCTGGGCTTAGAACAACTCTCTTATCTAACTTGCTATCTGCATGCAATAGCCACTTTAATTCGGAATATGGCCTTGGCAGCAACAAAGATGGAGAAGACAAGGCTCAAATAGCAATCCCCTATGCAGGGCCTGGCAAGCCTTCCGAAACAAGGTTTTCAAGCCCCTACCAACTTATAGTCAAGACAGTTCAAGCCTATATTAAGAAAGGAAAGACTCCAAAAGAGCTGGATGAATTGATCCCAAAATTCTGCAAAGAGGTGAAAAAACCAAGCGAAAACATCAAGAGCACAAGCCAAAACCTCTTTATGTCCTCAAGGACCTTCTCTGGCATTACGGGCACCATGTGGAATATAAATACCATGCCCAAGTTTGATGAGATCTTCAGGGATTACTTGACTGAAGGAAAGAGCTTTTCAACACTTTTTGCGAAGACACAGAAAAAGGAAAACGAAGAAATTCCTGACATTGCAATGAGTGCAGTCGATAGCACCTCCCCTGAAATCCTGGTTCAAGAAATAAAGAACCAGAATGCTCTTACATTTATAGATGTGGGCGGATGGCTTAGGTCCGAGTCTGAACTCGATTTTGCAAAAAGAATACTTAGAGAAACAGAGTTTAAATCAGTCGTTTTTCACAACGATAAGGGCGAAAAGGTTGTTTTAGACCGTGGCAAAGATGATCTCAGATCCTTTAACCAAAATGAGCACTTAAAAGAAGTTAAACTCCATGAACGTTTTACGATCTACAGCAAGGCATACACCACCGGGACAGACATTCTCCAAGCACCTACTGCACGTGGTCTTGTAACCGTAGGAAAAGATAATATTGCTCGAGACTTCCTCCAAGGAAGCTTCCGTATGCGACAACTTCTGGATAATCAAAAGCTTACCATATTAAGTGACCCTGAAACACGCATGGCTATGGAGAATGCCATTTCGTTCACAGACAAAGAAAATCACCAACCAACTTTTGTCGAAATGCTCGCGTTTCTTACTTCCAACCAAGTCAATCGAGTGCTGGATGATAACTACCAATCTGCACATCAAAGAGCTGAAACCTTTATCGAAACTACCCTATTAAAAAAGATACTGACTGATGTAGCAGAGGATAAATTTGATGACGCCCTAAACCTTTTTACAGATCAACGAAAGTATTTTGTTGGTGGGGATTCAGGAAGTGCTTGGGATCAATTTGGCCATATTCCAACGCCTCTTAACAGCAAAGAGAAAATACAGAAGGATATTGAGCGAAATGAGGAGACCATAAAAAAATTAGGTCTCCCCGACGAAGTTGCAGAAGATATTAGAGAATGCTTTGGAAACATAAGTTTATTTAAAGAAAAGCTCGACTCGCTTGAGCCAGCAAAGGCCGACCAGGTTGTGCAGCAACAACTCAGCCAAAGTGCACAAGCTCAAGTAGAACAAGAACGTGTCGAGCAACAGCAGCAACAACTGCAGGCCAAACAAGCGCAGCTCGAGAAAGAGCGCATCGAACAACAAAGGCTCCAAAACGAAAAAGCAGAGTTTGATCAACAAGTCAATACGCTCAATCAGAAAATACAAAGTATCAATTTTCATAAACGACTTGAAAATCAACGTACGTCACTTTTAAATAAAGCCATCGGAGCATCTCCTGAGAACTTTCAACAACTCAAAGCTGAGCTCGAAAATCTACAAAAACTGAACGAAAGAGTAATAGGAATTGATCAAAAGCTCGAAGGGCTCAAAAAAGATGTCCCTCAAAAGATGCAACATCTGGTCGATTCGTTTATCGCCTCGCAGAAACGCAATAATAATCTATCTCAGGTAGAGGCAAACATCAACGGCTTTAAAAAGCTCGAAGCATCGTTAAATGAAGCCAACAAGACTCTTGATTCTTTCCAGAAACAGATGAAAAGTTTTTCTCAACAAGTTTCAGGCATGGGCGTATTAGATAATGCACCGCTCGGAAAGCTTCTTGGACAAGGGAATAAGCTCGTAGAAGGTTTCAATCCTCAACACCACGAAAACATCGAAAATTTTCTGGTAGCCTTTTCCGATTTTCAAAAGCAAATGCAAACGACAGTTGAGCAGCTCAGTACAGAGCTCTCTGCAACGCAGGCAAGGAAAGCTGCAGTTGAGAAACAAAAGCACGAAGCACTCCAGAATGCCTACAAAAAACTCACTCACCTACAAACTCTTGCAGAGCAAAGTGGTCTCTTATCTCATGCACAAATCGCCCCCCTCATCCGGCGGGAGATTGCAACTTGCAAAGAGATGTGTGATCGCAATCAGGGACAAGAAAATGGATTTAAAAAACTCGAATACCTTCTTTCCCAGGCCGATACGTTCAAAAATTCACTAGAGCAAGGAAACCAACTAGTCCAAGAAAAGGTAGGTTCTGGATACGCGGCCTTTAACGATTTAGATCAATTCAAAGTCCTTGATACCGCAGTTCATCAATTCAACCAAGCCCAAGCAGAGCTTAAAAATACACTTAATAGCAATGTCCAAGATATTGATGATTTCTGTAAGAAGATCAACTCGCTCATACAAAATGTTCAAACGGCAAAGAATCAAGTCGTCCAAAATGAACAGGCATTATTGAATGAAGTCCAAGGAAAATTTCAGACTCTTGCACAGCGTTTTGAAGCCCTTTCCGACCAGAGATTTGGTGAATTTTCTCAAGGAGTTCGTGCATTATCCGATCGTTCTAAAGAGCTTAAACAAAAAGCAGTTCTTGGAGAAGATACACAACGTGAGTTAACCCGTCTTTCCGAACAACTCAATACTGTTAAAGCTCAGCATGAAACGCTGTCAAAGCAGTATGAACTCGCTCAACAGAAGGTAGCTGAATTACGTCAACAAGTCCAAAATACGAATGTAAATAAGCGCCTTCAGGGGCAATACCAATCGTACTTAAAAAAGCTTGCTTCAATGACTCCTGAGAATCTTGTTCAACACCAAGATGAATGGAAAAACATCCAGGAGCAGAATACACGAGCTGAGGCAATGGAGCAAAATCTCGGGCAAATCCGAGGCTCGCTCCCACAGAATATGCAACATCTAGCTAAGTCTTTTGTTGACTCGCAGGAAAATATCAGCGACTTAGACAAGCTTGAACAAAACATCAACGAATGGACAAACATCCAAGCGTCCCTAAATAAAGCCAATACAACCATTGCATCATTCCAAGAAAAGCTTGCAGGAATGCCTCAACAAATCGGAGGGTTACGAGCATCTTTACAAAAAGACGTACTGAATCTCCTCGATGATACCAAGACTATCTTAGAAGGGATTAATGCCCAAAAATTCACCCAGCATCAACAGTTTCTTGATGCATATTCAAAGACTCAAGACCAGGTAAATACTGCCATTGAGGGACTCAATGCCAAATTACTAGCTGCTCAAGAAAGACATGCAGCACTTGACGCTCAACAGAAACAGCGCCAAACTCAAGCAAACTCCCTTCTTGGAGGACTTGAGGAACTTCAAGAAAAAGGATTTGATGTAAAAGGCATTGCTCAAAATATCAAAGCCTGGATCGATTCGGAATCTGATACATCTACCTTAGAGGCCTTTGAGAGCGAAGTCATTCAATGCATCAACAATGCAAATGATATTGATATGCTGTCTCAAGCAAAAGGAGTCTCTGGATTACCTCTGCAGATACAAAACTCAATTGAAAATCGTCGTGCATTCCTTAATGAGCAAAAGCAATTGCAAGAAGATTGTGCAGCATTTAACGCACAATTGGCAGATCTACAGAAGCACAATAAAGAGCTTACTGCGCAACTTCAAACGCTTCAGAATTCCAAATTTCAACCTCGAGCAGACCTCCTGCCTCAAGCTGTAAATATTCAAAATGTAGCATCAGTCGCAGATCTCAAGCAATATAAGCAAAGCTTAGAAGTTGCCGTTCAGAGCGCTCAAAAGCAAGTTGATAAATTCCAAACTGATGTCCAGAACTTTCAAAAAAACTTTCAGCTCTTTTCTGAGCTCGACTCGAAGCTTGAAGGTCACTTCTCTACGAATCAACTTGAAGCAGTTCATGAAGCCTTGTGCAGCTTTAATATGAAAGCAGCAGCTGATCAATTAAAAATACTTGTTAGCCAATCAAATAATATTGAACAGCTTGAGAAGTTTGAAGGTATCTCAACCGATTTTGCTATAAAAACAGAACTCGAAGAGCGACTCTTCCTTCTAAGAAAGCAGAGAGAAGAGGAACTTGGACGCAAAAAGCTCATTGAACAGACTCAAAACAATATCAGAGGGCAAACAAGCACCAAAGAATATGAAAACTATCTAAGCAAACTAGGAGATATCTCGCAGTTCAAAGATGAAAAATTAAATACTGCTTTAAAACAGCTACACGCAAGTATGGATCAACTCAGAAGCCTGAGAGCAAAAGCTGTTGATGAGTTTGGATTACAAGCGCACTATAAAGAGTGTCAAACTGAACGTCAAAAAGCTGTTGAGTTCTATAAAACTGTTCAAGCCCGTGTTGAGATCAACAAAAATGCCGCAGAAATGCTCAATACACTTGAATCAATGGAAGAACAAGCTCGAAAACAAAAATTTGAAGGTCTTGCAAACGCAATTCTGAATTTAAGGAGCCAAGCAAAGCCTTCAGGAGTTGGAAATTGGGCTTTTTCATGGGTTGGCATGGGCGCTCAACAGCTTTCTGCTGAAGCAATTCTTGAAAGAGCACAAGAGCTTACTTCTCAATTCGATACTCAGCTCAAAGCAAAGCAAGAGAGAAGTGCATATGCAACAGAAGCAAACGTACGGCTTGGTGCAATCTCGAATCTCTTACCGCAACAACTCGGAACGATCACTTCTCTTCAAGAAAAATTAGATACTCTCATAGATACAGCGGAAAACAAAACAGCATTAGAAGAGCAATTTCAAGAGTCTCTAGAGGAGATATTGGAGACATGCACTCTTGAAGAATTGAATGTGTTGGCTACCAAATCACAGGACGTTCAGGTAAAAAATCTTGCAGGTCAATTACACCAGGACAAACGGGCTCAGCTAGCGAATAACACGCTTAAAACACTTCAGAATAGATTTTCTAGCGATCAAGCTGGGATTCAAGAACTCTTAGCACAAGCAAATAAAGCAGCACAAAATTCAAATATAGAACAACTTCAAGCAATCGAACAAGAGCTTCAAACACTTCAAACTGCCTATACAAGGCTTAACCAATTCGAATCGACCGTCAAGAAAAGTGGCCTGCTATCTTATACACAAATCGAACCCCTCATTCTACGCGAGATCAATGCTTGCAAAGAGAGATGCGATCGCAATCAAGTACAAGAAAATCAGTTCGAAAGACTCGAACATATTCTTTCCCAAGCTAGAAGCGTCAAAGCTTCAATCGATCATGGAAACCAAGTAGTTCAAGAAAAAATTGATGGTGGATATACAGCTTTTCAAAATCTAAAACAGTTCAAAGGTGTAGCAGTTGCTGTTCAGGAATTCAACCAAGCCCAGCAGGCACTTGAAAATGCACTGAATAGCAAAGCACTTGATCTTGATAGTTATCATGAGAGTATCGACTCTTTAATTCAAAAGGTTCAAACGGCACAGAATAAAGTCGATCAAAATAAACAAGCTCTTTTACTTGAAGTACAAGAGCATCTTCAAAGCATTGCACAAGGCTTTGAGAAACTTTCTGATTCTAGATTTACTGAGTTTTCTCAAGTGGTTCAGTCGCTATCAAATCGCTCTAATAACTTTCAAGCATCTCTCGGAGCCGATACTCAAGCTGAACTAACAAATCTCACTCAGCTCCTTACCGTCCATCAAGAACAGCATGTGAGACTCTCGCAAGAGTATAAACGCCTTCAACAGGAAGGAGATGCTCTACGAAGGCAAGTCCAAGGTCAAGGATCCTCAATCCATCAAAGGTTTAAGACAGAATATCAGTCATTGATGAATAGACTAAACTCAGTAACTCCTGAGACTCTCGTTCAATGTCAAAATGAATGGGCAACCCTGCAGAAAGCAAACCTGCAAGCAAAACAGATTGATGGAGACCTCGCTCAAATCAAAGGAACCATTCCTGGTAGCATCCAAAAACTGTTCGAGTCCTTTGTCAACTCTCAAGAAAAGAACAATGATTTAGCTGAAGTCGCAAACAACATCAGTGAATGGAAAGAGAACCAGCAAGCTCTGATTCAGGCAACAAACAACTTTGCCGCATTGAATCGTAAACTCGGAGAAATTTCTCAGCAAGTTTCCCCTTTACGAGCATCGCTCAAGCAAGATATTTCAGCACTTTTTGAGAATACAAGAAGGATTCTTGATGATGGTAATCCTCAGAACTACACTCAATATCAGGAGTTTCTTGAAAAAAGTTCCGTCCTACAAGATCAGGTAAATAACGCCGTTCGACAACTTGATGCCCAATTGCAACTTGCTCAAAATAGGCAGGTGATGCTTGAAGCGCAGATGAAACAGAGACAAAATCAAGCAGCTTCTCTGCTTAAAGGGCTCAAGCAGCTCGAACAAAATGGATTTGCTGTCACTGATATCATGCAGCGTATAAGTGAATGGATTTCTTCCGAAGTAGATATGTCTACCTTAGCTGACTTTGAGCAAGAAGTCTCTCAACTTTTTGAGGGTATCAATGATATAGATGTGCTGTCTAAAGCCAAAAATGTAAGTGGGTTGCCACAACAGATACAAACAGCAATAACACAACGCCTCGTAGTCCTTACACAACAAAACCAATTAAGAAAAGAATGTGCCGCTTTCAATGAGGCACTTCAAAATCTCAGCCAGAAAAATGCCTCTCTTACCAAGGAGCTCGAAAATTCAGTAGTTTCATCAAAACTACAGGTTCGAGCTGATATGCTCCCCCAAGCTATTGAAATTGAAGACGTCGCGACGAACACAAGCAACCTTCAAGAATATAAACAGGACTTAGAACGTGCTGTTCTTGGCGCTCAAAGACAGGTCGCTCGATTCGAAAACGAAGTAAAAACATTTAAAGAAAAGCTTCAGCATTTCTCCGATTTAAGTTCAAAACTTGAAAAGAGCCTCTCTAAAGATCAAATGGGTCCTATTCAAGCAGAGCTTGCTCATTTTAACCTGCATGGTGCAGGCGAACTATTAAAAGAACTTGTCGATCAGTCAACAGATCTGAATGAACTCAAGAATCTGCTCGGTATCGCAGCTGACTTTAGGATAAAAGGGCACATCGAAAAACGACTCTCTTTACTGGAAAAACAACAAGTACTGTCAAAGAATTTAGATACCCTCATACGTGGCCTTCAAAACCGAGAACAGAAAACCGGTCAAAAAGTGACTGAAGTCTGCTCGGCTGTCAAAAACAGCATAATAGCCAAAATTGATGCTCTTAAAGCGAATTTGCACAATAACTCACTTGAGGAAAACGAAGCGTTGTATACCCAACTAGATAAAGAGATAAATTTTTATAATAAAAATACATTAAATGAGAGTGATTTAAATGAAGTAAATGCTCAAATAAAGAACATTAACCTCCTTGAAGAGGCAAAAGAAAAATTGGGTAAGGGTGAGTATGAAAAAATTCAGAAGAAAATAGACGATTATAAGGACGAACGAGATGAATTCCGAAGCCAAAGCGCAGAAACGGCTCAGGAAATGAAAAAGTACACAGACCAAGCAAAAGGTCTACTGGTTACCAAGGGTAATATCGAAAGAGAAATAAAAGTCGTGTTAAAAAAGGTTCTCGCTAAAGATAAAAAGGCCCTGGGAAGGATTGAATAAAAGCGTTCTTCACAAGGTATTCTTTTTCTGTCCTTGCTCTATGAACTGGTCGATAAAGGACTCATTCTCATCAGACAGAATGTATCCTGATCCGAGGACAAAACCATCTGGATCAGACATCATTTCTGGATGAAATTGAAGTCCAACAACGAATGGGAGCTCCTTGCTTTCAATTCCTTTGACAATATCATCTGCTTTGAGAGTTACGCGAAGTTTGTTTTCATTTATCCTATCGCATGCTTGATGGTGTAAAGAGACTCCTACGAGCCCATCTGGAGCAATCTTTGATGTAATCCCTTCTTCGTTTTGCGGATCTAGCTCTTGTATGGTAAGCTCTTGATCCTCAACATTCTTTAAAGTACCACCGAAATACACATTAAGTATTTGACATCCTCGGCATATGCCAAGAAGTGGTTTTTTTTGTTCTATAGCGAATGATGTAAGAAAAGCCTCCATCAACTCACGTCGAACATCTATCGAGTTTTCTTTCAGACGATCAATATGAGAAGAAATATTATCTGCTTCGTAAAAGAGTGGGTTAACATGAGCATCTCCGCCAGGTAAAAGAATAGCATCTACTTTTGATACTCGCCTTTTCACGAAATCAGAGAGGGCTTCGAGTGATGGAAACTGAGCTGGATCGTCATGCACAATTTTAATAATATGCTGCATGATAGAAACCGTGCCATCAGGCTCATAAGGATATTTCTTGAAAATCTCAATCAGTTCATCTCGAACTGAATCTTTTGAAAATGGTGTGATGCTAAAATCAATAGGGCAGGTTTTGGCATTTTTTTCTTGAAATGTGCGCCTGAGTTTGTAGGCTGTGTATCCTGGCGCATCTGCTCTCCATAACATGCCAATTACCGGCTGCGATGGCTTTTCTACCTCATGAGGCCAGATAGTATCGATAAAACGAGCTTCTGTAACATCTACCTCTTCAACAGAACAATCTCTCAACTGCGTTTGGGTCAAAGAAGAGAAGGCAATAGAGGCTCCAAAAAAGTTGCAGTTTTCAAATTTACAATTCGCAAACTCAGCAAAGCTTGCATTTGTATATTTTAGGGAACAGTTAGAAAATAGGCAGCCTTCGATGTTCGATTTTGAAAGGTTGATCCAATCAAGTGTACATCCGGTAAAGCTACATCCTTTTATACTCACCTGAGATAACAATGCGTGTGCATGATACGGGGTTCCACCTAATCCTGAGGGAACAGGCTCAAAAGTAAAATACTTCGACGAGGCAAAATCAATATTCTCTATAGGCTGGTCAGCATTGTGCCCTGATAGCTTTAAAAGTGAATGCAGTGGCAACTGGCCATCAGAACAAAACTCAACAACGTCTTTGGCACGAGCAATAAGCCTTCCAAGAAGTGAAGCTCGTATCGGGACATGGACATCTTCTTTGCCTACAATATTTTTAATTCTGACCTTTAAGTCAGATGATCGCGTAGAAAAAGGTGCTAGCAACGACAAAGCTATCTTTGAAACAGGTTGTCTGTACTCAAGAAGGTGGCGCAGAATCTTATGCTCACGCCTATCAAGAGGGTGGTTTTGTTGTAGTTTCCATAGAGCAAAGAGCAATATCGCTTCTTGACGTGAAGATAGTTGAGGAAGATCTGCATCCTTTTGCCCAAGGAGAAGGTGTAGCTTCGCTAAATATTCAGCATGAGTTGAAGTTTGAATCTGAAAATGAGCGTTTTTTTGAACACTCGAAAAAAAGTTACCTATTTCAGCAAATACGGGGCGAACGACCGAAATTACCTGATTCACCGCACTGCGAACAAAGTTTATAAGAGGTGCTAAGGTCGTAGAAGAGAAATATTTTAAGCCGCGCTCTGCTGAACTCAATATCTCCTGGCAGTCCACATAAACTTGATTCAAATAGGATATCGGATCCAACTGGCTACCCTTATTAAATGCAGCCTCATTATAAAAAACTAAATTATAAAAAATCTATTTAAATGTTATTTTTTAGAAACAAGATTTATCAATTATACAACTACAATTCTTCAACACCAGATCAAATGATCGATGAAAAAGAGAGCTTTTCATCGACAAGATCAGATGAACTTAACGAGCGCATAAGTAACGATCTCCTGAACTATTGATGAAACTGTCAACTTCTTCAAGCCGCTTGATCTGTTGAATATTCCATTCATCGCATGTAAACGGCGTATCAAACCAGGCAGTTATGATTTCCTTCAAAAGTGGAAGTGAAGTAGTTCTGAGACTTAATCCAAGTACGTTCGCGTGATTCCATTTCCTTGCACCGCTGGCTGTTTCGGAATCTCCACATAATGCAGCACGTATACCTTGTACCTTGTTTGCAATAATGGTACAGCCAGTTCCAGTCCAGCAAAGAACTATCCCCTCTTGGGCATCTCCTGATTTAATTGCTGAAATAGCTTTCAAGGTCACATCTGTCCAGTCATGAGCCTTTTCGTCCTTTAATGGCCCAAAATAAATAACATCATGACCTCTCTGTTTCACTTCAAAAATCAAATCATCAATAATAGAAAGATATTCATCTGAGCTTACGGCGATTTTCATGCTTAACTTTCTCTGTGTAAATTAAACGCGCAAGATTAATCTACTATCATTATTCAATTCTTTTGATTTTAATCTATGACTACATCTGATGTCAGCGAATTGATGATGGTCAATAAATGAGCAGAACCAATTCTCTTATATTCTATAAATTGGTAGTCCTAAACAAGTAGTGCTCAAGATTTCATTTGATGAAAGATATTCATAGG
>CAZOAJ010000002.1:0-158070 GCA_964577935.1 uncultured bacterium | reverse complement strand
CTTTTTTATCTACTTTGAAGATGTGTTTTGAGGGCTAATCAAGCGCAACTCGCGTAAACAGTGTCCGCAGAATATGCATCTCGCTTCGAATCGATAGAATTTTTTTGGGGATGAGCTTTGAGATGTTATCCGTCGATTGAAGAATATCTAAAATTATTTGATGATTGTTTGTGCTAATTGCCTGCTCTAGTGGGTAATATCCTTCATTATTTGCTGCGTTTAAATCACTCTCAGAACTTACACTGAGAATTTGTCTTACCATGTCAATAGATTGTATTCGAATGGCTAGGAGAAGGGCGCTATCATTTTCGATATTCACCTCTGAAAGCGGGTGATTACATGAAATTAAAATATGGAAATGATGAGTATTGAGTGTTCGAATGGTCTTTGCTAGAAAACGTTCACCATCTTTGGTGGTGTAGAGATCTCGGATTTGAGGATTTGAAAGAACTTCTTTTTGAAGAGGTGTAATTTTAGTTGATGAGATTGACCCTAAAAGTCGTAATAACGTTCTTTCATCTTGAGCTTGGTATCCTGTCGTATCAAGCCTATTTCGTAGACATCTCCACTCATATGCAGTTTTTTGGTTTGAATTAACTGAATTAGTAAACATAAATAATGCGTGATTTTTTTAATCTTATATTTTAATAAAGTCTTGTTTTGAAATCTTTTTCTGACAAAGTTTCGCAAGCTTTATAATGGTTGTTTTGCCGAGTCCATCAGGCTAAGGTGAGGCATAAATAGGAAATAGACCTTTTATCTACCAGTCTTTTATCTACAAGCCTCACGCAATACAATAAACACTCGCAAAATAGATCGGTAATTTTTTTGCACATAAGATCTATATCTCACAACCTACTTACTGATTAGATTGTATTTTGCATTAGTCGAAGTTTAAAAAATATTAAGGTAGCTGAGGTTTTCGATGGCTTCTATTCATGGTCCCAAAGTACGTGAAATATAGAATCTTTATCTGTGAGACTTGAAGGATATGCCTTGAATAAGTTGTCTTGTGTTTTCATGAGGATTGGCTGAAGTTTCCAACTGCTCCTGTTGTTAAGGAGACCGAATTGACCATTGATTGTCGCATTACACTGCGTAAAGGTGATGGCGCTAAATTCGGCAAGAGGCAAAAGTCCTTCAGAGGAGTTTGGTGCCTCAACTATCCATTCAGCTGAATTTCTCAAGGCTTTTTTTATTTTTGTGTAGGTGCTCGGTATCACAGTGAATACGCCTCTCGTGTAATTGACCAAGGTAAGTTTAAAAAGATCGTTTCCAACGTACTTGACTTCTCCGCCAATTTGATCATTTCGACGTACTGGGAATCCGATAATTTCGAAGGCGCCTTGAGGATGCATTTCAAACCAGGCATAATTATTCTGTTTCCCATGAGAAAAATCATGCTCAGTTCCTATTTGTTCGACTGTGGGACTCGAAAACCCATCTATACCAATCCATGTAGAACTATAGGTTTTGGTGGAAGTTATCGATGGGGACAGAGTAGGAACGTTCCATCTTCCTGAAACTCGTGTAACAGATCGAGCATGGGATTTAGAAGTTTTGGTTGTTGCTACATAGCCACACCAGTTGCCGCTTATTTCATATTTAGTTTGATTATAGCCTGATAGCCCAAGGCTTTTGAAGCCCTTTTGAATCAACTGCTTCTTATGTGAGAGAGTTTTTGTTGTCAGGGATAAGGGCTGCATTTGACATTCAATATGAACATAATTTCTTGGGATAATAAATTCTTCAGAATGGATCTTAAGCGTTAATGAGAGAATTGATAGAAGCGAACAAAAGAGGGTTTGTTTGAACATAGATTTTCTCCTCGATCTGATATTCACGTGGCTCAAGTGGTCTTGTCAATTTGTCTTGTGCTGTGGATTGCTAATCCATCTTGAATTATTGCTCACCTTACGCAAAATCGAGTCATATCTTTTGACCTTTTGTCTAACGAACTTATGCGCTTGGTTGCCTCTAATAAATAGCTTTGACGCTCCAATAGGGGCAACCCAGGCTCATGTTTTGCGTTAGTCAGAATCACAAAATAAATTAGCAATCTTCTACATAGTATGAGTCATCATTTATGGAGAAAATTCAAAATTGATGACTACACAAAAATAGAGAGGAAAAGAAAAATAATTTTGATTTCTATCGAGAGGTCATCTTTAAATTTCTTGTTTGAGCTCCTTAAGCTTTTGCGTGCGCTCTTTTGCAAGGTCATGGCTTAAGATGAGCAATTCACTCATTCTATGAGATCGCTTACAGGGGATTTGAACAAAAGTAAATCCTTTGTATAAGTCTCGTACTTTTGGACAGTCGTTGTAGCATAAAAGCCAATTATTTCTGGTCTTTATGATGTTATGGAGATCTTCATGTTTAAAGTTTTTATGTAATTCTCCATCTACTCCATACAATCGATTTTCTCTAGGTGTGTTGTACCAGTAGGGAGGATCTAAAAATAAAAATGCCTCAGGATTGCTTCCAATAAGCTGTTTGTAGTCGATCTCTTCAATAGAGATATTTTTCTTTAAGCTGTTTCGAAATGACTGGATCAATGCTGCAGGTTCGGATTTGGAAAATTCTTCCAATTTATTTTTGCTTAAACCACTTTGTGTAGCGAGTCCCAAAGCATTAAGGGATACTTTATTCAAGATAAAAAAATAAGTAGCGCTGAGAAACCTGTTTGAATCAGGCATGTTTGAATCTTGAAGAAGCGTTGTGCAAAGGTTTCGTAGCTCATTATATTTTTCTTGGGTGGGTACAAGATTTGGATTCTTCTTTATCCAGGATTGAACATTTCTAGCCAGTTTAACTTTGTCTTCAAAAAGGCACTTCCAGAAATTACAGAGCTCCTTAAATGCATCTCCAGCGATTACTTTTATATTTTTCATTGCGAGCGTTAACTCAACCGGCATTGATCCAGCAAATGGGCTTACTACGGTCATTTTATTTTGAACCACGGCATTTGGGAGTAAATTCCAAATAAGTGGTGTGAGCGCATTTTTATTCCCAACGTAGTTTAGAGGAGAGATCGTTCTCCTTTCTATAGATGTGTAAGATTTATTTAATTTAATCGACTTCCATACGGGATGTTTGGGAGGGATTATGTATACATTATCTTGGCTTGATCTGGTAACTTTTGAGTTTTGATATGACGCATAACGATCAGAATAGTACTGAATCATTCCAGTGGTAAATTTTACCCGAAATTTTTTTGTGAGAATTTCGGCTATTTTTTTATAAGATAAACTTTTTTTATTCCTTGTAAGCAGTTTTTTCTCGTCAAGCAGCTTCTGGCACGTTTCTTTTTCATCTGCTGTCCAAAAAGCATGTTTATCGATCGGTTTGTCCGGCAAGGGAGATCTTTTAAGTCTGCTTTCATTCCTTTTATTCGAGGGAATTAATCCTCCAAGCTTGTTTTTATAGAATGCTACATCTCGAAAAGTGAATGGCTGATGTAACTCAGCGGTTAATATATGCGATACTTTACGTAGAGGTGTTCCATTGTCGATAAGTTTTTTAAAACGATCTTTTGCTTCTTGTGTCCAGGAAACAGACCGTAAGGCGGTTTCGTTCAAAGTCTTTTCAATTATCGATATTGCTTTTTGGGAGTGTCCGCTATTGATATTTTGAGGATGTGTAGAAGAGTCTGGGTTCCTCGAGATTTCATCGTATGGAAGAGTTCGTGATGTGTATTCAATAGCGGATAACGACATTGGTGCCTTATTTAAATTGTGGAATTTTTAATAAAAGAGAATTTTATTGTATTGCTGAGTAATTAAGGAATCGTTTTTTTATTCGTGAAGTATCCGTGCTAGGGGAGTCCGGGGTAGAAAGTTGGAGCTGGAGGGTCGAAATTTACCAGTCTCCGCCTAAGCTTTTATAGACTGCAATGAGAGCGCTTGTAAGGGATTGTTTGCTATCAGTTAATGTCACGACATCTCTTAGCCAAATCTCTTTTGCCTCATTTACCGATGAGTAATCCACGAGACCCGCTTTAAAGAGATTCAAAGTCAGGTCATAGTTTCTTTTGTTAGCCATTGCTGCAGCGCTGTAACTGGATTCTCTTTCTTCTTCATTAAAATAGGTGGCAAGGGAAATTTCTACCTCTTGGAGCGCTGCAATAACCGTTTTTTGATAGGATAGCAATGCTTCTCGCTGAATTGCCATTTGAAGTTCGACGCCGGCAAGTCTCTTTCCGAAGTCAAAGACAGGGACCGTGAACAGAGCTCCAATACCCCAAATTCGAGCGGAGTTTTTAAACAATTTATTTGCCTTATCCGATGTGAATCCAGCATTTGCCCCTTGAAGAGGGTTGGCAGCAAATGAGCTGCTTGATCCTGTGAGCGAGATTGTTGGATAGCGCTGAGCGACAGCGACTCCAACTTGTTCTGTGGCTGATGCGAGTGTTCTTTCGGCGGCTCGCACATCGTGTCTGCGTTTCAAAAGATCTGCTGGTATGCCTGCTGGTATTTTTCCTTGCGCCATTGGAATGGGGCGCTTAATTGTAAAAGGTTCAATCAGAGTTTCTGGATCTCTCCCCAAAAGAACAGATAAGGAATATATATTTTCTTTTAATTGAGTTTGAAAAACTTTTAAATTCGCCTTATCAATTTCTAGTGTTGCTATTGCGCTTTCGACGCTTTGCTCGTTTGCAATTCCTGAGCGAAAACGATCATTTGCTAATGCGAGTAACTCTTCATCTGCCTCAACTATTTGGCTTGCAACAGCCACTTTTTCTTGTAGGACACAGATAAGAGAATAGGTGTTGGCAACTTCGCTCAAGACGGTGATTTTGACGTCTCTTGAAGTCTCATCCATTGCTTCTAAGGTATCATGAGCTGCATCAGCGGACCTTTGTAATTTTCCAAAGAGATCAATTTCCCAGATAGCGTCAAATCCAAGTTGGAAGAAACTTTGAGTTGGAGAGAGTTTGGCTCCTGAGATGGAAGAATTTGTCGATGTAGTGGTTGTGCTGGCAGGTGTTAGTGGAGTTGCTGCTGTTGTAGTTGTCGATGTGGTTGAGGATGAGGTAGTTGGAGGCTGCGAGGATCTAAACGCTTGACTTGCACGGTATCGGGACGTTTGAGCGTCAAAAACAAACTCAGGAAGGATGTCTGTAAATTGCATCCAATATTGGGATCTTGCTTGAGAAACGTGTTCTAAGGCAATTCTATAATCAAAATTTCCAGAAACGGTTTCATTGAGTAGTTGATCAAGAAAAGGGTCATTAAAGACCTTCCACCATGTAACGAGATCTTCGTCTTTAGGAACAAAGGTTTTTTCTTCTTTGGCTTCAGTATAGGCAATTTGAGTGGGAGCTTCTGGTTTTTGATAATCAGGGCCTACTTTACAGCCGGCTGTAAGCAGAGTTATGCTGATGTAAAGAAGGGGGCGTTTCATTCGTGTGTCATCACTTCAATCGTAATTGATTCAATAAAAATATCACCTTACTGAGGTATATAGGGAGCTCTTTTTTTTTCAAAGTTGTAAAAAGCCTGTAAGCACTTATCTATCAACTTTTTCTGCTGTCTATAATCAGATATCGTTTAAGGAATAGAGATGTACCCATATACGGAATTCGTTTTGTTTGATGGATATACCCCGATCACAATTTTTTGAGAGACTGAATTGCCTGAAGTAAGTTTATGATGGGGGAATGATATTGATGACCAGGTTGCTTTGTTTCCGCGTACATTGCAGAAGAATCCAGATTGTGGACCATCGGCAACTCCTGACCAGTCGCCTGTGAGATTATAGCCGCCATTGCCATCTGAAGTGATTCCATCGAAGTGTGTGACAACTGCCTTGAGAGGATCGTTCTTGTAGCTAAATGTTCTCCAATTACTGAATCTACGTTTTTTATTATTCCAATCGACTAAATATGCTGAATCGAGCCCAGAAATAACGTCGGCATTAGAATATCCACCACAAATGGTATATGAATGACCACCATTGTGCCAAATACCGTATGCTGTAATATCAACTGCCTCAGGTTTCTTGATATCGTGGTACACACCTTTTTTAATATCATAGATAAATGCTTTACTTACATGAGGCTGCGTGTTGTAGTTTCCTACGACAAGGCCTCCCATAGTGCTATGGGCTATTGTATCTAGGACTTGAGATGAAGAAGTAGGAATGAGTGAGGTCCACTTTCCAGAGCCATCCAAAGGCCCTTCATATAGGCAGCCTATTGCTGATGCTCCTGTTTCTTCGGTGGTGTAGTTGCCCACGACCTGTATCTCAGATCTTGGCCCATTATTCGGACCGTAGAGATTGGTTTCTAGTACTGTGATACCGGATGAGGATGGATAGTTGAGTGTATTCCATGTTCCATTGCCTGACAACGGTCCCTTATACACAAATGATATTACGGACGCTCCATTTGGATACTTATAAAAGCCGCTTATGTAGTAGCTGTTGTGCTTTCCAGAAACTTTTCGAATCCCTGTAAGCAGGGTTTCTCCCCCGGAGGCTTGTTCAGGATAATTAAAAGTATAGTATTTACGATTTGTCTTGTGATGATGTGCGTCGTTTGAAGTCTTTGCTATCACAATGCTTGATGTCGAAATGCTCAATATGCAAAGCGTTGCTTGTAGACATTTCTTAAGTACATTCATTAGGGATTCCTCATTTGTGGCAAGTATCTAATGGCTGATCTCACATCCGTAAAATAGATAGGCCACCTTTCATGCCAAAATAATGAATATAGGGAAAATTAGGGTAGTCTATAAAATTTATTTTTTACACTTCTGTGTCTATGTATCTAATTACAACATGCTAGTTATTAAGGTGGCTTAATTGCCAGTGGAGCGATAATGGCGAACACCGTAATGCCAAAATTGACAGGCAATATAGAGAAAGAGAGCTCCCGCAGCAGGAAGGATAGTCCCGAGCCATAAAGGAATTGATTCATGGTGTAAGAGAGTCGCTATCGGGTAGTAGGCAACGCAGGCAATTGGAATGAGTAAGGTAAAGATAAGACGGAAAGTCTTGTTATATATGCTCATTGGATACTGTCCAGTTTGGACACCTCCGTAAGTTGCAATATTCATCAGTTCAAGCGTTTCAATTGTCCAAAATGCGATCGTGGCTTGAATTATAAATAACCCATAGAAGAGACATGTCGTTCCAAAAATCGAAAATAGAAGGGTAAAAACATGAATTGAGGTAATGGGGAAAGAGAGACTGCATAAGCTCCAAACGAGTACAGTCAAGCCTTGGATAAATCGTCCGATACGTATTGCATATAGTTCATGGACTGCGATCTGAAATAATGGGCTGATGGGACGAAGTAGCAGTCGGTCGAAATCCCCATATTTGAGTGTTTCAGTGAATTTGTCGAATCCACGGGAAAAAAGCTCTGCCAGTGCGAATCCCATATTGATCGTCCCATATATAAGCCCGATCTCTGGAAGCGTCCATCCTTTAACCATTTCGAAACGATCAAATAAAACCCATATCCCTAAAATATCTACAAAAGATCCTATAAAGAGGCTCGTACTTAGCATCAGAAAGGATGCAGGGTATTGCATTTGCGACCGAAGCGATGCAGATATAAGTTTCCAGAATAACATTTATCCTCCTTGGATCACAAAATTCTTCATCGCTCTATTGATCAACCATTTTCCTAACAGAATGAATGCGAGCATCCAGGCCAGTTGAAATCCAAAGCAGTAGAATGCGTCCTTAGCGGGGATTACGCCGGTATAGAGACGGCAAGGAATATCCATGACACCTCGAAAGGGCTGGATGCTTAAAAATGGCTGGATCCATGAAGGAAACAGCGGAAGCGGAACGACCATTCCAGATAAGAGGATAGTTAGGTGAGGTAACAGGCGCTCGATGCCTTCGCCCGATATCGTCCAGAAAAGAGAAATCAGCACTATGGTTGTAATAGCAGACGAGAGGAGCAATGCAAATATCACAGAAAGGCAAAAGACAATACCTGCTTCCCACGAAACAGGAGGAGAGAGTCCAAATAGCCAACCACCAATTGCAAAAACCGGTACACAGCGCATCAAAGTAGGAACTGATCTCAGGGCAAAAGATCTAACAAACCAAAGTGTGTAGAGATTGATAGGACGGATCAATTCATAAGCAACATTGCCATTTTTCACTTGTGCCTTGATTTCCTTATCAATCGACCAAGGAATCAACTGCAAGAGTGCTTGTCCCAGCCAAATGAAAGTAATTGCTTGATTCAAAGAAATTGGTTCAGAAGTAGCAGTTTCTGCATAAAAAGCGCGATAAATCATTACTGTGACGATTCCCCAAAAAGTCTGCGCACAGGCGGCAGCGAAAGCGGCAGATCGATATTGCAAGAATGCTTTCGTTCGAATCTTTAGAATCGCAAGATACGCGCTCATAAATTTTTATAATATTTGCTAATAAGTTCTTCAATAGGTGGGTTTTCCACAAACAAATCTGCAATCGCATGAGAATTTGTCACACGGGCAATAAGTTCTTGTACCGGGGTGGTAGTAGGATTGAAGCTGAGCCAAATGCGATGTCCTTCTTGCCGAATCAATTGGGCAGGCAGGTCTTGCATTGAAGGGTTTTCTTCGAGTAGGTCGATGATCAAGCGCCGCTCAGGTAATATTTTTTTTCGCAACTGCTCGAGAGACCCGTCAAAGTAAATCTTTCCCTCATTCAAAATGAGAACCCTACGGCAGAGCGCTTCGATATCATCCATATCGTGTGTTGTGAGCAAAATCGTTACCTTATGCTCTCTATTAAGATGTCGAATGAAATCACGGACAGCTAGTTTGCTTACAGCGTCAAGACCGATGGTTGGTTCGTCGAGAAAAAGAATTTTTGGAGAATGAAGAAGAGAAGCGGCAAGATCGCAGCGCATCCGTTGGCCTAAACTGAGTAGTCTTACAGGAACAGTTAAGAGCTTAGACAAATCGAGTGCATCGGAGAGATCGGAAAGCTTTTTTTTATATTGATTTTCTGGGATATGATAAATTGCCTTCAGGAGTTCAAATGACTCGATTACCTGAAGATCCCACCAAAGCTGAGTTCTTTGGCCAAATACCACACCTATTTGACGCACAGTCTCTATACGATTCTGCCAGGGGATTTTTCCAAGAACTGAAACCTCACCACTTTCAGGGACAAGGATGCCTGATAGAATTTTTACCGTAGTGCTCTTGCCTGCACCATTCGGGCCGATGTAACCAACAAGATCACCCTCTCCAAGATCAAAAGAGATCCTGTCAAGCGCAATTCTGGTTTCATACTCTCTGGATAAGAGAGCCTTGAATCCGCCCAAAAAGCCTTCTCGACGCTTTGGAGTGCGGTATGATTTATAGAGTGAACGGACGGATAGAATAGACATAATCAAGGATAACCATATAAAGCATAACCATATGTAGAATAGGCGATGTGCTCTTTTGATCGTAGAAATCTTTAGGGGTTAAAGCTTTGAAACTTGCAGCTTCTGAGCCACATAAAATTGCTGTTCAGAATTAGGTAAGGACATGTTTTTTATGCTAAACCCTTCAGCTTTGATTATCTCCGAATCAACCCATTGTTTATTAGCTCCTGCGAGTATAATGTACCCAGAAGGTTTTGTCATAGACGCAAGCTCACGAAAAACGTCTCTTGCCGCTTCCTTTTTCAAGACCCCAGTTGTGAGCGCGCCGATCCCTAGTACAAAATTAAAAGTCGTTCTAATTTCATGAAGAGTCTCTTTCTCAAGGTCACATGAAACCAATTTCACTTTTCTATTTGTTATGAACGGTTGTAATGCACTTTTTGCCTTTTTTAGGCTCTCATCATTGCGGTCGACAAGGTAATATTCTGTAACTTTATGTCCCAATTCATCCAGAATTTCGCTCGCTAATTTTCCATCTCCGCCACATACTTCTAATATGGAGTCGTCCTTCTCCATCAAAAGATGCATATATTGCTTCACATGAGGATATATCTCTTGTTCATATAGCTTTTTTAAACTTGAAATCTCTTTCCAGGAATCCCAAAAGGAATTCTTTAAAGGTTTTATACGTTCCCATGAAACAGATTCGGACTCATTTCCTTTGAGAGGGAGAATAGGGCCCTCTTCTCCCGAAAACCACTTTTTTATGCGTGCTATGCCTTCAGAATTTAAACGATAGGAGTCCTGATTTATGAAGAGTGTAGAGATCTCGCCTGATTGTCCTTGAGCCTTTATCTTGCATATTCCTGTGGAGCTCTTGATCCATAGCCTATATTCTGTATCCCAAACCTGCACAATTTTCTGATCGACTACAAGAGAAGACTTGTTTGCAATTTCTTGAACAAAATCAATGGCTTTGTCGGCCATCTTTTTATGTTCAGCTTCACTCATTTCAGGTTCTGAATAGAGGCACAATTGTTGCTTATCAATTAATAACGACATAAAACAATAAAGATATAAAACTAATAAAAATGATTGAAATAATTATGATTACACGCTGGAGGGCTTTATGGATAGTATTTTGTCACTCCTAGGGCTCATGAGGGCAAGTGGGTGTCAATACTTTTCTGTGTTGGATTTGCACGGGGATCGGATTGGTCCAAGGGATTTCGAGTCTAATCTATTTCAATAATATATAACAAAATCGAATAACGAGTTGGTGAGTTATTTATATCAATTACTTTTTTGAATAAATTTCTTGCATACATTTATTCATGGAGTTAGATATGGGTTCCTTAAAAAAACCACACATCTGAGGGTAAATTTATGCCCAAGATAACTTATCGGATAAGATGTCTATTGTGTATTTTTCTTGTGGCATCTTTATCTTCTTCTTTTGCTGACACCCTTAGGCCTGCTCCACATGTGATTGATGCTCGGCGTCTTGTCAAAGGAATTCAACCCTCAGATAATAGCTATAGCCTCAGGCATCGAGTAGTTCGCTGGAAAAATCGCGATGGATCAGGAAGGTATATCTGTCATAGTGATTGCGTCGGATTTATTGATTCCCTTCTTATGTATTCATATTGCTTAAGGCCCTATCAATTTGGTCAGTTAATTGGAAAAGAGCGTCCAACCGCTCGTTTCATGGAACAAGATATTGCAAGTGGTCGAGGCTTTAAGACAGTTTCCATCATCCAGGATGTCATTCCAGGTGATATTATTGGTGTTGCATTTCCTCTAGGTTCGAAAGCTAATGGTCATATGATGATGATAGACGATTTCCCAAAACTTCGAGAGAATACGCCTCCGCTCATTGAAGGAACTCATCAATGGGCTGTGAGAATCATCGACTGCACTGGATCTGGACATGGCACGGATGATACGCGCTATATAGGGCATAAAGATGGTCGTGCTCAGTTTCGGCATGGCGTTGGCAGAGGTGTTATTCGACTTTATACGGATAGGAATGGGCATGTCGTGGGCTATACGTGGAGTGTAGGTCCTAATGCTAAATTTAAGAGTTGTACTATCTATCCAATTTCAATAGGAAGGTTTCAAATCAGATAAGATTTGCTCATATCATACGATGAGTTGAAGCAGATCAAGCTATGTTGGTTATTTATCGTTTGAATATGGCTATGATTTTTTTCAGCACTCAAACTGCCTTATCAGGATGGTTTATGTAAAAACTAACCCCTCTAGTGAAGCTACAGGAGTTAGGGATACTTCATTGCATCAGCCGCTACTTGAGGCTTTGAGTTTGAGATGGGTATGATTTATGATGACTCTCAAGAAGTTCAATTGTTTTAACAATTCGACTTTGAACGGTCTTAGCATCTGGGTTCTCTTTACCATCCATCATTACGCTGTAATCACCGCTTTGTATTTTTTTAGCAACATCCAAAGCTGTCAGACCTCCCTGGTCTCTGATATCTATACTGCCAAGCTTCAATAACGTTTCAACTGCATCTGGTCGGGCACAATGGGCTGCCCAATGAAGAGCTGTATACTGTAAGAGGTCTTTGGATGTTGCGTTGACAGAGGTGCCTGCTGAGACGAGAGACTGGATTACTTTCGGGCAAGTTGCAATATGTAAAGCGAGTGTGTCACAACTTAAAAGTGCATTATTTTCCTTTTTTACGTTTGCTCCTTTCTTTATGAGGAGATCTACCATGTCGTGCTGACTATTCCATGCTGCAAGATAAAGAGGTGTTTGTCGTGATCCGTTGTCATCATCTATTGCTGCGCCTAATCGAATTAAACAATTTGCCACCACTTTACAGTTATTTAATACAGCGTTATGCAAAGGTTTATAGCCTTGCCATACAAGGTTTTTATTAACGTCAAATCCAAGAGAGGTCATAGACTTTATGAATGCATAAAAGACATTCTCTATTTTAGAAATAATTTTTGGTCCAAGATTCAGATTGGAATCATTTAAATATAATTTTTCAATTTTTAACATTCGATTGAATTGAACGACCCATCCAAAGTGGTTCCCCTCATTCATCTGTGAAGTTCCAGTTTTTTCATCATGCGGTGCATGGATTAATGGGGGTAGTTCTTTTTGAAGCGTTTGGGCTAAATTCATCTTATTGGAAATTATTGGCATATTTTACCTGTTTGAAATGGTCCTGGCCGTGGACACTAGGAGTTGCAGAGACTTTTGGTCAAGATAGTAGAAGATATACGATTCCGGAGCCTTGCCCTGGGTTATTTCTTTAGTCCTAAACATTTCCCTTAGGGGCTTTTGCGATCACGAATTGTTTGCTTAAACTACCATGTGGATCTATGAGCAATTAAAATGAAATCAACGTTCTTTAGAAGAATAGAGATAACAGGCGTACGTGAATGATCTGAGATATAAAATAATAGAATGCTCGAGGCCGGACTCGAACCGGCACGGGATCGCTCCCAGGGGATTTTAAGTCCCCAGTGTCTACCATTTCACCACCCGAGCATATGAGTTGGATAGGAAGTTGCTGAGGACTATATCAGGAATCCAGTAGTTCGGCAAGAGGTGAGTGCATAAAATTTAACCCCCTCGTTCCTGGCGATGATCTGAGAGGGTTTGATATTCATTTTTCGATGGGGCGGACGTTATTTTGCAAATATCTGATCGATATTGAATAGGCCACTTTGTTGAAGAATGATCATAATGATAGCTAATGGACAGAGCCAGCGAATAAAGAACTTCCACACTTTATAAAAAACGAGCATCTTTGTTCCGGAGGCAAATTCATGCTTCAAGAAATCAGGCTTTGCGATCCACCCTGTAAAGAGACACACGAGGAGCCCTCCAACCGGAAGTAACCACACGGATACAAGGGTGTCGATGGTAGTAAAGAAATTCTTTCCGTAGAGCAAATTCCAGTTGCCGAAGAGGATGTTAGTATGCGCGAGTGCGCTAGGAACTCCAAAAACAAAAGAACTTAAGCCGACATAGAGAGCAAGTTTTTTTCTGGGCTTTCCTGTTAAGTCCATTAATGTTGCAACGACTACCTCAACAAGAGCAATTGCTGAAGTAAGTGCTGTAAAGACAAAGAGCGTAAAGAAGAGCGTTGCAAAAATTTGCGCGCAGGGGAGTTTTGAAAAAAGTAAGGGGAGTGTCTTAAAAACAAGCCCAGATCCACCTTGTGGAGGGAGACCAAAGGTAAAGACAATTGGAAAGATCGCCAATGCGCAAAGCTGCGAGACAACCAAGACCATGGAAGCAATAATGCATGCAGTTTTTGGAATGTCTTCACTTCGCCTCATATAGCTGCCATAGGTAATCATAATTCCTTGACCTAAGCTCAAGGTAAAGAAAGAGAGTCCTAATGCTTCAAGAATAGATGAGGCTTTCAATTTGCTAAAATCAGGTGAAAATATAAAATTGATAGCTTGATCAAGTCCTGAAAGGGTTGTGTTATATCCGACAAGCAGCAAAAGCAGGACCAAAAGAGATGAGGTCATGATTTTACTCCAATGCTCAATCCCGTTTTTGATGCCTCGATAAACAACAGATACAGTCAAAGCAGTAAAGAGCGCGTGCCAAAAGAGGGTGATATCGGCCGATTTTTGAAGGATATCAAAGGTCTCCAAGATCTCATCAGAGCTTTTCCCAATCCAAAATTTATTTAAGGACATGAAAGCATAATTTAGACCCCACCCAGCGAGTACGCTGTAAAAAGACATGATAAGAAATGAAGCCGCAACTCCAAGCCAGCCACCAACTCTCCAAGGGGAATTAGGACGATCTAGAACAGAAAATGTGGTAACAGCACTTCTTTGCGCTGCACGTCCCAAAAGCAGTTCGGCAATAAAGACAGGGATCCCAATCAGAACTGTGCAGAGAATATATATCGAGATGAAGGCGCTGCCTCCATTTTCTCCTGCGACATAAGGAAACTTCCAAAGTGTGCCAAGTCCAATAGCTGAACCTGCTGCTGCCATAATAAATCCTAAGCGCGAGCTCCAGTGTTCTCGGGGTTTGTCAAAAGATTTGTCAATCAGAGATTTATCCATCTAGAGTCCCTAAAGGTTAGGCGGCAAGTGATTAGAAATATAAAGATCTTTAAGTTCATTAAAAAGTATACTTTTCTTTCAAACATAATCTCAACCCATGAATGTTTAGGTAAACGATTACGTGAATGATCAAGAAATAGAGAGCGTCCAAATAGAGGGTTTCCAAGAGGATTGCGCTAAAACCACACAAATGCATTTATGCTCGGTTACAGAAGGTGTGTCTGCAGAAGATAAAGTATGGTATCAGGCAGGACTTCGATTTTCTTGTACTGAGTGCGGAGCTTGCTGCACAGGTTCACCCGGATATGTATGGGTTACCGATGAAGAAATTGAGTCTATGGCAGACTTCCTAGACATGGATCCAATTCTTTTTCAACGCCGCTTTGTGCGAATTGCTTATGGACGTAAAGCTCTTGTTGAAATGAAGAAGAATTTTGATTGCGTTTTTCTTAAAGATAAGCGCTGTTCAATCTACCCCGTTAGACCCAAGCAGTGTAGAACTTTCCCCTGGTGGCAGCATAATCTTTCAACACCTGAATCTTGGAAAGAAGCTGCCAAATACTGTGAGGGAATTCAAGTCGATGCATCAGGTGACGATTCAGCTCTTGTTTCTTTTGAAGAGATTCAACGTAAGCTGAATTCGTAGGAAGCGCAACATTAATAGTTGCGCTCCTATGTTTAGTCGTTAGAAACCAAGTCCGGCCAATGAATCAAAACCTGGAGTTGATGCTGCCACTTCTTGCACTTTGATCATAGCTTCTTTATGAGCGGCTTTGATAAGTGTCTCAAGGCCTTCAATATCATCTTTATCAACACATTCCGGGTTAATAGAGATTTTTTTCAGCTCACCGTTTCCTGTTAAAACAACAGAGACAAGGTTATTTCCTGCTGTGCCAATAGCTTCAAAATCCTCAAGACGGTCCGAGAGTGATTTTTGAAGTTGCATCATTTGACTTTGAAGGTTCTTAGCGTCTTTTTTCTTTTTTAAAAATCCTGATCCCATAGTCTTCTTTCTTAAATTGGTTTTAAGGTTGTTTAGTTTGAGGTTTGATTAACTGCCCTTCAAGTTCAATTGAAGAGAACTGCATCAAATTTTCTTCCCGAATTCTTTGTTTCGATTCTGAGAGGTTTTCGATATCTTGAATAGAGGATTGAGTGCCTAATTGAGGAGAAGCTTTGGGTTGTGATGGTTCCTTTCTTTTGGATTCAATCTTCTTTTCTGCAGGCGTGGTAATAGGACTTGCTTGAATGAGGGGTTCTTGAGCAGGGGCTCTTTGAACAAGCTTTGGCTCGTCCGTCTTTATTTGGTTGTCAGCCTGTTCATGTTTAACTTCCTGAGCTTCAGACTCAAGACTTTCTTCATTTTTTTGGCTAAGAAAAATACCCTTATTCTTTTCAGAATTTATGGAAGAAGGCTCTGGTTCCACTGCCTGGGAATTGTTGTTTTCCTGAATCAGGCCATCTATTTGAGATTTTAGCTGGATAAGGGCTTGCGTCAGTGCAGCATGAGGTACTTTCAAGCGAATCTGGATAATATCGAGTAGAAGAGCTTCTAAGGCATATCGAGCAAGAGTTGGTCCTTTGAGGGTCTCATGTGCTTTTATAATCAAGTCAAGAATCGAAAGACATGACTCCTGATTATACCATGAAGCGCTTTTTTTAAGATGTGCTTTATATTCATCAGGGAGGTCTTTTAAGAGGTCCTGTGAGCCAATAAGAAAGTAGAGGAGGTAGCGGTAATGGTTTGTGAGATCATCTAAGAAATAAGCTATATCTTTTCCTGAAGTAAAAATTGCGGTGCTTATGTCGATGGCGGTTCGCAGATCATGCTCTCTGTAGGCAATATCCAACTTTGAAAAAAGAGAGAAAGGGACAAGTCCTAAAACCTCTTCAACCATTTCCTCTGTTATTTTTTCATCGGCAAAGGCAATAAGTTGGTCAAAGAGGGATTCGGCATCACGTAGACCTCCTTCTGCATATTCAGAGAGACGAAGAAGGGCCTTGTCGTCAATAAGAACGCCAAGCTCGGATGCAATAGACAAAAGTTTTGATGTTATCTGATTTTTACTCAGGCGCTGTACATTATATCTTTGGCAACGGCTTAGTATTGTTTGCGGTATTTTATGAGGTTCAGTTGTTGCAAAGAAAAATTTTGCAGTTGAAGGCGGCTCTTCCAGAGTTTTTAACAGAGCGTTAAAAGCCTCTTTTGTGAGCATGTGGACTTCATCGATGATGTAGATTTTAAATTTGCCGGATGACGGGCTATATCCAACTGATTCAGTTATTGATCTGATGTCGTCAATTCCACGATGAGACGCTCCATCAATTTCTATCACATCAAGAGATGTTCCTTGGGTAATCTCTTTACATGAGCGGCATTGATTGCACGGCTCACCTTCAGGAGAAAGGCTTGTACAGTTAATTGCTTTGGCAAAAAGTCTTGCCAGTGTAGTTTTTCCTGTTCCTCTTGGACCAGAAAAGAGGTAAGCATGAGCAAGTCGATTTTTTCGTAAAGCGTTGATCAGGGTGCGAACGCATGCCTGCTGACCGATTACATCGCTAAAACATTTGGGTCGAAACCGTCTTGAAGAGGCTTGAAAAGTCGATTCTTTGCCGTCATTCGTGGTCATTAAAATCTCAGCTCATGTGAATAATCTACTGACCATACTACTTAAAAGTCAGGAATCTGGCCAGCAAATGCAATTCCTGATTAATAGATGTTATGTATGCTGAATTTAGAAATAGGTCACTATGTATACTTGCTGATCCGAGTTCCTTGTGTAAGAATATTTTTTTGTTACATTTATGGGGGAGCTTGCTTTAGATTGAGGCTTTGCTCTGATAACTCATATTTCAATGTTTTTGAGTAAGTAGGAAATGTATGCCGGAAACGCGAGAAGATGAACCAATTGAGGTTTCAACTTCAGTTCGTGAAACAAGTTTTTTTGATACCAGCCACTCGATACGATATGCCATTATTGCCTTGCTCGCGATAGCTTTATTCCTTTTTATTCATATACGGGAAGTTCGTACCGTTACACTTGAGCTTGGAACGGCAGCTCCTAATTATGTTGTGTCCGAAATACCCTTTGCTTTTGTTGATGAAGAAGCTACGGCTATTATGAGACAGGAAGCTCTGCTTGATATAGGACGCATATATGCTTTGGATGCAGATGATATCGTCAAACGCCGTGTAGAATTTGAGAATTCATTGATTTATGAGCAAGCGTGGCGACAGGAGGCAAAGCAAAGCACTTTTGATGAAATGTGCCGCGCTGTTGAACTGCTTGAAAGAACTCTTTTAGAAGTCCGATTTGCGGACCTCAGAACAATTGAAAAAATGAAACAGCTCAGTATGGACACGCATCTTATGCTAGAGCTTCCTGCTGTCGATATTTCAAATGGAATTTATATCCCTGAAAAGCTTTGGCTCCAGATTCGTGACCGTGCTTTTTTTCAGCAAGTCTATCAAGGCGCAACTGTTGACTACGTAATCGACTTTTTCAAACAAAAAATATGGCTGCTCAAAGAAGATCATCCGACGGCGCGGAAAATCAGAAAAGTCCTTCAAGAAAAAACACCTGAAAAATACACACAAGTCAGTGTCGGAAGCAGAATCATTGATCAAGGTGAGCGCGTTACGGCCCGCCATATCGCCATGCTTCAATCCATGAAGCAGGCCTTGACCGATAAACGTAATCTATTCCAGCCACGAACGATTTTAGGAAGTCTTTTTATTACATGCATCCTGTTGTTGACCGGAGGGTTATACCTTTGGTCTTTTGCTACGGATGTGTGGAAAAGCAATCGGAAGCTTCTTTTGTTTACATCAACAATTGTGATGGGGCTTCTTTTTTCAAAAATCACCGAGTTTTTCCTTCTAAAGACCTCGCATAACCTCGTTGACTTGGTCCATTACCCACTTCTTGCGCCCTTTGTCGGTATTTTAGTTGCAGCTCTCTTGCAGCCGGGGCTTGCTATTTTTACGACAGCGCTTTTCGCAACCCTTTTGGATACAACGCTTGCATTTGAACGCCAAGGATTTCTTTTGGTGAATGTCATCGTGACTATGTTCATGATTTTAGCTACAAAAAGCTTTAGAAAACGATCTGAAGTTGTAGCTGTTTGCATGAAGGGGTGGGTCATGGCTGTTGCTCTCATCTTTTCTCTCTACCTCTATGATAAATCGAAATTGGGAGTGTGGCTTCTATCTGATATTGGCAGCTCGGGCCTCTTTTTGCTTATGACGGCTGTGCTTGTTGTAGGACTTCTTCCTATCTTTGAAACATGCTTTAACATCCTGACCGATATCAATCTTATGGAGTACATGGATCCAAATCAGGAGTTGCTGAGAAGGCTCATGATCGAAGCTCCGGGAACCTACCAGCACTCTTTGATTATGGGGACAATTGCCGAGGCTGGGGCTCAAGCTATCGGTGCTAATGGCCTGTTTTGTCGCGTAGCGTCTCTCTATCATGACATTGGAAAAGTTTCTATAGCTCAATATTTTACAGAGAATCAGCAACAAGGGGTTAATATTCATCAGCTCTTAACTCCCGTTGAATCAGCTAAAGTAATTATGTCTCATATAAGCGAAGGCGTTGCTTTAGCACGTAAGGCTGGCCTTCCAGAACCCTTTATTGATGTTATAAAAGAGCATCACGGAACTTCTTTGGTCTATTATTTCTTTCACAAACAACAAGAACTCGTTGCTCAGGGCGGAATACCTCCTACGGAAGAACGGCTTTTTCGTTATTCAGGGCCAAAGCCTAAGAGTAAAGAGTGTGTCATTATAATGATTGCTGATGCTTTTGAGGCTGCGTCGCGTTCGTTAGAAGAAGTTAATAAAACGACACTCCTGAAACTCATTGATCAAATTATTAGAGAACGATTAGATGATGGTCAGTTTGATGAATGTTTGCTTACCTTTGAGGAGCTTACGCGAGTCAAGCATGCTATGATTGCAGCCCTTCTCACTATTGGGCATTTTCGGGTTAAATACCCATCAAGAAAAAGAGCCTGAGTCGGTAGTTCTTTTTAAGAGAAGGCAGGAATGCGCTTTCGCGTGATTCCTGCCGTAGTGATGAATATCTTATATCTTATTTTATTCGTTTCTGAATTTCTTGAGTGAGCTTGTTCAGATCTTGTGAGAATAATCGAATGCCCTCAGCCAACTTTTCCGTTGCCATAGCATCTTCATTGAGAAGATATCGGAAAGCTTTTTCATCAATAATCATTTTATCGATATCGGATTTCTTCGCTTCATCGACAGTAAGCTTTCTTGGCAGAGGTGCAGTTGAGTTTTTAAGCTCTTCAAGTAATTTTGGGGAAATCGTGAGGAGGTCGCAGCCTGCAAGTTCAGTGATCTGATCTTTGTTTCGGAAGCTCGCTCCCATGATCTCTGTTTTGTAACCAAATTTCTTGAAGTAGTTGTAGATGCTTGCAACTGATTTTACGCCAGGATCTTCTTCCGGAGGATAGTTTAAGATGTTATATTGCTTTTTAAACCAGTCTAAAATTCGTCCTACAAAAGGAGAAACAAGTGTCGCTCGTGCTTCAGTACAGGCAATAGCCTGAGGCAGGCTAAAGAGAAGGGTCATATTGCAATGGATCCCTTCGAGTTCTAAGATCTCTGCAGCGCGAATTCCTTCCCAGGTTGAGGCAAGCTTAATAAGGATTCGTTCACGAGGAACACCTGCTTTTTCATAAAGTTTAATGAGGCTTCGTGCTCGCTCGATGCTTCCTTGGACATCAAATGAGAGCTTAGCATCAACTTCAGTAGATACGCGGCCAGGTATAATTTTTAAAATTTCTAAGCCAAATAAAACGAAGAGCTGATCAATCAACTGATTCATTCTATTTTCGGTGATGTGAGCTGTATCTTTTATCGCCTTATCTATGAGGTGTTGATATTCAGGCTTCTGGCTTGCTTGTAGTATCAAACTTGGGTTTGTTGTGGCATCCCGGGGGTGAAAATTGCGTATTGATTCAAAATCACCTGTGTCCGCAACAACCACGGTGTATTCTTTAAGAGCATCAAGCTGATTTGTTGCCATAGGTTACAATCCTTTTAGCGTAAGCCTTTTTTCTTTGTTTCTAATGCTTTAGCAACAAGGGATGGCTCAGTTCTATAGGAGATTACAAGCGTACGGTCTCCTATTTTCAAATCAAGAGTTGAGCGCAATCTTGTTAACAAGAGTTTAAAGGGAACCTTGGCTTGATGAGGGCCAACATCGACGGCAACATTTGTATCACCAAGTATTTCTTCACTTTCTCGAATGGTTTTGCAGAGGTCTGTAAAGAGTTTAATTTTTTTGGTGAGCGGGCCTTCTTGAAACCCATATTTCTTACCGCAGCTGGGGCACGCAACAATCGTCTTGTTTTCAGAAATATCTGCTAAAGAAAAGGGAACATCTTGTCCACATTCGCAAGCTAATTCTAATTCATCATGTGTCAGCACTACATTCCCTCACGATATATAAAATCAACGATCATATAGGGTCTAGATGTCGAGGATGATAGGGGCAGATTTGATTGTTGGCAATTTTTCTCAAACGATACTTTCTAACTTGAGTCTGTAGGATGTTTGAGTTCAGAGATCTCTGAGCTTTAAGAACTATGCTTTAAGAACCGTTAGGTAAAAATCCGTTGAGGTCTAGTGCAGCCTATTTCTAGTGCACCCTATTTAATGTGACAATAGAGTATAATCCGTCCCATTATTTTCGATGAGATATGGAAGAAAGGTATTGGGATTCATTTAAGTCTTGGGAAGAGGCTGAAGAGAAATGGGACAAAGAAGCGCTTGATGCGGCTGAAAAGAAACCCATTCAAGGGCTCAAGGTTTTGCCAAAAATTCCCGGAATCGAAGAACGCACACGACATCGATTGAAATGGAAAAGTTTCAAGTGGATGCTCAAGAAGGACGAGGGATTTCGAATTACGCGCTTTATTCTCAAGCATCCAATACGTTATGCCTATCGCTATCTAAAATCTCTTTTCATGGGCAAAAGCTACGTAAGGGAAGATGACTTTTTCTTATATGGCATCTCCAGCTTAGATGAACTTTATGCGGAGATGGCTCAAGAAAATACGATTTTCGTTGTAGGTTTTTCATATTGCGAAAAACCCCATGAGTGTCCTTCAGGTCGGTTTACACCAAAGTGTGTCCGAGATCTTTCAAATCCTATATGCAGGCAATGTTTTATAGGGAAATCAATCCATACACTTCCAAAAGAGAATACGGTCCCTCTTCTGATTCCTACCATCCACTATATTGGCGAGAAAATTTTTGAAACAATAGAGCAGTATGCTGGAAAGAATATTATCTTTCTCATCACAGCATGCGAGATGACTCTTGAAATGTTTGGTGATTGGGGCAATATGGCAGGAATTAAAGGGGTTGGAGTGAGGCTTGATGGTCGTATATGCAATACAATGAGAGCTTTTGAGCTTTCTGAAGAGGGTATTAAACCAGGACTTACTGTTTTAAGACCCGCTACAGAGAAACAGGTTCTTAAGCTTCTAGCTACCTGGCGCGCTTTGAAGGGATAAGCTGCATAAAAATACAGAAGCACAAGAGAATGAGGAGGGATCCCTTATTCCCGATAATTTCAAAAGGTGTTGTTCTTGTTCTTACATTCATTTGAGCTATAAGAAGTCGTGTAGTTCCTATTCGAGCTTCTTCTTTCAGAGGGACTTCATTTCCATCTTCGTCTGTAATAGCGCTTAAGCCCATATTGCATGCTCGTATAAGGCTTGTTCCGAGTTCTGTAGAGATGATTCTTGCATGTTCAAAATGGTCTCGTTGCAAGCGTGAATCTGGAAACCAGTTATCGTTTGTGACATTAATAATGATGTCTGCCCCCAAGCGCTTTTGTTTCTTAACAATTGTTGAAAAAGTTTCTTCATAACATATTGTAGGGGCTAATTTGAATTGTTTAAACGGGAATATGGTTGCTGTTTTCCCATGTTCGAAAGCTCCTAAAATGCCGTACTGAGATAGAGCCGGCTGCAGAAAGTCAAAAGGAATATATTCGCCGAGAGGCACAAGAGCCTGTTTGTCATAACGAATAGAAGGAATTTGGGTCGGATAGAATATGTAAGCGGAGTTAAAACATCGAATAACAGAATCACTTGTGTCTCGCCCTTCAAGTCCGACGATCAGCGTAATTTGAGATGCTCTCGAAACCTCTGAAAGGGCTTCAAGAGTTGTAAGGACTTTGTTTGTGCTATTAGTTTCTCTTTCGATCTCAAATGAAAGTCCTGATTGTGACATCATTTTTCGGATTTCGCTGAATGGATAGAGCTGGCTGTCAGGAGAAAAGGGGATGTAGACTTCTGGCGTTATAAGGAGTTCAGTGCCATTTTGTTTTGCTCTTCCCGTCAGCTGAATCAATCTGTACATATTATTCTGGGCTGCATTAAGAAGGGTGTTTATTTGCGGTTCGATATCTGGAGGTTCATTGGTATCGATAACGCCTACCCGTAATTGTCCCTGGTCTACAGTTTTAGGGAGGGGAAGAACCGCTCCAAAAAAGTAGGGAAGAAACACAGCGATGATGGCAGGAGTTATGGCTACTTTATAGGAATAGGCTCTTGTGAGAAGTCCTTGAGCAAAGACCAAAATGAAGGTCAACCCATTCATTCCGAGGTAGATGAGAGAAAGTCGAGATGGGGAATAAGCGGTTAGACTTAAGCCCAGTGGATAGAGACTGAATCCGCAAAGAACAAAATGTCTTCCATATTCAATAAGAGCTATTGCAAGCGCAATCCACCCAATGAAAGCTGGACTCTCAAGATGTTTATTCGATAGAAATGCGAGTGGAAGCGCTAGTTGCATCGCCAGAAAAAGACTGAGAAGGATCCATGCAGGATAAATGTAGGCATAAGGATGTGAGCAAAACCAAGAAAGTTGAATGGCGTAGGCGATTGAAAGTGTGCAAGTTGCTCTCCAAAATCTCTTTGAAAATGAAAGATTTCTATTCGTATATAATAACGGTACAAGCCCAAATAATGAGGCGGCGAGTGCAAGTGGCTGAGAAAAAGAGGGAATACCAAATCCCAAAAGCAGCGAAGAAATGAAGAGTGAAATGAACATGTCTTAATAGGTATAATTAGGATATACTGTATGACATATTTACACTTCAGACACAAGTAACTCATGACTATTTCGCCAAAAGCTGAACAATTTCGGGACCTGCATCTGGCTCAAATCCTAAGAGAATTTGATCCCAAAAAAGGTCCTTTTGACCTATTTTTGTCTAATTATTTTCGTCATACACCTGCTCTTGGATCTAAAGATCGAGCAGATGTAGGCAGACGGATTTATCAAATTATTCGCTGGCAAGGCTTGCTTCTGTCTCAGGTCAAAAAGGAGCATGAAGGGGATTGGTGCTGGCAAGATGTTATTAACTACCTTAAAGACTTTGATCCAAAGAAGTTTTTAGAGGATGAGTCGCTTCCTGCTTGGCAACGTGTCAGTTTTCCAGAGCTTTTGTACTCACTTATTGAAAAAGCGTATGGTAAGGAAAAGGCTGTCGAAATCGCGCTTTCATGTAATCAAGAGGCTCCAACAACACTTCGAGTGAATCCTCTTAAGTGCAATAGAGACCAGTTAATTGAGCTTTTACAAAAAGAGGGAATCGAAGCGAAGCCTACAGAGCTTTCTCCATACGGGCTTCATCTTCAACAACGAGCGCAGCTCTTTCAACTTCAAGCATTCCGAGATGGCTTTTTCGAGATGCAAGACGAAGGATCTCAGTTAATCGCCGATCTTATGAAGATAAAACCGGGTGATGAGGTTCTTGATTATTGTGCAGGTTCTGGTGGTAAAACTTTGGCATTTGCTCATAAATTAGCTGGCAAGGGTCAGGTATATCTTCATGATATTCGTAAAGAGGCTCTTGAAAGTGCTCGTCAGAGGTTAAGAAGGGCGGGCATTCAGAATAGTCAAACCATGACATTCGAGGATAAGAGGAAAAAGCGAATTCTTGCAGGAAGGATGGATTGGATATTTGTTGACGCTCCATGCACAGGAACTGGAACGCTTCGACGTAATCCCGATATGAAGTTGCGATTTAATCAGGAATTCCTTGATGGCTGTATCAAATTGCAGCAAGAGGTAATGAGGGAAGCTTTACGATTCTTGAAACCATCAGGACATGTTGTATATGCAACTTGTAGTATCCTTCCTGAGGAAAATGAAGAGCAGGTTGCTCGTTTCTGTTCAGAATATAATCTTGAGATTGTAGGCGTGCCTTTCAAAAGCCTGCCTAAAACAGGTGGTATGGATGGTTTCTTTGCTGTGTGCTTAAAAAAAGCAGCTCCTCTTAGCTCATAATCGATATCTAGGTCCACTCTTTCCTTGTTATTTTTTTCTAAGGAAAGAGTGGATTCCAATTTTAGGCGGTGGGAGTCGTGTGGTTCATGATCAAATAAACATTTGATCATGAACTATTTGAAGTGATATCAAAGGGCAACCGTTTTGGGGGACTTCCATCATCATGAAGCGATTCTGCTTAGTTCTTCTATGTTTTATGATAACTTCAAGTTTTACAACTAGTTGTAGCTCGCCCCTTCCATCAGAAAAGACCCCAAAGAAAGAAGAGATTGGCATGGTCTGGATTCCTGGTGGTGAATTTACTATGGGATCTGATGCCGCTGAAGCGCAATTTGACGAAAAGCCTCTCCATCGAGTTCGAGTCGATGGGTTTTGGATGGATGCTACTCCGGTAACAAATAGAGACTTCAAAGCATTTGTAGATGCTACAGGGTATATCACGACTGCCGAAAAAGCCCCAACACTCGACGAAATTATGAGCCAGGTTCCAAAGGGAACAGCTCCTCCGGCTCCTGAGTTATTGGTTGCAGCATCTTTGGTATTTATGCCGCCAACGGGGCCTATTTCTCTGAATTCCAATAGGTCATGGTGGAGCTGGGAGCCAGGTGCTGATTGGAAACATCCACTGGGGCCTAAAAGCTCAATAGAGGGGAAGGAAGAGCATCCTGTCGTTCACATCTCTTGGTTTGATGCGAATGCTTATGCAAGCTGGGCTGGAAAACGTCTTCCTACCGAAGCTGAGTGGGAGTTTGCTGCTTGTGGGGGTATTGATCGGGTTAAATATCCTTGGGGAAATGACGAATATTCAGAGAAAGCTCCAATGGCGAATATATGGCATGGAACATTCCCACATGAAAGTACTAAACTAGATGGTTCATTTGGGACTACAAAAGTGAAATCTTTTCCCCCAAATCCCTATGGCCTCTATGACATGTCGGGGAATGTTTGGGAGTGGTGTTCTGATTTTTACCATGCGAATTATTATGCGCAAAAAGCTCAAAATGGCATTTCAATAAATCCTATGGGTCCTCAGGTGAGTTTTGATCCAGAAGAGCCATATGCAGTAAAAAGAGTTCATAAGGGAGGCTCTTTTTTGTGTCATGATAGCTATTGCAAGGGATATAGAATTTCAGCGCGCATGAAAACATGTCCTGATACCAGTTTAAATCACTTGGGATTTAGATGCGTTATGACGAATAAATTAGAGCAAGAAAGAAGCGAGTAATAGCACCAAGTAAAAACATATTTTTCGAAGAAAAAATTTTAACTCACAAGTATGTAGCTTTATATTGGATGTGATTAAAAGTTGTGCTCTCTCATCCAGCCATCTTTAATTCGGTAAGTTTATTGCAGTTTTGATCATTCCATAATAACGCCGACCTCCCATTTGCTCGTAAATGGGCCATGCCCTCTGCATTTTCTTCCAGCCACCAACTTTCTGCCAATTTCAGCCTTGACTGAATGAGGGTTTGATGAGAGCTCTCTACTTTGCCTGAACCTATTGGAAGCTTTTTATCGATTGCGTTTTATAGGCAAACTGCCCATTGCTATTATTGATATGCCGCAGGCAATCCGCAATTCCCTTATGGTTTGGGCCTATCAAATGAGCTGCTGAGAGGTCTTTCAATACTCCAGCCAGCTTGCCCGTCTTCATTTGTTCTTTCGCGTCTTGAAACCAGATCTTCTTGCTCGCTAGATAGATCAGAGGCGAGAGTGAGGCATTCTGCTATGTGGAAAAAGTCCACAAGATATGGAGCCCGATTGCCATACAGTCGATTAAAAAAATCTTTGATGCAAGGTGTCCCGTTGCCTACAACATGGACTTTAGTTTCGTCTGCAATGCCAAGAACCTTGGCTACGCATAAATCTTCTATAGGGTAAGCCGCAGAATATTTTCATTCGACCTCCTTATTCCTCTGCACTCCCATACGAACCGCTTTCCATAGGGCATTTTTCTTCTTTCGTTTGTCTTTGACTGTTTGGTCATGTTCAACAATAGGGATCCATACCTCCATCAGCATCTGAAATGAACTGATCGCTTTTTTCAAGTCGTTGATATGTCCTGATTGCATCGCTGCGGATTATTTTTTTGCTTTTTTAGCCACGTTCTCAGTGAGATTTTTTTTCTGCTAACCGGAACTTGGACATCGTAATGTTCTTTAATCCTCTTAACAGCTTGTCCAAATAGAGGCCCTGATCCAAAATCCACAATGATTCGAGAAAGTCGCCTGGAGTAGCTTTTGTTAGATATATGGTATTTTTTGAATGAAAGGATGTACTCTACGTCCTTGTTTTAGGAAGCCTTGTTCTTCAATTGAGATTGGCACGAGGGATGTGTATATCACCTGATGTTTTTTTTTGATGCGGTCTGGCTTTTCCCATGCTGAAGGCATCTTCAGCATCATCTGTTGTTTCGACTGAATTATTCCTTAATTCAGCCGTATCAGGCATCTCTTACACAAAGCGTCGAATATCTGGATAACGGCGTAGTCTTCGCGCAAATTTTAGATCTTTAGCATTCAATTCAGTCATAAGTAGTGCTCTTCGGTGGGTAGTGTACGTGAATCCGCCATTCGCGCCACATACTTTCAGAGTGTATAACTTTTAATCGCAAGATTTTATTTTGTATTAATTTTTAATTTATTATAATTATCAAAAAATAATTCAAAAATAATGTACAATTATTATTCAGACATCTGCGGATGTTCTTCTCTGAAAGCTTTCGATTTTCCAGGTGTAGAGCCTCTCATTCATAATGATAGTCTTTCTAATGCAGAGAATGATTTGTTTGTCCCTCGATATTTTCAAAATTTGAGCGGATTTATCGATGATATGCAGCCTTCAGAGTCTTTGGAAACGAACCCTCTTTTGGGGGTCGACGATAGAATTACTTCTGCGCTTAGAAAAAGAGGGCTTGTGCTTCGATATCCGTCCCTTGAGGATAATAAGCAATTAGGAGAGATTTTTGCTTTAGGTAATGGTGGGTATGTTTCGGATTTTGTCTTGCTAAAGGAGGATCCTGATCCGATTCAAATAGAGTTTTGGAATGAGCATGAAAATACCTCGAAAATATGGTTTAAACCTCTATATCATTGTGAAAATGATGTCGATATTTTATGCGAACTCGAAGGTCGTGCTAGGATAATCAATCAACTTTTCCGGTGTATAGTTCTCGAAAATGTGAACTCTGGGCAAATAGAAGGAACCGTCCATTATTCTATCAATAAAAACAAACAAGGCTCCGAATCAACAGGTGAAATTCTCTTATTCGCGGTACGAAGTGAATCTCATAATAAAGGATATGGAAACATTCTTTTAACGACCGCTTTGAGTGATATTACAAAACATAATTGTGTAAAAGTAAGTCTCGAGTCTACTTTTAATCCCAGCGCTTTAGTTACCTATATAAAATTTGGTTTTACTCCTGAGTTAAAAGATCAACAGAAGCTTGAATGGAAAAAATTAGATTTACTCAACAAAGCTAGAGTGGTGCATCTAATAGGCCCAGATTTGACACTGGATATTGCCGATGAAGAAATTCAATCAAACCTTCAAGCTCGAAAAAACCTCATCCTCGAAGATGATTCGAAAAAAAGATCAAACCAATCAAATCTGCCTGCTCTACTTGATCATATAGATGAACGTGACCTTTCTGAGGATATTCTCAAAATTTTTGAATCAGAATAAAAAGCGGGAAAATTCATTAAGTTTCGCGCGGCTCGTACCTATCTAATTTTTCTCTTGCGAAAGCATCTGGTCAACAAGAGAGTAAAAATCGCGACGTATGTTTGCGTCGCTGTGAAAAACGCCACGGGTGTATGATGTTGAAGTGAGCCCGCTTTCATCTTTGGCTCCTCGAGACATTACGCATGTGTGCTGTGCTTGGATGGTTACAGCAACATCTTCATGGCCGAGCAAGATTGAAAGGCAGTCTGCAATCTGTGCTGAAAGTCGTTCCTGAAGTTGAGGACGGGCAGAAAAATAGCGTACAATACGAGAGATCTTTGAAAGGCCTATCACTTTGCCTCTGGGAATATAGCCGACGCAGGCGACCCCAATCATGGGAACGAAGTGGTGTTCACAAAAGCTTGTAAATCGAGCTTTAGTTACAACAACACCTTGGTAATTGCTCTCTGACATATCTTCTCTGAAAAGAGAGATTTCTGGAAATGCATCGAGAGAGATTCCTTTAAACACCTCTTGTACATACATTCGGGCAACGCGAGTAGGTGTTTGCTGGAGAGAGTGATCATTAAGATCCAGTCCTAAAATCGACATGATCTCTTGAAAATGTGCTGCAATTGCTGTAATTTTTTCTTCATCTGTAAGATTTGATGGAAGTATGGGAGAGGGGAATTGGGTCTTGGCAGCTTTTATTCTGAGGGCTTCATCTTTCTTAGAGGTCATACAAGCAATAGTCCTTATGTAGAGAAGGCTTATTTATGGCGTGTCCTTTGTGCCGCAATTTCTGCAGCGACTATTGCAAAGGCATTGGCGACATTTAGGGAGTTTTTTTTACCGCGAAGTGGAATTGAGATGCAATGATCTGCTTTTTTAAGAAGTTTTTCGCTTATCCCGCTTTCTTCATTTCCAACAATTATAGTGCACTCCTCAGGAAATGAAAAGGAATAATAGGGAGTTGCATTCTCTATAGTTTCTAAGGCAATCAAAGGTGTTTTGAGGATTTCTTCTGAGCAGTCAGATTGTTTTACGAATCTCACTTCCGATTCTGATCCCATTGCACTCTTATTTAAACGCTTAATATCAATATCGAATGATTCGTCTGACAGTACCATGGGCCCAAGCCGAAATGCTTCGATTGTTCTCATAATGCTTCCGATATTATGAAGAGAGCGAATTCTATCGAGCAATGTCGTGATTCCAAGCCAGGGGGATGCCTCGAGTTTATCTATTATCTGCACTTTAGGGAGGAAGTCGGCCTCTTGCAGTGAGATTTCAGCGATCTTAAGATGTTTATGATAAAGGTCTGAGAGAGTTTCTTTTGAATAAAGAGAGATCTGTGGAAGATCAATCCGAGGCTCCATCCACCCAAGTAGTTTGTTGTATTCGATCCATAAGATTTCATTTGAGGTGGTATAGAGCTCCCGGATGACTTCAGCACATTTCTTATGCTGCTGTCTGCTGGAAAGTTCTTTGAAGGCTTTTTCATGAAATGAAAAACGGCGCTTCATATATTCCACCTCAAAAGGGTTGTCTCGAAAGGTGATTATTTTTTACTCGGTGCTGCCTGAGCCTTCACTTTTAAATATTCTTCAAGTGGACCATCGTAGACTCGAATCTTTCCGTCTTCAATAGAGATAATTTTTTTGGCAAATCTATCGAGAAGATCTCTATCGTGGGAAACGACTATTGCCGTACCTTTATATTCGTCAAGCGCCCAGCCTAGCGCTGATACAGCTTCTAGGTCTAGGTGATTGTTTGGTTCATCGAGTAAAATCAGGTTGTGATCTTCGAGAATCATTCCACCCATTAAAAGGCGTGCAGTTTCTCCTCCCGATAGGTTCGATATCTTTTTGAAGGCGTCATCTCCTGCAAAAAGCATTTTTCCTAAAACACTTCTTGCTTCTTGATCATATACACCAAGCTTTCGCTCTTTCAGCCAGTCAAAAAGATTTTTATTTGATGTTTTGTCGATAACGTCTTCATGATTTTGAGGAAAGTAGGTGGCCAGGACGTTGTGTCCGCGCTCAACGGTGCCTGTCTCCGGAGATAGAACTCCTGCAAGCATTTTAATGAGGGTACTTTTCCCTTGGCCGTTATTTCCGATGATTGCAATCTTATCGCCTCGGTGGACTTCGAGAGAGAAGTCTTTAATGACCTGTTTGCCATCATAGGATTTAGATATGCTTTCGATCTTCAAAACTATTTTCCCGGGCTGCTTTTCGCAGGGGACAAAACGGATATAAGGTCTTTGGATATTAGATTGCTTGAGATCTTGGGGCTGGAGTCTATCGATTTCTTTTAATCGAGATTGCGCTTGGCTTGCACGAGTTCCAGATCCAAATTTGGAAACGAATTCCTGAAGCTGGGCAATTTTTTTCTCTTTGGATTTATTTTCTAGCTCCGTGCGTTGACGAATCGACGATTTTGCAAGCACCATATCATCGTAATTTCCTGTGTAGACGATGACGGTTTCATAATCGATGTCCGCGATGTGAGTTGTCACAGCATTCAAGAAGTGGCGGTCATGGCTGACAACGATGAGTGTGCCTTTATAAGACTGAAGGAAGTCTTCAAGCCAGCTAATTGACTGCATGTCAAGGTGGTTTGTAGGTTCATCTAGAAGGAGTGCTTTAGGATTGCCGAAGATAGCTTGGCATAAGAGCACTCGGAATTGCATGTCTTGAGGAATCTCTCCCATCTTGGCTTGGAAGTAGTTTTCGGTTACTCCAATTCCGGTAAGAAGAACCTCTGCATCAGATTCGGCTGAGTATCCATCTTCTTCGGCGATGATTCCCTCAACTTCTCCGAGTCTCAGGCCAATTTCATCATCCATCTCAAGGCCATAGAGATGATCTCGTTCTTGTAGAGCGGCCCATAATGGGGTATTTCCCATGATGACAACGTCGAGAACTCTTTCATCAGCATATGTTGATATGTTTTGCCTGAGTATGCCTACTTTGTTTGGGCGAGAAATCGTTCCGTTTGTGGGCTCTTCTACGCCCATAATCATTTTGAGGAGTGTTGATTTTCCTGCGCCGTTTGGGCCTGTAAGACCATAGCGCCTTCCTGGAGAGAAGGTTATGGTGACATTTTCAAACAATGTTCTGCTGCCGATATGCTTAGCAATATTAGAAAGAGTAATCATGAGATGAGTTCAATGAATGTTAATTTTGTCGCGAGTATAGCAAATCAAGAGAACTCAATCCATCAATTTAACTGTTCGAGTGATGCTGGCGTCTTCAAATTTCTTGTAGATAGCGCTCTATCGCCGCTGCATCATATTCCGTCATGTCTTTGGCTATTTCTTTAACTATGCAATTATGCATTTTAGGATCGAGGTGATGTCTAAGAAGCCCTAGGAAAGAGGGGCTCGCTATAATGTAAAGTTTTGAAAAACCCTTATTCTGATGCGATTTTGAGAGGTGATTCCCAATTAATTTTGCAAACTTATCCATTTCCATGTCTTTAGGATTCGTATGAGATTGGTAGGAGTGTTGAGTTATTCCACCCCTATCATAGTTCTGGCCTTGGCGAGAGGTTTCGAAATCTTGTACTTTTTGCCTGCTTTCTGGATGTTCGAAAGAATCTAACGGTTCAATTTTTGGAAATTGGACAAGGCGAAATAGTTTTGCGTGAGATGCGTTTGCTACTAGTATCCAGGTTGCTGCATGATTCATATTTCGTCTCCATTCTTACCTCTGGTATAGAACGATGACTTATTTAGAACCAGTGTCAAATGTATAAAAATAATTTTATCTTAAAAGAAATGGATTTAGTCTGCGAAGAATTCTTCGGAAGAGTTTTCTTCTTTGAATTTCGAGTTCTTCAATGTTTTTTGGTGCGAGCCCGCAGCGGAATAGCGTTGCGTACACGTCGGTTAAAAGATATTCAAAATGAATTCCTGAAAGGATCGCCTTTCCTGCTCCAACATTGCATTCAATAATAGCGGCAGGTTTATCTTTAAGATCTGCATAGCGAGCTAAAACGGTTGTATTTGGATATGTTTCAGCATTGATGAATGAGCAACCTCCATTATAATACGAAGCTGCAAGATTGTGTGGGATGATGTCGCTGTCTTGATCTTGCTCTGCTTCTATTGTAAGAAGGATTTTTGCAATTAAAGCTCCTTCTTCGCTTGAATATCGAAAGCGTCCAACACCATAGGCGGGTCCTCGTGCAATACCGGGGAATAGAGATAGTTGTCGAGACTCAATAATTTCAAGAGGGGTTCCTGACTCAAACTCAATTTCACATGAGGCATAATATGCTCCAGCACATAGACCAAGGTATGATCCTCCCATCTCAACAAACTTTCGTATGTTCTGATTTGGAAGACCGTAGAGTGCTTGTTGATAGGGTATATCTCTCCCTCCCGGGAAAATAAGGACTTGGCAGGAGTCTTGCCATTTTTCTCCAATCAGGTCGTGCCGGTCGATAAAATCAATCTGAGAAATTGAGTCGATTAACTCTTCTTTGAGAGATCTCACAAGGAGTTCTACTCCTCGTGGATGAGCACCAGAATCATTGTATATGAGTATTTTCTTCATGCTCAGAAGATCTCCTCGAAATAATCATTGTGCATAAAATTACTCGCAGCCCTCTATTGAATCCAATAGAATTGATATTGAATGTTCCTTACAGGAGGTTTGTTCTAAGGGAAAAGATTCAGAAGTTTTGGTTAAACTAGAAAATAGTTGATGAAAACTCTCATAGAACTAAATTGGGATTTGATGGGATATTCGATTCCTTAATTACAGACCTAAGTTCTATTTTTACCTATTAGGAATCATTTGAACGATGTTGACATCTCTTTTTGGGAATAAGAATATTGAAAGAATTTTATTTTTTCTGCTTGTCAATTCAAAGTGCTATGGTTCACAACTTCATCATCATTTAAAGATCCCTCTAACACCAATTCAAATGGCTCTTCAACGACTTGAAGATGGGGGAATAATAATAAGTTATTATGAGGGTAAGACACGTATTTATCAGTTCAACCCTTCATTTCCGCTTTTGACTGAGCTAGAACAGTTTCTTCAAAAAGCCTACTCGCTGCTTTCAGTACATGAAAAAGCTCTTTACTACGTTAATAAAGATGTTGGAGGTCTGAACTATCTTGAAACACAAAATCTGCTTAGTCATATTTGGAATCGCTTAATTAATGTTTCATCTTTCTCTTATATTGCAAAGACCAAGCTCAAAGCGAATTCAGGATGGGAAGGAAAGGGAAAAGGAGACGTTGTTGTCACGCGTCCTGATGAGACCTCAATTGTTTTTCAAGAGCGAGGTAGCTGGCAAGTAAAAGGCGAAGGAGATCCTTCTGAACGACTAGATTTTACAAATATATACCGCTGGACGCTTGATAAGGAGGCTGGAGTTATTGGGCTTGAACATCTTCGATACGGTGTAAATAACGCTACATTCCTCGTTCATTTGATTCCAGTGAGCTCAAATAACTTATCATCAATAGATTCACATATGTGTACCGAGGATGCCTACTTTGCCCAGTTGTTTATCAATTCGTCAGCCCTTAGGCTTCATTGGAGAGTTATTGGCCCCAACAAAAACGAAGAAATGACCTATTTTTACAGCTAAGAAGTGTTGATGCGATCTTTAATGTTGAGGATTATCAAGACTCCAGCACTTGCAGCAAGTGCTGGAGTCTTGATTTTGATGAGTTTAAAAGCCCAATCTTTTGGACTGTGTATTCTCAGGTTTAGTGGCTGTTATCTACTTATTTTCCTCTATTATTTTCTTCTCTTGCTTCTCTGTCTGCTTTGCATCCCCGGCACTCTGGATATCCTGCAAAGTTCCAATTGTCATGCCTAACACAATATTCCTTTTTTATGTATGGACCATTGGCATCGTTGAATAATGCGGAGACTTGTATTTGTTTCCCGTCTTTCACAATAAAGATTCCGGATTCGGTAATTTGAATAGATTTATAATCAACATATTGTTTTTTTATACGTTTATGGGTCTGTGCGAAGGCAGTCGAAGAAACAAGCAAAGATAGACCAAAAAAAGTTAAAGTTAAAAATTTCTTCATTGTATTCTCATTAAAATTAATGATGGAAATCACTGATTTGACACATGGGGTAATTTTTCTTTTGAGGATCCTAGTTCATGTGTTAAAATCTTGCCAATAAAATTTGTATTTGACCTGTGTTTAAATTACTTGCCTCGATTCTCATCTCGATTGGTGTCGTAATAGCCGCCATAAAAGTATCTCGAGTTCCCGAGAAATCCAATGTTGAATATTTGCTTAAGAAAATGCCGCAAGAGGATAAGCGCATCTTATCTGATTTTTTTGCAGCATTGATGGAGCGAAACTGTTTTGGTTATACTTTAATGGGGGTTAAACCAGTCTCATTTGAGAATGCTTTTATAGCTCCTCCTTGTGGACCAGAAATATTTACGACAGATCTTACGTCGTTATTTATTTGGAGGGCTGAAAAGGTATGGAAAAAATATGAAAGTGATATTCGCCTAAAAAATTATGCACTTAATTTTCATAAGAAAAAAAACATTCTAAATGTGGTTCTTGTGCATAAGCCTGCTTTTCTTAAGACGGTTTTGGTAAATTTGCCTATTTTCAGACAAATCCTTGAAATAACATCTCCCGAGAGCTTTCTTGAATCGATCACAAGACAGGATGCCGATTGGGATATAGAGATCAATAACAATGTTGTTATCGAGGGAGTGCTTCTTGGTTTCGGCACACAAAATTCGATGCTTTATCAGAGGTATATTGAAGTATATAACGATATTTTTCGACCGCTGCCCCCGCCGTGGATAGATCAAGATCTTACATCTTTTTCTAAACAAGAATTGGTTGAAGTGTTTTCGAATAGGCGGTGGAGGTTGATTCCGGAAGATAAGGAATCGCATTTGGTGAAACCGAAAATTGGGTCGATTATCGAAGAATACTTGTTACTCAGAAAAAAATGCCGACTCGGTGCTAATCTACGGCCTTTTAAACAGCCGCTCTCTCGTTTCGATATTCCTCAATTTCTTATTTTTGATGCCGAAGACGAGGAAATCATCAAACTTATGAATACATATTCAAACACAAGAAAGAATCTTGTTGAGTTTTACGATGCTGGTGATTTTTTAGAACTTACGTTGAAGAAGCTAACAGGAGAACTGTAGTATGAGTTTCATGAGTATGAGCTTCATGAATATGCGTTTCATGCTTTTGCTGCCGATCATATTCTCGCTCCATGCAGAACAAAGCGTCCAACAAATGAGCTCTGAAGAGAAGATTGATCTTTTTTCTGAATGGATCGGATATACGCTTGGTACTCAGCTTGATATGATGAAACTAAATTACAATACCGATGCAATTATCAGGGGAATCGAAAAGTACAAAGCTTCTGAAAAGCTGAAGTCAAGTGGGATACAGGACGAAATGGCAGTTGTTCTGGAAATTCAAGAAGAAATTTTCGAAAAAAAAGCTGCTGAAAATTTACTGAAGACGAAGCAATTTTTTGATGATCTTGCCAATAACCCATTGATGACCAAGGTTATCGAAAAAGAGCTGTATATAGAAAAAATGCAAGAAGGAGAAGGGGCTGCAACAATAGAAATGACTTCAGAACCACTTTTGCATTATTCTGCAAAAACGTTTGAAGGAATCGAAATAGCTGATACGTATTCCGGTAATCCTTTGCGAATCCATATCCTAGAGTCTATCGCTGGTTTTTCCAAAGGTGTCCAAGGGATGAGAGTTTCAGAAAAACGTCGAATCTACGTGCACCCGAACCTTGCTTACAAAAGAGGGGGACTTGTACCTCCAAATTCAGTCCTTATTTTCGAAGTAACTGTTATTTCTCTATGACCAGACTGCTGAGGTATATCGATTCTATCTGTTTTGGCTTATCTTATTTTTCGCTCGTATGAAATCGATGTAGCTTTGCGGGATTTTTTGTTGTTTTGGTTTTTTGCCATTGAGCTTTTGGCGAACGTACATCAGCATTTGGCCGAGCTTATTAAACCCGCGTCCATCACCTCCATCGGCCCAGTAATAATCCCGTGATGAATGTTCCACAATATATGCATTCCCTGTGGCAAGAAGTTTTTTCGCAAGAGCCTTATTAGACTGAAACTTTTCTAAGAGAATCACATACATCGTGTTTGTATGGGCTGATGGCCAGTCTGCTCTACGATTGTTTAAATTGGCTTCAGCTTCAAGCCATGCCTCTTTACCAGTCAGTGAAAGAAATCTATAAAAAATATGAGGAATATGGACAAATTTTTGTGCTTGATACGCCGATTCGGCACATGAAAAAGAAAAGTTATTATAGAGCATTTGATGACTGTAAAAATTGCTTAAGAAGGCGGTCACTTCATCTGGTTCGCTATCCGAAAACCAGATGAATCCATTTTTTTGAGCGCGATGAGAAAGTTCTTTGACCTGATCCGTTGTGCTCATGGCGGCGTTGATTTTGGCTGCTATTGAAGAGGAAAGGAGGAGGATAAATAAGAAGCTTCTGCAAGTGCTTGTTGTTTTCATGGATGTTTTCAGGTGTTCATTTTTTTGTTGATGATATGCGAGATTTCTCTTCTCATCCAGTTTGTTTATTAATTTCTAAACGTAGTTTAGGGCTTTATTGGGCTGTGTGGCGTAAATGCGTGGGTTTCGTTTCGAGAAAGCCTTTTATTATTGATTAAACTTCTGCACTAGATCGTGACTTTCAGCATTTAGTTTAAAATATAAGATTTTATTGACACTTCAGGGGCTTGCGAGCTGATGAGACGATTGCGAAGAACAGCTCTGGGCAATCTCTTCCAGCGTGAGCATGCTGTTTCTGCCAAAGATCTTCTATGATAATTCGATGCTTTTTTCCAAATACACCTTCCAGTTTCATTTTCTCTAAAGTCTTCTATAATAAAAAGGGTCTCATCACGAGCTTTTGTTTTATCTGTAAAGTGAGATTTAGCCTTTCGCTTAGGAGGAATAATCTCCTCAATCTCATTTGATTGAAGCGTTTCTCTGCACCCGGTTGTGTCATATTCACCATCACCGTAGGCGCGCTTAATCGATTGAGGGCATTGAATTAATAGTTCTGGAAGCACCTTATAATCAGCTTCTTTTTCAGAAGTAAGCTTGCTAACAATAATCTCTTGGCTACTCGGACATAGTGCAATATGGAGATTTTTCTTTTATATTTTCAAGCCTATCGAATCGAATATGACATCTCTGGTCGTCGTTTTGATTTTAGATGAGAAAGATCAAGGTTTTTCATTCGGCGAGAGATACATGTATAACTAGGTGTGGGTGTGTTAGCCTTTAATAGAAGAAGTACAGATCTTGACAATCCTTCTGTCATGCGAAAACGGATAGAAAAGGTGCCCCGTAAAATACAGATAGTACAGATGGTAATGATGGCCTGATTTAGAGAAAATCTGAGGGCCTCCTTTCTGGGGTCCAATTTTTTAGGATATCTTCTGAAAACCAAAAAGTTATGATTCCACGATTGATAAGAGCTCGATTATATTTTTTTCAGTTGCGTTTTACATGATCCAGAGATGGTTTTTTTGTTGTAGCGATAAAATTGCCCCCCCCCCCCGTTTTTCTTCTTTTTGATTTTAAATTTTAATAGGTTGTTAACCTAATTAGGTCCTTCGCTTATTGGGAGTTACGAAACACAGTCCTTACAGGATACCAAGCGATTTACAATATAAAGTATTTAAGGCTACTAGATATTTATTAATAATTTTTAGTTGCAAAATCGGAAATTATAATTGCATAATTCTCACAAAAAAGGACAAAAAATGAAATTTAAATTCATGTTTAACGGAATAATCTCTTTAAGTGCTTTTATGTCGATCTTTACTTCCTGTTCTGTAGTTATGGCAGCTAATAAATCAGGTACAAGTATCGACAAGGTTCAAGCTTCTCGAAGTCGCGGACAAGTTTTGTCATATGGGCCTACCATTATCAGTACAGAAAAATTGTCTACCGGTGAGCTCGTTGAGACCTATCAGTTTAAAAAGGAAAAAGGTTCTGCCGCTCGCGCATTGATGCATGGGGCACTTGATGTATGTACTCTTGGAGTTTGGGAAGTTGTTGGAACACCTGTAGAAGCATGCATGGATGAGGAGAAATTTTTTGTAGTGAAAATATTTTATGATTCAAAAGAGAATGTGATTAAAATGGAGCTTTCGTAGAACTGCCTGTTCTGTTTGTGTCAGACATTTTACACCTGATAGGTAGCGCAGCTTAATGGCTATCTATCAGGTGTCGAGTTGTTTTATTTCTATTCTAGAAATGCAATCAGTCTAATGGGGGCCTCTGAAGCCCCTTCAATGTTCATTGGGAGAGCGGCGACTAGTGCTCCTTTCTTTGGGAGGAGGTCTGGGTGAGCTACGTTTTCTATAATGAATTTTCCATTTCCAAGAAAAAGTTTATGAACTGGGAAGTCGCTTTCAGGAAGATCGGGGGAAAGTGTATCAATAGCTATTCCAAGGACATTCCGTTCAAGTAAATATTCTGCGGCTTCTTTTGAAACCGAAGGGAAGTGCATAATTCCATTTTCATCAGCATTGCGATACTGTGCAGGAGTATTCCAAAGTCGGCTCCATCCTGTATTGATAATGATAAGAGTGTCTGCGGGAATTTTTCCATATTCCAACTCAAAGGCTTGGATATCTCGAGCACTAAGCTTGAATGAGCTTGAAGCAAGGTGAGAGACATCAAGATGGATTGCAGGGCCTATTAAACTTGAAAGAGAGAGTTGGTCAACGCTCGATTGATATTGAAAAAAGTGGCTTGGAGCATCTATGTGTGTTCCAATTCCACACGAAAGAGACATTTCATGGAGACAAATCTCTTTTCCTTTTTCGCACTGCTCGTAATTGAGAATATTCCTTAATTGGAATCCGCAGCTTCCGTTCCATGTCGGAATATTTTGATCAATTATGTGTGTCAGATCGATAACGGATCGAGAGTCTATCTTCACCTGCTGCACCTATTGATTATGTCTTAAGATAAGGTGGATACTACTTGCTTAAGAACTCTGAAATATATTCAATTTCCTCATTTATTTCAGGATGTGTGCATTTGGAAATTGGGATGTGGTAGATTTTGCATCCCTCGGCTTCCAAAAGTTTGTCTCGAAATTTATCTTTACCTGACACTTTTCTTTCACGCCGTTCGCCGCTCGTGTCGGTGAAAAAATGATGATCACCATCGATCTCGATAGCCATCAGAAGGTGATTGTTTTTATCAAGAACTGCAATGTCGATACTTAAGCAGCTGCAGATCAGATGTTCAGTTTTAAAGGTGTACTCAGGAAGTGATTTTTGGAGCTGTTGCCAAACTATCGATTGCGATCTTGAAGGACAGGTTAAAGATACACCGCTATCAAGAGCCTTTGAGTTGAGATCGAGTGCAAAAGAGGTGATAAGTCCTTTTGAATGAGCCTCTTGGTAAAGTTTGAGACAGTTGATAGTTGAAGAATCGATTTGATGTGGCCATGAAGAAAAGAGCGATTTTATTCTTTCAGGTTGTTCAAGTTCTAACGGAGCGTGCTTCGAGCTCTCTTCAACGCTTGTGCGTATTACTGCGTAGCAACGTAACAATTCGCCTGAAAGTTTAATTACTCCTTTTAGCTTGGGAAGGTAGGAGCAGATTTCAAGGCCAAATTCTTCAATGCTTCTGAAGAGATCCTGATGAATATGTCCAAAATTGGACATTACTTTTAAAGAATAAAAGCAAAGATCTAGAGCTTCTTGGCTAAAATTTTTTTGTTCATTATTCAGTTTAATAAGGGCACAAGCACCCCATAAAAGAGATTCTACAAAATCTGATTTATAGATTCGTTCGTTGAGAAGCGTAGAGAAAATTTTGTTGAGTTGTTCGTATGTGGCTTCATGAAGGATATCTAGACTGCAGTCCTCTATGATACTTAGTATTGTAGACCTGTCGCGTTTACACAGTTGAATAGCTTCTAATGTCTGCTCGAAGGATGGAAATTGGAGTGAAGGAGGACCTAAAAGAGTAGTTTTAAAGAGGATGATTCGTAAAGCTGTTTCCTCATTCCTTGCAGGTACGTATGTTTCTGTAGATTGAATTGTTTTAAGCAAAGTAATAAACGATTTATCAGATAAATGTTCTTTATCCACTGACTGTTGAAAAATTTTTTCGCTTAGTTTGTTGATTAAATTCTTTAGAAACCCGCAACTATTATTTTTTTTATTCAGATAGGACAGAGCACAAATAGAAATATTTTTATAGTATTGCCGCCCTTTGAGTTGACTATCAAAAGTTGCGAATACTTCATCAGCCGAGGTGCTTTTACAATTGCTCAAGAGATTTTTTTGAGGATTTACTGATGAAAGTTGACGGACCTCATGATTGACAAGAATATTTTTCGTTTTCTGTTGTGTTGGAGCTAAGACATCTATAGGTTTATTGAGAAGTAGCTGTTTTTTACTGTTATTTTGTTTCGAGCGATATTGCTCAATTTGAGGAACATATGGAAAAAATTTTGGAATAAATGGGGTTGCATTTCGATTAAATACAAATTCCTGAAAATTATGTTTTATAACAGGAACGGTATTATTTTGTTCTTCGTATGAAACAGGAATATTCCTAATCGATGCATTTTGTAGTTGTTGGCTAAAAGACATAATTTCTCCCCTAAATGTAAATAAAGAAAGGAATAATATTAATATTATACAAAGTATTTATAGAAAGTCAGTATACCACAATATAAGCTTGTTACCTATCAATTATAAAGAATCTTTATTGCTGTGATATATGTGAAAGTTTCTTTCAGAACCGAACTATGAAAGTTTAATAGCTGCATCACCAAGAAAAAACAGGATTTATCGAAAACGGGTATTGAGAGAATTTTTCTTGAATGGCTACTCCCTCGTTTTCAGGCAGGAAATAGTAAATGAAGAGGAGATATTGAAATCTATTAATAATTTAATTTTTAATTAATAGCTCCATTTTAACAAATTGCTGCTATAACACACTCTTTTACTCATCCAGGATCTCCATCATCGTCTGCGTGAAATGAGTGAAGTAGGCGATGAATAATCGGTGCAAGAACAATCGAAACCGTTACAACAAGAACAAAACTTCCATAAAGAGCGAAGAGTCCGGCAAAGATTTTTCCGCCACTTGTTCGAAGTTCAGAAAACGCACCGACGCCTGAGACAGTCATGGTCGAATCTAAAAAGGCATTAATCCAGGGAGTATCTTCAAAAAATCGATATCCAAACATCCCTATGAGTACGGAAACAACAACTATTGCTATCGCTAGGATGAAACTGTAAAAAACTCTCTTGAAAAATTGTCTTTTTGGGAGTAGAGGTGATCCCTCTTTTTCAAACATAAGAGTAACCCTCACGAAAAGAAGATACGTATCAATGGAATCATTTTTAAAGATTTTTACTATATTCGTCTATGCCGTTGCATCATCCGATGTATATTCCTCGATCTATCCAATTGATCAAGGGATGAACGAGCAATCATTAAGAAATATTCAGCAGATTACCTACTCCTCGATGGGTTTTGAAAAGGCGGGTGAAGCCTATTTTTCACCGGATGGAGATTCAATTATCTTTCAAGCTGTTCCTTCAGGCCAAAAACAATATCAAATTTATACTCTTGACCTTGTGTTGGCCGATCGAGCGCCTGTTATGGTCAGTACAGGAAAGGGGGCATGTACATGTGCTAACTTTAAACCAGATGGAACAAAAATTATTTTTGCTTCAAGTCATGAAGACCCTGTTCTAAGCACTCCACTTTCGGCTCCTGGCTATAAAAGAGAGGGTTCTGAATATACTTGGGATTTTACCTCCTATATGAATATCTACGAAGCAGACCTGGATGGAACAAACCTTATTCCTCTTACATCGGGTGCAAGTTATTCAGCAGAATGTGCTTATTCGCCTGATGGGAGCAAAATTGTGTTTGCAAGTAACCGTGATGGCTACATGAATATCTATACAATGAATTCCGATGGGTCGGATGTGTATCAGGTAACCAGGACCAAAGACTGCTATAATGGTGGCCCCTTCTTCTCTCCGGATGGAAAGAAAATATTGTTTCGAAGTGATCGTATTAAGCGTCACTACCTGCAAATCTACTGCATAAATACGGATGGAACAGGTCTTTTTCAGATAACAAATAACGCAGAAGTTAATTGGGCTCCTTATTGGCATCCGCAAGGCGATGTTATTGCTTATACAACATCACTTCATGGACATGACCGGTATGAGATATATCTTAAAAATATTCGAACAGGAGCCGAGCATCGATTGACTAACTCGATTGGCTTTGATGGGATTCCTGTTTTTAATAGACAAGGAGACAAGCTCATGTGGACCTCGAAGCGAGGAAGCGATAAAACTTGTCAAATTTTTATTGCAGAATTTGATATGCCAGAGGAATTAAAATAGGCGGTTGTATGGTCAAATCAAATCGTTTTTTGTCTCTTCTTGTATTTGCTGCTTCGTGCTTTTTACCTGTAGTCAGTCATGCTGACAATCAAACTCCAACAACAAGTTCAGTGATAACAAATGGAAGCTTGCCTTTTCGAGTTTGCATTGAAAAAGCTTCGTTTAAACTTCCTCAAGGAATTCAATCGTACGTTTTTGGTTCATATAAGGGAAAATGGCTTCTTCTTATGGGAAGGAGCAATGGTCTTCATAACTTTGGGCCTGGTGATGATAACTTTCCACCTAATAAGCAGAATAAACTTGTGTTTGTTGTCGATCCCATCAAAAGATGCGTCCACTATAGGTCATTAGAAGATCCCAGTTCTCGCTTAACTGCGGAAGAGATAGACACTCTTTCAGTGACGAGTCCTCAGTTTTTTCAATCAGGTCATACCTTGTATGTTTCAGGCGGATATGGCGTGATACAGTCTACGGGTGAGTTTTCAACAAAAAATACTCTTACTGCGATAGATATCCCCGGTATGATGAAATGGGTCAAAAAGGGATCTCATTGTGGTGAGTCTGCTAAAAAACATATCAGACAAGCTTTTCATCCAAGTCTAAGAGTAACGGGTGGCCATATGACCCGTATTGGGGATAACCCTGTTCTTTTAGTTTTTGGGCAAAACTTTACTGGGTTTTATACAGATTCTTCCAATGGTGAGTATACGCAACAAGTAAGACGGTTTTGGATAAAAGATGATGGAAAGAAATTAAAAGTAGATTTCATTTCATCAAAGCCATCTCTTCCAGATCCAAACTTCAGACGACGCGACTTAAACGTCATACCTGTGATTCGACCAAAAGATCATAAGCTGAGCCAATCTCTTGTTGCTTTATCAGGGGTTTTTACTCTCTCCGGAGGGATCTGGAATGTTCCTGTTGAGATTTCCGCAAAGGGCTCTTGCTTTATGAAAGATCCAAATGATCCTCAAACGTTTAAGCAAGCTATGAATATTTATCAGTCGGCAAATATTGGGCTTTATTCGGAAAGGAAGGGTGATTTCTATTCTCTTCTCTTTGGAGGTCTTACCTATGGTTACTTTGAGAATGGTCAGTTTCTTACCGATTCTGAAGTTCCTTTTACAGATCAGATTACTGCGATTAAAATTGATAGGAAGAATCGTTTTAAACAGTATCTTCTTCCAGTAGAGTATCCCGTTATTCTTTCTAAATCTTCAAATCCCGGAAATAGACTTTTGTTCGGAGCAGGAGCCTACTTTATTCCTGTAGATGGTTTATGCAAGTATCAAAACGGGGTCCTGAAGCTCGATAAGATCAAGAAACCAAAAACGATCGGATATATTGTTGGAGGGATTCAAAGTACGCTTCCAAATACGAATGCTCCTTCAGACTCAGCTGCATCGCCGTATATATTTACTGTAAAAATTATCCCAAACTAAATGAAGAAGGACTTTTAAAATGAAAAAATGGGTGCGGAGTGTTTTTCTTAGTTCATGTCTGGGTATGACGTACTTATCTGGATGCACTGATTTCGTTCTGAAGACAGAAGATGGATCTATGATCAATGGACGTTCGATGGAATTTGGAACTCCTTTGAATTCGACTTTAGTTTTTTGTCCAAAAAATATTGAGGTTCGAACATCAGTTTTTGACAATCAAAGAGGATTGTCTTGGACTTCAAAATATGCATATATTGGTGTTGGAGCCTTTCTTCCTGATATCATATGTGATGGCGTCAATGAACAGGGATTGTCTTTTGGTGAGCTATGGCTGCCAGGAACACAGTATCCTCGTATTATGATGAATGATCCATCTGTTACTATTCCTCTTGAAGATATAGGGAGATGGGTTTTAGGGAGCTTCGCAACGGTTGAAGAAGTTCAGGATGCATTGCAGCGGGTTCGGATTTGGGCCCACCCCGTGCCTGTTATTAATAGCGTTCCTCCACTTCATTTTGCAATCCACGATAAGAGTGGAAAAAGTATTGTCATTGAATTTATTCAAGGCGTGATGAAGATCACGAAAAATGATGTAGGTGTTCTTACAAATGCCCCAGAGTTTAGTTGGCATCAGACGAATCTCAGAAATTATATAAATCTTTCTGCAATGAATGCTGGATCTATAAACTGCAATGGGACTGTCTTAAATCCTACAGGCCAAGGAACGGGCATGCTAGGGATTCCTGGAGATTGGACCCCTCCCTCTCGTTTTGTACGGATAGCCCTTATCAAGGATTTCGTAAAACGAGCTAGAGATAGTCAAGAGGGAATAAATTTGGCGTTTCACCTCTTGAACACCGTTGATATTCCTTATGGAGGGATACAATCAACTGATGGGAAATTTGATTTTACGCAATGGGTTGTTGTAAAAGATTTATCTCAAGGTGATTTATACTATAGAACGTATGGTGATCTCAACTATCAGAAAGTAAGCCTTAAAGAATTAGCAAAAACAGTGCAAAAGCCTATAAATCGTCCTTTAAAAGGGGCTGATATTCCTCAGGAGTCATTTTCTCAGATTTAGAAGAGCAGCAGACCGTTTTAAAAAAATGGTCTGCTTTTTCAATGCTTTTGGTTAAATAACGCCTAATTTTAGATCAATTCGATAAATTTATTTGCGAGTACGCTTCTAAATCAGGTATGAGGTGTCTACGAAAATATGTATTGAAATGTCGGAACAAATTCTCTTTTGGGTTGGGTTCAACGTAGTTGTGCTTGTCCTTATATGTCTTGATGCATTCTATCTTCACCGGAAAGCGCACGTTATCCAGACAAAAGAAGCCCTTTCTATGAGTGCTTTTTGGATTCTTTTAGCTCTCGGTTTTAATGTGTATATCTATTTCTGGAAAGGACCAGAAAGCGCTATAAATTTTCTGGCTGGGTATCTGGTTGAAAAGTCGCTGAGTATTGATAACCTTTTTGTTTTTTCGGTAATTTTTTCCTATTTTAAAGTTCCAAAGCATCTCATTCACACGGTTCTTACTTGGGGACTCATCGGTGCAATTCTTATGCGAGCGCTCTTTATAGTCGGAGGACTTGCGCTCATTCAGAATTTTCACTGGCTGGTCTACATCTTTGGTTTTTTTCTCGTCGCTACCGGTATTAAGCTGTGGTCGAAAGAAGAAAATCAGGTTCATCCCGAAAAAAATATATGTATAAGAATCTTTGGATATTTTTTTCCTATTTCTCATGAGTATGAAAAAGATGCCTTTTTTGTTCGAAGAGCCGGGCAACTCTTTGCAACGCCTCTTTTTTTAGCTGTTTTAGCTGTTGAAACAACAGATATTATTTTCGCAATCGATTCAATTCCGGCAATTATTGGTATTACGCAGGATCCATTCATTGTCTATACCTCTAATATCTTAGCGATATTAGGGTTGAGGTCCCTCTACTTTGCTCTTTCTCATTACATGGGATTGTTTTATTACCTGCAGCATGCCTTAGCGTGCATATTGATGTTTATTGGAATAAAAATGGTTGTCTCTGGGTACATTCAAATTCCAATAATGTTCTCTCTCTCTTTGATTTTTGGGATATTGATTATGGCAACGATTTTATCGGTTATTCGAAATTCCAAAAGATAAAGAAGTCTTGAGCAGTTCCTATAGCAATTCAATCGAACTTCTGATATTTATAGTAATTATTTTAAAAAGGAGAGATTCCTATGGGTTCTGGTATGTATCCTGTCTTACAAAAAAACAAAGGTCTTGTTTTGTTCGAGGGAGTGATATGTATGCTCCTCGGTATATGGGCCCTTCTGACGCCATTTTTGTTTGCTGTTGTATATGATATCTGCATCGGGGCAATCTTATGTGCTGCAGGTCTTACACAGCTTTTTCGTACCGGGAAAATCTGGGGTTCTCAAGGGGCGTGGGTCTCTCTCCTCTGGTCGATTTTAACCATTGTATGCGGTGCATTTCTTCTGGTCCGGCCTCTTCAGGGGATTGTTGCTTTGACAACACTTATGGCCGTATTCTTTATGCTTGAGGGGATTTTTAAATTTTCTTGGGCTTTTGCTTTTGAATCGAGCCAGAAATGGTGGATGTTTTTAAGTGCCATAATTTCGATATTCTTGTCAGCATTGATATTTGCAGGGCTTCCATGGAACGCTACATGGGTTTTAGGCCTCTTTATTGGTATTGACCTGATTTTCTATTCGATGTTTTTCTTCTCTTTCTATTCCTTCTTGAAGAAGGATCAAGCGTAGACGCTTGATGCTCTAGAGGCGCCTTATCTCGTGAGGCGCCTTAATTAACTGAAGTTATCTGAACACCTCATAGGGAAAACAGCTTTGAAGTTTGTCGATATTGCACTGTGCTGGAACTTCTCCTCCCATTCTTAAGGCCTCTTCAACCGAACGAGCATATCTAAAACTCTTACGTCCCGTGCCAAGATAATAGTCTTGATATTTCAATATAGATTCATTTTCACTGATTCGAAGAAGACGAGCAGGTATTCCAAAGGCCTCTGCGACTATAATTCCATGAAGAGAGCTTGAAATGACAAATCTCGATTCGACAATTTTTCTCACAATTACTTCCCATGGTTCTGTAGGATAGATTACCACATCCGATTGCGGCATACGGTTTCGTTCAGAAATATGAGGAATAACTAGGTAGCTGCGCTTTGGGTTTGGACGAAATTCAGGAAAAAAACGAGGGATAAGGAGGGCCGGATCGCCATAAATTTCAGGGCACTTTACCCCAAGCTGTTCAAGAAATCTTTTTGTAAGAGGGCCTCGGACAGCTCGAACATCAAGCTTTCTATATTGGTACTGTCCTATATCGAGACAATTTCCATTGATCCCCGATCCCCAAATCACATCGTGGTCCTTTGCAAATTGAAGAATAGAACCAATTGCCAGAACTTTTCTCTCATGAAGGTCAGCTTTTCGTATCGGAAGGTTTGTCATTTTTTCAATAAGTTTTATTGAGAGAATGTCTCCGAAGTTATTTTCTGGAGGTGTGTTTTCCCAATAATAAAGGGGAAGAGCTGAGAAGAGGTTGCAACAACCAAGCACGCTAAGGGAAAGCGATATATATAGAGCTTTTAGAATCATCCTGTTCCATCGTTTGGTACTGCATTTATTGGTTCCTTAGGGAGAGTCTTATGTTTGTATGGGGCAAGCTCTTTCGCAGCAAATTCCGAGAGTCTGAGGAGGAATGAATCTTGTTCAATATCATAGGCCTTCTTTTGGGCGATTCCTCCAACGTTTTGAATGACTTTTTGAGCATTGAAAAGCCAAAGAACGAGAGATATCAGCTTTCTTGTGCATGCGTTGGCAAAGCCGATAAAGAATGATTGAAGAGTTGAAAGGAATCCCTCAATATCGCTTGCAGATGGAGATAAGGTAACATCGTTGAATTTAACTGTGCTATGGATGCTGTCAATGAGTCCCTCCAATTGAGTTCCTAAATTGTTTTTGGCCTCTTTTAAGCGATCGTCAAGTTTCTTTCGCTCTTCATCCTTTTTATTTTTTAAATCCAAAAGCTCTTGTTTTGTTTTTGGAAACGAAGGAGTCGTAAACCGAATATGTCCTTCATGCTCCTCTGTCGCTCCCGTTGCCATAATCAAGCCTTTAAACTGCTGTGTGACAAGGTTTTTTAGGTTAACTCCCTTTGTCTTTTCATCGCCTTCAATGCCTTTAATACTTTTAATAATTGCTGGGCTCAGTGAACGGGCAAGATCTCGTCCTTTGAAGTAGAGAAAAGCCTTTAATACAAGGGATCCTGATTCTTTTTGAATCATTTTGAGGAAGTTTTCAATTTGAGGAGCAAGCGTAAGGTCTACTTCTCGATCAACTTGTTCATCATATCCAAAAAATGGGCGGAATTTGGCTATTGCTTCGCCGAGGCTCGAAAATATAACTTTAAAGAATACAAAGACAATGCCAACCATGCCAATACCGTGTTGAGGCGTAGTGAGGAGCGTGTGGATATTTAAATCTGCCCTTTGTGAATCATTACTTCCGCTCATAATGGCCTGTGTGCTTTCAAAGCCATTAATAAGAAGAATAGTTGTTAAATCATCATTTTCGCTAAATCCTCTAAACGCAGATGTAAATTGTTCTTGGAGAATAGTCGTTAGGAGGTTCCATAACAACTGCTGAGCATTTACATCGTCTACAATGTGAAGAAAATTTTCAGTACCCATTATCAAGTCATCTTTCTCATTGGGGAATGCGAGTCCTAGAAGTGCTTCAGAAAGTAATTTCTGTGTAGTTCCTTGAAGTAAATTTTTTCGGACCTCTAGCCCAAATTTTTCCCCAAGAGTCGGGTTGCTATCGATATGAGCTTTTTCAGAGATGTCATTAATCGATTCTGTAAAGCACGTATTCAAGAATTCAACGAGGAAGTCGGAAGGTATGATTCCAATTTTTTCATAGGCTGTCGCTGCGCCGTTCATGATATTCACGGAAATAAGTTTACTGATAACCGTCGGATGGTTTTCAAGAACCTTTATGAGGGCAACCCCCTTTGCTGTCGGTTTAGGATTTCCGATAGTGATATCATCGAAAAGGTCCCTAAGAAATGGGGCTCTGAGTTCAGGTTCATACTTTTCGATATGAAGTATCTGATCCGAAAGATAGGCGATAGCATATTCAGAGAGGGCTTCAATACATTTAGCGGGCTCATCGCTTTCAGAGGCTGAAAAGAGCCGCTCTTTGCTCTTGTCATACGATGCATTAAGATTATCAAGAACTTTGGGTTCTATAAGGTATCCAAATGCAGGACTTGCAAAACATGTACAGGCAAACTCTGCAAGTGTGCTGAACCACGATTGAGGTTGATTTATTGATTTTCTTTCTTCTAAAAATGTTTTTAGTGAAGTTTCGGCAATATTTATTGTGCTTATGGTTTGGCGCGCAAGAAATGCAATTTCGTTAAGAGTTGTAGCCTCGATCCTATTTTTAATCCCTTGAGTCTTTTCTAATTCTTGAAGTTGGTTCGAGATCTCTGTAACTTTTGAGAGAACATTGTGTAAGGTAGAGGGAGAAATTTTTTGAAGAAGAACGCTTGTTGGTTGTAAAAGATCTTGCTGGATAAGTTGTAGTTGATCTTTAACGACACGTGCATAATTTTCGTCAGCCTTATCTTTTTTAGATTGAGGAGGTTCTTGAGTGTTTATGCTCAAGTCCTTCAGGATGAAATTTAGTCTATGTGACGCATTGTGGATATCCATACTAGGTGAGCCCTGTAAATCGGTTCATGTTTTTGGGCTGTAGATGAAAATTTAAAGTGCCTTGAGAGGTGTCAACCTCTACTCCAGCTATGCAGCTTCGTCCAAGTTCACCGCTTGGGAGGCTGATCCCGAGTCTATTCAAAGTCCAGGTAAGAGATGGTCCATGTCCTACAAAGCCTGTGATCGATTTTTCAGGGAGCATTGAGATGAGTGCTAGTATTTCTTCTTTATGAAACGGTATTCCAAGTGCATTGAGCACAAGACATGGGCATGAAAAATGTTGTGCAATAATGTCGGCTGTTTGTTTTGCTCGAACAAGAGGGGAGCTGTAGAGGGTATCGATTTTCTGAACGTATTGGCTAAGCTCTCTTGCAATAGATTTTTGTATTATTTTTCCTCTTTCAGATATAGGACAGTACTGATCTCCTTCAGGAGGTATTTCCCCAGGTTCTGCGTGTCTCATAAACAAAAGCAATTTAGTCATGTGTGATGAATTCCCAAAGCTCGTATTTGTCTTGGATACAAACTCATGAGATTCTCAACAAGAGGAATAAGCTCTGATCGAGAGGATGTGAATGGGCAAAGAACAAGGATCGATCTATCCTGAATATTTTTTCGAGCAGCAAATTTAAATAGCGGAAATCGTTCATCGTAGAAGAAAAAGGGAGAGTATACTTGCGTATTGAGACTTTTGCCTACACAGCAAGCTATGGCTCGAGCGCTTGATGTACTTACTCCGGAATAGGGGAGTACTATATCGATTTTGTCCCAGCACAGCTCTTGGAGTTGAAGGAGAAGAAACGCTGATATCGCTTTAAACATATCATCAGATCCCTTTCGGAGTTCATTTGAAAACCATTTAGGGACAGTCAATGGTTCAAAACAGGTGGCAAAATAAAAGGGCAGATCGCTTTGCTTTTTACAACCACATGAGCTGTTTGAACATGAATCGACCTCTTCAAAACAGAAAGGGCATCTTCCGATCGGATTAACGAGATGAAGCTCATCAAAGCAATGAGCACAGAGTCTTAATCTGTCTTGAGGAAGAGACTCTTTGCAATGAAAACAGAGATGAGGAAAAATGAAATTGAGTAATTTAGATTGATTCATAGGGCATATACATTGTTCTATTGACATTTCATAAAGATATGGTACCTTCACATCAATATTTCGAAAGAGGTTTGTCTAGATATGCAGATTATTCGGCGGTTTCTTGACGCACAACTTGCTCTTGTTGCGAAAGGAAAGCCTCTAGAAAGAATGAGGCCGCTTGTATCAGCCCTAGATTCGTTTTTCTTCGAGCCATCTATTCGTACCAAAAGTGCTCCTCATATTCGAGATGCGGTTGACTTGAAACGCTGGATGATGATCGTAGTCTTTGCTCTTGTCCCTTGCATCCTTATGTCTGTATGGAATTCAGGCATTCAAAAGCTTGTCTATGTATCGGGTGATTACAAGCTTATGAATGAGTTTATTTCAAGCTCTCATTCCCTTTCAGGCTATTTTTCATTTTGTATGAAAGATGGTCGATGGCAGACAATTCTCGAGTATGGCCTTTCCTCTTTTATCCCTGTTATGATCATTTCATATATGGCTGGAGGTATAGCAGAAGGTATTTGTGCATGTGTTCGGAAGCATGAAATAGCTGAGGGATTTTTAGTTTCAGGTATGCTATTTGCTTTGATTCTTCCTCCTACTATTCCCTATTGGATGGTCGCGTTAGGTGTTATTGCTGGCATCATTCTTTCAAAGGAAATTTTTGGCGGGACGGGGATGAACATTGTAAACCCTGCAATGACCTGTCGCCTCTTATTGTTTTTTACATTCCCTGGGCAAATGTCTGGTGATGTATGGGCAGGGACGAATCCAGTTGTTGTCCGTGAAAGCCTTATCAAAATGAATAAAGATGCAGGACTCTCCACCATAGATGGATATACTCAAGCAACATCTCTTGCTAAATTTAATATAGGGTTAGATATCAAGCGTATTCATGTAGATACGATCGGAGCGAGTTTGGATGGCGATTCAGGAAATGTAACGAAAAAGCAAGTTCTTGATTCAAAGTTTGATGCTTGGGCACAAAAAAATAATATAACAAAGCCTTTGCATTCCGTGTCCAGAGATACATTGAAGAATTATCTGACAGATCCCATTTCGCAGCAAGGGCTTGGTTTATCTCCTGAAAATTTTGAAAGTGCCTACCGCTTTGCAACTTTAGAATATGAAGTGGGAATGCAGACAAACTGGAATCTGTTCTTGGGAAATAAGCTTGGAAGCTTTGGAGAAACATCTATCCTCGCATGTCTTTTAGGGGCTTTTATCCTTATATTTGCAGGTGTTGGATCATGGAGAACGATGGCCGGTATGATTCTCGGTGCCTTTATTACAGCATGGACCTTTAAAATTTGTACTCAGTTTTTTGGTTCTGAAGGGGGTATTTGGTCTCCTGCTGTGTTTACATTCCCTCCTTATAAGCACCTTTTGATGGGGAGCTTAGTGTTTGGTGCAGTCTTTATGGCTACAGACCCTGTTTCATCTCCGGCTTTACGAGCTGGTCGCTGGATCTATGGATTTATGATAGGAATGCTTGTTGTGGTTATTCGTTCAATAAATCCTGCCTATGCTGAAGCTGTCATGCTTGCAACCATTACCGGCAATGTATTTGCTCCATTTATTGATCATTATGCCGCATTGTTTTACAGGAGGCGTGCACTTTCATATGCCTAATCAGCCAGTGCCCGATCAGCCTATATCTAAAGGGTTTTCAGATAGAGCAACCATCCTGTTTGTAATTGTTTTAAGTATTGTTTCTGCATCAATTTTGGCAATTCTTTCCAGTGCATTACAAAAGCCGCAAGAGTCTGCTAGAGAGCTTGATCGCAGTAAGCAACTTTTGCTCTCTGCACAAATATTTAACTATAAAGGCTATCTGCAGCTTAACGTAGATGGTAAAGTGGAGCCTGCAAAACAGGTTGCAAATGGATATTTGGAGCCCACAAAAGACGAAATTATTGCATCACAAGCGGATATTTTAGCTGTATACAGAGCCCGTGTCCGTCCAATGCTTGTGAATAAACAAGGTGCCATTTCTACCTACGAAGAGCAGCATTTGGAAGTAGACACATATCTCACAGAACATAAAAAAACCGGTTTTTCTCAACAGGATTGGCTGCCAATTTTCTTTATTCTTCCAAATCCAACTCCTGAGGGGCTTCAGCCGCCTTCTGTAAAACCAGAAGGATATGTAATTCCTATCTCAGGATATGGTCTTTGGGATTTTATAGGCGGTTATTTGGCTATAAAGCCCGATGGAAAGACTGTTATTGGAATTTCATGGTATGAGCAAAAGGAGACACCAGGTCTCGGTGCAAATATTGCTGAGGCTGATTGGCAGAGCCAATTTCCTGGTAAGCAAATCTTTTTAGCCGATTCTACTGGTCAAATCGATATGAGCCGTGCCCAGATTGGTATTACTGTTGTTCGAGGGAAGGTTTCAGATGTGTTAGGCTCAAGCCCAAAAGCTTTATCATCCGTTGATGGTATGGCAGGTGCTACCTTGACTGGAAATGGTGTAACACGTGCTTATAAAGACACTTTAGAGTCATATAGAAATTTTTTTGAAATACTTGCATCAGAAAAGCCTTCAGCTGGAGGGAAAAGATAGATGAATCAGCAGCAGGGGGTTCCTACCTACAGCTATTTAACGAATCAAGTATTTGACCAGAATCAAGTATTGGTTGCAGTTCTTGGAATTTGTTCCGCCTTAGGTGTTACAAATAGACTCTCTATTGCCCTGACAATGGGCCTTTCTGTTACATTTGTGACAGGGTTTAGTTCGCTGTTTGTTTCGATATTGAGGAAAAAAACACCTGATAGCGTACGAATGATTACGCAGTTGGCAATCATTTCTCTCTTCGTGATTATCATTGATCAATTTCTTCAAGCCTATTTTTTTGATATCTCTAAGAAACTGAGTGTTTTTGTTGGTCTAATTATTACCAACTGTATTGTTATGGGACGTGCGGAAGGTATGGCTAAAAGTGTTTCTCCACTTCCTGCATTTTTAGATGGGATAGGCGCAGGACTTGGTTATGCGATTGTTCTAGCTATTATTGGTGTAATCCGAGAGCTTTTTGGTTTTGGTGAGATATTGGGTATGCGCGTCATTCCATTAAGCTTTTATGCTTCAGCTTCCAATCCTGATGGATATCAGAACTTTGGTCTTATGGTAACTCCTCCGGCCGCCTTTTTTATTATTGGTTGCCTTGTGTGGATTGTCAATTATAGAAAGTCTCAACAGAAATGAGGGTTTTTTTGTGAGCTCTGGACTTTGGATGGGGCTGTATGAGCCTGTAAATCTTTTAGGACTCTTAATTCAAGCTGTGTTTATAGAGAACTTTTTGTTGGCGAATTTTTTGGGTATGTGTACCTACTTAGCTTGCTCAACAAAGCTCAAAACGGCAAATGGGCTTGGAGTTGCTGTTGTTTTTATATTGACGATTTCAGGGATTCTTAATTGGTTAGTTCATAATTATATTACCGGACCTTCAGCATTATCATGGCTTGAAGCTTTTGGTATTGATGCATCAGGTATTAATCTTGGCTTTTTAGAATTTTTACTTTTTATCTCTGTTATCGCTGCCTTTACTCAGATGACTGAGATAGTCGTCGAAAAAGTCTCTCCAAGCCTATATAGAGCATTGGGGATCTATCTTCCTCTGATAGCTGTAAACTGTGCGATTCTTGGCGCATGCCTTTTTGCGGTTATGCGTGAATATCCATTTGTTCCAAATGTTGTGTATGTGTTTGGTTCTGGAATGGGCTGGTGGCTTGCAATTGCTCTTATGGCTGCGATTCGAGAGAAATTGGCTTATTCAAATCTTCCCAAAGGGATGAATGGGATGGCTATTACCTTCTTTATGACGGGCATTATGTCTATGGCCTTTATGGGCTTTACAGGTATAAACATATCTCGTCCAAGTGGAAGTGCGGCGACTATTGATATGTCGGGTTCAAATAGCCTTAAAAGCGAAATCGATCAAAAATCTGAGTAAAACACCTTTAACAGACACTTTTGGGTTTAGACAAGCTCAGAATTTTTGTCAGAATTTTTGATCGAGTAGGTTCTCTTATGAGTCAGAACTTGTTATTTTCAATTGATGAGTTACGCTCTCTCGGGTAAAAAACAAATCGAAGCGGTGAGTTAGGAGTATAGACGCAAGCTTATCGCTGTACCCTTGCTCTTTAAGATAGAAAAGATAGGCCAATTCTTCTTCCGTCCAGTCATTGTGTACTGGTTTTTCGATTATTTCTTTTTTCAACTCGGCATAGTGTTTTGAAAATTCATTTGTGACAATTTCTTCAGCCTCAAGAGGGTTGTAGTGCATTTTAACCTGATCTAGACACTCTTCAGGGGTCATTAATGATTTAATGCATCTGTTTATCAGTTTATTAAGAGGTGATTGATGAACCGGACTTTTCGAGCTTGCCTCTTTAGTCATTCTATATTCTACCATTGCCTTACTGAATCTCATTTCAAATTCAGAGCTTAAAATGAGAGCAATCGTTTTATCGTTATATCCTTGCTGTGCAAGCTCGTGCATTCTTTTAATTTCTTGATCATTCCACTTTTTATGAGAAGGCTGAACTGTATTCTTTAGGCGAGAGATGAAATGATTCTGGAATGCTTTCTGTACTATTTTATCAACTCTTAAGTCCATTGGAAACCGCTCCTTAAGAATGTTTACACATTCCTTTGGATTTTTCTGATGCTCGATGAGGCAGGCTAATGTTTCCTTGATCTGTGTGGAAACAGGTGTAATTTTACGTTCTATTGGTGGTTGTTGCTGTAAAGAGTTTCTATTGAAATGGTTATAAGATGAATCAAGCTGAGGTGAGAGATTTCTTGAGTCATCAACGTGATTTAATAAGTCACTGTTGAGTGGGCGGGCAAATGGCTTCTGACGTAGTTCTTGTGGTAAAAAATCAATAAGATCCAGTGATGAAAGTGGGTGTATTTCGAGCAGATCTATCGTTTTTTGAGTTGAAGAGGGGATTTGGCTCGCCTGTGATTGATGTTCTGAAAGTTGATCGATTTCGCTCTCATCGAAATCTGGACTTTGAAGAGCTTGATTTGATTTATTAACCAACATAGAGGCTATTTTTGTTAAATTTTTTAAGTGAGGAGTACATTGGAGTAAGGCATATCGGGTCTTTATTATTTTATGCAGGCAATTATTTCCAGGACTTTTCGCTCGTTTTTCTATCTCTACACGTCTAATATCCTGTCCTGTACCGTTGATGAATCACATCATGAGATTCTGAAGGTTCAAGGTGCGTAAGGATTTCACAAGGTATTGAAAGAGTCTCTTTGATAGCGCTTTCAATTTCCGTCGCCTTTTCGTGTGCGTCGGATAGAGATGTTTTTTCAGGAAATAGCAGATGAAATTCAATCAGTACACGAGATCCTGTCATTCTATGTCTAAGAGCGTGATAGCTGACATTAAGCGTTGGAGTGATCTTATCAAGGGTTGTCCTCAGTGAGGAATGAAGAAGCTGATCTTGTGTGTCCATAAGTCCAAAGACGCTGCTTTTAATAAGTTTTGATCCGGTCCATAAGATATTGCCGGCAGCTAAAAGAGCAACGATTGGATCAAAGATTAGTATACCAGTAATATGGACTAGGAAAAGAGCTATCAACACAGCAATACTCGTCCAGCAGTCTGTCAGAAGGTGCATCCCATTGGCTTTAATTATAAGTGAGTGTGATCGTTTGCCGAGGCGTATCAGGTAGAGTCCAAGACCTCCATTTATGAGTACTGCTGCAGCGATAAATAAGATACCATCATCTATATGCTCAAGCTCGAGACCTATAAACCATTTCTTTAAAGACTCATAGATGATCATGCAGGCAGCTAAGATAATCGCAGCACCCTCAAAACCCGCTGAAAAAAAAGCAATTCGATCGTGCCCATAGGGATGATTTTCATCAGCCGGCTTTAAACTCAAATAGAGGGAGTAGGCAGAAAACGCCACCGCTAAGAGATGAACAATTGATTCAGAAGCATCTGAAAAAATCGCGAGGGAACCTGTTAGGATATACGCATATACCTTAACACCTAGAAGAACAACTCCTGCTACAAGTGAAAGGGCCATGCCAAACTTTAAGGCAGCCTCTGTTTTAGAACGCGGAGAGATTTCTGCGGACAAGTTCAATTTGTCGTTTGAGTTGTTCATCAGCAGATACCTTTTCTTGTATTGTCTTACATGCGTGGAGGATTGTGGAGTGTGTTTTCCCAAAAGAGGCGCCAATCATAACAAGCGACTCATTGATCATTTCTTTTGCAAGAAACATGGCTACTTGGCGAGGCATCGCTATATCTTTTGTTCGTCCTTCACCTTTTAAGTCGCTTACTCGAACTTGGAAAACAGCAGCGACTCCTTTTAGGATTGTGTCGACAGTGACCTTTTCTTTTGGAACAAGGTGAAACATATCTCTAAGTGTTTTTTCGACGAGCTCTTCTGTGATTGGAGCATTCATGAGGCGGGAATAAGCAGAAAGACGGTTGAGAGCTCCCTCAAGTTGTCGGATGTTATTTTGTATATGTTCGGCAATATGAAATGCGACGTGATGGGATAGTTGAAGTCCTTTTTGCTCGGCTTTATAGAGCAATATAGCTACACGAGTTTCAATATCTGGCATCCCAACATGAGCTACTAGACCCCATTCCATACGTGCAACAATGCGTTCTGAAAGTTTGAGTTGTGTTGGAGGTTTGTCGCTTGTGATGACAATCTGCTTTTTTTGGTTGATAAGTGTTTCGAAAGTGTTGCAAAACTCTTCTTCGAAGTTTGTTCTATTTTGGAGAAATTGGATGTCATCAACGAGAAGCACATCGATATTTGATCGGTAATATTTCTTCAGCTTATCGATAGATTTATTTCTGAGCGAGTCGACGATTTGATTGATGAAAGCTTCAGTAGTAATGCATTGGACACGTAGCTTCTTATGATGCTCTTTGATGTGATGCCCAATGCTATGCAGTAGATGGGTCTTTCCTAGGCCTACGCCACCATGAATATATAATGGATTGTACGATTGACCTGGACGGTTTGCAACACCCATAGCGGCAGACTTGACAAACTGATTGGCTGCACCTTCAATAAAATTGGTAAATCGATAGTTTTCATTGAGCTGGAACTCAAAAGAGATCTCACCCTCTACAACTTTTGGTTCTTCTTCAACTTTTACCGTTTGCTGAATTAAGGAGATGGGCTTGGGCTTTCGTTCTTGTTTTTCGATGATGAAGGAGATTGCCGGCTCACCGCTGTGAGATACGGGTAAAAATGCGAGAAGGTCTTTTTTAAAGTTTGTAAGAAGATATTCTTTTACAAAGACATTTGGGACCTTTAATGTGATCTGCTCTTGGTTTCCTTCAATAAACTCGATAGGACTTATCCAGTTCTGAAAGGCTGATAAGGAGCAGCGTGCTTTTGCATATTCAACAAACTGACTCCAAACCTTTTCTGCTTCGCAGGTCTGCATGGTTCCCATCACAATTTTCTCACAACTTTATAAAACTAATGATGCGCTCAAGAGCGATCAAAAATCCAATCTACTAGCTCTTTGAACGTTCGACAGACTAACAATCTTAATTTCCCTATCGCAACTTATTTGAGTAAAGACAGTCAATCAGATGACTTAACCCATTGATTTTCAATTCGTTATCAATGTAACGAAGAGTTGTCGACAAATGTTCATAATCTGAATTGGCTGAATAATATACCTAGAGGTTGGACAAAAGTCGTCAACGGTATTTTTTTTATTCTTAACTCATTGTAAATCAACGGGTTATGTTGTGGATATTATTCGTCGATCACATCCTTGATGGTCGACAATTTTCTTATTTCAATGATCAAATCAAACCGATTGGATGAAAATCACCCACTTGATTGCGTTAGATCTCAAGTTAGATCTCAAGTCTTTGCAGAGCTCTTTCAAAAAATCCTTCGGCAAAGTCTTGATACATTGAGGTGTTTGAAATGGATAGCGTTGTGTAGAGAAAGCAGAAGAGTGCCCAGCGGAGATCAGCCAAAATTCGCATTCGATATAAGCGTGAGTACTCGTCGTTTGATGGCGCTTTTTTCAAGTAGTGGGTCAAGAGATCTTTCATTTCACCATCTGTAAACTGCTCAGAAGCGCACATGCTTGCAAGATCAAAGTAGGGGTCGCACATCCCAGCAAATTCCCAGTCAATCAGATAAAGTTCGTTTCCTGTATCTAGGACGTTATCAACTTGGGGATCTAAGTGGCAGGGGACGCTCTTGCGAAAAAGATCTTCTTTTGAAAATGAGAGAATGATTGGAACTGCCTTTTCAAAGAGAGCTTGAGGCAGCTTAACACCTCTGTTTTGCGCATGAAGTATATATTCTTGTATTGCATCAATAGGACAGAACTTACGAGGAAATTCAATTGGAAGAGAATGTACCTTATCCAAAAGTTCTACGTAGCGCTCGATTGCGTTCGGCTCTTTGAAATCGAGACCTCCAGTCCTTGTTTCAATGAAATCTGTCAGTAAGATTCCATCGAGGGGAGAAAAATCAATAATTTTTGGGCTAAGTCCATAAGCGCATGCTTGAGAGCGGCAATAGACATCGTTTTCTAGTGAGGATCCCAGAATGTCAGCATGGGTGTTTGCAATTTTAAGGAAGTAGCTTTTCTTTTCTATATAGAGTCTGTAGTTAAAGTTGTTGTATCCGCCTAATCTTGCAAGCTGCACTCCATGTTGAGTCAGGGATGAAGAAAGAGATAAACAACAAGTAGAAGAAATATGGTTAGAACAAATATAGGCTTGAATTTTGTTCTCTAGAATTTTAGAGCTTTGCTGAGAAGGTGTTGAATATGTTGTATGCATTGAAAATATAATCCACCGGAGGCGTACTCATATGCTAAAAGGGTGTCGCCGGCAATAAAATCCTTCTCAGGAGTATTGCCGGATAGATATCTCTAAAGTTAGAGAATAGAGCTTTGATTGATGAAGGCAAGGCGGCTGAATTGGCCTCGAGTCCTTACAACTCGCACCTGGTCTAATGGGGTATTTGAAAGGCCAAATGGGGTCGAGAGTGTGGATGCTTCGAGCTCTACCTCGATTCCAATCTCTGACGGAAAAATTGAGGGGATCGCATTCGCTTTTGATGCGGTATCGATTCGGATTTGACGAACAAGTTCAAGACGAATATCGCCTTCGAGCATGCTTTGTTCAGAAATAATCACAAGTTTTGCTTTCTGCAACTCTTTAATTATCTCACATGTTCCAACATATCCTGGACACTCTTGTCTCTTTTGCATTTTTGCAATTTCTTCAAACTGGACATCGCCGACACCTACTATAACGACATCACAATCCGATAGAAATGATGAGATATCGGGAGTTGCTTCTGATTGCGATGCATAACCGATGCGGATTTGCCTGTCACCTTCTAGAGTGATGAGCTTGATGGAGAGACTGTGATGAATATCATGGTTTGAGTTGCAATAGGCGAGCGTGACCGAATCAGAGAGTGCTAATTCCTCAACCCCTTGGGAGTCTTGAAAAATTTCAAGAGCTGTGACAGATCCGCGTTCTTGTCTGAGTGATGGTTTGAGGAGAGGCGCGTATGTTTTGAAGGCATCAGGATGAAGATAAAAACGAATCACATGAGGAGGAAGTTCATAGCTTCTCAGCTGCGCATTCAATTCTTTATTAAGTGAATAAATTTCATAAATGTCATGAGATGTTAATGGAGATGAGTTTGTGACGATGACATGGTGTATATCCCAAAGATGCCGACCTTCTGAGTGAAAACGAGCCAAAAAACCGGGTCCTGGATTCAATACGATGCCATTTCCATTCAGATGAAAAAAGTATCCCCCCTCAAGTGAAATGTCATGCTTTTTATTCACAAGAGGCGCGATCGAGCGAGTCGCAAGCTTTGCGCTGTTGAATCCTGCACTGCCGAGTTTTGCTCCATTCATTGTTTCCAGAAAGAGGTCTGAATAATCTCCCCAACCATTGAGTATAAGAAGAGTTGAGTTTTTCTTTTCACTTCTTTCGCTCTGGAGGTATCGAGAGAGGAGTTCTGTCTTGAGCTGAGAAAAGGCACGACGTTGTTGGTCTAATGCTTCTAATGATCCGATGGGGTCAAGAAGGCTTTCTTGACGTGTGTTCATAGATTCAAACTCCATTATAGTCGCTTATTTCAAACCCTAGAAAGTAGAAAATAGATCGACCCACTCCTTAAAGTAAATTAAGAATTGCTCAATGCTTCATTTGAAGAGAGGAGCATAGTCGATACCCATTTCATTTTTGCATTGCGATAGGATGTATTTCGAACTGAATTCCATCTGGGCATCAACAACATGAATTCGTATACTGCATTTTGATAGTGCTTTCAAAGTATTTATGCTGAAAAAGCGTAGTCTCCGATACAGAAGGATCATGAAGATGGTAACCCCCTACGGGAAGCAGTCGATATCCCAAGGTGATATTGAAGAAGTGGCAAAAGCGTTAACTCAATCTGTAATCACCAGGGGTCAACAGGTCAAGGCCTTTGAGGATGCTATCGCATCTTATGTCGATGCTCCATTTGCAGTTGCTTTTTCAAATGGATCCCAGGCTTTATGGGCGGCCTATGCTGCAATAAAGCTTTCTTCACGCGATACGGTAATCACGAGTCCTAACACTTTTGTATCCACAGCCTCGTATGCATCTCGTGTTTCTGCTCAGGTTGAATTTGTGGACATCGATCTGCAGTCAGGAAATATGGATCTTGATCTGCTCAAGGAAAAAATTGGCTTGAATAAGACGCAAGGGCGTTTTGTGATTGCTCCTGTTCACTTTGCAGGAATTCCGGTCGATATGAGAAAGCTTGAGCAATCCATAACAAATCCTAATTGGATTACTATCGAAGATGCAGCTCATGCTCTTGGCAGTAAGTATCCTTCAGGTGAGATGGTTGGAAGCTGCTCTTATTCAGATATGACCGTATTCAGTTTTCATCCTGTTAAAACGATAACCTCAGGTGAAGGAGGAATGGTCACCACAAAGAATGAGGAGTTGTATAAGAGACTTCTCATGCTTCGAAATAGCGGCATTGAACGTGACGCTCTTGACCATTTGAACCACCCTGAAGCTTGGTATTACGAAGTTCATGAATGCTTTTGCCAGGCAAACATGACTGAATTTCAGGCGGCATTAGGGATTTCTCAATTATCTCGCATCGATTCGTTTATTAAAAAACGTCGCGAATTAGTTGCACGCTACCGATTACGACTTCAGGGCCTTCCTGGAGTTTCTCTTTTTTCAGATGCTTGGGATCAATACTCTGCTTACCATCTTTTTGTTGTGCAAATTGACTTTGAAAGATTTGGAATTACACGCACTCAATTTATGAATCAGCTGAAAGAATGGGGATTTGGAACGCAGCTGCATTATGTTCCCATGTACCGTCATTCTATTTTTGGGAAGAAACTTCATGTTGAGATACAAAACCATCTCAATATGGAGCGTTACTTTGAGACAGCAATAAGTCTACCTCTGCATGTTGAGCTTGATGAGGAGATGGTGGATGTCCTGTGTGAAAAGATGCAGGCATTTCTCTTCAGGCTATAGTGTTTGCCTGAATTACTTGATGGGTTTGCTATAGCTTAAAACGAGAGCCGAGGCGGCGCCTGATACGTAGGGATTACGGTCTTTTTCAAGAAGTTTTGCAAGCCGTAATCCATCTTCGACCTTTCCGGACATGAAAAATGCTTTAGTCAGGTTCAAAAGTGTTGCGGAATGGTCTGAGTCAAGTTGTAACGCTTTATCTAGAACTTGTATGGCCTTTAGAGGCTGGTTAATTTGAACGTAGATAGCACCGAGCGTTTGTAGATCATAGGCATTATCGGTTGATAAGATAGCGAGCGCCTCAAAGAGGGGAAGAGCTATCTGGTACTGTCCTTGACGGACATACGAGTAGGCAGTATTTCGTATCTCATCGAGATGGTCTTGTGACCAGCCAAGCTCTTTCATCCAATTAACTTTTGCCATTGTCTTTTTCATCTCTTTTGATAATGAGTTACCTTGAAGAAATTATCCTTGAAGAAATTGACCTATCCTTCCACCGATATACTTCATCAAGGAATTAAGTTTTTTTATTTGGCCTAAGCATCTTTTGATTGCTCCCTTTTCATCCTCTTCTTCTTCGGATTCAACGACGAGAGCATCCAGTTTTTTTTCGCACTCCTCTTCATCTCCAGTTTCTCCGAGAATTGGAATAATACGATGAAAGGTAAAGGGAGATCTCCTTTGATTGGAGTAACTTTTTGGCGGGTAAAAATAGGCCCATGGCGCAATTGTGGTAGCTACACCGAGGAGGATATCAAGCTCTTTGAGTTTCGGATACAGGTCGACAATAAGAGCTTGGGCAGGAACATTGACGGCTTCTCTTAAGCTATACTGCTGTTGAACCTGCTCGATGAGCTGTGTTCGCCGGGCATATTGGATGTAAATACTTACATCAAGCTTATCAATTGTTACAGCAGGCATGGCTTCTAACTCGTCTTTCCATCTATATTTATTCTATCAGGGAATTTAATTCGCATGTCAAAGATAGAAAGTGAAGTTGGTGAAGTGGAAAATCTGCATATTTCAGTGATGCTAACTGAGGTTTTAGCATCGATTGAAGGGAAAAAAATCAGTCGGGTTTTGGATGGAACGTGTGGAGCGGGGGGGCATAGCATAGCTTTGCTTGAGGCTCATTCTGAGATTCGAGAACTTGTTGCGTCAGATCAAGATGAAACGGCGCTTGCAATCGCGGGATCAAGGCTTGCTGCCTTTACAGATAAAGTGCGTTTTGTGCGGTCCAATTTTTGCGCTCTCAATACGTATTCTGATGAAAAAGGTGAAGGCGTTATCGGTCCATTCGATTATATTCTCCTTGATATAGGAGTCTCTTCGATGCAGATTGACTCTCCAGATCGCGGTTTTTCTTTCCGCTTTGATGCTCCCCTTGATATGAGAATGAACCAGGAAGAGTGGCTGACTGCTGAAGAGGTAGTAAATTCCTACCCCAAAGACGAGCTTGCTCGTATCATTTATGAGTATGGAGAGGAGCGAGCATCACGAAAAATTGCATTAAAGATCTTCGAGTATCGAAAGAAAAAGCGGATTATGACCACCCATGAATTGGCCGAGATTGTCGAGTCGGTGGTTCCTCGTCGGGGCAAGATTCACCCCGCTACCAAAACGTTTCAGGCGATCCGTATGGAGGTAAATCACGAGTTAGATGTCCTCAAAAATGGAATTTTGCATCTCTCTCAGCTTCTCGCTCCGGGCGGTCTTTTTGCGATTATCACTTTCCATAGCGGCGAAGACCGTATTGTTAAGCAGCTCTTTAAAGAGTTAACCAAAAACGATGAGTTTTCCCTCCTTTACAAAAAGCCACTCGTCCCGTCTCATGAGGAAATGAGATCAAACCCTCGTTCAAGAAGCGCCAAGTTCAGGGTGCTTCAACGCATGTGATTTGAATTCATATAATTTGGTTCATGTAATTTGTGGGCTTCAGTCAGTGAAACTACTAGCGATTATTTGCTCTCCTTAATCTGCTAGGACTGAAGTCCAACTGCCCATATATGTAAATATCTATAAAATAAATATTTTGCTTGTTAATTTCTGGTTACATTTCGACATCGGATACCAGATGAGCTTACAAGTTCCTCCTCAACAATCAAAAAACTATTACTCTATCGAAAACAACAAGATAGAAATCAAGAGCAGCTCTGACGTAATCAAAATCAGGATTGGCGAGATTGCACGGGCAGTACTCAAAGAGGAACATCCAGAGCTTAGTGTCACTCAGTTAAAAGATATACTTAACAAATTCAAGTCGGCGCATAAGTCGAAAAGACTTGGAGCAATTCGCAATTGGTTTCACCTTCTTTTTAGTAAAGGAACCATAAAATCTCTCGAATACACTGTCCGTCAAAGAGAGGTAAATTCCGCGCTTCAACTGCGTTTAGGCGGGAAGCAAATATTATCTGAAAATGATCTGGAGAATTTGAATCAGTGGAAGGAAACAGGTGAGCCTAAGGATTACTTGAAATCATGCCTGACAACAGCATTCAAACAATTGTCTACAAAATTAGAGAGCTTGAATGAAGATTTAGGCGGAGTAGATTCTGAAATTACTTCAACAGTAAAAGCATTTCGGAAAGACCGATTTGAGGGGCTGAGGAAATTCGATACGCTTGATATCGATAAGTTAAATGAAGATTTGTCTATCGATGCTTCTTGCCGTGATAGAGAGAAAAAATGTTGTGTTCAGCTGCAAACAACACGTACAAGAATTGATGGAGTTCAAGTAGGTAAAGACTCCTTGTTGAAAGAGCTTCAAGAGGTTACATCTCTCATTCATTCTGAAAAGTTTCAAGAACGTCTTCAACAGCTTGAAAAGCGAGTCCAGACTGCCTTGGATATAGGCGCTTTCAAATCTTCTTCCCTTACTACAAAAATCGCAGCTTTTACACTCAGTGTAGAAGCAATTCAGCAAGAACGAAATAAACGTCTTGCTGAATTAGAACAGGCATTTAATAGGGGTGATGACTGTTCTTCCGCAGTGCAACAAGAACAAATTGACCGTGAAGAAGAGGATCTTGAAATCGCTGCTATTTCCAATCGATATGCAAGTATCCGGGCTCTTTTATCTTCTCTTGGGGGAATTGCTGATGAAGCTTGTTTTAAAGCATCTCTGGAAGATGATCCTGTAGCTGCCGCAGATAATCTTGCCTTTGAATATATTCATAAATTGCCGCTTAATGAGGCTTCCAAAATATCTTTAAGTGCATGTCTCACTAAATCAAGTGCCGAAATACGCAACGCAATAGAGGTTCGTAAACAAGCCCTTCATCATATACATATTTGTAGAGAGGCATTAAAAAATCTTGATTCGATTGATTCATTTAAAGCCCGCATCAGATCCGAGATAGATACAAAAACCATAGATGACAACTTCGAAAGTGATCTTCAGAACGAAATCAATTCAAAACTTGTGAAGGCTGAACTTGCCGCAGAAGTTCCAGAAAGACAAGTTAAGATGTTTCATGAAGTGGGATCGATTGATCTTCAAGATCAATTAGAGGCGCTTGAGGAGGACGTGCAACAGAAGGCTTTAGCTGCCAAATCGAGTGATAGAGAGAGAGTAATGCCACAGGAGAAAAATCTTGATGAGGATCTTGAGGTTTTTGAAGATAATTCTTTGGTATCCCCAGGCCATCAAGCAGCGTTGAGCGGCGCTCTCTATTCTTTGAATTTTTTGCTAAAAAGAAGACAACTTCTTATCGAGAAAATTGAAAAAGGATTTGAGACTCATCCTGGATATCAATCAATCAAACCTCGTATTGAGGAATTCAAGAGGCTATATCCACAAGTGCTTGATGCTTTAGATGCAAATAACCAAAACGTTGATCTTATTGCATTAAAGAAAGAGTTTGAGGAGGTGCTAAGCGATATTAAGCTCTGGGATGTAACGGATGGCCCAAGGCAGTTGATCGATCATTTTATAGGCGCGGATGATGTTGCAAAAATTACGATGTCAGGGAGCAGTGGAATCCTAAGGAAGTTTGGAAGTCAGATAGAATATCTTGATGGGGAATCAGTGAAGAAAATCGATCATTTTTTGCGGAGGTTTCTTTATTATAGCACAAATCTTAAAGGGATAACTTTATCTGAACATTCTTTGGAGGGCTGCACGCTCCCAGCAAGCCTTGAAAGTCTTGTTCTAGCAGGAAACATAAACGTCTCAGATGGAGCTTTGCGGTTGGCTGGAATTGAGAACTGTATTGCGTTGAAAGAACTCGATGTTTCTTCAACAAATCTTACTTTAAACAACACACAATTGCCCGCATCTATTGAGATTCTTGATCTACAATTCTGTAAAAGTATCAGAAATCTAAAAAATATACTCAGTTCATGCCCAAATTTGCGTGAATTTCGTTTTGGTGAGGTTAATGAATTCTACCCAATTCTCAACGTACGTTTTCCTTCATCACTTGAAAGTCTTACGCTTCGTGGAAACTATGATTGTAAAAACTTAAGCACCTCAATGAAAGAGTGTTCTCAACTGAAAGAAATAACATGGGAATTTTCTAGTCCTTTCGCGAACATAGACGATTTAACCGTCCCTGCATCTGTTAAAAAGATGGTCATTTCACACCACGGCTGCTTAGATGGGGATGCAATAAAAAGACTTCAGGACAGGTTAAAAGATAAAGTTGAGCTTGTTTTTGCGCCCTAATATAGTTTAACAGTGGCAAAGTAGGTACTTCAAATAATGACACCATTTAAGGCTATAACCATAGGCTGTATTTCAACAGCAATCTGTTTTTCGTTGATTATTCGAGATTCAATCCATCTTACAACGCTTAAAATGGAAGTCCCAGACCTTCAGCAATCAATTTCTAAAATTGACGGTAATATTCAACGACTAGAAGTCGAGCTTGATGCTTTTAAGAGCCCTATAGAGCTTATTCGTCTCTTAAAAAAGCCGATGTATTCACATCTTATTCAGCCATATGAAAATGAAGTTACGATCGTTAGATATTCTGATGTCGAAAATAATTCTTCACTCGAGACTTGCATAGGAGACACAAAAAAAGATACTGTACTGACCACCAATAGCAAGAAGTAATACGTGTCTTCAGGTATAAAACAGTTCTTTATCCTACTTTGGGCGCTCCTTTTTCTTGGATTTGTCCTGCTTCTCTTTAAATTTTATCGTCTTCAGGTCGTTGAGCATGAAAGTTGGCTACAAAAGGCTAAAAACCAGCACACGATTCTGATACGGGAGTTTTTTCAAAGAGGACGTATTTATGCTTCAAGTCCTCTTAAGCCTGGTATTATAGATTCGAAAACTCTTCTTGCAAGAGACGTTCCAATATCTCACCTCTACGCTGATCCTAAAGCTATTCCCGATGAGCACAAGAAAGAAATCGTTGCAGCCATATTGAGATATCTTTCTCCCGACATACATATTGCTCAAAAGCTGAAGAGTGAGCTTCATCGTAAAAGCAGATCAAGAAGGCTTGTGTCATGCATTGAAGAGGAGGAGAAACTTGAATTTCTCTCCTGGTGGAGGTCTTTTGCGAAGGCGCATTCACTCCCTTCAAATGCCCTCTTTTTTATCCAAGATTATAAGCGTGTACATCCACAAGGAAGACTTTTAGGGCAGGTGGTCCATACGGTACAGGATCGCAGAGATGAAAAAACTTTTAATTCAATCCCAACTGGCGGTATTGAGCTCTCAATGAATCGATATCTTGAGGGAAAAATGGGATTAAAGAGGATGGCCAGATCTCCTCGACACCTCTTGGAGACGGGCGAGATTATTGAAAAGGCGCAAGATGGGATAGATATCGAATTGACGATTGATCCTGTAATACAGGCAATTGCTGAAGAGGAACTTGAAAAGGCATCTCTTCTCTTCAAAACAAAAAGTGCTTGGGCTGTGATGATCAATCCTCGAACAGGACATATAATAGCTCTTGCCCAGTACCCCTTCTTCAATCCCGATGAATACAAGCGCTTTTTTATTCAGCCCCAGATGGCTCAAGAATCAAAAGTAAAAGCCATTACCGATACAAATGAGCCGGGATCTCCAACGAAAGCTATAACGATTGCATTGGCCCTAAAAGCTAATGCCATTCAAAAAGCTCAAGGTAAAAAGCCTCTATTTTCACCCTTTGAAAAAATACCCACCTCGAATGGTTCCTTTCCAGGACGAAAAAAGGCCATTACCGATGTAAGCTTTCATAAGTTTTTGAATATGTATATGGGAGCGCAAAGATCTTCTAATATTTACATGGCAACTCTTGCTGGAAGGGTTGTTGATGCGCTCGGAGATGAGTGGTATCGGAATGAACTTTCTCAATCATTTGGGTTTGGCATGAAAACAGGAATAGAGCTTCCTGGAGAGAGTGCCGGAGTGCTTCCTATGCCCGGCAAAAAACATCCTAATGGACGTGCTGAGTGGTCGAAGGCAACTCCCTTTTCGCTTGCGATGGGGTATAATTTGCAAGTTACGAGTCTGCAGATGGCACGAGCCTATTGTGTTTTTGCAAGCGGAGGATACCTTCCCGACCTGACGCTCATTCGACGAGTTTTTCGTACAAAAGAGGATGGTTCTTTAGAGATTCTTGTTGATAATACAAGCGTTGATAGACGATCCACTTTTAAAAAAGTTCTCGATGAATCAATCAATGAAGAAGTTATTCGCGCTTTAAAATTTGTTACAAAACCGAGAGGATCGGCTTCTAAGGCAGATATATTTGGTTTCACAGAAGTGGGTAAAACAGGGACTAGCATGAAGCTTGTCAATGGTGCCTATACCGACAAAAAGCATTATGCGAGCTTTGCAGGTTTTGCTCCCGCATCAAATCCTCAGTTCGTTCTTTTGGTTGGCCTTGATGAGCCGGCTCCAGGATATATTCCAGGGCGTGGTTTAAATCATCGAGGAGGGACATGTGCTGCTCCAACTTTTAGATGTATTGCGACTCGAGTTCTGGAGTATTTGGGAACCACTCCTGATGATCCTTATGGATATCCCAAAGGAGATCCCAGGTCGGATCTTACACAAGCAGACTGGATGAAAGAGACAGAAGCGCTACAAAAACTCTACGAACAATGGAATGGACAAAAGTAATAAGGACAAAGAGATCGAATGACAAAAGATATCGATTCATTTGATATAGATTCATCGCACATGAAGATTTCTGATTTTCTCAATGCATTTCCTATGATCAAGGCTTATGGATTAAATGATAATGATACATACCTCAGTGATACATGCCTGACAGGTGTTACAAGTAGCTCAAAAGATGTTCGTAAGGGGTATCTTTTTGTCGCGAAGCGAGGCTCAAAATTTGATGGACGTGTCTACATTCCTGAAGCTATTGAAAGAGGGGCTGTAGCCGTTCTTTCCGAATGCTACACTCAAAATATTTCAGTTCCTCAGCTTGTTGTTGAAGATCTTACATTGATTGAAGGGGATGTGTGCCATAACCTCAACAAAAAGGCCTCCGATAAACTTTTGATGATTGGAGTTACAGGCACATCGGGAAAGACAACGACGACCTATGCTATTCGCCATATTTTGGAGCACCAGAGGCAAAATATAGGCCTTATAGGCACTGTTGAGTATATCATGGGGCCGACGAGAGTGGAAGCTTCGAGAACAACTCCTGATTTAGCGTCTACTCATTCGCTCCTTCATGAAATGGTGAAGGCTAGTGCTGATGCCGCCATAATGGAAGTGTCATCTCATGCGCTCACTCAGGGGCGAGTGGACTCGGTTGAGTTTGATATCGCTGTCTTCACAAACTTAACTCATGAACATCTAGATTATCATCAAACGATGGATGCTTATTGTGAAGCTAAAGGGCGTCTTTTTACCGGGATCAAGCCCAAGAGTATATCAAGAAAGCCGCACTTGCCTAAAGTAGCTGTTGTAAATAGAGATGATCTTTGGTGTGATAAAATTACCTCTGGATTGAGGGTAGAAAAGATAACATATTCGCTGACGCAAGAGGCGGACCTGCGGGCTCATCAAATTCAGATGACGAATCAAGGAACCTCGTTTGAGGTTATCTATAAATCAAGATCGTATCCAGTTCAAATTCCGCTTATTGGACGCTTCAATATTGAGAATATTCTTGCAGCGCTTGGAGCGACGCTTGCGGCCGGGATCTCGATAGAGCACGCTATAGATGCTTGTAGGACATTTAATGGTCCTCCAGGACGTCTTGAAAGAGTCCCGAATGATGTAAATCTGTCAGTGTACGTTGATTATGCCCACAAAGAAGATGCTCTCCGGAAAGTTCTTAATACCCTGCGAGAAACACTCTCTTCCTCAAAAAAAGGCCGTCTTATTGTTGTGTTTGGTTGTGGCGGTGATCGAGATCGAGAAAAAAGGCCGAAAATGGGAAGAGCGGCAGAAGAGATTGCAGATGTTGTCATTATAACGTCAGACAATCCACGCAGCGAAAACCCTTTAGATATCATTGACCAAATTTGTCATGGGTTTAAGTCTCCTCATAATCATATTGTGTTACCTGATCGAAGAGACGCCATCTCTTATGCAATTCAAATAGCCACTTCGGATGATATCGTGGTAATTGCTGGAAAAGGACATGAGAAGAAACAGGAGTTTCGAGATCATGTCGTTCCATTCGATGACTGCCAAGTTGCATCTTTAGCTACTCTTGAGAGGAAAAAATAATGAAGGTTTTTGAAGTGCCCTCTTATCGATCCTTCTCGCTCTATCTTTTGATCCTCTGTTCGCATTTTTTCTTGTTTTCGTGCGCAGCGTCAAAGAATAGAGTTGCTCAGCGTCAGAATCCTTATGTGTCCAATCGTCCACTAGAACCTTCCATCAATATTCCAAAACCGGAGCAAGTTCGGGCTCGATTGATAGTGATTGATCCGGGACATGGTGGAGAAGATCCTGGTGCTAGGTCAAAAATGGCTCCTTTTCTGATTGAAAAACAGCTCACTCTTTATACAGCGAAAGAGACTGCTTCTCGTCTTCGAGCTAAAGGGTATCGCGTTGTCATGACTCGGGTGCAAGATCAAACAGTCGGTCTTTTTGAACGAGTCCACTTTGCTGAGAGGAGAAGAGCTGATCTTTTTGTAAGCATTCACTTTAATGCATGCCCAAAACCTGATGTTCGAGGTATTGAAGTCTATTATTTCAAAAATCGAAAAACAGATGCTCGGCAAAAAGATTCGCATAGGGTAGGCAAATTGGTTTTGGATCAGGTATCTTTTGCGACGTCAAGTCCTTCTAGAGGTGTTCGTCACGGCAACTTTTGTGTCGTTCGCGAAACCAAAATGCCGGCAATTCTTGTTGAGGGGGGGTATCTAACCTCACCGATAGAGCTTAAGAGATTATCGAGTAAGGCATATATGCAAAAAATTGCCTTTGGAATAGCTCAGGGAATAGATGAGTATTTTAAAACGGATGCGCAGTGAAATTTTTGAAATTTGTCCCCGGCGCGAATTGAACGCGCGGCCTGACGCTTAGGAGGCGTCCGCTCTATCCTCTGAGCTACGGGGACTCAAGGCTTTCCGAACCATGCTATCTTGTGTCATGCCTTTCGGACAATCAAAGATATAGAGATCCTTCGCTGAGATTGCGATTATATGTTGTATTCTCTGAAAGTCTATCGTGTGAATGATGGATTTATGTTACCTATGAGTGAGAGGTTATTTTGCTTCGTCATCATGTATGAGTTCTAGAACAAGATCAAACCAGTGTTCGTCGGACAAAATCTTCCCAAGCTGATTGGCTGCCTTGGTATAATGCTTGAATAGCGCATCAGATTCGGGGCCTTTCTTACTGATATAACGTGGATATCGAATCCACATTGGAGGCACATCCCACTCAGTAATAGGGTTTTCATTTTCAATAATCCACTTCCACTCTTCCTCTAGGGAGCTGAAAGGATGGGTTACTGTAAGGTGTTCGTGTTTCTTATAAGGAATTTGTATGCTATTAAATTGCAAGAGCGCTGCTTGATAGAGTTGTGTGGTAAGGTATTTAGGAGCCATTGGCACAAGCCAGACAAAAGGGACTTTGCACAAAAATTTGCCGAGAGCGTTACGACGCATATAAAAATATGAATTTTCTTCTCCGAATCCCAAAAGCTTTCCAATCCTAATAGTCTCAAAAACAAGGTCGGACTCTGGGTTTTCATGTAGCCTTAAGAAAGCTGTTCTATCGATCAAAAAACCACCGAATAGTGAATCTTCAACGTGAGTAGTTCTCAAAGTAAAACGGGAGGAATTAGCAAAGAGTTTTTGAAGGTAATAAAGGAATTTTTGAGCATTACGGTCATCGATAATAAGCTCGTATTCGGCTAAGTCAATACTTGATAGAGGCTTTTCTCCAATTAACGTAAACCCACATTCAGAACGAAGCAAAGTTCGAAAATGTCTAAGAAAAAAATCTCTGTCTTGAGATGGGATCGATTCAAGAAATGATGTTTTCTGATGGATTGAGTCTGTAGAGTAGACACCACTGCAATAAACAGCAAAACAAGCAATAATAATAAAAAAGTTTTTTTGTAACATTTGATCCAAACTGAATAACAAACAAGGAGGGGGTATTCCCCGCCTTGTTTTTGGTTTGCAGACTCAATGCATTATTCGCATGTGTCTGTTTAATGCAGCCGAAGAAGTTGCGACATAATTACATTTGTAACAGTGCCAGGCTTCAACCTTGGCTAATAGTAGATCATCTGGACACACATAATACCCCTCAGTATCCTTCTTAAGAATCATAGTTCCAAAAAGACCTTCTGGTAATTGCACTAAGATGCATTCGTCTTTAATGGAAATTTGACTTGGATTGACATAGATTTTTTGAACTTGATCACATGTGCTATGTGCTTTTATTGAGCAGGGAATAACAGCAGCGATCGTCATTAGTAATGCAAGGGCTTTATTTTTTAAATTCATGTGAGCAGTCTCTGATAATGTGGTTAAATTTGGTTTTTTAAAAAACACTCGGCGGAAGATATAAATTAAAAATTAAATAAAAGCCAAATGTAAATTTTATAAAAAAATGAGGATGTGCGATTAAAAGTTGTGCTCTTTCATGCAGATTCCTTCAATTCTGCATTGCTCCATCGGCTTTCGAAGTAATCTGAGAGTATCTTCGCATATCTTGTAGTACTCTTCGATGAGGAGTATAGATATGAATCCATCAGTCGCGCCATAGATTCTCAGAGAGTACAACTTTTAACCACCCTCTTCGCTGAAAGAAGAGCAAAAAGTTCAAAATACTGTATAGTCGGATGTAATGACAAGATTTACATGAAATGAGGTGGTTCACATGGCAAATAGTATTGCTGCCCCCAAAGGTACTGCAGTCGCAGACTTAGGTCTTATTGGACTTGCTGTCATGGGACAGAACTTGGTGCTCAACATTCAAGAGAAAGGGTTTCAAACCGTTGTTTTTAATCGAACGGTTTCAAAAGTAGATGAATTTCTAGAAGGTGCGGGACATGGAAGCGGTATTTTAGGCGCTCACTCCTTCGAAGAATTTTTTAAGATGCTCAAGAGGCCGCGCCGAGTTCTCTTCATGGTAAAAGCAGGAGCTCCTGTTGATGATTTGATAGCACAATGCCTCCCATATCTTGAGGCGGGCGATATCATCATCGATGGTGGCAACAGCCATTATGTCGATACCAAACGACGAGTTCAAGAGCTTGCAGATAAGGGGATCTTATTTTTAGGTGTTGGAGTTTCTGGCGGAGAAGAGGGAGCCCGTCACGGCCCGTCCATTATGCCTGGAGGAAATGAAGCTGCATGGCCCCATGTAAAAGACATATTTCAGGCTATTGCGGCTAAAGCTGATAATGGCGAACCTTGCTGTGATTGGGTAGGCCCTGATGGAGCAGGTCATTTTGTGAAGATGGTTCATAATGGAATCGAATATGGCGATATGCAGCTTATTGCTGAGAGCTATGATCTCTTGAATCGGGGATTGCAAATGCCTGTCCAAGAGCTAGCTCAAGTATTTTCAAAGTGGAATGAAGGACCTTTAAAAAGCTACCTCATTGAAATTACAAGCAAGATCTTCACAAAGAATGATGCAGATGGCAAGCCTCTTGTCGATAAAATCTTGGATATCGCAGGTCAAAAGGGAACCGGAAAATGGACTTCTGTCTGTGCTCTTGAGCTTGGAATGCCTTTAACTCTTATTTCGGAAGCTGTTTTCGCAAGATGTCTTTCTGCTCTTTATGCTGAACGCCAAGAGGCTGCAAAAATTTTGGGAAATTCAGTTCTCTCTATAAAAGGATCAAAAGAGCAGGTTATTTCTCAAGTTGGCGATGCACTTTACGCTTCTAAGATTATGAGCTATGCACAGGGATTTCAGCTCATGAGAGAAGCTGAGAAAGAGTTTGGATGGAAACTCAATATGGGCTCGATTGCCTTGATGTGGCGTAATGGCTGTATCATCCGAAGTGTTTTCTTGAATAAGATCAAAGAGGCTTTTGAAAAGAACCCTCATCTTACATCTCTCATCATATCCCCCTACTTTTCTCAAGAACTTACAAACTCATTGCCATCATGGAGATTTGTTGTATCTCAAGGGGCTCTTTCAGGAATTCCTATCCCATGTATGAGTGCGGCTTTGGCGTCATTTGATGGATATCGCTCGTCACGCCTTCCTACGAATTTGATACAGGCGCAAAGGGATTTCTTTGGAGCACACACCTTTGAACGACTTGATGCGCCCCGAGGCAAGTTCTTTCATGTTGAATGGTAGCAGTACAAAGAAAAAGCAAGAGGTAGGGATGAAAGGCAACCACTAAAGGCCGCTTCCTCTATTGCATAGAATTTCTTTGAATGGTTAATTGGGGTATTCAAATATGAGGTGCTTTTAGTGAATACCCCTCAAATAAACACTTCTCATACATATGATCAGCCTGTATATGATCATTCATCATATGACCATTCGTCTCGAATTGAAAAGATGCTTGAAAATAGGCATCGCCAGTTCTTATGGACTAAGTTTGTCATAATAGCTTTAGGTCTTTGGCTCCTCTCCAATATCCCCACTTTTGGCTCTCAGCATTTGGCTTCACGTATTTGCGATGTTGCAAGCGGTATCATGCTTATTGCTTTAGGCTTTATCTCCTTGAATAAGAACAAGGTATGGGCTCCTTGGGCCGTATCTCTTGTTGGTGTCTGGATGCAGCTCTATCCATTACTTTTCAAGGCGCCAACCTCTTATGAGTATATGAATGATACAGTGATCGGCCTGTTGGCGATACTTTTCTCACTTGTTATTCCAGGCATACCTGGTATTCTTGATGGGAGCATTCGGATGCCTCAAGGATGGTCCTATAACCCGTCTGCATGGTCTCAAAGACTTCCTATTGCGGCACTAGCTTTTTTTGGATGGATTTTTACAAGATATATGGCTGCCTTCCAGCTGGGATACATACATACTATCTATGACCCGCTCTTCCCAAATGGGACCTATACGGTCATGACCTCCAATTTTTCAAAGGTATTTCCAATTTCATATGCAGGGCTCGGCGCAGTATCTTATTCGTTGATAATGCTTATGGCATGTATTGGTGGTCAGCAGCGTTATAGAACTATGCCATGGTTTGTTACGCTCTTCGGTGTTTTTGTTGTCCCAGTAGGGTTGATAAGTATTATTTTGGCATTATCTCACCCGCTCATTGCTGGTTCCTGGTGTTCTTGGTGCCTTGCTTCTGCGTTTATTATGCTCGCTATGATTGCTATGGCGATTGATGAGGTATGGGCTACATATTCATTTCTAAAAGCAGGTCTTCGTGAGGGAGAATCGTTTACCGATCTTTTCTGGCATGGAGATAAAGTCACAGAGACAGAGCTTGATGAGCTTGAAACAAGTTCTCAGAAAGATGATGAGATCATTGGACTTTATGTAACAAGTTTAAAAAGAGGGGTCTCTCTTCCCTGGAATCTGGTTCTTTCAGCTCTTCTAGGTGTATGGCTGATGATTATCCCAGATCTATTTGTTATTCCTGAATCGCTCATCAGCATCGATCGAGTGATAGGTTCATTTATCACAGTGGTATCATTTATATCGTTTGCGGAGGTTGCGCGCACGGTGCGATTCTGCAATATCATTCTTGGGGCTATTCTTGCGGGCCTTGTATGGTATTTAACAGGCTTTGAACCTCTAACGATTCAAAATCCGCAGGTGTTTATAGCCATATCAGCTCTGGCAGTTGTTCTTTTAGCCTTTAGAAAAGGTCCAATTCATGAACGCTATGAGTCTCAACCGAATGAGAAAAATGAACCAGATCCAAAATATTAGTCAGATCGAAAATATTAGTCAGATCTTTGCTCAGCTAGGTTAATAATCTGATCAACTACTTGCTGCAGCGAGAGTGTGCTTGTGTCAATAAGGACTGCATCGGCTGCAGGTTTTAGAGGGGAGTGTTCTCGAGTTGAGTCTATGGTATCTCGGTTGTTGATAGATTTTTTGACCTCTTCTAAGCTGTCTTGGCCATCGAGTCTGCCAAGTTGCTTGAGTTCTAAATACCGTCTTTGAGCACGTACATCGAGGTTTGCGGTAAGATACACTTTAAGGTCTGCATCGGGATAGACAGTTGTCCCCATGTCTCGTCCTTCACATACAGCATTGATTCCAGAAACCGCCTGCCGTTGAAGAGGAACAAGTGCTGCCCGTACATCTGGATAGGATGCGATAGTGGACACAAGACTTGTGACTTCATTTGATCTGATCTTATCGGTGACATCGACCGATCCAATGAAAAATCGTCTCTCGCCAAAACGTTTTACAATTTTCAATGGGTATTCTGTGAGAAATTTTTTTAACTCTTCAGGGTTTTGATGATCGATCTTGTGCTCGATTATCCCTGAAGTGATAGCTCGATACATCGCTCCAGTATCTAGAAGGCTGTAGCCTAAAGCTTCAGAAACTTTTCGAGCTGTTGTGCTTTTACCGGTTCCTGCAGGTCCATCAATTGTAATAATCATAAATATGTTCGTGCTCTCAAATATATGTACAGCAATGGAATTGTGAAAATGAGTGAGTCTACCATATCTAGAAGACCTCCAAGTCCGGGAAGCGATCCGCTGTCTTTGACTTGGGCATCTCTTTTTAGGAGCGATTCAAGTAGATCTCCAAATATTGAGGCTCCACCAATTAAAAGGCCTAAGATTGCAGCTTCAGTAAGGCTTGGTAGGGCAAAATTGTGTGTGTGCTGGTAAATATATATAATCAAAAGACTCATTAATATTGGGCCAACAAGGCCTCCAATAGCCCCCTCAATCGTTTTCTTTGGGCTTAAATAGGGACTTAAAGGGTGTTTGCCGAACGTTTTACCAAAAAAGTAGGCAAAAGTATCGGATGCTTTTGTAGTTGCAATAGCGAATATAGTCCACAAGATGCCTGGAGATTGACCAAAGGGATCTGGCTTGAAGTTAAGTTCAAGCAGATAGCTCAGAGAAAGAGTGATATAGAGAAGACCAAAGAGGGTAATAGCTAAATTAGCTATAGATTCAATGGCTTTATACATATGCGAAAGTGCACATGCGAAAATCGAGAGGTAAAGAATAGTAGGCGCTAGGTAAGAGAGCTCGTCATGTGTGAGCGCTATAAATTTTGAAAAGATGAAGAGACAAGAGCTTGTGACAGCAATTTTAACAGAGGGCAGATAGCCTTTTGAAATGGCGAGTTGATAGTACTCTACGAGTGCTTTGGATTGAACAACGGCTAGAGCCGCAACGAAAAACCACCAGTATGGGGGAGTGTGGGAGAAAATAAGGATTAAGGTGAAAAAAACTAGAATCAGCGAACTTACAATAATTCTCTGATAAAAATTTGGCATTGACCTAAGTGAGCTCATACGTCGTTATGCTCCTCTTCTCCGTATTCGCCCTTGATACTCTACGATAGCTTCTAAAAATTTTTTTGAAGAAAATTTTGGCCAGTTTTCTTTTTCTAAAATGATCTCTGAATAAGAAGACTGCCAGATGAGAAAATTGCTTAATCGAGTTTCGCCGCTTGTTCGAATAAGGAGATCTGGGTCCGGTAATCCAGATGTATCAAGGCATCGTTCAATTTCATGGTCAGTAATATTTTGAGGTAATAACTTTCCTGAAATGACTTCTTCGGCAAGCTTTTTAAAAGCACGGGTAAGTTCGTTTCTTCCGCCATAATTAATGGCAAATGACAGAGTGAGCTCAGTTTCGTTTCGAGTTGTCTCAATCACTTTTTTTATGATTGTTTGAAATGATAGGGGCATTTTATCTAAATCTCCTATCACCTTTACTCGAACTCCATAGGGACTTAAGTCATTTGCGTACATGGAAAAGTAAGCTTCAAGAGTTGAGAAATAGTCTTGAATCTGTTCGATCGGCCTTTTCCAATTTTCTGTCGAGAAGGTATATATCGTAAGATATTTGATACCGATTTCCTTGGCAGCTTTCAATATATTGATGAGCGTTTCTGCCCCTTCAACATATCCCTCTGCAACGGGAAGAAAGGCCTCTTTTGCCCATCTTCTATTTCCATCGGGGATAATGCCGACATGATGAGGCACATTGCCCTTTGAAAGAAGCTTTAAATCAGCTTCTGAAAAGACAGGAGCGTGCATTGCCAAGGATGTGCGTTTTCGTGCACTGAGTGCTGCCAACTTCGGGCTTTCTTCAACTAGTATCATATCAATTCTTTATGCCAGGCTCATCCTTCTCAAAGCAAGAAGTAATCTCCGGACAGCGATTTATTCTGAATCTCAGGAGTTAAGCATCAATTCAAGATCTAATTATCATTTAATTTCAGTACTTGCATAAATGCTTCTTGAGGAATCGTCACTTTGCCGATCTCTTTCATTCGCTTTTTACCCTCTTTCTGCTTTTCCCAGAGCTTTTTCTTTCGGGTAATATCGCCGCCATAGCATTTGGCTGTAACGTTCTTTGTCACCGCTCTGATCGTTTCACGAGCAACTACCTTGCCACCTATTGCTGCCTGGATCGGAACTTTGAAGAGCTGCATAGGAATAACTTCTGCAAGTTTTTCGCAGATAGCTCTTCCGCGCGATTCAGCTTTTGATCTGTGAATTAAGCAGGAAAAGGCGTCTACAGGTTCTTCATTTACGCGGATTTCAAGCTTAATGATATCTCCCTCTTCGTACTGGTCGAATTCATAGTCGAAGGATGCATATCCTTTAGTTATCGATTTTAACCTGTCTGCAAAGTCGGTAACGATCTCGTTTAAGGGGAGCTTATAGGTGAGCATAAGCCGTTTTGCATCGAGCGTTTCCATCTTCGCGCAGCTTCCTCGCTTATCCATTGCAAGGCTCATGACTGCTCCAAGATAATCAGACGGGGTAATGATGTGGCATTTTACCCAAGGCTCTTCAACCCAGGAGATATGGGATGGGTCAGGATAGTATGCTGGGTTGTCTACCTCTTTCATACTCCCGTCGTTCAATGTGAACTTGTAGATAACGCTTGGAGAGGTGGTGATGATATCAATTTTAAATTCACGAGAGATCCGCTCGACAACAATTTCAAGGTGTAGAAGACCTAAAAACCCACACCGGAAACCAAAACCAAGAGCTGTGCTGCTCTCCTGTTCGATATGGAGAGCCGAGTCATTGAGCTGGAGTCGCTGCAGCGCATCTCGTAGAGCTTCAAAGTCTTGAGAATCAATAGGATAGATACCTGCAAAAACGACAGGATTTATGATCTGAAACCCTGGCAAAGGATCTTTGGATCCTTGCTTGAGGTGGGTTATCGTGTCGCCAATCTTAACTTCTTTGGTATTCTTGATGTTCGCTAAAAAGTATCCTACTTCGCCAGCTCTTAAGGAATTTGTTGGCTTTTGCTGAGGAGTAAAGATGCCGACTTCTAGGACATCATAGTCCTTTTCCAAAGCCATGAACTTAATCTGGTCGCCTTTTTCGATCTTGCCGTCTATCACTCGGATATAGACCATGATCCCTCTGTAGGGATCATAATGCGAGTCAAACACCAATGCTCGCAAAGGGGTATTTCCGCTGATATCAGGCGGTGGAATATCTTCAACGACTCTTTCGAGAATATCTTGAATGCCAATGCCTGCCTTTGCAGAGCAAGGAACGGCCGAGTCTCCATCCATCGCAAGAGCATCCTCCAGCTGCTTTCGAGCTCCTTCGACATCAGCTGTTGGAAGGTCGATCTTGTTGATGACTGGAATAATGTGGAGATTTCTTTGAAGAGCTAGGTGGACGTTTGCAAGGCTTTGTGCCTGAATTCCTTGTCCTGCATCAATGACGAGGAGAGCTCCTTCACAAGCAGAAAGTGACCGAGATACCTCATACGTAAAGTCAACGTGGCCAGGCGTGTCAATCAGGTTCATTTGATACAGCTGACCATCTTTTGCCTTATAGTACATTGTCACGGGATGGGCTTTGATCGTGATGCCCCGTTCGCGTTCAAGATCCATTCCATCAAGCACCTGCTCTTGCATCTCGCGCTTGGAAATCGTGTTCGTGTATTCAAGAAAGCGATCAGCAAGCGTCGATTTTCCATGGTCGATGTGCGCAATGATCGAGAAGTTTCGTATCTTTTTAGGGTCGTATTGCCAGCTCATTTCTTCAAAGATCCATCGTTGTTTGTCTATATACTAACCAGTTGATCCCTTTTTTTCTTGCTTAATAAATGGGTTTTTCAAGCCGCGGTAAATGATTTTTGCATCGAGCTTGCGTTTGCAAGAATTGTTTTTACATGCTACAGATAAGAAAAATTTTAGGATTCATTAATGAGCAGTATAAATACCCAGCCAAGCCAAACTAATCCACTTCTTGCTCAGATTGAAAGTAGTAAGCTGACAATTCAAAGAAATTTAGCGAAACTGCAGGGACGTACTCTCTGGAAGCTTAAATTGAGTGATCAGGATCAAGAGGTCAAAAATATAAAGGAAGCTGCGCAAACTATTAATGCTTGCATTGATAAGCTGAAAGCGGACAATGCACCCTTGTCAAGCTCTGAAGATTTGAATGCTGCCCTTAGCTATTGTGAGGATGCGGAGAAAAGTATCTCGGAATTGAAGAGGGGATTGGTTAACGATAAACCAACCAAATTTGGTCCCTTTTGGTTAATTGAGTCCGTAGTGCGCACTTTTGCTTGGGTTATTGGGCTTCGTTCGCCAGACGTAGACAATATAAAAATGAGTGATATTAAAACAATTTTTACTGAAAAAACTAAGTACCCAGTTCCAGCTGGTAAAAGCTTACCTGCCGCACATAGAGTCTTCCATAGAACGAGCCAAAATCCCGTACAAGACGTGATTGGTACAGCAGCACTACTACAGGTTAGAACAGGAGATGGCCTCTTAGCGCTAAATTTTCTTGAGGCAAACATTGCCAAATCTGGCTTGAATGATTACATAAGTCCATCTCTTCTTGCAAATATCTCAATTCCAGAATCGGCATATCTCTATCGTGAGTCTGGTACGAAATTCATTCTTGTCGATCATACGCAAGCAGAGTGTGTGAAAACCTCAATCGAAATTAAGAAAGTAAAAGATAAAATAGAAATCACAAAAACTGATTCGTCAGGATCGAGCTCAACAATTACCAGTAAAGACTTGCAAAAGCTCTTGTCAAATAAGCCCATCGCTTCTTCAAGTGCTATAAAAAAAGCTATTATGAACGAGGCGGCGAAATCTCTCCCTTCATCCAATCAAGAAGAGGTTGCAAAAGATCTTTCAGCGGTTATAGGTAAGAATCCGTCTTTAGTTGATCAGGCCATTTATACAAAACTATGGAAAGATTCTAAGAATGATATATACCTATCACGAATAGATACAAAAGGGAAAATAGATCATCTGAAGGTCGATGTTTCATTGCAAGGTGTTGGTGGTTTTACGGCAATCAAGCAAGGCGTGTTTTCTAAGATCGTAGCAAGCGCTCAATCACCGGTTGAATTGGCTAGTGCTTGTGGGACTCCTGTTGAGCGAGCGCAGGAGCGCTTAGATCTTGAAAAAAGATTGAAAGGGCAATCTGAAGTAAAGACAGAGGCAGAGCTCACAATTGATGCCAGGTATGTTATCAACATGGGCCGGGTATATAAGACTACTTTACCTCCATTTATTGATGCTATTGGAAAAGATGATAAAGGGGTTTTGCAGGTATTCAGGTTTAATACGGCCAAAGACCCTTCGAATATTCAGGCAGAGGTTATTCCTTTCAGCATTTCAACTCTCGATCCTCGTGGCAGCTTTGCAATAAAGGGAGCAGAGCCTCTTCCAGAGTTGCTTCCGCGATTAGAAACAATTGCGCGGTCAGCCGAGCTCGAGACTCGAAAAGCGAACCGTCCTATAGTTGATTTTGTCAAAGAAGAGGCGAGAGACTCTACATCCTTTGATGAAGGCTTAAAACGATTTTTCCCCAAGAGTGGGCAAGATAAGATCTGGTGTATTATTAAAAATGAGGGTGTTGCTAAATGGGTTCAGAACGCTTTTTCAACGGCAGTAGACTTTCTTTCGGTAGGTTTCTTATCGCCAAAAACTATTCCTAATTATGAGTTAAAGATAGGTGATAAATCGATTCCTATAGAAATTGGTAAGGACAACAAAATTACGCTTAAGTTTAAAGGGGTAAGTGGTCTAAACCGAGCTGATACGGTCTGTGCGTCAATAGCAGATCTAAAACAAGCGGTTAGTGGCTATATCTCTTTTGATGAATTTGCTCAAAAATACGACAGAGCTGTCTTATTAAGCGATCAAGAGTTGAAAAAGCGTCTCCCTGTCTCGGAATTCAATATTGAAAATCAATTAAAGAATGCTCGCTTGGTGTTACGTGATAAAAGCAAAGAATTTGCTGGCATTTGTGGTCTGAGCGTTGATTCAGAGAGTGTTATCAAACCCTCTTATGTTTTCAATTATATTGACAAGGCTGGGATTGTTCAATCAAAAAAGATAACAGTTACAGATTTGGGTTGGAGTGTAGATCAAACGGTATACTCAAAACTTGATGACCTGTTGAAGTCCATTTCAATGGAGAAACTGACATTCAAAAGTGTTCAAGACCCAGATTTTATCGCGAAGGTAAGTGGGACAACTGCAATTGGAAAAGCTTTAAGTGATCCTCAATTGAGCCGTGGGTATGCAACAGAGCGGAGTCATATTGAACTTGAACTTCGTAATATTGCAGCAAAATTAGGAAATAACGCTGCTAAGGGTGTTTATCGCGTTTGGTCAGACAATGGGGTAGAAGATCACAAAAAATACTTTATTACATACCTTGATGAAGGTGGACAGAATTGTCAGACTCAAGAGATGAATCTAGATAATAATAAAGGGATAGTTGCGATTAACAACAAGTCCTATGATGTAAAAAAAGACAATTGGTTAGCTGAAATTGTAAAGGATCTGAAACTAACTTCATCTCAAGAAGAAAAATCACGTACGGAAAGCTTAAAAGAGCTTAATAGTTTTGTAGGATCCCCTATTGAGAAAAAAGATGAAGAACTTATACAGCATAAGGCTCAAATGCTTGCTCTTATCAATCCAGGGCTGCTTGATGGATTTAGCTACTTAAAGAAAGCTGATGGGAATAAGAGCTTTACGGTTGTGAGTTACGATAAGGAAGGGAAAACTAAAGAATCTCCAGTAGATCTATCCAAACTTCGTGCAGGCGATTTTGTAGGAGATGCAAATCAGGAAACAATTAAGAGTCTTACAACGAAGCTTGGGATTAAAAAGGGCAAGAATGATATTGACACTGTGATAATGAGTAATCAAGGAGTATTTCAAGGAAGTTGTACAACAAAGTCTGCTGCTGAATTACATGTTGCGAAAATTTTTGAAGGGATGCCCGATAGTGGTGCAACTTGGATGCTTCGTTGGCCTGGTGCCCCTGCTAGTTGGAATCCGTTTACAATCATACGACGCATGTTCTATACAGAACTTGCTCTTAATCCATCTTTGACAATTGTAGAAAGAACAGTTGAGCAAGGTGGAGAGGTTAATATGGTCTCACATGACTTTTTCATTGAACCTCAAAACAATGGACGACTCAAAATTTTTGATGAAAAGAGAGTTGAGAAGGGGGAATGTGATCCTAAAGAATTAAAGAAATTCATCGAAGATAATGTGTCAAGTTGGAGAACAAATGAAAATATTCCTTTCCTTGGTAGCATTGAAGTTGCTAACGCGAGAATCAAGAGCATAAAAGATTTTGAGGACTCAATTATTTTTCAAAATACTGATAGTGTTCTTGTGAAGAACTATAGGCCAACACTTTCATCAAAAGACAATGGATTGCATTTAGATTTTAAGCAGAAGGGGCGCCCCAGCTTGCCATTGGACATCACGAGAACGGTGCAGAAGGATGGGAAAATAAAATACACAATGAGTTGTTCCCAAGGTGGATTTCCGAATGTAAAAACAGAAGCGAAGACAGTTTCAGCGGATCAGCTAAAAGATGACAAAGCATTCAAAAAATGGATTATGGAAGAAGCTGAAAAGTTTTATTCAGCTATGCCTGTTGAAGCTCCAAAGCACAGCGTTTCACAACCTGCGGCTAAAGCTAGAGTTCAGCAAGCCCCTTCTTCACAGGTTTCTTCACAGCAGAAATTGAAGCCACTTCCTCAAGTTGAAATTGTGTCTGCAAGAAAGCAGCAAACAATAGATGAAATTCAAAAAAATAAAGCAGCTGAAGATGCAAGGCAAGCTCAAATCGATCTAGTTGCTAAAGCCTCTCCACAAAAGCAACAGCTACAGAGTGATGGGTCTGTCCTTATAGGTACGCGTAACCAGATTTCTGCCATGCTGAAAGGAATGTTTTTTAAAGGGGAAGATGATAGCTGTGTAGAGGGCGTTTTGGATAGCCTAGAGGTCACGAAACAAGGTGTTCTGACGCTTGAATTTCATGCTCTTGCAGCAGAACTTTGTTCAGAATTGGATTTGTTGGAAGAAGAACCTCCAATAAATTTTGATCCCGACGATTATACTTTGGGTAGCCCTCAAGAGAGCTTGGCTCAATTCTTGACAGGCTATGTAGATGATATGCGGGAAGATTTGAAGTCTGCAAAGGTCATATCCAATCAAACAATCACGAAGAATATCAGTGCAGGAATTGTCAAAAAGCCTGAAATTGGTCAGAAAGCAAACCCTAAATCGCTTGATGATGTTTTAAATATATTTGGTAAGAATTCTGAAGAGCAAGGAATATATTTGCGAAAGTTTATGCAATATCAAACTCCAAAAGTAGCTGTCTCTGTATGTAAGGCGGCAGGAATTACAACTTTTCAACCACTGACTCCGAATGAATTCGTTTGTAAATTGCTTCCAGAACTCGCAAAAAGGAATCCTGAAGTTTTTGCGGTCTTTATGGCTCGAGATTGTATCGTTTTTGATCCGTCAATTAAGAAGGGAAATCAAATTAATGGGAAAATTTTAGGCAATTCTGTACTGGCTATGGGTGAAGCACTCAAAGCAATAAAAGAAAACAACGATGCCAAAAGTCGATTTATTAAGACTTTTAATGAATGTAAAACCGCCTATACAGGAAAGGATAAGGATGTCGCATCTAGTTTGGATGAAACTATTGGGTTTTTAGACGGCAAAAAGACACTCAAGGATTTATGGCCAGACTATTATTAAAGTAAAGATTATTTTCACATTTTTCTAATGTGAAATAAATCAAGCCTTTTCACAAATTGTCCTCGGTGGTAGGATTTTGGCCGCAAGTCGATTTGCGGCCATGGCGGAATTGGTAGACGCGCTAGATTCAGGTTCTAGTCGAGGCAACTTGGTGAAAGTTCGAGTCTTTCTGGCCGCAATAGTTCGAGTTTAAGAGTTGAAAAAAGGTCATCAGTTAATCTAGAGTCTGCAGAGACAGAGAACGTCTTAAAAGACTTACTTGGAATAACCCCTTTAAGCTCGGATTCCTATGATTGATGAGCAGACAGTAAAACTCGATGAGCCAAACTGGGTTTTTTCCAACAAGTCGAGTGCCGATGCCAAACTTACCATCAGAGATGATTGGCAGATCGAAGGTCAGCTCGATATCCTCCCTCAGCCTGGCAACGGTTCAAGCTTCTGGAAATCAAAGTTCTTATCGTTAACGTTCTCATGGTTAAAATTCTGGAACAGAAGCCGAAATCAGGAAGCCAGAGTTACTCAAGAATTCTTTCTTTTTATCCCTGCAGCCCTCCATGTCAATGAACATACCTATTCAAAAGAGCAGTTTTATCTCGATCGGACAAATCTTTTGCGGTTTAAAACTCCTCAAGTAGCTCTCGATGAACTTCTTAATCGCGGAGATCCCAGATCTCCTTTTACTCTCATCGAGCATATTCTTTCCCGTCCGATTAAGGCAGAAGAGGAGAGAGCAATTAATTCGGAACTGAAGCTTGCAGCAAACATTATACGAAGTCAGTTTCGAGATCATTCTATAGAGTTGATTGAAAGGGCTTCCTCAGCAAATGCAATCGAGATAAAGCATGATATGGTACGGCTTTTAGAGCTTTTGCAGCAGGTCCGGCTCAGGATTGATCAGATAGATGCCGAAGCTATGAAGAGAGGGGCTCCAAGAAGTGTTTTCGAGCATATTTCACATGTTCAGGAATTTGTAAGCAGGTCTGTTGAGCAGATATCGCTTCAAGCATATAGAGGGCTGTCTGAACAAGGAGTTGAAGTTGAAGAACTTAAAAAACAGGCACTTGATGAAAAGCTTCTTCGCAGCAGGCTTTATCATGAACCCCTCGATCCCTCAGCGCTTAATGAAGAGCAAAAAGAGCAGTTTTTGTATCGTGAAGGCCTTCTGAATAAATTTGCTTTATCTGCTCTGCTTCTTGCTACTAAAAGATCCTCTTTTGTTCAAAAATATGGAGAGCTTACAGCCTCGCTTGCGGCAGGGGTTGCTATGAGTTTATATCTTCTCTTTTTCTTTTGGAAAGGGGCCTTTTTGATCGACTCAATCTCTCTTCTCGTCGTCGCATCTTTTGTCTATGTGCTTAAGGATCGAATTAAAGAGGGGTTAAAAAATCTTCTCCAGCAGCAGGCAAGCCAATGGTTTGATGACTTTGAAACGGAAGTGCTAGGTCCTCACGATAAAAAACTTGGAGTTATTGGAGAGCACTTTCATCTTCTCGATCCAGTTCGACTTCCTAAAGAAGTTGTCAATATTCGTAACCTTGAATCGCCTGAATCACTTGCAAAGGTTTTACGGCCAGAAACTGTACTCTACTATAAAAAACGTATAAGACTTCGTTCTCCAAAAAAAGGAACTCACGACCGGCGTTTTGATTATCATCATCTCTTCAGATTAAATCTTTCCGAGCTCTTGAAACGTGCTTCAAATCCGCACGAAGAGAGGGTTCTTATCGATACTCAAAAAAATGAGATCCAAACGATTCAGTTCCCAAAGATTTATCACCTAAACCTTCTCATGAAAACCGTTCAACATTCTGCCGTCGGGGATATCACGACTCTTGAAAGATTTAGGATTATAGCAAATAAAAATGGGATTTTAAGAATAGAGTCTGTTTTTAAAATTTCTTAATAATGATTTGTTATAATTTTTCTAAAAAATATACCATGATTCAATCTCTTAAGTCTTGTCTAGGTTGCGCTCCCGTTGTCGATCAACCAACTGCCCAGAGGTCTTCAGAAGAAGCTCGAATTTCAGGTCGTTCGCCTATTGATCGATTTGTGCAGAATGCTCTTCCTCGAGCGTTGCAAAGAGAAGTGTTAAGCGACGCTCAAAAGCGTCAGGCCTTAACCGATTCTCTCGCTCCAAAATGGGCAAAAACAGGTCTTGATCCGAAAATTGTTCAGGTAGATCCCGATTGTGCTCAATTTTTACTTAAGACCCGCTTTGCTTTTTTAATGGGTGCTCTAAACCATCCAGAAAGTAATCAAGAATCTATCCGAGTTGTAAATGACGTCGTCGAAGTTTTGGTGGAAGGTGTCTACGTTCCATGGAGTGAGTTTGGAGCGACTGTTCGAGGTGATGAATTAAGAAGCCAGAATCAACTGATAGATAAGAACGACTCAAACCTTGTCTGGACCTTTGTTTCTCCGAGACTCGCTTCTGGTGGGTTCATAAAAAATGATCCTTTTAATTACGAGACTCCCTATCCCATTGAGAAGCTTACTGATGCGGAAATGATAGAGCTTAAGGCTCTTGCATCGAGTGATCCGAATAACAAGCAAGCACCTGAAGCGATCATACAAGTATATACTTCGCCCGAAGGTGGAATGTGCGGAGATGATTCAAATGTTCTTAACATGCATGGAATGGTGAGTCCTTCTCACTATGGCTGCAGGGTAATTACTCCTGAAGGTTTTGTCTATTCAATGAGCTTTCAGCTCGATCAAGGAGAGGCTTCAGTTCCTTGCCGTTATGCAATAGGTCGTTCGACAGCTGGAAAGGTTGTGATGTGCGATTATGATGAAGCTCGACCACACAGGGGCCGCTTTGTTACAACGCTTCCTATGTCGAAAGATGCTCTTGAAAAGGTTTTTGAGGTCATGAAAGAGAGCAAAATAGCTACTTTTAACTTTGCAAACCATAACTGCGCTTCATTTTCAAGAGATATGCTCAATGCTGCGGGATATCCCGTAGATATAAGAATTACATCAGCGGAACAGCTGGCTGGAATCTTCTTCGGCTTTGTACTAGACGCTCCAGGGATTGGAACAGCTATAAGCTGGACTATCAATAAAGTATCATCTATCGCTTCTACTGTTTGGAACTGGATGCCTTCGCTTATTCAAGAGGGGATAAAGTTCCTTGCTCTTCCTTTTCGAATCATTCCAAGGCTTTTCTTCAATGGGATTGTTCTTGCGAGTTATGGTTTTTATATGACACCCAAAGCTCGAGCGCTTATAGACGGAGGCAGTCCTGATACGCGCCCAATCAAAAACTTCTGGGATTTCTTCAAATCAGAAACAAGCTATCTTGATACAAGCATTAAGTTTTTAAGATGGCAGCTTCAACAACACCAGACTCGTCTTCACAACCCGACTGCAACCCCAAAAATCCATATTCTTCCGACAGAAGAGTAATTGGTAATCAGGGCTCTTTCCAAGCAGCTCCTCTTCTGGGTTGGCTTAAAGTTTCTCGTGAGGGGGTAATTTATCCTCTCACGAATCAACTTCTCCTGGATACTTTCGGGTTTCAATATTCAGAAAGCATAATTATTGGATCATCGAAGCTGCGCTCCTATTTTGGTCGCCAAATTGATTGTTCAATTCCTCAAATTCCCTTCCTTATTCGATATGTCTCTCCCAGAAAAGGGTTTGGACTTTTCGCTGTTGAACCTATCGAAAAAGGTATTTGTATAGGCACTTTTACAGGAGTCCTTCGAAATAAAGGATTCATTTTTCCTCGCATTAACCCCTATTGCTTAAAATATCCGCAAAGAATCGGGATCGATCAGATTCTTATTGATGGCTTTCGTTATGGCTCTCTTATGCGATTTATTAACCACTCAGAGAGACCGAATTTGGCCGTGAAGTGGGAAAAAATTCAGTTAGGGAAACATGGATTTTATATCCCAAATATTATTTCACTGCGCAAGATCGAAAAAAATGAGGAGCTTCTTATTTCCTACGGAACCTCTTTCTGGTCCACCAGGTTTTGGGATCAAGAGATCTAAAATCAGCTATCTTCTAAGATTTATCTTAAGATTATCTATTAAGTTTGCTTATCTGAAATAACGAAAGAGAAATAGGTTTTTTTTGGTCAGAATTTCTGATATAGTCTTTCCATTTTTAAAAATATGAAATCGCAATTACGTAATCTCATTACCGGATCACTTCTTGTAGCAGGCACCTCCATTGGTGGCGGAATGCTTGGGCTTCCTGTTGCCACGAGTAGCGGTGGATATCTGCCTTCTCTTCTCTTTCTTGCTCTCTCCTGGGTATTTATGGCCTCTACAGGCCTTATTTTAGGCGATATCTGCTGTTTGCATGGAGGGCGTCCAAATCTTGTAACTCTCTCTGCCGAATCCCTAGGAAAAGTTGGCAAATATGCGGCTTGGGTTTTGTCTTTATTTCTTTTCTTATCACTGATAGTTGCTTATTTAGTTGGATTATCGGGGGTAGTATCCCGTTTTATGGGAATTCAACCATCGCCTGTGATCATCATATTGGTTGCATGTTTTGCGGCGATCGCTCTTTGGCCAAGCTTCAAGCTTCTCCTAAGAATGAATGTTAGTTTTATGATGATTTTGATTGCTTCGTATGCTCTCTTCATCATCTTTGGTATGCCTCATGTTGACTTTGCATTGCTTGAAAGAGCTTCATGGAGAGATGCTCCTTTGGCTCTTCCAGTGCTTTTTACTTCGTTTGGATTTCAGGGGACAGTGCCATCACTTGCGGCAATTTTGAACTACGATCGATCTCTCGTTCGCCGCTGCATCCTTATTGGGTCGAGCTCAACTTTTTTTATTTACATACTTTGGCAGACAGTTCTTCTTGGAGTTGTCCCATATGCCGGAGGTCTTGAGGTTGCTTTACAGCAGGGGCAGGACGCTATTGCTCCGCTTGCAAGATCTGTGCAAGCGCCTGTTCTCTTCGGAGCGGGAGAGCTCTTTGCTTTCGCAGCTATAACGACTTCTCTTTTAGGGGTAGGTCTTGGTCTTTTAGATTTTTTAGCGGATGGACTTGGTTTATCGACCTCTCGAGGGTCTCATGCTGCGGCTCTTATTGGCTTGATTCTCATTCCTACAACACTTATTGCAATAGCTAACCCCTCTTTGTTTTTAGAAGCGTTAGGATTTGCTGGAGGAATTGGGTGTGCTCTTCTTCTTGGCGTGATGCCTCTTCTTATTGGGATCAAAAAAGAGCAGCTCTATGGTATTTTTCGATCAAAGATTGTCTTAGCCTTGCTTTTTGTCTTTGTGTTTATTGAACTATTAATTGAATTAGTACATTTGCTATGAGCTCTAAAGAAACATCTATTCATATCGACCGTCTCAAGTCGGGAGAAGAAGAGGCAATTAATTGCCTGATCTCTCCAAAGTTCTTAGAACTTGAGAACGATACAGATTTAGGCTGTACGCAGCCGATTCAAGTCAGTGGTCTTGCATATATTGCAGGAGATTACTTGATTGTTGAACTCGAAGCAGAGGCACAGTTTACCGCTCGATGTGCTGTCTGTTCAGAACCATTTTCACTTGATGTCACATTGAGTGATTGGCGGTTTGAAAAACCGCTGGAAGAAATTCGAGGCGGAGTATGGGATTTTCAAGAAGCTCTTCGCGAAGAGCTTCTCGTGCAAATCCCGCTCTTTCCACAGTGTGGAGCCGGACAATGCAAACATCGTAATGAAGTTTCAAAATTTTATTCGAAGCCAAAAGAAGATGTAAATGAAGAGGGTGTTTTTCGCCCCTTTCAAGATTTGTTCGAGTAATATATAGTGTTTGTCACATTATCGTTGTAAAAGTTGAGACAGTAAGTTTATGGCAGTACCACGTAACCGTCATTCAAATGCTCGTAAAAATTCGAAGCGAGCTCACCATGCAAAGAAACCCAAAACGTTGGGTTCATGTAAAAACTGCGGCGCTGCAAAAATGCCCCATGTTGTATGTGCATCATGCGGTGTTTATGCCGGCAGACAAGTATTACAAGTAGCGGCTGAGTAAAGGGAAAAGTGCAATTTATTTTGCACGCTTCCTAAAGAGCTCAAAGTGCCTTATGAGAGGTAATAGATTGATGCTCAACAAAATCGCTGCAGCTTTACCGTGAAAATAGCGGTAGATCTCATGGGGGGAGATTCTCCCCCTGATGTGCTCGCTTGTTCCATCCTTTCTATCGTTCAAGAGTTTCCTTTTGTCGATTTCTTTGTCTATCATTCACCATCCGTTAAAATCGCGCTTCATAAGCAGATCCATTCTATAGTCTGCTCTGAAACCATTACGATGGACGATGACCCGCTCTCTGCGATCAAAAATAAGCAAAAATCAAGTCTTGTTCGAGCTTTATTTGATGTGAAATCAGGGCTTTGTGATGCGCTTATTACTTGCGCAAACACAGGAGCTTTGGTTGTAGGGTCGGTTCTCCATTTAAAAAAACTTCCTCACATCAGACGTCCAGCACTTGTTGCTGAGCTTTCATTACTCGATCATCCTTTGTATGTTCTTGATGTAGGGGGAACAATTGATCGTTCAAGCAAACAGATGGAAAATTGGGCATATCTTGGCAGTGCTTATGCTCGTGCATCGGGCGTTCTCAATACGAGGATAGGTCTTCTTAATATCGGGAGTGAAGGGTCAAAAGGAGCAGTCGAACATAAGCGTGTAGTTCAGGAACTTTTTCAGAATCTTCCAGGCTTTATAGGGAATATTGAGCCTAAAAATGTCCTTGAAGGAGTTGTTGATGTTGTTGTGACCGATGGTTTTACCGGAAATATCCTCATCAAGTCCTTTGAAGCTATGTCTTCGTTTCTCCTCGATCAATTGCCTTCTGGAGTCATGCAAAATCGAAATTGCCAGCGGGTAAAAGCGGCAAAACAGCAAGGGGCACTCCTTACAGGTCTCGATGCGTATGTTATGAAGTGTCATGGCAGCGCAACGCCGGACGTATTTTTAGGCGCTTTGAAAAAACTCATTGTTCACATGCAAGGCGGTTTTTTGAGCCGGCTTAGTACTGAATTAGAAGCCTCTTATATGAATCATGAGACTAATTCTTTTTGAGAATATTCACTTTAGCATCAAACAGCAGCTTGTCGAACAGGTTTTCAACAGATACATCAAGTGAGCGAGGGGTTTTTCTTGCCTCAATTTTTCTCTCATGAAAGCAAGATAGCAGAGTTTTATTTTGTTGAAGGGCTTCTTCAGATGCTGTTGACGCTAGGAACTTTTGTTTAAATGCTCCTAGGTTGGCTGTCATGAAGTTTGAGATTTCTTTAGAGGTTCCATAATACCCAAAAAAAGCAAGAATTCTCTCATAAAAACAAGTCTCAGAACTTTTTTTGTACGAAAGGTGTACCTCTTTTCCGGACTTTTCAAGTCGTAGTATGCCCAAATTTTTATCCTGAACGCACTCTATAAAGGCATTGTATGATTTCTGAGTAGGCTCAATGGTCATGCTTACCGTTCGACATATTTTTTGTGATAATATGATGGTATCTCATTTTTCACAATCCCTTGCACAGTCCCTGAGACTAGTGAGTTCGGACAAAGCGTATAGGGCGAGTTTGAGATTAGATCAAGACATTGTCGAGAAAAGTTTTTCACATATATTGGAGCGTCTTCATGTTGTCGTGAGTATTGTATTGCGGTGGTTTGTTTCTAGAGGATCTTCTGTAGTTCATCTGCACTTGTTTGAGGAGGTAGAATTGGTCCGAAGCGTACATCAACAGTCGTAAAAGGGAGTGGAATCTCAAAGCGGTCCCAGCTTTTCAGTCTCCAAGCTCTCTGGGCATTCCAGGTAAAGGGGACAACGGATGCTTTTGTTCTTTGCGCTATAAAGAGAGCGCCTGCCTTAACTTCATGGCGTGGTCCTCGTGGGCCATCGGGTGTAATGACGAGGCATGAGCCAGCTCTTGTTGATTCCGTCATTGTATTGAGGGCTTCAAAACGAGCATTATGCCGTACGCGAATAACCTTGAATCGGTCATAGCTTTCTGCAAGCTGTGTTGCGAGATCTCCATCTTTACTGTTGCTTATGGCAATTCGGAAAAGCCTTTTCGTTGCAAGGGTTCTGAGGATGGGAACCATGAAAAGTTTGTTGTGCCAGAGGGCGATGATAACAGGCTCGCTTGAATCTAGGAGTTCTTCAAGCTCCTTTTTACCTGAAGTTTTTATTCGTAGCGTGGATAGATAGAGATGGAGAAGGATTTTGAGCGGAAAGATCAGAATAGAAAGGAATTTCATACAAAATATTCCTCGATGGCTTCGGCTGCAATGTCCTCAGCCTTCCTTCCAGATACTTTTAAAGCCTCATGGATGTGTTGCATATCAAGCATCATCCGCTCACGGTAGTAATCATCTTGAGAGATTTTGATAATTGCTCTTGCTACTTCATTTGGATGAACATTTCGTGAGATATACTCAGGAAAGATTTCTTTTTTAGAAATGATGTTAGGGAGAGCGAATTTATTAATATGAGGTCTCAAGACCCATTTTGCGAACAAGTAGTTGAGAAGGCTTAGAGGATATGTGACTATTGTTGGGGTCTTTGAAAGAGCAAGCTCAAGCGTTACGGTGCCGGACTTGGCAAGTGCAAAGTGAGCTTTTTTCATGAGATCAAATCGCAGGCTTTCATCGACAAGCTCTGCATCGATATCAAATTTATTGATAAGAAATTCTATTGTTTTTCGATCGGCTTGATCAAGCCCTGGGGCAAGCGAGATGGCTATAGGTCTAGGGCCAATCTCTTTAAATGCAATTTGCAATGCTTTAAGGTGGATGGTAAGATTTTTTTGAATCTCTAGAGGTCTGCTTCCGGGAAAAAGTGCTATCAGATCAGATGTGGATCTGTGATTTGGTTCAATCCTGTCAACAATCGGATGCCCTGTCCAAATGGTTTTTAGGTTTGTTTGAGCGAAATATTGCGGCTCGAATCGATAGAGAGTTAGTAAGAGATCCCAGTACCGAGCACATACTTCGGCTCTCTCTTCTTTATAGGCCCAGACGCTAGGAGCTACATACTGTATTATTTTTCCGTTAAAGTTATTTGATGAATTTTCTGTAGGTTGTGAAATTTTGCCAAATCCCTTTTTTCGCAATTTTTTGGCAAGACGCAGGCTGAACGAGGGGCTGTCGATACAAATAACAGAGGCATTTGGGGTCTGTAGAATTATATTTGTAACCCTTTTAAGACATCGTAATATTGTAGGAAGCTTCTTCAGGACATGAGATAAGCCCATCACTCGAAGCTGTTCCATTTCAAAGATGGTTTCTACGCCGGCATTTCTTAGATAGGGACCGGTAATGCCCTTGAACTTCCATTCAGGATGACGTTCTTTAAGCCGATTAACTACATTTGCTCCCAACTGGTCGGCGCTGGTTTCGCAAGTGATAATAAAAAGTGTAGGAGAGGTGTCGATATGTGCCGCTTGAGCGCACTGCCTTTCTTTGCGAGAGATGAGCTGGAGATTTCTAATGTAGGGGATAACAGCGATTAAAGGGCCAACCAGGTTTACCCAGTCATGAATATAGATAAAGTAGGAGATTGCAAGGAGTGCTCCCGTGAGGCTTATGCGCCAGAAGAGAGGTGATAGATAGCTTTTCTTATGAACTTCAGCCTGCCACCATTGAATCCAAAAGCGGAGCGAGAAGGCCGAAACTCCAAGTATTCCTATAAAATGGATCCACCAAGGAGCAACAACTGGAACACTCGTCTTTGTTGCAAGTGTCGGACGTATCCACATATATTCAGGATTGAATATAACTCCTTGAAGAATAAAGAGGCAGGTAGTTGCTGTCGCTGATGCTGCGAGAAGAATAAAGACAGATTTAAGAGCCATCGGGCGGCTCTTCATCAAATTTAAATTTCTCCAGGCGAGAACCATGTGAAGAGATTGTAGCAGGCACATAGGGAATTGAATTTGGATCAGAGTGTGCACAAAAAGAAGAAAGTTGCCAGTAAACGATATCTTCCAAAATGCCTTTGGCACCACGCTTTGATGAGATTTTTCGCTTGCATACCATTGTACGAGGAATCGAGTTCCAAAAGCGATGGATGAGAGAAATCCAAATGGATAGAGCAGGACTCGGAGATCTTCTAAATTCATTCGATCTCCTTAGATATTTTTTTATCGCGAGGTTGTGTTGAAATGATGGCTCTTTTAGATATCCAATAGACACCTACGAGGTCAAAAAGAACGGACAAGCCCCTATTGAAAATGGTGTATTTACTATTTCCTCGAACTCTGGGTCTATGATCCACTTCGATTTCCTGAATCGAGTACCCATGGTATTTAAAAAGAGCAGGGAGAAAACGGTGCATTCCTTTGAAAAAAGGAATATGCATAAAACAGGAGCGTTTGAAAGCTTTTAATGAGCAGCCGGTATCAGAGGTTTGATCATTTAAGACAAGGCTGCGAATTTTGTTTGCAAGTGATGAGGTGATCCTCTTATGCCAGGGGTCATGTCGTTTTTTTCGAATGCCTGTAACAAGGTCGAACTCATTGAGAAGAGGAAGAAGTTTTAGGGCATCAAGCGGTATATTTTGGCCATCACCATCCATTGTGACAATCGTTTCATGCTGAGCATTTTGAACGCCTGCAACCAACGCCGTTGACTGTCCCATATTCAAGGGAAGGTGGACAGGACGTATATTTGGAAAGAGTTCGCTTAATGAATTGAGTATATTCCGCGTGCTGTCTGTCGAGCCATCGTTGACAATCACTATTTCAGCATTTTTGATGCTTCTTTGGATCTCATGGACGAGTTCTGAGATGCTTTCTTCTTCGTTATAGACAGGGATGACGATTGAGATTGAGTTCATGATCTTTCTCGTAGTCGTTTCAGCCAAGAAATTCCCATTTCAAATCGTTCAAAGGTTGTTCCATGTCCTTTAAATCCGATTGATGGTCCAATATAAAGCTCGCATGGGATTGAATGATGTCGTGAAGAGGTTAGCTCTTGATGAAAATGAAAGCAGTGTTCCGTTCCAACTCGGATATCTTGAGAGCCTATAGCGATGAAAATGGGGTTGTCTTTGAGGTCTTTGATGATTTGAGATGGTTCAAGCATTCTTGAATGGGCGAAACTTTTACCGACATCGGTCAACGGTAAATCTGAAAAACTCGTTATCGGGGCATAACCAATTACAGGGATTTTAGGTAAAAATCGAGCCAAATGAAATGCGGCAAAGGCTCCTCTTGAAATCCCCATGAGAGCAATTGGTTCGTCACTGCTGATATGTGCTTTTAAGAGAGCTGCTGTTTCTGAGAAAAATGGCGTAAGAGGATCTTCTTGTCGATTGAGAGCTTCATACCATTTTTGAATCGCTATATCGGGGCTGGATTCTTCGTCATGAAATGGAAGGGAGCAGGAAATGACATTAAAGCCTGCTTCGTGAGCAAGCTTTACAGGTGTGTTAAGCGGGTCAAGGTGTAGAGTTTGCTCTGCAGAGCCTGCTAGCGCTAAAATAGTTCCAAGTTTTTTGCCGGAAGTATGTTTGTTGTTATGAGTTATAGGTTCATATATCTGGAAAGGGTGTTTGTTCATAATGCCCTTTTCCTATTCTCCGGCCTGTTTAGAGTCATCTCGTGAGTTACGGCGCTTATACTCTTTGTTCCATCGCACGTATATCGACTCAAGCTCTGGATTGACTTGGGCACGAAGTTTCAATAGATCAAGCGAAAGTCGAAATTCATATGCGCTTGAAAAGCGGCTGTTGAGTTTTAGAGGCGTTTTCAGAGGTGTTAATTTGAATTGATACACGAGAACGAGATGACAGATAGCCAAAATACGTCTTGGGAAGTGGGCAAACGAGGTGGTGCTAATGCCATGAAGAAGTGATTGAGATAGATGAGTAATTTCGCTTAATGATGGGGGGGTCATTCTATCTTGGGTAAGCTGGAGTATTTCCTGCTCAAGAATAGGGAAAATAAGACTGCCAAGTTGAACAACACGATCAAGAGGTTCTTTTTTCTGGAGATGGAGGATATCAAGCGCATGAAGGTAGGAGAGTGCTGTCTCTTTTGTCGGGGTCGAATGAAAGTGATCGAAGCACGGAAAAAGGAGGGTTGTAAACTCTGAGTCGCTCAATAAATCGAAGAATTGAGAAGCTTTCTTTGATTCAAGCATCTTGAAAATTTCTTCAAGAACGCGTGCAGGAGAGCTTTTTAAAATTTCTTCTTTGCATGATTGAAGTGCATGAGCTGTTTTTGGATGGATTGTAAATCCTTCAAGTCGGGCTTGGAACTTAAGAAGCCGGAGCATTCGAACAGGGTCTTGTCTAAAACGTGCAACGGGGTCGCCGATAGTTTCGAGAACTCGTGATTGAATGTCTTTCATCCCGCCCACGTAATCAATAATCTCTTCAGTTGATGGATCGAAGTAGAGGGCGTTGATAGTGAAATCGCGTCTTAAGACATCTTCTTCTTCGGTTCCCCAGCGATTATCTCGAACAATCAAAGCTCCTGAAGATGTATCGCCTGCTCGAAAAGTGGAGATTTCAAAAATCTTCCCGTTAGTTCTGAGGTGAGCTAAGCGAAATCTTTTGCCGATCAACAGGCATTTCTTTCCAAATAACTGTTTGATTTGCTCAGGCCGGGCAGAGGTTGAGATGTCAAAATCTTTTGGGCGTCCACCAAGCAAGAGATCTCGAACACCACCTCCGACGATATAGGTCGGGAATCCGGCATTTTGGAGGGCTATAACAGTTTCTAAGGCATCTTTATCGATATCAGCTAATGAGATGCCGAATTTTGAAAGGGGATAACGTTTGTGAGTCACTCGATCCTACAAAGCCATTGAAATGTTGAAATCAAATTATAAATGAAAAGGGGTTAACTATCTACTGTCGAGAGGTCTTCGTATTAAATATCTGCAAAAAATCTCTTAATTGTGTGTATCATGAGCAAATGTTAATCATTTTAAGGACTTCATGTGCCCCCAAATACCCCATACCTCGCGACGTTCAAATGCTTGGTACAGAAAAACTTCAACTCAATTTTTGCTGGCCTTTCTTTTTGCTGTGTTAAGCGTAATCAGTGGGATTTCACTTGTTGTTCAAACAGCAACTTTTGTTGCTGATGTATTTATGCGTCTTTTGCGGCTCGTAAGCGTTCCTATCCTTTTTTTCTCGGTTGTTTCTGTTTTTTCTTCACTAGACGGGCATGGCCATGCGAAGAAAATTACGATGAGGATAACGAAGTACACGTTGCTAACAACTCTAATAGCCGCATCCATAGGGCTGCTTTTCGTTAATGTTTTTGGACTTATGCAGCATGGAGGAGATGGTTCTCTTGCAATTTCTTCAGCCATGGAAGCTGCAGATGCAGTAAAGATGAGTACCGATTACTCGAGCTGGCTTCTTGATGCAGTGCCATCAAATATTGTCCGGCCTTTCGCGGATAATAATGCCATCGCAGCTCTGATTCTTGCTCTTTTGCTTGGAATCTCTTCTCATCAATTGCCTCCTGAATCAAAAGTCAGGATTCATCACTTTTTTAGTTCGATTTATGATTTATTGATGCAGGCTACTATTTTCATAGTCCGCTTTATTCCTATTATCTTGTGGGCTTTCTTGACGCTGCTTCTTCAAGAGATATCGAATCTTGAATCATTTGAGAAGATACTTCGATTTTTTGCGGCAGTACTTGCTGCAAACCTTGTTCAAGGCTGTATTGTTCTTCCTCTACTTTTGAAGTGGAAGAAGATCTCTACGTATAAGCTCGTGAGATCCTTTTCTCCTGCTCTGAGTATGGCCTTTGTGACAAAGTCTTCAAGCGCCACAGCTCCGCTTGCTATTGATTGTGCTACAAAGCGGGCTGGGATTAAAGAATCAATTGCTCGAATATCGTTCCCTCTTTGCACCTCAATTAATATGAATGGGTGTGCTGCCTTTATAGTTATCAGCGTTATGTTTGTAGGATCGTGCGAAGGTGTGGTCTTTAGCGGCCTTGATCAGTTTGTTTGGATTTTTGTAGCAACTATTGCAGCGATCGGTAATGCAGGCGTCCCGATGGGTTGTTATTTTCTATCGTGCGCTTTGCTTGCTTCTATGAATGTTCCAATTCATCTTATGGGGGCGATACTGCCTCTTTATGGGATCATAGATGCTGTAGAGACGTCTCTCAATATCTGGTCTGATAGCTGTGTGACTGCGATTGTTGACACGGAAATTCAACAAGAAATCTAAAAAGAACCCTCAGTTGCTTGAATCACACATGCAACACATGACACTCTAAAGGTTACCTTTGAGTGTCATACGTTGGAAGCTCTACTACTATTTTCGCAGCTTTTTTAGAATCGGCGCTACAAATTTATTAGTTCGATTACTTTGTGCTTTCGCAGCCTTCAATCGAGAATATACTCTCTTTTTTTCGGCTCTTTTTTTTGCTTGGATTTCACTCCGCTTTTTTTCAGCCGGCGACATCTCTAGCTTTTCAGGTCTGATATCCTCAGGGGAAAGAGTCTCAGGCGCAAGCAATGTATTATTTTCAATAGGTTCATCAGCGGGGGCAAGTGAGTCGTCCAATAAACCCTCAGGTGAGATTGAGTTGGTATCCTCGTTAATTGGACCATTCTGAAGCTCAATCGCTAAGCTCCTCATTTCTTCGGCTATTTTCTCAAGCTTTTGCTTAAGAGCTTGTATATTCTCTTCTGCTCCCTTTAATTTTTCAGTTTCAATATTTAATTGATCAACGGCTTGTTGCTTTTCTTGAGTTAACGTATTGATCTTTGAGTTTGCTTGGTCTAAGTCGCTCAAGGCTTTTTTTTGGGTTAAGTAGGCGATATTTTGTGCAGATATCAGTCCGGCAATGCTTTTGTTGCTTAGTTGCAGCTCTTTTTGGGTTTTGTTAAGACGACCATTTTGGCCCTTTTTCTCCGCTTGTAGCTCAGCGATTTGCCCATCATATTTTGAAAGGACGATATTTCCAAAAATTGGAATAGCAGCAATAAAAGCGCGTGCGATGGCGTCGATAGAGGCTTTGAGTGTTACGAGGGTGTTGTTTCGAGCTTGAATATGAGTGAGGTTTTTGAGGTTATCACCCTTGTAGCTATGAAAGGTTGCAGCTATTTCATGAAATACGATTTCTACAAGAGATACGATTGTTCCAGTAATTCCTGCAATTCCACGAAGAGGTGCAGAAATAAGAGAGGAAGCGACTGGATAGTGGTCTATATTATTGAGATGAGTATTCGATAACTGAAGAATGTTCTCAACCATGAAGGCCTCTGTAATTAAATTAAATAGTGACAAAATCTAGCTGATAATTAAGTTTAAGTCAAATTTAATTTGAAATTATTAATTTGAATTAAAACTATTATATATAATTTTTTTGCTTGATCTTCATTTTTTTATATAAGTCGAGCTCAAAATAGATGGATCATATTCTAAATAGTGCTAGGATGATCAGGTTAGATTGAGGGTTTGCTTTGTCTATATGAGACGAAAAATGAGCGAAAGCGGTGATAAACTTCGAGAAGCTAAATGCCTAGAACATAATGCTTCTGGTGCCCGTAGGCATGATATTCCTAAGTTGTTTGGTACTGACGGAATACGAGGTAAAGCTAATCTTTTCCCTATGACTGTTGAAGTCGCTTTGGCTTTAGGGAGGGCTGTAGGTAAAATTTTTAAGTCTCATCCCGGCAAACACCGTGTTGTGATCGGCAAAGACACTCGGCTTTCATGCTATATGTATGAAAATGCTCTTGTTTCGGGTCTTTGTTCTATGGGTGTTGATACCTTTATGCTAGGGCCCACGCCTACTCCTGCTGTAGCATTTATTACCCGAGCCTATCGAGCTGATGCCGGCATCGTTATTTCTGCTTCTCATAATCCCTATTTCGACAACGGAATAAAGTTTTTTTCTGCTGAAGGATTTAAGCTCCCTGATAGCTGGGAAGCAGATATGGAGGCTTTAGTTGCAAGTAGCCCCCACGCGTTTGAAGATTGCTTGCCTCACGATAATGAGATAGGGAAAAACGCTCGAATCAATGATGCTGATGGCCGCTATATTGAATTTATTAAAGCAACTTTTCCTCGCAGGCTTTCCCTCAAGAACTTGAGGATTGCTCTTGATTGTGCCAATGGCGCAGCCTATAAAGTTGCTCCGTTAGTATTTCAAGAACTCGATGCTAAGGTCTACGTGTATGGAAATACTCCGAATGGACTAAATATCAACGATGCATGTGGTGCCCTCCATCCAGAACTTGTGCAAAAGGCGGTAATTGATCTTAAGGCCGATGTTGGTATTGCTCTTGATGGCGATGCAGATAGAGTCATCATGGTCGATGAAAATGCTCAAATCGTCGATGGCGATGCAGTTTTAGCGATATGTGCTAAAGATATGCTTCAAAAAGGACTTTTAAAAAATAATCGTCTTGTTACTACCGTCATGAGTAATTTGGGCTATGTCTCGGCCTTAAGAAATATGGGAATAGAGGTGTTTACGTCCCAAGTTGGAGATCGGTATGTGATTCAGGAGATGTTGAAAACAGATGCTATTCTTGGCGGAGAGCCAAGTGGTCATGTGATTTTCTTGGAACATAATACGACTGGCGATGGTCTTGTTTCCGCTCTTCAAGTTCTTAGAATAATGATTGAGACAGGGAGTAAGCTATCAGAGCTTGCTTCGCAATTTGTCAAGTATCCACAAATATGCCTCAATATAAAAGTGTCTTCAAAGCCACATTTAGATAAGGTTTTTGGATTAAGGGAAGTCATATCTGAAGTTGAGCAATCGCTTGGAACCTCAGGCAGAGTGCTCGTCCGATATTCAGGCACTGAGCCTCTTATACGAATTATGATAGAGGGGCCAAGACGAAGTGTTATTCAGCATCATGCTGAAACAATTGCTGCAGTAGTTCGACAACAAATTGGAATTTGAAGATATTCAAACGGAGCTAGAATTCATATGTGCGGTATTTTTGGATATGTAGGGCCTCGTAATGGAATAACTCTCTCTCTCGAGGGGCTGTCGCGTATAGAATATCGAGGATATGATTCAGCAGGTGTTGGCTTTCTTGATGCAGGTAATTTGGAATGTATTAAAGCCGTTGGAAAGCTTACGAACTTAGAGAAACTTGTCCAAGGAAGATCTTCAAATACAGTAATTGCTCACACTCGTTGGGCAACTCACGGCGTCGTTACTGCTGCAAACGCGCATCCGCTTCAAGATGTCTCCTCATCCATAGCTGTTGTGCATAATGGCATTATTGAGAATTTTCAGCAGTTACGGGAAGAGCTTGAAAGAGAGGGTGTGGTTTTTGCTACACAAACCGACACGGAAGTCCTCCCGCACCTTATTTCAAAATGTTATGAAGGGAATTTGCTACAGGCTGTACAACAGGCGCTTCTTCTTGTGAAAGGAGCCTATGCAGTAGGAGTCATTCATAAAGACCATCCAGATGAAATTATTGTAGCGTCCCTGAATGCTCCTCTTATCATTGGAGTAGGTGTTGGCGAAACGTTTATATGCTCGGATCAAAACGCTCTTATCCATCATACAAGAGATGTTATCTACTTGAGTGATGGAGATGTTGCTCGTGTGACGCCATGTGGGGTAGAGCTTTTTGATAGCAAACTTGTCGAAAAATCAAAGAAAATAGACACAATTTCTCATCATGTTGAAGAGTTCTCTAAAGGCTCTTACGAACATTACACCTTGAAAGAAATCTTTGAGCAGGTTCAGTCGACAAAGAATGCGATGTATGCTCGATTTTTTGAGGATTACGGTACAGTGGCCCTTGAGGATCTTCACTTAAAAACAGCAGATCTATTAGCGATTCAACGAATTGTAATCGTTGCATGCGGTACTTCAATGCATGCAGGAATGGTAGCGGCTTATCTTTTTGAAGAGCTTGCTCGTATCCCTACAAGTGTCGAGATTTCATCTGAGTATCGTTATATGAATCCGATAGTTCAAGAAGGGACTCTTGCGATCGCAATAAGTCAGTCAGGCGAAACTGCTGATACGATTGCGGCTGTTCGTGAGCTTAAGGCAAAAGGAGCTTATGTTGTTGGCATCTGTAATGTCCCAGGGTCGACTCTTGCTCGTGAAGCATCAAGCTCTCTATTTCTTCGAGCGGGACCCGAAATTGGTGTTTGTTCAACAAAAGCGTTTACAAGTCAATTGATCGTTCTTTCTCTTTTTGCTCTTATGATGGCTCGTCTTAGACTGATGAGTAAGATGGATGGACAAAATTTTCTCCGTGATATCGCTCAGATTCCAGAGCAAATAGGGCTAATTCTTGAGAAGGCTCCTCACGTTGAAGAAATTGCCAAACGATATGCACATTATGATAATTTCTTTTTCATTGGACGCAGGTACATGTACCCTTCAAGTCTTGAAGGGGCATTAAAGCTCAAGGAAATTGCCTATATCAATGCTAATGGATATGCAGCAGGAGAAATGAAGCACGGTCCTATAGCGCTCATTTCAGAAGAATGTCCTACGTTTGCCCTTTGCGCTGATGAAGTTACCTATGACAAAGTAATTAGTAATCTTATGGAGGCAAAAGCCCGCCATGGCAAAGCTATAGCAGTTGTCTACGAGGGTGCTTCGGGTATTTACGATATAGCAGACGATGTGATTGAAATTCCCAAGACTCGAGATGAGCTTGCTCCTCTCCTAGTCGCAGTGGTATGTCAACTGTTTGCCTATTATGTTGCTCATCTTCGTGGGACAGAAATAGATAAGCCAAAAAATTTGGCTAAATCTGTAACGGTTGAGTAGGCTAAATAAAGCACACAAAAATCAGTGTTCCAAGAGCTATTCGATACCATCCAAATGGAGCAAGGCCGTATCGGATGAGAAGGTTGCGACAGAGAGTAAATGCCATAAGGCTTGTTATAAAAGTTGATATCCAGCCTATGCAAGTGAGCTCTATGCTTGCTGTTGAAAGGCTAGAAAAATTCTTGATAAAGTCATGAGCTGCTGCGCCGAAGAGGAGAGGAATTCCGATGAGGAAAGAAAAATCGACAGCAGTAGCTCGGTCCAGGCCTCCTAGTTTTCCTCCAATGAGAGTAGTTGCCAACCTGGAGGCTCCAGGAATTAATGCAATTGCTTGAAGAAATCCAATCAACAACCCTTGTTGTATTTGAATGCCTTCAAGGGTCGTGGTACTTCTTGAGTTTTTGAGTTTTTCGATGCCTACCATGATGATTCCTCCGATAAGAAGGCTAAAACCGAAGGTCTGTGGACAGTAGAGAATTTTTTTGATAAAACTTGAAAAGAGCACTCCCATAATTATAGCTGGAAGCAGGGCGATGCTATATGCTCCCCAGAAGCGTTTTTCAGTTCTGAGTAGGCGAATGAAAGTATTAAAATAGAAAATAAGAAGTGCACAAGCGGAGCCTGATTGAATGGCAACTTCAAAGAAACGCTCATGTGTAGGAATTCCTCCTACCAGAAAGTCTAATATAAGTAAGTGTGCTGTAGAGGAGATGGGAAGAAACTCAGTAATTCCTTGAATTATTCCACACAAAACTGCAAGAAGATATTCCATTCAAACTACTCGGCCTCAAAAAGAAGTGAATGAACAAATGTTTTTGGTTCAAATGGCTGTATGTCTTCGATTGTCTCACCAGTGCAGATAAACTTAACAGGTACTTTGAGCGACTTTTGGATAGCTATGACGCTGCCTCCTCGAGCTGATCCATCAAGCTTTGTGAGGATGAGTCCTGTGAGCGGGGTTGCTTGCTGAAAGGCTTTTGCTACTTCCAAGCTATTTTGACCAAGTGTTGCATCCAGTACTAAAAGAGTCTCATGAGGGGTTCCGGGTCTTGCTTTTGTGCAGCTTTTTCGTATCTTTTCAAGCTCTTTCATCAAATGAGATTTGTTTTCAAGTCGTCCTGCAGTATCGATGAGCAGAACGTCGGCACCGCGGCTGTATGCAGCTGTAACGCCGTCGAACGCAACTGCTGCAGGATCTGCTGAGTATGCTCCTTTGACAAGCTCTACTTTGAGTCGGTCAGCCCATATACCAAGCTGCTCTTGGGCGCCTGCACGGAACGTATCTGCTCCAGCCAAAATAACTGTTTTATTGTCTTTTTTTAAAAGATGAGAAAGTTTTGCTATAGACGTCGTTTTCCCTTGTCCATTTGCTCCGACGATAAGAGTCACTAAGGGGGTGTTGTTATGAAGTGCGAAGGAGTGATCCAGATCTCCCATTTGAGCCAAAAGCTCTTGTTCGATAAGACTTAATAGTTCCTGAGGTGAATGCTCTTTCTTAGAATAAAGTTCGAGGTGCCCCATGAGCTGTTGTATAATAGAGACTCCAAGATCTGCTTCAAAGAGTACCTGTTCAATTTCTTGAAGAGTTTCGGCATCAAGTTTTTTTGAAAAAAGCTGTTGAAGACGTTTTGATAGGAACGAGCGGGACTTGGTAAGTGCCTGTGATATTTTTTCAAAGCCGCTTCTAATTGAACGAAAAATCATACATTTCCTAAATCAGAGTTCAAAGCAAGAATCACTGTAGTCTTTCATCATACTATTTTCTTGTCCTATTTAAAACAGGAAGAGCATAAAACGATAAGAAAGCTCCTCAAATTGCATGTTCAAAGTGGTGAGGTTGAAGAATAACCTATAATGGAATTGCATGAATATCAAACAAAATCTCTTTTATCCCGTTGGGGTATTCCAATCACTCCCTACATTGTGCTGAAGTCTTACGAAACTATAGAAGAACAAATTCGTGCCTCGGGAATTCACCAAGGTGTGATTAAGATTCAAATTCATGCAGGAGGACGAGGAAAAGCTTCCGGTGTCCGAATAGGAAAGACCGTAGAAGAATTAATAGAGCATTCTCATGATATGTTTGGAAAGCGGTTTGTAACACCTCAGACTGGTCCTGATGGACTGCCCGTTAATTCCCTTATTCTGACTCCCTTGGTAGATATTGAAACTGAATATTATTTGAGCCTTGTGGTTGATCGAAAAGCTGGATCGGTAATGGTGATAGCATCGACTGAAGGCGGTGTTGAAATTGAAGAAGTGGCTCGAAATAATCCAAAAAAAATCCACAAGGAAGTTGTTCCAGACTCGATGAGGCTTAGGCGTTTTCAGGTACAACGATTACTGAAGGCACTGCGATGGAATAATTCGCTTGCTGAAAGAGGAACACAAATTATCGATTCGTTAACGCAGCTATTTTTCAGATATGACCTCTTATCTCTTGAGATTAATCCTTTAGTTCTCACGCGGCAGGGAACCTTGCTTGCTCTCGATGGAAAGGCTTCTGTGGATGATAACGCTCTTTTTCGACAGAAAGAGCTTGCAGCGATTTTTGATACGTCCCAACTTCATAAGCTCGAATTAGAAGCCAAAAAAGTCGATTTAGCCTACATAGCAATGCAGGGAAATATTGGATGTATGGTGAATGGAGCGGGCCTTGCTATGGCAACAATGGATCTCATCAGATATTGGGGGGGGAGCCCTGCCAATTTCCTTGATGTCGGCGGGGGAGCTAGTGAAGATAAGGTGATTCAAGGATTTAATATTATTTTGTCAGATCAAAGCGTTACAGCTGTTTTAGTGAATATCTTTGGCGGAATTATGAACTGTCAAATAATAGCTGAGGCACTTATCAAAGCGATTAAACATTCGCCAAGGTCTGTTCCAATTGTTGTCCGAATGGAGGGAACTCATGTGCAAGAGGCAAAAGCTCGGCTTATAGAGTCAAAAATTCCTCTTTATTTTGCGAAGGATCTAGATGATGCTGCAAAGCGTGTTGTTGAGATTGCAAAAAAAGCTTCATTGGAAAAAAAGGTTTGATTGAAATGCCTATTCTACTTGATTCGTCTTCAAGGGTTATTTGTCAGGGTATGACAGGAAAGGCTGGATATTTTCATACACATCAATGTCTTTTATATGGAACTAAGGTTGTAGCGGGTGTTGTTCCTGGCAAGGGAGGTAATGAAGTTTTAGGATTGCCAGTATTTGATACAGTTCGAGAAGCAAAGCGACATACTGATTGTAATGTGTCAATGATATTTGTGCCTGCCCCATTTGCAGCAGATGCCATTTTGGAAGCCGAAGAATCAGGAGTTGGATTGATTGTCTGTATTACTGAAGGCATACCGATTCATGACATGCTAGAGGTTAAAAGAGTACTTTCAAGAAGCAAAACTTCACGTCTCATAGGACCTAACTGTCCTGGAATTATAACCCCAGGGCAATCAAAAGTTGGGATTATGCCTGGATATATACATAGTCCGGGCTGTGTTGGAATAGTATCTAGATCTGGAACATTAACTTATGAAGCCGTCTGGCAAACGACTCAGAAAAATTTAGGACAGTCAACGTGCGTCGGCATAGGCGGTGACCCTTTAAATGGTACGAGTTTTATAGAAATATTAGAATTGTTCGAAAAAGACCCTCAGACAGAGATTATACTCATGATAGGGGAGATTGGAGGATTTGCAGAAGAAGAGGCCGCTCTTTGGATTTCAAAGCATTCAACAAAGCCTATCTGCGCATTTATTGCTGGAAAAACAGCTCCTCCTGGGCGCCGTATGGGACATGCGGGTGCAATTATATCGCATGGAACAGGAACGGCAGAGAAAAAAATGGAGGCTTTGAGAATGGCAGGAGTTGTAGTGACTGAAAACCCTGCTAAGATGGGCTCGATTGTTGCAGAAGTGTATATGAAAAAGAGAAGATCTTTTGAATAGCTTGCGTGAACCAGAAGAGATGTACTTAACGAGAGAGTGTGTTCAAATAAGCACAAATCGATAGGCTGATGGCAGATCCGGAGAGGAGAGTAATATTGAATATACGTGTGACAAGGCTGCATGTGCTGAGCTGACGTCGAGCCACAGTGTCGTTTCTGTACCGAATCATTTCATAGAGAGCAGTGCCTCCGAAAATAAGAGATGCTCCATATTGGCCTACGATAAGTTCTATCCGTTCGTGAGGGGTTATTTTTTCATGCTGAGGTTGAAGATATTCAGAAACATGAGATGCTCCAATCAGGAATGCGAGTGGTGAAACAGCCATTTTGACCATATCAAATACGCCTATGCCTATGCGTTCTACGCGTTCTTGAGTTTTGTTCTTCTTCTGTGGTATTCGTATCTGTTGTGTTTCTTCAGTAGTGTTTGCTTCTTCAGGGATTCTGAGTGGGCATAAATTACATAAGAGTTTCACGAAGTACATGCATTAAGACCTAATTTTCAATAGGATAAATAGCTGATAGCTCATTTTTTTTAGCAATACTTTTAAATGTCTAATGCCACCTGATCCAAAGATGAGACTAGAACTATTATTTTCCCTTCTGTCATGCTGGGAGAAAATACAGTGCAAAATTCATGTTTACTTTTGGAAAAAACATACCCATATCTATATTGCCAGGATTTTGGCTTTTGATTTTAGCGCTATCTATGTCGGGCGGCCAAGGTATTGCAGGCATTCTGATATTGATTCCTGTGGTCTTATTTTCTCTTGTTGCTCATGAGCTTGGACATGCGTTAACGGCTCGTTACTTCGGTCAAAATGCATTTATTCAGATCTCATTTTTTGGGGGAGTAACGTATCGGACTGGTTCCTCTGTGGGTCTTCTTCGTGAGTTTCTTATTGTGCTTATGGGGCCTCTTGCAAGTATAGGTATTGTTTTGGTGTCACAAATCATTCTCAAAACATCACTTGCACAGACATGGATTGGTCCTGTTTTTTTTCTAACATTCGTTATTAACATATTTTGGACCATATTAAACTTGATACCTGTGTATCCCTTAGATGGAGGTAAGCTTCTTTCTATTGCTCTTATAGCCTTCTTTCCAAATAGTGGAAGAAAATGGTCATATCTGATGAGTGCAGGATTTGCATTTGTTGTGAGTGTTTTTTTCTTTATTTCAGGCTATTTGTTTGCCGGTGGAATTTTTCTTCTCTGCTTATGGGAAAGTGTGACAGCTTTTAGAACAATACGCGATGAAGGAGAGAATCATAGCTACGCGCACGCGCTTGAAGAATTAGAAGAGCTTGCAAAATCAGGAAAAGTATATCAGGCAATAGATGGGCTTAAAGCTTTTCTTCTAAATAATGCTCCCAAAGCTGTTTTGGGTAAAGCTTATGCACAACTTGCAAAACTCCAGTTGCTTCAAGAAGATCCTCAAGAAGCATACATGACCATAAGTGCGGCCGAAGAGAGAATTAAGGGAATGTCTATATATGACTTATTGACTCTCAAGCAGCTTGCTGGATATCGAACAAGTCGATTTCAGCAAAGCTTGGTCGCTGGAAAAGAGGCGTTTCGGATTCGTCCTGATATTTCAACTGCTCTTCTGTTATCAATGACAGCAGCTCAGCTCCATGCTATCCCAGAAACAATCCATTGGCTTGAATCCTGTCGTTCACTTGGGTTTACAGATTTTATAAAGCTCTGTGAATGTTCTGACTTTGATTCTGTACGGCATAGTCCTGAGTTTGAAGCATTTAGCAGCCGGGTTTTATCCTCCGAGAAGTAGTTTAAGGATGAGTTATTCTTCCCCTAGTGCAAGATTAAGAAGTGTTTTTTCTTGTTTACGGGCAAAATAATCTATACGACGATTAAGGTATTTTTCGTTTATTTGTGACCAAAAAAGATGTTTTTCAATTTTTTTGAGAAATGTCTTTTTTTCATTATCAGGAAGATTACCAGAAAATTTTTTAATATTTTTTACAGACTGTGTAGGAAGGTAAAATTGCCAAGGCATTTTTTCAATAGAAATGAGCAACCTATTGGCATCCGATGTAGGTGTTTTGTTCTTCCACATCGTCTCAACTAGTTCAGGATTCTTCAGGAGAATTTTAGCATCCATCAAAGCAAAAAACGAGCAGTTAGAAAAATCTTTTTGCCTTTCATATACAGATCTTTTCGGAGTATCAATTGGGGGAACATTCGTTAATATAAGAGCATCTGGAGCCAGCTGAGTACGAATTTTCTCGATATAGTATCCATCAGCCATACTATCAAGAAGAAGAAAGGAATTTTCCCTGCCTGTAAGTTCTTTGTTGAGGGCACATAAAGTTACGAAATGGTTAGATATTTGAGTTATAAATAGAGATTGTCCCTTGTCGATTTGATCCTGCCAATTTATTCCTTGTAACTCAAAAAGGGTGCGAACCCCAATTTTATTTTCCTTTGAGAATTTAGGAGAAAATTTAAGGATGTCTTTAACACCCTCATTTGTTGTTATTCGCGACCATGTATTTGTATCAACGATGAAATAGTTTTCTATACCAGGATAGAGGGGGGTTAAGCTCTCTAAGAAATGCACTCTATCACGATCACATAATGAACCATGAACTGATAAAATTACTTCTTTTCTGTTTTTGGAAGGAAAATGTGAAAGTCCGTTTAATAGCTCATTAACGAGCTCATCAAGACTTGTTGACTCATATTCAGAAGTATAGAGTGTTTTAAAAATCGCGCTGAGTTCATCGGAGGTTATTGTTCCTGGGATAATTTCTTCATGGAATATCGTGATGGGACCGGATTCTATTGACTCACTCTTGTCATTCAGCAGCTTAAGTAGCTGAGATATTTGCATTTCTCGGAATGTTGTATTCCATCCATTTGAGTGAAGGGTTTTGTTATTGAGTGCTTGATGATTCCTGGTGAGCGATTGAGAAATTGCATTTTTGAGTGTGATTTTCGAATCATGAGAAACTCTTATACTTGTGTAGACTTGATTAAGCTCTTGGGGCGCATGAGGTAGTAAACTTCTAAGTAACAAACTTCCATAAAGACATCCATAGGTCTCACATAAAATATCTGCATACGTAAAAAGGGCTTCTGCCTGTTCTATATTCTCGCATTTACAGTGCACACGTAGAAGAGGTTGAATTAATTTTTGAAAAGTGTCCGAAGGAATTAGGTTTGAAATAGCGCTTGAACAACTACGCCAGTTGATTGGGGCAATAGACCTGAGTCCCATCATTAAGACCTGATCTATTTTCTCATAATCAAGAGAGGGGATATCCGCTCTTGTTGCAATGTATTCTTGAAAGACTTTCTGAAGGGAGAGTTTTTGAAAGATACATAGATGTTGATTTCTTCGAAGAGGTTCAAAATCTAGTAAAATATCTGTAAGGTGCTTTTCAAATATTTCCGTGGGTGTGCTTATCGAAATATCATTTATGGTTTGGACAAGTCTATTCAGTTGGTCTTGGTTGAGTTGTGTGAACAATCCAGAGAGAACGCTTACAATAGTACCGTCAATATCAGACGAATCCTCATCTACGTATCTATCAAGGAGGACGATGAGTTTTTGCTTAATTTCTTCCGCTATAAAAAGATCACCAACAGAAACCCATGAACCATAAATCCGAACATTAATCGAGATCAAGTCATTATCGAGTGAATCTAATATCCGTTGAATGACTATCGCGCTTGTCTCGCGCAATGAATTTTTGATTTGTATCGAGTACTCTTTCCATGAGGATGGAATGGTAGATTCCAAGAGTATCTTTTCGAAGTTTGCACAGACTAAAGAATCTATATTGCGATTGAGTCTGAGCTGGTCAATGTACTGTTTTGCGTCGTATTGGTTTTGGACAACACTATGTTGTGCTGCGCCGGATTGTGATATCCTGGTCTCTTGCGTGTGTTGAGCAAAAAGTATATGGACTTGATCCGATGATATTTCTTTTGAATTATTGATCATAACTAAATAAGTAAGTATTTTGAATTAATTTAACTTTAATTTTAGATAATAATTGAAGTCTTTTTAATTCAAAACTCTTATTTGAACGACTTCTAGAAAATGGGGTTATCTATTTCGCTGGGTGCTTGGGTGTTAAGCAAATAAGGCTCTTGAAAGAGCATTTGCGGTTTGATACTCTCTGCGCGACTTCATAACTTTGTGATTCTATCAGACAGGAACCACTCATGAGATATTTGTTATTTACCATGCTCTCAATTCTTTCATTCGAAATTCAGGCGCTTGAATATCAAGTGCAACTTGAGAATAATGCAGTAAGTGTAGCTCGTGTTAAAATTATGCCGCATGAGGAAATAGGCTTACATCGTGACGTATATCCTCAAGTTGTCGTTGCGCTTCAAGGCGGAGTGATCACTCGCCTAGAAGCTGATGGATCAACGACTGATGTCAATTTTCCTACAGGACAGGCCGTTTATCGAGAAATAGATCCTCCGAATGAACTGCACAAAAGCGTGAATAATTCTTCAGCTCCTGTAGAGCTCATTATTATTCAGCTCAAGAACTGCACAAAATCTGAGAATTTGTAGATTAAAATATCCTCGAATCGTGATCTCAGATCTTCGATCTCATCGAGTTTTCTATAAGCTCGATGAGATGAACCAAGATTTTTTCGGGGATTACGAACAATTAGCAATGTTTTTTATTGCACAGTCGGCAAGCATAATTGCAGATGCAGCGTAAGCCGCGCTTGCAGTCAACTTTGTTACGGTACCTATCTTAGCCTTGGGGGAACAGCAAATGACATCTTTTGCGGCACAGGTGAGGTAAAACAATGATGTCAAACCACAGCCTGCTGCAGCTAGAGCTTGTACAGCACCTGTCATTTGGCCTTTTTCGTAAGTAGACCGTTTTGCCTCAGCAGAAAAAAGTGACGAAATTTGACATTTTACATAGGGGTTTGGTCCATGGATCGCTGCATTCCATAACCCAGCAAGCGAATCAAGATTATTGTAGCTGTCGTATAATTTTTTTGAAAAATAGGTGACACAGCCAGCAACACCAACCTGACTTGCATTACATATGACATCACTGAACAAGTTCGTAACACTATGTTCAAGTTTTGTTCTTGGTGTTGAAGGAGATGACGAATCATTATCAGAACCATCTGAGTCGATGACTGTTAATTTGTTTTCCGTGGTATTGGTTCTAAATAAACTTCCGAGGCATTTAATTAAGCACATACATTCCTTAATATCAGATTAATTCAGGTAAAAAATTCTTCCTCATGTTACGCAAAACCGGACTGTTTTTTGCGTAACATGGAAGGCGGACGCTTCTATTTTAAGGTAATTGTGACATATCGCGTACGGAGCCCAATTTTGATTTGAAAGAGAATTGGTTGTCCTGGTGCTGTCTCTTTGATAGCAGCATAGAACTCATCCGATGTCGAAATATCTTTCTTATTTACCGAGGTAATCACATAACCTCTTCTTAGGCCAACTTCATATGCAATGCTTTGAGGGTCTACGGCTGTTATAAGAATACCTTTTGTTACATCACATCCAACTTGCTTTGCAAGATCTTGAGTGAGTGTTTCTATTTCTATGCCTAGGCGATCTCCCACATGTTCCATAGCAAGCTCATCTTTTGGAAACTCAGCGACAAGAACAGGTAGAGAAAGGATTTTATCCCCCCGACAGAGTTTTATCGTAATTTTTGTGCCGGGAAGAAGTTGTGAAATAGTGCTTCGCAATGCAGCTGCATTCTCAACTGATGCGCCATTAATCTCCAATACAACATCTCCAGATTGTATTCCTGCCTTTGCAGCGGGACTTTCAGGCATCACTTCAGAAACAAGAGCTCCTTTGGCCTTATCTAAGCGTAGCGCTTTCGCCATATCTGAAGTGATAGGTTGAGGAGCAATTCCAATGTAGCCTCTGGATACTTTCCCTGAGGTTTTAAGTTGACCGACTATGCTTTTGACCATGTTGCTCGGAATGGCAAAACAGATGCCCATATAGCCACCGCTGCTCGTGAGCATAGCCGTGTTCATTCCTACTACTTGTCCGTCGAGATTGACAAGAGGTCCTCCAGAATTGCCGGAATTAATTGCAGCATCCGTTTGAAGAAACTCTTCAACAGGAGTTATATCAAGTTCGTTTCGCCCCTTAGCGCTAATAATGCCTGTGGTTACACTTGCGCGTAAGCCGAGAGGATTTCCAATCGCAAGCACCCATTCGCCCACTTCTGTTTGAGATGAATCCGCAAATTGTAAGAATGGAAGAGCTTCTGCATCTATTTTTATCAGCCCAACATCGGTATTAGGATCTGTTCCTACAAGTGAGGCCTTTAGTTCTCGCCCGTCATTTGTCGTGACAGTGATAGAAGAGGCATTTTCAAGAATATGATTGTTTGTGACAATATATCCATCCTCAGAAATTAAGAAGCCTGATCCAAAACCAATTTGAGGGCCTCTTTGTTTTCTTTCACGTCCAAAAGGCATCCCAAAAAAGCGCTCAAAAAAATCATCAGGGGCGTATTCAGGTGATTCAGAGAAACGTTCAGATCGAGAAGATTTCGATGTAAACTCAACCTTAATCGCTACTACGGCAGGAGTTGATGTTTTTGCCGCTTCAATGAAAGGCTTAGAAAATGCTGTACTTCTTGATTCGCTCTGTAGGGGAGTTGTTGTAAGTGCGCTATAGGTCAGAAATAGAGGAATAAATGTTTTGCTTATCGAGAATAATTTGCAAAATTGCTGCATAGCTTCAACCTCCTTAAGTAAATCGGGGTATGTATTGTCGCGCTCAAGATACTATTTCGTATCTGTTTTTCCTAAAAGATCAAGAATCCTACATACGATGAGGTATCCTTTCCTTATTCGATCAAAGTCAAACTCCTCATTTGGAGCATGAATTTTATCCGTTTGAAGGCCAAGTCCCCACATAATAATATCAGCATTGCTTGCTTCTTTTAGCTTGGGAACAATCGGGATAGAAGCTCCTTCAAGATGAAAGTCTGGAGTACGATTATATACCTCTTGCATCGATTGGGAGAGGATCCGGATGCAAGGTGAATTTGGATTTGCTCGAACAGCGGCTCCAGATCCCTCATGCAGAGTAACTTTTGTGGTAATTCCCTTAGGAGTGATTGACTCAAAAAAACACTTGATTCGTTCGCTAATAATCTTTGAGTTTTGCCCAGGAACAAGTCTACATGTGATTTTAGCAACAGCTGATGATGGGATAACGGTTTTAGACCCAGAGCCTCCATATCCTCCAACAATACCATTTATTTCGAGTGTTGGTCGTAACCAATTTCTTTCTAGTGGAAGATAGCCGACTTCACCTCCGGTAGGAGGTGTCCCATAACATTTTTCGTAATCGTGAGAGCTAAAACTCCATGAAAGAAGATCAAGGAGAGATTGGGATGGTTGCTCGATTCCATCATAAAATCCAGGTATAGCTATTGATCCATGCTCTGTTCTAGCCTGAGAGAGCATATTGACAAGAGCATGCAATGGATTATATGCAAGTCCTCCATGGCAGCCTGAATGGAGGTCTTCATGAGTTCCTGTAACCTCCAAGGTCAGTGCAAGAAGTCCTCTTGTTCCTAGAGTTATTGCAGGAGCCGTGGGTGTTTGCATGCCAAGATCTATAATCATCGCATAATCTGCCTGAAGCTCCTTTGAGTGCTCGTTGAGAATATTTGGCAGGTGGGCACTTCCTGATTCTTCTTCTCCTTCTACAAGAATCTTTATTGAACAAGGATATGTACCATGTTGTTTATAGGTAGCTTCAAGGGCTGTTAAGACGTAGAAGAGTTGCCCTTTATTGTCTTGCGCTCCACGGGCAATAATTTTGTCCCCTTCGAATTTTGCTGTAAATGGATCAGAATTCCACTTTTCAATAGGATCTACTGGTTGGACATCATAGTGATTATAAATGAGAAGAGTTGGTTTGGGACTTCCAGACTCATCTTTTCCAGTGTCAAAATGACCAAAGACTGTGGGAGGAAAGGAGTCTCCCCACAAGGATGTCTGAAAGCCTATTTTTGAGAGTTTTTCTTTAATCCAAGAGGCGCAAGCTCGACAGGCTTCAAGTGATGAGGAATCAGCACTTATAGTTTTAAAATGGAGGAGATGTGCAAACTCGGTTTCAAGCAATTGTTTATTTTGATCAAAGTAGGAGGCATATAGTTGAGATTCTGTTTGCATCTGAGAGTCCTATCGAAATGATTATAAATAAGCTACAGCAAGTCACATAACTTATTCTTGTGCACTCCCATAGTTAATCCTGATGGCTATTTCTGCCAAGAAGTCTTACAATCCAAGAGCCCCATAAATTAAATTACTGTAATCCTAGATATGAAAGTATAAGGGATGTTTTTATGCAGGTATCAAGCCAGATATCAAATCAGAAATCGACGTCCAAGGCCGCCATACAAGTTATAGATCTTCATTGTGATCTTCTATCTTTCATTTCTGGGGGAGCGAGATTTCCACAAACTCCACGTTCAGCTTATGACGAGAGTTCACGAGCCTCAATACATCAGTTGCGCATGGGGCAGGTTTTTTTGCAGACATTAGCTATATACACGCCTACCGTTGCATGGTCTGTACGATCAGGGCTTAGACAGGCATCGATATATCATTCTCTCTCTAAATCGTATCCGGGAGTTTTTGCCGCTTGGGGAAATAACAATTCAGCAGAAATTCGTACTCGCCTTGCTATTGAAAATGCATCTTCATTTTGCACAGAATCTGAGCCTCTGGAAGCTGCTCTAAAGCGTTTTGACTGGCTTGCTCGAGAGGTTGAAGTTCCCTTATATGTAAGCTTAACTTGGAATGATAAAAATCGTTTTGGTGGGGGAGCTCATGCTCAAGGAGTAGGGCTTACCTCAGATGGGAAGGTGCTTTTAGAATGGGCTAAAAAATGGGGGGTCTTAATAGATTTAAGTCATGCTTCAGATAAGCTTGCAGAGGATATACTTGCTATTTCTGGAGTGCGTGTTATGGCAAGTCATTCAAATTTTCGAAACATGTGTCCAGTGGCCAGGAATTTACCTGATGAAATAGCCTCTGAAATAGTTTCTAGAAATGGCATCATCGGTATGAATCTTATAAAGCCATTTCTTGGGAATGATTCGAAAGCTTTTTTGCGTCATGTCGAATATGCGTTACATGCCGGATACGAAGATGGCCTTGCCATAGGAGCTGATTTTTTCTCAGTCCCCTCTATTCCTAAGAAAAATAGAAAAACAGGTTCTTATTATTTTTATGATGAATTCTCCAATGCTTCTACGTACCCGTTGCTAAAAATACTTTTAGAGGCTGAATTTGGGAGCTGTGCAGCCGAGAAAATATTTTTTAAAAATGCGTATGATAGATTAATTAAATAATGAGAATAACTCACTCATGGCTTCAGAAGTAAATTCAATTTCAGCTATTCCTTGGTGCGTTGTTTCGGAGTACCTAGATATAAATACACTGAGGTCAACTCTTCTTCTCAATAAAACTATATATAAGGCGATTTGGGATCGTGGTCTTCCTGAATTCATTCTTAAATACATTCTTGAAGAAAGACCGCTTACGCAAAAGGAGCTAGTTCCGTCCCTTAGATCATTTCAGGTGCTCACCTGGGCATGTGCTAGGAATCCTTTTATATGTCTTAATATCCCTTCGGAAGTGCGGCTAGATTCTCGTTTTCGCATGATCATGAAGGTGGCCTTCGCAGCCATGCAAATTAGTTTGCTATCACCAAATCAAGATATAAGTGATAAAACTGCAAATTTTTTTGAACTTGCAGCTGGCGTGCTTACTAGTGATGAGAGAGGGAGCTTAAGTAATGATGTTTTATCTTTAAATAAGCCTGAGACTCCTATTTGGGATCTTGTCGAAAAGTATTTAGATTGTCCACCTATTATCTATAAAATAATTGCTCAGAATAAGTTCAACCCTTCTCAGGCACTTAAAAAGAAATTATTCGATGAATACCATGATGATAAAGTTTTTTTCACTATCTTGCTGAAGAACTCTCCACAACAAATAGAACATGCAAGTGTTCGTCTACAGATTGATTCATCACTTATTAAACTTATTCTTCCACAGGATGCCTGTGTCGAATATATCCCTGAATCCGCTATTAGATGTAAGAATACTCTCATCAATTTGCTAACTCTATATCCAGAACGTGCTCATTGGGTTGCTGCTAGATTCCCATGTGATATAGAAATTGCGAGAGTTGTTGTTCAGGTAGATGGGCTCTCTTTAATTTACTTTGGACCAAATATTTGGCGTAATAGGCAAGTTGTATACGAAGCAATAAGTCAATGCGGATCAGCTATACAACATGCAGCACGAGAGTTAAGAAGCGATAGAGAGCTTGTTTTGCATGCTTTGAAAAAAGATCCTCAGTTGTATTCTTGGGTGAGTGAATTTCTTCCATCTCTTATCAAAGACGATGAGGAGATATCGAAAGAGGTTCAGAAGTGTAAAGATTTGGTCGATAGCGAATGTCGATTTTCTTTCTGTGCGCTTCTGTAGAAGCGCACAGCGTTTGATATAGAAATGGATTAGAGTGGTTTTTGGCTAAGTCCTGGAAACCCTAAGGTATGAAATTTTGCATTTTCTGCCGTAATCAAATCTGATCCTGCATATGTTATAAAAGAGCCTTGATCGATTTTTGGAAGAAGCTGTTCTTTCAGTGCGAGGATGATATCCTTAGGTTCTGCTGTAAGTATTTTGTCTCTGTATGATTGGCGTATTTCTTGGGTTTTGCCCTCTCTCCACCATCCATACGCCACTTCGCCTCTGCTTCCAGGAGCAATTGGAGCATCTAGGCCTTGAATTATCTCTCGTTTCGCTTCCTCTAGATCCTCTTCATCAAATCCTTTTTCAACGAGTTTTAAGATTGCTTCCTTCATGATGACATACGTTGATGCGATATTTGGGTCTCTATAGGCATAAAAGGCGAAGGTTCCGGCCATAGGGTTAAAATTAATTCCTGCACCGTAAGCGCCACCTCGTTCTCGTATCTGAGAGTGGAGAGATATATTTTCAAGTAATTGAGCCGCAAGGCTCAGATAGGGGGACTGCGGGTGCGTATAGTTTGTGACGGGAAGTACAAAACTCGAATAGGCTACAGAGGCTCCTATAGGCCGAGCAAATATATGTGAGCTAATGGAAGTTTCTTTTTTGAGATCCCATGGACGTTGAGGCTTAGTAGGCAGGTCCAGTAGCCCCCAAAACTGATTTTCATGGGCCTGCGCAATCATTTCGTCATCACCGGTCAATAAGATATTGACGCCATCAGATGAGAGAATGCTAGAAGCAAATCCTTCGAGTTTTTTGAGAAACCAGTCTTCTTTTGTATCGTATTCTTTTGCTAGTTGTCTGATGTTTTTGAAGTAAGTTAATCCATACCAACTGTCGGACAAGTATGACGGTGTTGAATAAGAAGAGGCTCCTTCAGACATGCTATAGCGGAGTCCGCTTGAGTTGAACCCGATTTCCAGAGAGGTTGCATGCTTTAAAATAAGCTCTTTGATTCTCTGCCGTTCACTGAAGTTTGGCTCGACCAGAGTTTCATAGATAAGCGCTGCAAGTTTTGGTAGTTTTGTTGTTAGTGCCTTTCCACGGATATGGAAGCTTGGTACGTATTCATGTTGCGATGAGGCTTGTACATTTAGGCTCAAAGCTACGGAAATTCCTCCCGTGTGCTCCATCATATAGTGGAGATTATCTTGATAGTTGCGGTTTCCGCATCCAACTTGAGTAAGAAGATAGGAGAAAAGCCTTATTAGCCAGATATCTTCTTCATCGACATGAGGGATAGGACGAATGACATCCAGATATCCAATATGATTTGTAAAGACTGAGTGTGTAAACACACTTCCTTGATTCGAATGTGTTTGTTTGAGATCAAATATGCGGCATGTAGGCTGAGCATCGCTCAACGAAGTTAAAGGAAGACAATCATAGGAAATGTCTTCTTCCTCTACTTGTTTTTTGTGCAGGAGTTCTGAATCATTAATGATCGATGCAATCTGTTTTTCTGTAAGACCTGATTGAATTTGAGCAAGTTGTGTCTTTTCTTCTTCCGACTCTCTTGTAGCGCATTCTGGATCTGGACTCATGAGAATTCGAACCAAGTGCTGATTATCGACAAAATATTTTTGGAGGAGAGATTCGAGATAACGAGGAACTTCTGCAAGTTTTGCTCTCAATTGGTCAAATAAGTTATGAATTTCAAGTCCGTGAAGAGGATCACCGCCATGTTGTTTGACAAGGCCTGATCTCCAAAAGAGAGATAATCCATAGGGAGACCCATTTCCTGTTATTTCGCTTTTGGCTAATTCAAAAACATGGAGTGCTACCTCTATCTTTTTGGGGTCGATACCTTCTTTAATAATCTGTTGAAGGGTGTTGAGTATGCAAGCTTCTAGCGGCGCTACATTCTCTTTTTTACAACCTGTCATGGTAAAAATAACAGGGACATCTGGAAGTTCGAAATCAGCCGATGAGCTTGCTTGAGCACATAGTCCCGATTGGAGTAGTGCTAATTTGAGAACTGAGGCATCTGTTTCCATGAGAATGCTTTCAAGAACTGAGAGCCCTAAGCAGGTAAGATGGTCAAGCGATGAGCAGGTGAGCCATCCAAATGAAATGAAGCAGCTATCTTCACGATATTCACTTCTTGCAACGGGGTAAGTACTTTCAACAAATTTTGGCTCTTTAAAGCGCTTTTGCTTTGGCGGCATTGATTCTTTGGGGAGAGGAGGTAAGTCGAGCGGTGCATTTTGAATTAGAAAGTCGAGATGTCGAGAAAGAGGAATAGACCCATACAAAAAGAAGAGGCTTCGGCTGGGGTGGTAGTGTTGTTTATGGTATTCCACGAGCTCTTCGTGGGTCAGGTGTGGAATCTCTTTTGGATCACCTCCTGAGTTATATCCATAAGGAACATCAGGATAGAGAGATTCTCCCATCTTTTCCATGAGCCGTGTCATAGGGGAGCTTAAAGATCCTTTCATTTCATTGTAGACAATACCCTTAAATTCTAAGGGGGACTGAGGGTCTTGAGGTGTAATAAATTCAAGTCTATGTCCTTCTTGAAGAAAGCTGAGACGATCGAGTTTTGGATTAAAGACAGAGTCTAGATACACTTCAAAAAGATTATAAAAATCTTTTTCGACTTGAGACGATGCTGGATAGCAGGTGAAATCTTGTCCTGTCAGTGCATTCATAAAAGTATTTAAGCTTCTTCGATTCATCGCAAAGAAGGGGTCGCGAACTGGAAATTTTTTCGAACCGCAGAGGACGGTATGTTCAAGGATATGGGTGATGCCATTTGAAGAGGGAGGCAGAGTTCTAAATGAAATGCAAAAAAGATTTTCGGTATCATCAGATGATAGATACATTACTTTCGCTTTAGAAGACTCGTGTTCGAGCTCATAGAGGTGAGTTCTTAATTCAGGAACAGGGGTGTTGCTCACAACACGAAAGCCTTTATAGGTGAAGCCAATCGTGAATTCGTTATTTGGAAGAAAGTTCTTTTCGTTCGTCATGCTTCTACCAGGATGTTCTTGATTTGAATTGATAGTACGTTTTGTGAAAGATGCGTTAGACGGTTGAATCTACTCCTGTTCATGAATTCTCAGCTATAAAGAGTTAGGAACTATGCAAAAATAACTTTAACAAATCGACCTGCTACTTCTCGCTAGGTCAATCATACAACTTAAATTCCTCCACATTAAATTCTTGCACACCGCTGAGCTCTCCAGGTTGGAGTATAGCGACAGAGTTCTTTGTAAAAATTAATTTTTATTTATTATGTTGTTTTTGGCGCATCGATGATAACTATGAGAGAGTCTATGTTTTTAGATAGGTATGAAGCTGGATCTATTCTTGGAGAACTTCTTATTAAATATAAGTCGTATCCAAATGCAGTAGTTATTGGGCTTCCTCGAGGGGGAGTCATTACTGCGTATGCTGTTTCAAAAAAGCTAGAACTACCGCTTGATGTGATTTGTCCTCGCAAAATTGGAGCACCTATGAACTCGGAGTTTGCTATTGGTGCTGTTACTGAAACGGGAGATATCTTATACGATGCCGATTTGCTTTCACGCTTGAGGGTTTCCGATGCGTATCTTAAAGAGATTTCTCTGGAACAAATTGCTGTAGCAAAAGCCCGAATTAAGCAGTTCAGAAGGGGATTAGTGCCGAGAATTCTAAAGGACAAGGTCGTCATACTTGTAGATGATGGACTTGCAACTGGTGCTACCATGAAGGCAGCGATTAAAACAGCCCGATCTGAAAAAGCTCAAAAGGTAATCGTTGGAGTGCCTGTAGCCCCTCAAGAAACTTGTAATGAAATTCGATGTCTTGTAGATGAGCTTTATTGTGTTATGATGCCGCCATTTTTCCAGGCAGTTGGCCAATTCTATCAAAGTTTTTCTCAGACTGAAGATTGTGAAGTGATAGATCTTCTGTCAAAAAGAAATAATGAGATTCGGGGAGTTTCTTAAGAGATATGCAGGGCAATTTTATAGAAACTCGAATACGAGTTCTTCGTGACAAAAATTCGACTCTTGAACAGTTTCGAACATCTGCGGATGAAGTCTCTGAAGTGCTTGCAATTGAAAGCGGTAAATTTATTCAAACAGAGTCCTGTGTTGTTGAAACTCCCTTAGCCGAAACGACGGGAATTGCGTTCGTGGATGATATCGTGCTTATCCCGATCTTACGTTCAGGACTTGTCTTGCTTCCTGCTTTTCTTAAGCGGTATCCAAACGCTCGTGTTGGGTTTATTGGGGCTCGAAGGGATGAAAAAACAGCTGTGGCCGAGATGTATTACAAAAAGCTCCCCGCGATTTCGAAAAACTCTCAGATTCTTATTTTGGATCCGATGATTGCAACAGGTGGAAGTGTCAATTTAGCGCTTGAAACAATACTCGTAGGCGACGCTCAGGAATCAAATATTTCATTAATAGGCTGCATTGCTTCACCGATCGGTCTTGAGTCCATTCAAAAGAAATGTCCAAAAATAAAAATATTAATTGCACAGATCGACCAAGGACTTGATAAAGAGATGCGTATTGTGCCGGGTCTTGGCGATTTTGGAGATCGCTATTTTGGGACACTTTAAATGCAATTCATTGAATCAAAACACTGTGAAAAGGTGACATAATATGGAGATTCCTCCTCTTATTACTACAGTCTTCAACGCAGTTTCGAGTCATGTGAATAAGTTTAAGGATCTGAGTAAAACGCAGAAAATTTTGAGCGTTGTTTTTGGTGTTCTAGGCCTGCCATTCCTTATTGTAGGCGGTCCTCTTGCAGCGGCTTTTGCTGTCGAAGCATTCTATAGGTTTAATCAAGGAAACATCAAACAACAAACCGGAAAAGAAAACGAAATTGTACAAGTAACGAAGGATAAAGCGGCTGAAATACTTAACAAAAAATCAGCAACTACTTCTAGTGAAGATTCCGTTATCGAAGGTGCAGAAAAGGAGTATAACGAAACTGTGGAAGTAACACAGGAGACGGCTCCCGAAATCTTTGATTTAAGATCATCATCTAGTCTTAATGAACCTAGGCCATCTGCAGGCAAAGACTTAAATGTATATTCTCAAGATCAAATCATCCCTCACTCTTATTCACATGAAGATGAATATTTTGTTATGGAAGATACAGAAGAAGAAGATACAGAGTTGGATTCTTTGTCTCACGAAATGAACATGGTATGGAATTACTATGATGGGCCTTATGCGGAAGAAGATGATCTGGTTCTGAAGGTGAAAAATAAATTTATTGATTTCTCAAAAGAATCAGATTTTAAAATTGATGGTGCTGAAAAGTACCTTCTCAGTCACCCTCCAAGTGCTCATGTGGAAGAAGGATTGAAATCCTTTTTGGAAAAACAGAATCTGATATACGTCGGTGTTCCTAGTGATGGTGATTGTTTCTATAATTCGATCTGTACTCAACTTAAAGGATTCGGAATTGACCAGAATGTGACTCCAAAGAAATTAAGATCTATTGTCGTTGAGGAAGCTGAGATGGATCCTGAGTGGAGAAATGCATTGATTAAGGACCATCAAAAAGAGCTTATTCAACGGCAGATATGTACTGATGCGGATTTTGATGAGAAATCTAACGCATATTCTCTTGATAGTATATGGAGTAAATTGAAGCCCGAGCTTCTGAAAGCGGTAGAAGATGACAGTGTTAATGATATAAGCAATGAGGAAATAACAACATTCAAAGAGTTTTGGTCCACGCAAATTCCTATCCTCAATACGAAAAGAGATCAAATCCGAAATTTATTTGTGGAATATCAAGAGGAGGAGGATGCAAGCGCTCAAGAAGCAAAAAGCCTTCAGTTGAACTCGGCCCTCGAAGAGTATCTCCAGCTTGAAAAAACGCTTAGAGGCAAACAGCAGGATATAGTGAAAAAAATCGAGCAACCTCTTTGGGGAGGCACGGTTGAGGCATTTTTAATTCAAAAACACTATAACATTTATTTTTCAATAATAGATGGTTCTTCAGGAGTTCCTAAGAGTAAAGAGCCTTTAACTACTGAAGAGGATAAGTTATCACATGGTACTGAATTGAATCTGATTTTCCTTGGCTGGCATTACTTGCCTGCATGGGATAAAACAGAAGATGACAAATTTAAGTTTATTAATCGTAGTGCGAGAATGGTGTAGGATATTACTCATGACGCTGTTTTCCAAGGGTTCCTCTCCTGTTTTATTCATCATCCTTCTTTTTCTGACAGGGTGTTCTTTCAGAACTAACAGTTCAAACCGGACCGATGAAGAACAAATTCGGTCTGTAGCGCAAAAATATGTCGAAACGTTCAATAAACAAGATGCAAAACAACTCTCTTCTCTTTGGTCAACTGACGGACAGTTAACAAATTATAGTGATCGAGAAACACTCGTAGGTCAGAAATCGATTTCTGAATATTTCCGAAGCCGATTTGATGCGAATCCTCAAGCGGAAATAAGCGTTGCTATAGACAGCGTTAAATTCACAAGTGATACCAAAGCGATTGTGCGTGGGCACTTTAAAGTCGTTCATTCGGATACACACCAAGAGACGATCTCTTTTCAAATAATGTTTGTTTGCCTTGATCGCGTTTGGAAAATACATGAAATGAATGAAATAACCCTTGAGCCTCCACCATCTCACTACGATCATTTGAAAGATTTAGACTGGTTGGTGGGTACATGGATTCACAAAACCGAAGGAATGACCTTTTCGTCAGAATATTCATGGGATACCAATAAAAACTTTCTTATCCAACACTTTACGACAAAAATACTTGACCATGATGAACTTGCTGGCGAGCAGATTATTGGCTGGGACCCAATGCAAACTTCTATACGATCTTGGGTTTTTGATTCTGATGGCGGTTTTGGGCAAAGCACGTGGTCATATGTGGATTCTCGCTGGTATGTCGATATGGTATTTGTTTTATCAAATGGCAGTCGAGCTACAGCGACACATATTATTGAGAAAATCGATGATTCTACATACTCATTTTCTTCGACTGGGAGGGACATAGAAGGCAAAGTGTTGCCAAATATCGGACCTTTTACAGTTGTTCGAGTGCAGTAGGAGGTGTATATGAGACAAAGAATTTGCCTTACTGCATTTGTCTTATCAGGTTTAGTGGGTATTTCATATCCCTTTCAACATGTACGTGCTGACGATAGAGGTCATTCTGGAGGTGGATCTCACAGTGGGAGAGGTTCCCACGATGGAGGCTCACATGGTGGAGGATCCCATGTGAATTCAAGTAGTCATTTCAAGGAGGGAGGAAGTCCCGAGCGAGGCCAATCTAACCCCCATTATGGGTCATCTCACAAAGGTGGTCAAACTCAACATGAAAATAGAGGACATTCAGCGACCTACAGCGGTACTTCTACAACACCATCCATGAGCAGGTCAGATTCTTCCTACACTACAAATTATTCAAGGAGACATCAGCAAGCGTCTCATCGACAATCACATCGAATAAATGAAAATTCACAAGGAAGTTCTCGGCAGCAAATTAATTACATCCTCAATCAGTCTAGGCAACAAGCCAAGTTACAGCATCAAAACTCACAGGGCTCGCATAATGCAAATACATCGTTAAAAAGTAGAACTTGGCAAGAGGGACGAGAGTCCAGATCTTTTCAAACACAGTTTAATCAAAGGCATCAAGGGTATAATAACTGGTTTAATGATCAATTTTATGCAAACCATAATGCCAACTACTATGAGAATAGACAAAGAGGTGTCAATTGGTGGGGGAGGCCACAGTGGAGTCAAATACAGACATGGTTGCCTTTGGGCTGGACCTATCCAGTCTATTATGATGATGGTTTTTCAGGATATTCTGTTTCGCCTGGAGAAATTCAAGCCGATGAGGCATATCAACGACTTGTTGATCAGGCACAAGATTATAGCCAACTTCCGCCTCCAGACACTATTCAAGGATCTATTTCTGTTTCTCAAAATCAAAATGCAGATCAAGTTCCTGCCCAAATAAACTTGAGCGGAGATCTACTTCCCTTGGGGGTTTTTGCTGTAGGAAGAGATAGCGCTCAAGCAGCCTTTTCAAGCATTATTCTTCAGCTTGCACTAGATAAGAATGGAGACATCGTAGGGATCTATTACAATACAGCTTTAGATAGGACTTACAAGGTTGAAGGTGTTGTTGATAAAGATACTCAACGGGCTGTATGGAAATTGTCTAATGATGCCTATTCACCGATCATGTCTACAGGTATCTACAATATGACCCGAGATGTTATCCCGATTCAGGTCCGGTTTCCAAGGAATTTGGATATGGGCAGCTCGGGTCAAAATATAACTGATATGCAGACTATCGATCAGACTTGGACTTTAGTACGGTTGAAGAAGGATCAAACTTAAATAACATTATTTAAGGCCAAAAAAGCTTAATACCATATCCAAACCTATGCTGAAGAGGTTTGAGATAGAATATAAGCTTTCTTCTCCGTATTGCAATTGCTTTACGGTTTTATTACGGTCCTTCCATGGCAGACTGCTCTGAATGACCCCAAGCCTTTCAAGGACATACACAAGGCCTTCAGTCCTCAGCTGATAGTTTTCATCATAGATATATTCTTCGATAAAGTTCATAGCTTGTGCAGTATTAATTGCCATTTCTGCAGACTGATTTGGCGCTATAGCGATATCATGTTGGCTCAGAAGCTCTTTCGTTTTATCTGAGGGCGAAGTATTCGAATATTCTCGGTGTGTTATTTTACTTTTTATAGCGTCATATTCGCTCTTTTTCCATGATTCTGGGAAAATCTCTTTGACAAGATCGATATATTTCTCTCGATACGTGCCATCACTCTTTAATTGAGGAAGTATCCAATCTAAGATAAGTTGCGGGGCGGTATAAGACTTTAAGAATTCTGCTTTAATCTCTTCGCTATTGTAATTTTGGCCTATGTATATATCATCAAAGTCTTGCGCCTGTTGATATCCTGGAATTCCTAATTCTTGCCCCATCTCCTTGAGGGCTCGATTGTGATTATGAACATTGTGTGCCCCATCAGAGGAGGCTAGCACAGCGTTTAACAATTGAATGCCCCGATATTCTGCAATAGATTTAAAGAAATATTGAGCTGGTTTTTCAACTTTGTTTTCACAGACTTTAAGGTACTGTTCAACACAGACTGAAAAGTATCGCCCTCCACATTTGCCTGCTGCGGCTGCGAACTCTTTTATAACCGAAAGTGTTGCATGGGGAGATTTTTTTTCTTTCAGGACCTTCAAGGTTGGAAATAAATGTTGTTCAATGAGGTCATAAAAATTCACAAGGGCTTCTGAGCGGGCACGAGGCGTTCCTAAAAATTCTTCCCTGCGCACTATCTTTGTTGAGAAAGTCATCAGAAGTGCTCTTACTTCACGAACACTTCTGACTCCAGCTACTTGAAGAAGAGTCTCAGGATTAAGGTAATATGGGGCATCTGGGGCAGTTAAATTCAGGCCATCAAACAACTCGATCAGATCTTGAGTTTGTATTTCTTGTGGCTTGGGGCCAGGGTTTGTTACTTCAACACCATGGGCATATTGATTTCCGTGAATCTTTAAATGAGAAAGAGAAAATTCATTTATGCTTTTTTCAGGATATTTGCTTTTGAGTTCCAATGTTGATTTATCAAATTCTTCACGATAGCTATGAGCATATATCATGCTCTTGAATTCGCTTTCACTTGATCCAAGAAGATATAAAAGCTCGATGAGATTAATGCCAAGATCATCTATTCGAATTGAGAGGAATTCAAGGGGGCCTTGTAGGCGTGATATGTTTGAATTGTTCGAAGGTTGTATAAAGTCTTGTAGAAATCGTCGTTTAGCCTGTGATGTGATTTTAGTGGATTTTAGGAATTCAAAAAGCGCTGTTGCTTTGTTCTTATTCTTAATTGATGGGTCTATGCGTGAAGCGATATCTCCGCAAAATAATGCATTCTGTGATTCCATGGCGTATTTAAGAAGGGTATTCCCTTGATGATCTTCACAGAGTAACGAGAATCCTTTTTCAATGGCCTTTGAGACGGCTGTGTGCATGCCTTTGCTCGCGGCGATAAATACCCAAGGTATTGTTTGATCACCGGCAAGAATGTTTAGATCAGGGATATTCATATTCGGTTCTAACCCTTGATCTAAAAGAGCAGTAAGCGCCTCTTCGTTATGAGCATTCAAAGCCTGTTTGATAAAATTCGAATCTCTCACAAGATGCTTTGAGTCGTGATCTAGTTGAGCTCCAAGTGCAACGAATGAGAGCGTATGCAAATAGTCCTTCGCTTTTGCGCTTATGGGGATTAGTTTTTGCAAGAGAGAGGAGTTTATTCCTATATAAGCACTTCCATGAAGAACTTCGTAATAGGCTTTGTCGACAAAGTTATGTTCTAGGAGTATTTCTACAGTAGGTTTACTGCTTGCTTGTGCAATTTTTTTAGCAAGTTTTAAGATAGGGTCTCTATTTCCGGAGCGAGTGTCTCTCATTTCTGGGTTATGTGCAGACTTTCGCTGAATGATATTTTCGACGATTGCAAGGATTTTAAAAATTTCTTTAATAGACTTCTGGGAGCTACTTGGGTCAATAGCATTCGTTATTTGGTTATGGATTTCGTCTATGTTGGTCAAGGTAGAGGATATGTCAACAATATCGAATGAATAGCCTATAGCCCTATAAAAAAGGACTGATATGCATGAACTAAAAGCTTCAAAGTGTATTTTGCCGTCACTGTTTTTTACTAAATAAGGCTTTGATCCGGTCTGAAGTATTGAATTATATTCCCTTTGCAGTGACTGATAGAGGGATATGATTGTCGACATACCGGATCCTTAGATATTAGATTACTAAATTTCGTCGAGTAAAATACTCGCCCTATAGCGCTCCATGAGCTTTACCATATAATGAATATTATGGAGTGTGGCCAGAGTATAAAAAGTAAGCTCTGAAGCTTTAAAGAGATGCTGTAAATAGGCTTTTGAATAGTTTTTGCAGGTATAGCATGTACACTCTGGATCTATAGGCTCAAAGGCTTTTTCGTTGCAGGCGTTTTTGATTCGAACCTCTCCCTCTTTCTTAAAAAGAAGTCCATGGCGTGCAGCTTTGGTTGGGAACGAACTGTCAAAGGTATCTATCCCACATGTAATCGTGTTTGCAATGGATGGAAGATCGCCAATGCCAAGAAGATGGACAGGAGCATTGTCTGGAAGGTATGGGGACATTCCTGAAATAAGATTGACTAAGTCCTGCCGAGTCTTTCCTACACTTCCTCCAATAGCATATCCATCAAATTCAAGCTTTTGCAAGGTTTCAAAGCTTTCTTTGCGAAGTTCTTGATTAAGACCTCCATGGACTACTGCATACATTGCCTGCCCTTGAGTATTCTTTCTGTGGTATTCAAGAGATCGTTTTTCCCACCTGTGTGTTCTGTCAAATGATTTTTTTAATTCTCGAGTGTCGATATGATAAGGGGGAAGCTCATCAAAAGGGATGATTATATCGGCACCCAGATCTTTTTGTGCCTGAACAGATGATTCAGGAGTCAGGAGAATTTTTGCTCCGTCGCGGTAGGATCTGAAAAGGACTCCATCTTCTGTGGTTTTAAGAACGCTTGAATTAGTCTGTTTTTTGCCACAACTTTTCAGCTCACTTGCAACCGTTCCATATGCAAGACTAAAAACTTGGAATCCACCTGAGTCCGTGATGATCGGCATCGATCGGTTCATGAACTTATGCAGCCCGCCTGCAGCTTTTACTACTTCTGTTCCAGGTTGAAGCATAAGGTGATATGTATTGCAGAACATAAGCTGTAGACCAAGGTCATCGACCATTTTACTGTCGAGCGCTTTTATCGTGCTGTTTGTCCCCACAGCTACAAAGCTTGGGGTATCGATGATTCCATGAGGAGTGTGGATGCGTCCAACACGAGCTTTGGATTTTTTTGAGCGATGGAATACTTCAAAGCGAAAGGGAGTCATATTAATCAATTCTTAGAGGGTTCAATTGAGTGGGTTGAAAAACATACCTTACAAGAGTAAGGAAGGGAGCAAGCGAAATAATAACAAGAAGCTTAACAATATAGCTTACGAGACAAACATCAAAGAGATTAGCCACAATACCATAGAGACCAAGGTACGAAAAAAGAATAGTATCAAAGAGGAGAATAGATGCTATAGAAATTCCTGAACGTACTGGGAAAGGGAGAGATACCCATTGCCGTAGAAGGTTAAAGAGCGCGACTTCCAGACGGCTTGAGATGAAGAAGGTGGCAAATGATGCGACCATGAGACGAGGCGTCGATCCGAGTAAAGCTTCAAAATGAGAATGGGTTGTATCGTGGAGAGTTGGAATGTAGTTTAAGTGAAGATAGGACATTCCTGTAGCGAGTAAAAGAGTGAAAAAGCTTGTCCAGATTGAGAGAACTGCAATTTTACGCCCCCAAAATTCCTGAAGAACACTCATTCCGAGCATAGCTCCAATTGCATAGACATCGCTTGCAGTTACCTCAAATCCCAGGAGAGTAATCTGTTTTGTAACAAAGAAATTGGCAAAGATCCAAGAGCATGCAATAAAAGTGATCAGCGTCTCTTTACCTAAGTAGAGTGCTCCAAAGAGAAATAAGAGAACTGCTGTGCCGTGAATGAGAAAGGTGAGTTCGTTGTGCATTGTATAATTAATATTCTAAAAATTGAATGGATTATAACATTTAAAAAACAAATTAACAAACGTAAAATTATATTTTATATGAATATGTTCGTCGGTGTTACATATTTAGAGGCAAGTTTGGAGGAAAGCATAACGTATTGAATTGAACTAAAGCATCTTTAAGGTGGAGTCTTTTAGAGGGAGCAGGGTGAAGCATCTTAATAAAGATGTTGTTTAGCTGTACGTGTATCGAATTTGGATCTTGCTGTTTGAGCTTTGATTCTTCGTTTTCTAAAAATAAACCGACATTAATTGTAAAAATTTCTTTATTAATATTTGATACGGGCAAACCTGACTTATACAAATTATTTAAAAATTTTGCCCAAGGTATTTCACCTTTGTTAATCCAACGCCAAAGAGCGATGGCAAAGGCAAAGGTTTCTGCCATTATGGGATCATAGGTGCCCCATGTGCTTCCTAGGACCTCTGGTGCCGTAGGTACTATCGATCCATAATATCCTCTCTGGAGCACAAAGTTTGGGATCCTCTCTTTGAGGCTAAAAGAAAATCCGAAGTCTGTGATTCGACATTCCGTTGTCCCAAGAGATGTATCTCTTCTGAAGAGCATATTAAGAAGTTTAATATCTCCGTGAAGATAAGATTGTTTGTGTATCGAGAGGAGTTCCTGAGTTAAATGAATAATCGCAGAGATTTTTTCATTCCAAGTAAGCCTTTCGCTAGGAGTGGTTGCAAGGTCATTATCAAAATAGCGTTCATAGATTGAGACTTTAGCAATATTGGTCGGCTTTGTAAAAACAGCTGTAAGGGGCTTATTGTAAAAATAATGGCCTAGAATAATTGGTGATGATTGTTGAAGTAGCGTTTGAACTTCTATTTCGGAGTTAATGGCATCGTTTTTGTTAAAAACTTTTTGGGCGACAGCTATAGCCTTTTCTCCTAATGAGTAAGGAACAAGAAATGAAATTGTTACCTTTTTGCTGCTGCCTGATTTTACTTCGTGAATCTTGCGTTTACAATTTACAAATACTCGCTTGGATTCATCTTCAAACTGAAGACTATAAGGCCTATTTTCCTTTTGATTGCTTCTCAGATGTTGATTTGGCATAGGGAGAGATAAGTTATTCTCAATTGCCTCAGCAGTATATAAAAGATGATTTGTTGTAACTTCCTTAAACTTCTCTGGAATGGATAACAATTGTCTATACCGTATCCTTATTCGAGCTATTCTAAGATCTTTTTCTTCGAGAGCTTTGATAGAATGGTTGCAATTATTGGGAATACATATGCTGAAATGTTGCAAAAACGTACTTGGAGCTATTTTTGAGGTAACTTTGTTGAATAAAAGTGATTTATTTATCAGGTAGAAATTTTTTTCTATAGTATCTTGAAACAAGAAAAAAAAGCTGCTTTCGGTATGAATTTTACACGGGTATTCATACCCTATATGAGCTTCTGGTTTTGGTTTTATGCGTCGAAGGAGTTGCTCGCAACTTTTGGCTATTTCCTGAATTAATCGTTCATTAAGCACCGCGGCTATCGATGATTCTTCAAGTTGTTTTTTTCTTTCTTGAATTTCACTTAATAGCTTGTTAGTTGCCAGTTCTATGCGCACTTTAAGAGAATGTAATTGATTTTCCTGAAGAGCAGTTTGATATATTTTGCTAACGAGTGGCTCTTCGTGAGATAACTTTTGAACTCGTTTTTGATAGTGTTTTTCCAGGTGAGAGCAAAATTCTTGCAGAGTTAACAAATCTCTTAACTCGAGGGATGATTCATTTTCGTTGAGAAATTGATTGAGATAAACCTCTTGAGGTTGATCTATATCAAGAAATGGGGAGAATTCGAGTTTTTCATCGGTGAGTATTGGAAGATAGTTATTTTTTTCGAAGTCAAAATTGCTTGAAGTCACCATTTTCGATACGTTCTTGTTAAATGATTCTGTTCAGCCTTTAATTACCATTGAAGGTTTGAGCTTGGCAACGATATTCGCAAGCCCTGCTTCTTGTACGGCATCAACAACAGATGAGACGTTGCGATAGGCGTCAGGCATTTCTTCAGCTATGGTCTTATTGCTTTCAGCAAGCACGGAAATCCCTTGATCTTGCATATATTGAAGAGTGTTTTTTCCAAGCCAACTTTTGGCTACCTGAGTTCTGCTTTTTGTTCGTCCTGCTCCGTGACATGCACTGCACCACGATCTCGGTTCAGAGTTGCCTTGCAATATATAGCTTCCTCTTTGCATGTCTCCTGGAACAAGCACTGGTTGTCCTGTCTTTCTAAAATGTTCGGGAAGATCAATTGAACCAGGACCAAAAGCCCGTGTCGCTCCTTTTCGATGGACGCACACCTGTATTTGCTTGCCGTCAAAAGAGTGAGATTCATATTTTGCTATATTATGACAGACATCATACAGGAGTCGAACCTGCTCATGAGGAATTTTAAGTACCTCATAAAAGGCATTTCGAATTCCATGGAGCATCATTTGACGATTGCAGAAAGCAAAATTTGCAGCCATCGACATGGCGGCAAAATATTTTTTCCCCTCAGGACTTGAGAGTGGTGCTGATATCAGCTGCTTATCGGGCAGACCTGTGCCATGTCCGAGTTGAGCAAATTCGCGCAGAGTATCTTCACATATTTGATGACCGAATCCACGAGACCCTGAATGTATAAGCGCATAGGTCATTCCACGCTCAATACCCCATGCTTTTGCAATTTCGGGAAGAGCAATAGATTCAACGGACCCGATCTCAATAAAATGATTCCCAGAGCCTATCGAGCCAAGCTGTTTACACCCTCTTTGGATCGCTGTGTCTGAAACTGCATTTAGGTCGGCTCCTGCGATAAATCCATGACTTTCGCAGTTTTCGGCATCTTGAGCAAATCCATAGCCTCGTTCTAAACAATAACGAACGCCTTTTTGCTCAATGGCCTTATAATCACTTTGAGTAAGAGTAAACTGAATTTTCTGTGAAGTCCCCACTCCTGAAGGGATCAAGCTGAATATTTTTTTGAGGAGAGCATTTCTTTGACTTGGATTAATAGAAGCAAATGAGAGAGGAATAAGTGCTAGACGAACACCGCAATTGATATCATAGCCAACTCCTCCAGGGCTAATTACTCCTGTGTCCGCACAGGTCGCGGCAACTCCTCCGATGGGAAAACCGTAGCCCCAGTGCATGTCAGGCATGGCAATGCTATGGCCTATGATACCTGGAAGATGAGCGACATTGCGAACCTGATCGAGAGGTTTATCCAAATCAGTTTCATTGAGAATTGATTCTGAAGCAAATATGAGTCCTGGAACATGCATTCCACCTTCACGGGGGAGAATGTATGTGGAAGGAGCTATTCTATTGAGTCCATACATTTCGATACCTATACGTCTACGATCATTTCCCAAGACATCATTTGGATATCACACACCAATTTATGCTCAGTCCGTTCATGGCGGCTCACAGCCTTGAAGGGAGAACCTATCTCAATGTCTATTTTCGAAATAACTTCATTGAGCGAGTCGATGACAATACCGAGATGAGTGAATGATGGATGTTGAGTTGGAATAAACTTTGAAAATGGAAGATAAAAAAAAGAGAGGGCAAGTAAGGCGTTATAGAAGAGTTCCGTGTAGTTTCTTCCATGAATCCAAAAGGCAAGATCTGCAGTGTGATCAAGGACCTCGAAAGGTGATAATAGAGGCCATGATTTGATCTTGTGGTATTTAAGTGGTCCTACAGTTTCAAAAAGAGTGAGTTCTGAACAGTAACACGTGAGAGGGTGAAATTCTTTTCTCCATTCTTCTGCATCAAAAGGAGTTCTGCAAAGTGTTACATGAGGTAGCCTCTCTATGTGATTTTGCTGTAATAGGCGAGTATCTATGCGGGTATCTAGCAACAGCTTCTCGAGCGATATTTGAAGATCGATAGAGGATTGCGCCCCCATAATCGGCTTGAATACGAGTGAGAGGCAATGAGGATCTTTTGCTGGAAGCAGGATAATAGCATTAAGAATCCCTGTTAAAAAGAACGGGTCAAAATCGAATGACGTTATGGCGTTTATGATCTGCGATCTGAGACATGTGCCTATGAATCGAGCTGTCATATGTCGCGATTCAAAAGGAATAATTCGTCCTTTTGGTTCATTTTCAGGCCATGGAGCCTTGATGTCATACCCAAAAAAGAAACGACCATTTTCTTCTCTCTCTGCTGCCATATAAAAGTAATCTTCACTATCTTGTAAGTATTTTGCTTTTGTATCGCATTCTTCTGAGGATAATCTATGAAAAAAACGAAAATTGTTTCGATGTATTTGGCGGGCTCAATTCAAAAAGGTCATGAAAAATCTGAGCTTGAATGGAGTCAAAAAGAAATAGAGGAAATACTTAAGTCGTTGCCTGGATGGAAAGTTCATCTCCTTAATCCTGCTTTTAGAAAAGATTCAATGCACGACTCTCTTTCCATTTTTGGGCGCGATATGATTCAAGTAGCATCCGCAGATATTCTTTTTGTTGATGCAAGGGAAAAGCGAGGACTTGGAGTTGGAGCAGAAATGATGTGGGCTCGTTTTCATAAAAAGTACATTATCTCCCTTGCTCCACTTGGATCTCACTATGTTAAAGCAGAAGGTGAAATTCTAGGTACTTCGGTCTCCCCCTATATCCACCCATTTGTTGCATGTCTCAGTGATGTTATTGTCGAAAATATTTCTGAAGGATGTCGATATATTGAGAAATACATGAAGGGGGAGCAGTCGGTAAAAAGTTTCGATGAAATCTATCATTCAATGCAGCATTACCTTGACACTCAGTTTCAAAATGATGAACCTATGCATGAACATGCTCAACTGCTTGAGACTTTTAGAAGAACTACTCTCCAGATATAAATAATTTTTTTACGATAGTTGTTGTTAAATAATTTATATTATATGAGTAATTTATTCGATAAGGAGTGTAAGAAATACTATGAAACTATTTTGCTTAGGTCTTTTTTCTTTTATATCACTGGCCGGTCTTTCAGCTGATCAAATGGCCAATTCTTCGATGAATTCTGTGTCCGCTGCGGACATGCAATCATCAAATAAAAATGCCACGAATGTGACTGCCGACGCTCTCAAATCAATGATGGATTCAGGAGTTGACATGGTCATAGTCGATGCTCGTACGAAAGAGTTTGATGATGGCAATCGGATTAAGGGAGCGATCTTCTTACCATGCACGAGCACGGATCAGGAAATAATGAGTGCTCTTCCTTCAAAAGACAAACAGATCGTTGTCTATTGCGTTAATATGAAATGTCCAGCAAGTAAAACTTTAGGCGATAGACTTATGAATATGGGGTATATGAATGTCATGGAATGCCCTGAAGGAATTGTAGTTTGGATGCAAAAAGGCTATCCGGCCGAAAAAGCACAAAAGTAAGGCATATTCAGGAGCGATCTATTTTGGGTCGCTCTCTAGGATTCTTTGATTTTTTTCTGTGTCACATATAAAACGTGCAAATCCTGGAGATGAGTGAAAGCATAGACTTTTTCTTAAGGTCTCCCATCTCGAATCTCGATATGGTTCTTTATGGTTCAAAATTGCATCAATAGTTTCAGAGTGCTGAGAATTGTGAGAATCTAAGCTGATAAGTCGACTTTTTTCTTCTAAAGGCGTTGATCGCAAGTGCGCTTGTCCGCCCGTTAAAAAATAAGAAATCATTCCAAGAATACCCGACGAGTAAAAGTCTGAAAATCTTGTTCGGATAGGCCAAAGTGATTTCGAGTCAAGATACTGCTCTGGAGTTTTCGGAGAGATGTGGCCAAAGATTTTAATTGATGAAGAAGTCTTCTTTAGTGAAGAGATTCCTGCTCCTAAGTGTACCTCTCCTGCCTCATCCACAAAATCTTCGGCATCAATATGATGACAGATATCGAAATTCAGAGGTGATGAGTCTACCTTCTCAATAAAATGTTGGTTTGATGCTGCATCTATTCCCGGTGCGCAAACAGTGACGAGCCTATTGATTTGCTCTTTGAAAAGGAGGGCATCCCTTTGGGCCTGTGCTCCACCAAGAGAGTATCCAATAATGGTGCATTTCCTGCCTTCAAGATCATCCAAAGTCTTTTTTGTTTCACTGTACGTTGCAATCACTCCGTTTGCACCGAGCTCATCCGTAAAGTCTTCTCGCAAAGTAAAAAAGACATGATGGAGTTTGTCTGTAGGTTCTCCTCCACGAGTTCCTCGAATAAGCAGATGAGGGGTAAGCTCTTGAGATCCTAATGGTTTGAAAAGGAGCTTATAACAACCATTCGCCTTAATTTTTTTTGATTGATAGAGATATCCATTCGGGTGGCGAACCATAAGCCCGTCTGGAAGTTTTGGTTGAGATAATCTTTTAGCAAAATAGTATTCCCAGGTTTCGAGTTTCGAGAAATCTTTATTTAAGATTTGGTTTCGGAGTCGCTCACAAGATAGGGCCAGCATTCGTTGTTTTTCTCTGTATGACAGTTCAATACTTGCAGGATCGACTTGCGGTGTTCCCAAAAGAAATATTTTCTCGGAAGAAGAAACTGGGACTAGAAGAGAATGTAGTACGTCTAAGTCATCCAAGGAACAGGTTTCAATCGACTTATTTTGAAATCGATTTTTGAGGTCTTTTGTGCGTGATCTTATATTAAAACGTGTTGCTGTGTCGGAGGTTATTTCATCCAGCAGTTCTTCAAAATCTACTTTTGTTACAAGAGCTGCTTCGGCAAAAAGAGCATCTAGCTCCTTAATGGTTAAGAGAGATTCCTTGATCGCATCCAAAGATATGTCTGCACGAATGCAAAGCCTGTGTAGCCGTTTATTGCCAAAAAGTTGATTAAGGATGTCGTATGTTTCTTTGCATGTTCTGGAATGTTTGTTTGAGCATAAATCGGAAACCTTCTCGAGTAGCAATGAAGGAAAGGTGTGTTTATTGCCAAAAAGTTGATTTGAATATGGAATAATCCATTGAGTAAGGCATTTTTGGAAAATATCCAAAATATCTTCGAAGAAAGGTTTAGGGGTGTATATAGCTGTTTTTATTTCGAGAGATGGCAATAAGGAAAGGGAGCATCGATCGTACGGGTTTGAATTTGCTAGAGCGGAAGAGATGGAATCACTGGTTAGATTCATAACTTTATACTGCTTTTGCATTAGTTAGCTCGTATTTTATTAAAATAAAATTTATTTTTCCATTCTTAATTTTAAAATAATTTTAATTCGAGACTGAAGCATCATTTCTTAAGCAAGATCCTTAGGTTATATCGAGCCTTTTTCTATAAGGTTTTTTTGATAAAAGATTGTGACTAATGACTCAAACGCGTATCAAACTCATTGCAAAAGTATTTCAAAGGGAAATGATATGAAAAAGGTCTTCATCTTATTTGCCATCTCTTTATTTCTCTCAAATCTCCAGCCAGTCTCGCACTTGTTTAAAATGCCCCTCAATGCAGAAGAATTTGATGTGGCAGTTATCGGTGGTGGGATTTCAGGACTTGCTGCGGCAAAGGATCTTCAAGAGGCAGGGCTAAAAGTGGTGGTTCTGGAAGCGAGAGATCGGATAGGGGGACGCATTTTTACAGATCGAAAATGGGGAGTTCCTCTTGATCTAGGCGCTCAATGGCTTTACGGGAAAAAGCATGATCCTATCTATAAAATAGCTTCTCACCAAGGATATAGATTATTTCCTATAAATTTCGACAATCTAGCTGTCTTTGGAAAGAAGGGGCAGTATACCGAAAGTCAAATCGATGACTTGGCTGCCTTAGGAGATGATTTTGATGAATATGTTGTTAATGAACAACATATGCGAAAGCAAGATACCTCGCTAAGAACGGTTGCTGACGACTTTATCAAGAGTCAAAAGCTCACTGAACCACAGATTCAACAGCTCAACTTCATCCTGACATCATGGTTTGAGCACGAATATGATCAAGGAGCTGGTAAACTCTCGCTTATGTACTTTGATCAAGATAATTATTCCTCCGGAAGAGAGTTAGGTCTTGTAAATGGAATGGATCAGATTACGAACTACTTGAGTGCAGGTCTTAATATTCACTTAAACTCAGTAATCAAAAAGATAGACTATTCAAAAAAACCGGTAGAGATTGAGACGTGCAAGAAAGGAACTTTAACGGCAAAAGCTGTCCTTTGTACGCTTCCCCTAGGTGTTTTGAAAAAGGGGAGCGTTGAGTTTGTTCCAGAGCTTCCGAAGAATAAGCAAGAAGCCATTTCCAAGCTTGGATTTGGCACCTCTGAGAAACTCGCTCTGCATTTCCCAAAAGTCTTTTGGGATCGGGGAGTAGATGTTATTGGTCGTATAGGAGACTCGAATGGGAAGTGGGTTGAGTTTTTCGATTGCACAAAGGCTACAGGGGAGCCGATCCTGATTGGGTATAACTCTTCAGAATATGCTGATAGTTTTGCAGAAAAGAGCGACCAAGAAATTCTTCAAGAAGGAATGGCTGCCCTAAAGGGTATGTATGGTGACAAGGTTGTAGACCCTAAGGAATATAGTGTTACTCGATGGATAAATGACCCATTTGCCTATGGAGCAAATAGTTCAATGTCGCCTAGCTGTAAAGGGGATGAGCGTGATATTTTGGCCGAACCTCTTTGCGATATACTTTTTTTCGCAGGGGAGGCAACTTCCAGTGATCTTCCCGCTAGTGCTCAAGGGGCATATGCAACAGGACTGCGTGAAGCTCAGAATATTAAAAAGGTGTTAAAAAATGCGAATTGAAACAAGCCTTGTTTGGTACTCGATAGGAGTGGCTGTTCTTTGTTTAATAGCTTTTCTCTCCAATCCTTTAATCGCTACAAGCTCGCTCTATTCGGGAACAGTTCTTATAGCTGTTGCCCTTACAGTGCGCGCTCTGATGAAATCAAAACCTCACGTTGCGTGGTGGAGCTTGTTTGTTTTTTTAGTTTTGGTGATTTTGGCCCTTGGATATAGAGCATTTCTCGGATGGGGCTCTGTTTTCTCGGGAAGGGTTGAGAAAACAATTGCAGCAAGTTGTGTTACTGGAATTGTTGCTATTTCAGCTCTGCTCTTAGCTCGGCTCTTGAAGAAGCCGTAAGATTGATTCTCTTGTCAAATAAATTCATTCTATTCGTGCATAGATTTCTTTTATGCACGAATAAGACAAAAAATATTTCAGTATAATTTCAATTTACATAATAACTTTTTTATAAAGTCATTTGTGTGATAGAATCTTCATAAAATAATTTATTAATCAAGAGAGTGAAGTATGTCTTTGTCTATAACAGGTAATATATTGACCGCTCCATTTTTAAGATCAGATATTACTTCTGGTGAGGCTTCTTATATTGGCAATCATACCTATGAGATTCCAGGGCCATCGCTTAATTGGATAAATATATCGGGCATGATTCCAGTTTTAAGTACTGCAACAGGTCTTATGCGTTCATGTTTAGGGATTGTTCATACGATATACCACCTGGCCAATGCTATCTTTGATGAAAAAAATAGAGGGGAGCATCTCGAAGAAGGATCTTTAGGAGTTTATAACTTCGTTCGTGGTCTCTTGGAATCGGTTCCAATTATGGGTATTTTTTTAGTTATCATTCTAGATGTCCCACGGGTGGTTCGTGCAAGAAATGAATTTGATGAGAGATTGCACAAGCTCCTTTGTAGAAGTTAGGGAAGAAGGCTTTTCTTCCCAATTCTTGGCGTCTGAGTTTTTAGCCTTTACTAACCCTGATAGAGTTAATTGAAGAGAAGACTTCCACAGGTTAAGGCTCCATCAGCTTTGATGAGCTCAGACATATTGATTTTCACCATCTCTATTTGTTTTTGGTCACAAACCTTTTGCAAGATTTCTTCACTTGCGGGAAATCCATCTTGAATGATGAGCGTTGACCCTATTCTTAATACATTAGAGGCGATTGGATCGGGAACAGTAATGAACGTGTAGTGGTTTTTTGTTGATTCGCTTATTATGTTTTGCACTTCTCTTCCTGCAAGAGTGTCTGCCACTACAAGCGTTTCAGAATCAAAAAAGCTGACTTGTGACTTTAGATGAAGTCCATCAATGACTGGAACTCCAATAACCTCGACGTTATCTTTGAATATTTCCTGAAGTCGTTTAAGAGCGAATTCATTGGTTCGTCGTGAAAGACCAACAAAAAGATGCCGACCTGTATATAAAATATCCCCTCCATCCATTGAGCAAGGAAATTCAAGGTGAATGATATTTTTTATACCGATATTTTCAAGAGCCTCTGCTACGGCCACTTCTTCGCCTTGCCGCTCTGGAGCTCCCATTCTGCTAATTATAGCAGTATCGCCGACAATAATCGATGTATCTTCAATAAAGTTGCAGTCAGGATGATTTGGATCCGCATCTAGTCGAATGACCTCTTGGACGAGCTTATTAACTATATTGATGTAGTTTTCATGCTGCTGATGAGCTAAATTGAGGTCTATGGGAATCGGAGGGGGGCTCAGTTTTAGGCTATCTTCAAATGAGCTAGAAATATCTCTTACAAGGGCAAATCGATAGAAAGGTTGTTCGGTATTAGGAATTTGTCCATTGCAGTAGACAGTCATTGAAAGAGATAAAAGAACTCCACTCATCAATAAAGTCTGGATGCGGTTTTGCATTTATATTCCTCACAGATGTTCTTTGAATCAGCATGAATAGCAATTTTTTTGATGTTTTGTCTACGTAAATATACTTTTTCAAGAAAAATTAGTCCCTGAGACCTTTTGCTGTTACAAGTTCTATAATATTCGAAGACAACTGCAACGATAGGTCTTGCATTCGCTCTCGAATGAGCCTTGACGAATTCTGTGAAGGATGGTCCGAGACGATTTTCAAAAGATGAACTGGTTTTGAATGGGCAGATCCTGCCTGTGCTATGGCATAGCCTTCCATATCAACAAGCCCGCTTGATCTTTTCTGTTCATAAACTGGACAGGGGGATGTAAAGAGTTCAACCCCATCATTTTGAAGTGTTATTTTCGGAAAAAGAAGAGCTTCTGGGCAATTTTGATTCTGAAATAGAGGAAGAAACGAGACGGATTGAACCTCGCGGCAAGAACCTATCGGGAGGTCTAGATCAAAACTTCCTGCAAGTCCTCCTTGGATGATAATGTCGTGAGCTATGATATGGGCTATCGTACAATTATAGGCTGAGTAGGGACCAATTCCTGATATCGCTATGGTTAAGTTGTTTTTTTTGAAATGGAACGGGCTTTTCTGTACAAGTAAACCTGTTTTTTTGAAATGTTCAATGGTGGGTTTTGCTTCAAGAAGGGTTGCAAAGAGGAGAAGTATATTCATTCGATGACTTGAAAATGTTGAGAGTTTGGATTGAACAGTCCTGATTTTATTCCAATAGAAAAAAACGCTCGCAGATTGTGGACATCCAAAGTTGTGAGATTATACGTTTCTTTTGTGACGAATGCCTGGATATGCTTTTGAATGATTGATGGTTTTTTTTCTTGAGCAAAAAATTTTATGAAGCGTTTGAGGCAATTTGGATTTTGCTTTGCGAAGGTAAACGATGAGCGTATGAGAGCATTAAGTGAATGCTGCATCTTTTGCGAAAGATGTTTATTGACTCCGATAACGCCTAGAGGAATGGGAATATGGTATTTCGAATAGAATGTTTTTCCGAGGTCTTTGAGGATATGAACATTTGTTTTTTGGATAAGAAATCGTGTTTCATGAATGATGATTCCGGCATCTACAATTCCGTCTAGGACCATTTGAAGTATTTGATTATAAGGAACTTGATATGTTTTTGAAGGAGTTCCGTAAAGCATTTGGTAAAGTGCGTAGGCTGTAGTGTTCTTGCCCGGAATAGCTATAGAAGCTCGACGGAGATCAAGATCTTTGTTTTTTGCAATGAGAAGAGGTCCAAAATTTTTGCTTATTGCAGATCCAACAGACAATAGGGTGTAGTGATCTTGCACGTGGGCGAAATTGCATGAAGACATTTTAATGAGATCAAATGCGTTTTCTTGAGCGAGTGTGTTCAGTGTTTCAATATCATAAAGAGATGCTTTAAATGGAATTTGGGAAGGTATCTTCCCTGTAAGAAGAGGGCCAAACCCGAATGTGTCATTTGGACAAGGAGATATCGCGATTTGAACAGGAAGAGGAGAGTCCTTCCTTGAAGGGATAGAGTGGAAATATATACTTGAATCCATGATGAAGAGCCTTCAATGAAGATACTTTCTTATTGCTTGGAGCGCGTTTTGATGTCCATTTATGCTTATTACAGACTAGAGCATCAATTTCTGCTATGTCGGCAAGCACTTGATAGTACTCCTGCCGCGGAATATGTATGTCGTTGCAGAGATTGAATATCCCTGTCAAGCCTTTCTCCCAGGAGTGGGTTATCATGAGTACAAGGTCATCTCTATGAGTAAGATTTGTGCAGGATTGAGGAGTCCCATGGAACCCTTTGCGGAGTTTATCTGTCGGGTTTCGATATGGCCCTACAAGTTCTCCTGAGCGAATTATGGTAACGGGTGCTTCAAGAGAGAGGTAACACTTTTCTGTAGCAATGAGTACTTCATCCTGCTCTGAGTTCGGTCTAAGTTGAGATGTCTCATCTACCCAATCCCCCTCGTAGTCACCATATACTGATGTGCTGCTAACGACGATAAGATGTCCCAGATGTTTGCCAGCAGATAGTATATCGAATAGAGCATTCGCGGTTTTGAGGTAGACGTCCTTATAGGAAGCAGATGGATTATTCGGAGCAATTGAAATACAGATCCGGTCGAACTTTTCGTTTAAAATGTCTTTTAGGCCTTGTGTATCCCCGGATTTCCATACAACTGTTTCTATGCCAAGCTTTTGAAGTTCCTCTTGTCTTTCGATTCTTGTCGTCGTTCCGAGTACGCGTGAGCATCTCTTCTTTTCTAAGAGGGCTAATGATTCACCAACATACCCGCATCCGATTATCAGAGTACTCATGAGATGAGTTCTAGCTGCCTCGTTTTTGAATCTTGAGCGACATTGTTTTGAGTGCGTATTGAGACAGGGCCTATTCGTTCGATCAGCTGATCAGTGGAAAGATCATCAATCATGAGGGAAAATACTTCATGAAGAATTTTTACGTCGTCTAAAGCTCTATGTGCTTGGTTTGGTGCAATATCAAAACTTTGTCTAAGATATTGGAGTGAATGTCGTGGGAGGTCGCGTCTATATTTTCTTGCCCAACGGAGGGAGTCAAGATAGACCCATTCAGAGGGAAGGGTTACTTGACCTCGGTTTGCTTCTGCCATCAGGACGGGAACATCGAAATTTTCCGCATTGTGAGCAATTAAAGCGATGCTTCCTGCACAAAATTCTATAAATTGATTGAGGACTATATCTATTGTAGGAGCATCCTTCACCATTTCATCTGTGATTCCATGGATCGCTGTGGACTCTTTGGGGATGGCCATTTTAGGCTGTACGAATGATTCAAATGTTTTGTTGAGAAGAGGATCATAGGCTGCAATCTCTATGATCCTGTCTTTGTCAGTTCTTGTGCCGGTTGTCTCGGTATCGAAATAGATTAATCTGCGCATAATCAAAGAAATAAAAAAGATAATTTTGGGGACTAATACTTCCCGATTCTATCTTCCTGCAGAATTTATTATTTCTTTTTTTGCATTTCAGCAAAAATTTCGTCGAGAGTCATGGCATTCATTGCTAGCGCAGTAATGATCACTCCAAATGTTGAGCAGACATTTTCAATAGTCTTCAAAAATGCTTTGAAGGTATTGGTGTCAAATTGCTGGCCGACTGTAGGAATGATTACCCGATAAAAAACAGTTTTTGTTGTTTCATCGAGACCGAATCCTGGCATATCTAATTCTTTGTTCACGAGGTGAAGAAAACGAGCTAAGTCGTCGAAGCTCTTTTCTTCGACCGCGACGGGAACGAAGCAGATCACCTGAACAAGCTCACCCCCTGTTAAGGTTCTGCAAAAAACAGGAAATTCACGATCTTCAATTTTGATTGAAGAAAGAATTTGATTCGACTTCTCGTCGATATTTGCACTTAGTCCAAGTTCTTGAAAGCAAGTTTGGAGCGTCTTTTCAGAAAGAGGTGCCATAGTCCTACCTACTCTAGGTTGTTTAATCTGAATGTACTTCTACCAAAGATATTAGTGCCAACCGAAATTTTATATCGAAATTTAACATCCGGCATTCCACTAAGAGCGCTGGCTACATTGGGCTTGTCGGTAGCCAAGGGGTCTGTTCTTGGTGCGTCAGATTTGGATTGTTTGTATTTGGTATGACACTTATGTCTTGATCATTGGGCATTTTATAGCAGGAATTTGCGCTGAGCAGGAGAGTGATCAAGACAAGAAACTTCTTCTTATGGTGATTTTTTTTGGAAAAGTACTCTCTATTCATAGATCCTCAAGGAATGGTTCATGCAATACATTTCTATAGCTTGCGATATTTTATGATACATCAACAGCTTTACTGTTTAGCGGTGTTATTGAAATATTGTTCGCCGATTCAGCTACTACATACCTTTCCTCTTCAATTTCGACAATCCACAGAGAACATTTAGGTGTAATTGACTTTCTTTCAATCACTCGAATAAGGGAGCTTCTTTGTGAAACTTCGAATCTTCCTCCACCTATTCGTTTAAGTACCCAGAGAGCTGTAAATGTCAAAGCAAGCAGCGCCCCGACAAGAAGAATTGTTTTAATCAAAAGTTGATTGAATTCAGGAGGTGTATGAGCGGCGTCTGTTCCTGCTTCTATTCCCGATTGAAGGGTAGATTCAATAGTTTCAGCTGAGGTTTCTAAAAAAAATAATATTGCATTCATCATCGGGATCTCTCAACTATTTGTACTGTTGGGAGCCCTACAAGAATAACTTGTACGGCCTCGTAATAGTTGATAAACTATAGTATACGTTGATTGCAATGGATGAGGAGTCATCTTTTATTTATGAGATACACACTTGCTTTTGATATCGATGGAACTTCATCCGTGCCTCATGGGCATACTCAATCTCAGGAAGCAGATAAAGATTTACAGCTGTCACATGGTTTGAATCAAGAAACTTGGGTTCCTGGTGGATGGGTTCCTGGTCTTTTAGAGGCCTGTGTGGATTCGCATAATGATTTTGCAGATCTCATATTTGTTACAGGAAGAACGACATCATGGAGCCTCCATTTCCTGCAGCACCTTAAGATCCCTTTTCGACTAGCCGCTCTTAATGGAGCGGAACTATTTTCGTTCCCTGAAGGGCGCTGCATCAATAAGGCATATCTGGAGAGTAGTTTGGTTGAAGATCTGCTTCATTCAACTCCAGGTCCTGCAATTATTTATACGGATTCAAAGATTCTTTTTCGTCCTGCTTCAAGAGACAGTATATTATTGAGTCACCTTGAACGAAGAAAGAGTATTCAGAAGGAAGACTGGATCTCATACGAAAGCACCCATCTTAAGAGAATCTTAGCTTTGCGGCTTTTTATGTTTGAAGAAGAGGCTCGAAAATTGCAGGCTGAGCTTGAACGATCACCTCTTTCATGCGCTATCATGAAGGATTCTTTTAATTCAGAGGTTTACATAGCTCAGATCACAGCCCAAGGAGTCAATAAGGGGTATGCGGTCGAGATGCTCACCCGTCATCGCCCACTTCTTGCATTTGGAGATGATCACAATGATATACCCATGTTTCAGAAAGCTGATCGTGCTTTTGCTATAGAAGGATCTCCCCCTGAGCTCGTTCAGTTTGCAGAACAGGTTATTTCAAGGAAAAGTCTTGTGCAGTTTGTTAAACAACTCACACGTGAGGCAAAAGAGTGATTGAAATTGGTCTTGAAAGCCTCAAAATTAGTTGCATTATTGGTTGTAATCTTGAAGAGCGAATAACTCCTCAAGATCTTCTTATTGATTGTCATGTCTGTCTTAACATGGTTTCGATTGAAGACCATATCGATATGACCGTAAGTTATGTGGATATAGCAAATTTTATTGAAGAATGTCTTTGCAGGGGTAAGTTTCAGCTTTTAGAAGTACTTGTGCAAACTGTTTCTCAAGCAATTCTTGGTAGATGGCAGCAAATTCATTCGGTGAGTCTCAAAGTACGAAAGCCTCAAGCTTTACATGGGAAGGCTATTCCATATGCAAAAACTGAGGTAAAGCGAATATGAGTAAGGGGTGGGCGGTTGTCACGGGTGCTGCAAAGGGTCTTGGCAGAGAGATTGCTTTTGAATGTGCTCGTCTCGGATATAATGTTGTGCTTCAAGCCTCTAAAAGTTTTGAAGAGGCCTCCAAAGTCCAATCAATATGCCAAAGTATTGGTGTGCAAGCAAAAGTTTTAGGATGTGATCTCTCGAATATAGGTCAAAGAGATCAATTCTGTGATGAATGCCTTGCTCTTTCTGGCGGGGTCTCTTTGCTTATTAACAACGCTGGGGTTTATTTTTGGGGTCTTAGTTCGATTACTGATGAAAGACAAGCACTCTTGATGTTTGAAACAAATTGTTTAGCACCTATTCATCTTTCTCGGCGGTTATTGAATTCTATTAAGAAGCATGAAGGCTCGATCATAAATATTGGTTCTGCAGGTGTAGGCTATTTATATGCAGACCTCCATGCTCCTATCTATCATGCATCGAAGGCTGCTCTTCTCATGCTCACTCGATCACTTGCAAAAGAAGTAGCTCTAGATAAAGTTCGAGTAAATATGATTTCTCCTGGGAAAATGGAAAATTCTGTAGATTTAGAGGATAAAGGGGCGTCTCTTCCTCTGAAGCGGGCCGCTTCATTTGATGAAATTATTTCAGTTCTTCATTTCCTCTTAAGAGTCGATAACCGGTATATTACTGGACAAAATATTGAGATAGCTGGGGGTTTTCGGCTGCTGTGACTCTTCATGATATATATCGAAAGCATATTGAACAGATTGTTGCATATGCACGCACTAAAGTTTCTAGTGAAACAGGATTTTTGCAGGCTCATCCAAACGGAGAGCTTGTTGAGACATCGTTGATCCCAGTTTGGGAGAATCTTCTGTATGTCTATGCTCTTTTTAAAACTCGTACACTTGAAAATGCGCAAGCCGCCAGATCGCATCTTAAGAAGATTCTCGCCTTTCAAATTGAAAAGGGAACTTCTCATGAGCTTTTTCCTGTTGTATTAACAGACTATCCTTTTGCTCATGATCGATTTGAACAAATTGAGATTTATTTTCTCTTCCGTCTGATGCTTAAGGATGAGGAGACTAATTTAGGGTCGGAGCTAGTGCATTTGGTTTCAGAAGCTGCAGCTCGGTTAGAACAAGCTATTTTATTATTCTTAGATGAAGTTCCTTTAGTTCTAAAAGCCGTTTTCAATCTGTCGACCGGTCGGGTTCTGAATGAAGATGTAATTAATATTCTTCAAAATCTTTCGAATATTTCTGAAAAGAATTTAGGATTATTTTTACTGGCTCTTTTCCACTTCCATAAGGATGTCTTTATTTTTGAGCCTTATGTTAAGGCTATAATGAATCTTTGGGCGCCTAATGTTCTTCAATATCGACTTTTAGAGCCCCAAGTGAATACATTTTCAGGGATTCAGTCTAAATCTCTCTTAGATTGGGTGATGATCGCTCTTTATGGAGTGACGGAAATCGTTCTTTCGAAGGATCGACTTTATTTGGAATCACTTCTGGTCCCATCTATTCCAAAACAGGATGTGGAAGTCGCGCTGGATATCGAATCAGCTACTTGGAGATCTCGTATAGGACCTCATTGGATGTGGTCGATATCTACATGGAATCCTCCATCACATGCAGTAGGCGTCTTTTCGCCTTTTACTCTATACTATAAAAACTTTTCTTTGGTTCTTTCGTGTCCAAGAGCATCGGTCAGGAATATTGATTGCGAAGAGGGTATTCTTCTTGAATTGGTTCCCTATGCTGATACCTACACCTTTGAAAAAGAGAGTCAACCGCTCTTTTCTTTCTTTTGGAATTATGGATCTAAAAACACTTTTTTGATTGATGAAATGAAGGCTAATACCCTCCTTCCTGGATCAAAAATTTCTGTAGGTGCCCATGGGGACGGTTTTGAACTTTCATATACGATAGCATCAGGAGATGTTTTCGGTCATGTCGTCCGGGGTAATCGTCCACAAGAACTCAACATAAAAGGGGCGAATAGATTTAAAAGCTACGATTGGATGCTTACGGTACGTCCTTTGAGAGTTCCGGTTCCTGATGTGATTCGTATCCATATTCGGCCGTTGTAATGCTTAAGCGAGTAGGCTGTCTTCTGTTTATTCTTTGCAGTAGCTTGATTGCTTGTTGTCGACATACCCATTCAAGCTCTTGGAATTTACAGTATGAACATTTGGATGATCTTCATACATGTGCTCTCCAGGAGCCTTCAGATCTTTTGTGCTACGACTATCTTTTGATGGTTGCCGTTGATGCTAAACATTTAGACTACTCGAGTCTTGAGGCTTTTATTGATTCTGTGGCTCATCATCCTGATGGATCAATTGATCGTGGAATTGGTCATGCATGGGTTGCAATTAGAGGAATGCAAGATGGAGAGCCATTTCATGTGGTATGCGGACATACGGGAGAATTTCCAGGATACCAGCCAAGATATCTAGACCAGCTATATGCTGTTGTTCAACGAGGTGAACCAAATCCATTAAAAATTTTCTATGAAACGCGTTTTGATGGAAAGCTTGAGTATGGTTCTGGTGGACATTTTCCTTCCTTCGCTGTTGCGATTCCTATAAATAAGCAGCAGTTTCAACGTCTTAAAGAGTTCATAGGGAAGGGGGGGTATGATTTTCAAACATATAACATCCTTCATCATCAGTGTGTTCATTTTGCGGCTTGTTGTCTTGCGATTGTAGATCTTCCGATCGATGTTTCTAAAGAGTACAGATTACCACAATATGCAGAGCTTTTTGGGAAAAGAGTCTCCCTTTGGAATGATCCTCAGTTGAGTGTATTAGAGCCTTCAACTCCTGAATTGCTCGAGATTGCCCTATTAAGATTAGTTCACGAAGGGAAGGCTTATCCGGCTATAAAAACGGTATCTTCTTTGACCGCAACTAAAGGACTGTGCAAGAATAACGAAAACTTGACCGATTCCGAAGCTGCATCTGTTGCGCTTTAATCCTTGATCGTGACTACGCCCATGAGCTTGTCATAGATCACAACATCTGCTATCTCTGGCTCAGTCACGTCATACAACTTATTCTTGCACAGTCCCTAACCTGTTGCATATAATTTTGAAATCATAAATTAGAGGGTTCTAGAAATGCTTCAGTTAGATTTAAAAGGCAAAATCGTCTTTGTTGCTGGTGTGGGAGATGACAAGGGCTTTGGTTTTTCGATTGCAAAGACGATGTATGAAGCCGGCGCCACTGTGCTTGTTGGAACCTGGACTCCTATGGTAAAAATTTTTACAACGGCTTTTCGTTCGGGGAAGTTTGATGAGTCGAGACGGTTATCAGATGGGCGGCTATTTGAAATTGATAAAGTCTATCCTCTCGATGCCACTTTTGATAAGCCTGAGGATGTTCCCGAAGAAATTCGTGAAAATAAGCGATATCAGGAATCCTCAGGCTATACCGTTTCTGAGGTTGTTGAATCGATCAAAAGAGATTATGGTCGTATTGACATTTTGATTCACTCGCTTGCTAATGGCCCTGAAGTCAAATTGCCCCTACTTGAGACTTCTAGAAAAGGATATCTTGCAGCTGTAAGTTCATCGTCATATTCTCTTATTTCATTGGTTGCTCATTTTGCTCCCATCATGAACAGAGGAAGCTCTATCCTTTCTTTGACCTATATGGCTTCTGAAAAGGTAATTCCAGGGTATGGTGGCGGGATGAGTTCAGCGAAGGCTGCGCTTGAAAGCGACACTCAAGTGTTGGCGTATGAGGCAGGGCAGAAATATGGAATTCGGGTAAATGCTATTTCTGCAGGACCCTTTGGAAGTAGAGCGGCAAAAGCAATCGGTTTCATTGAAAAGATGATTGAATATAGCGCAAATAACTCACCAATGAAGAGGCCAATCACGGCTCAAGATGTTGCTAATACAGCTCTGTTTTTATGTTCGGATCTGGCTTCAGGAATAACTGGAGAGGTGCTGCATGTTGATTCTGGCATGCATGTTATGGGTTGCGCTTTAGATAGTCGGTCTCTCGATTAAGAATTTGCCTTATGCGCAATCTGTCTATTTGTTTGTCATCTCGTTCACGAGCCTGTAAGCTCGGATTTTGGCCATAGTGTAGATGCTAGATCAATCCCCCTGTTATCTGTCAGGATCCAGGGGGGCTAGTAACCGTATTATGATGAAAAGATATTAGGTAAGTATTATTTAATCGCGTTGCGCAAAATCTGGCCGTCTTTTTTCAAACATCTCCCACGAGCCGCTTGAGGTTTGTGGGTTGAAAAAAGAATATTCCTATATGCAAGCCCTTACTCCTCGTCCACATTTTACGTAAGTCTTTTTAAAATAGGCTGGTCATTTTCTGCGTAACATAAGTTATTTGTTTCGTTTTATTGGTATTCGTTGTTGCTCACCATCTTGTTGAGGGAGGACAGATCCTCCTTGTCCTACGGGAACACGCCTTTGTTCAGGTTGTGGTTGATTCCCAAGTTGATTCCCAAGTTGATTTGGCAGTTGATTTGGAGCCTGAGTAAATGAATTTTGAGCAGGAACTGGAACTGCTATTGGTGTATCAACTCTTCCGCCTTGACCGACTTGTATTCGTGCAGCGGCATTGTTTTGTTGAGGTATATGTATAGGCGTTAATACTTGTGGTCTTCGCCATTCTCGATGTGCATTTCGTAGAAAATCAGGTGGCGTAGGCGTTTGGAAAGGCCTTTGAGGAATTATTGATGGAGGAGCTTCTGGAGGAACCCTATCGCCCTGGCCTACCTGAACTCGTGGATATTGATCCTCTTGAGGTCTGATTTGGAGTGGAATATTTGTCCATGCTCTTAGCTGAGGTCTTATGGGGAGGTTATTTGCCCCTGCGAATGGCTCTCTATTTCCATCTTCTACGCCGATTCTTCTTTCGTCATCTCTCGGAGGTTGTAAAATATTTTGCTGTTGTGGGGGTTCGGGAGTTAATGCTCGAGGAAATGGATTATGTGGGGGACGACGGTGCGGAGCCGCAATGATCTGAGGAATAATGATTGGAGAAATTACTTGTGGAGTAATTCGAGGAGTGTTTGCATGAATATTGTTACGAAATACATGTGTCGACCGGTGTTGAACGGTGTTGTCTCCTAAGGAATGAAGGAGATAGCATGCTGCAAATCCGAACGTAACTGTTGAAATAAGCGATAGCGGATTCCCTGTTGCGATCATAGTAATTCCAGAGATTGCTGCCGCGATAAGGCTTAACACGCCCAGGGCTACTTTCATTACTTTACAGGGGCCCCTTTCTGCTCCAGTTCCATTTTCCCATTCATGAGGACCATTATCTGGCGGATTGCAGCAAGATGGCACAATATTTGATAGAGAACCCAAACAACTCATGGTTATATTTCCTTAGAAATGGGTTTTGAGTTTTATAGATAAAGGACCGCCTTATGGCTCGTCCTTTATCCTGATTTTTTTTGATCAACTGCGGGAGTTAAAGTAAATCTAACGCGATGGCTGAAAATCAGCCGCGATATATTCATTTTGGTTGATATTGATCAAAATGAATGAAGGAGTAAACCATCCTGTGTTTTTTCCTACTAAGACAGCTTGCCGAGTTCCCCATGTGGCGAGTTTTTGTAGCTCAAAATATGAGTTGCCCATTTTCCACATCGAGCCATCGCTCAGTCGAACATACCCCTGGTAGTAATCAATGTCGGAAATTAAAACAGCATATTTTACGAAAGGACCTTCCGAAAGGGTCGATTCAACCCAATCACCGGTGGCTTCATTGTATAAGGCATATTCATAACTTGAGAGCCATGAGCTAATCGACCAATTGTTTGGGTAGATGGTAAAAGTCGTGCCTGCTCCCCATTTTTTTGCAGTTGATGCAGAGCTTGAGGCGATTTCCCAGATGGTCTGATCGTCCATGGTTAGAGTTGTTCCACGTGCGCCGACTCCTCGCACAGAACGGGTTACATTATATTGGTTATATGTATAGTTAAATCCAGGACCATTTTTAGCAATCATTTGGCTATTTGCAGGAATATATCCTCCTTGTGGGAGGTTGAGTCCTTTAGGAAGCGAGTGTTCATCGCTGGAATTGGTTTTTTGTGGCCTTTCTTTCTTTTGCCCTAATTTAATTCGTTTTTCCTTCTGAGGTCGTGAAGTGGACTCTTTTGCTGATATAACTGTAGTAGTCGATAAAACAAATAAACTAAGGGCATAAAGCAATCGTTTCATATGTATGTTCCTTAATAGTTGAACAGGGCTTAACCCTAAACAACATCAATAAAGAAAATGTTAGGAAAGGATTAATTTTAGCTTAATTAGAGAAGATTGCTCGTTGATTACGGGTTTACAATAGCGTCTTGACCACGAATTCAAAAAATAGTGAGGAGGGAGTGGATTTAAAGGAGTATACATCAGTGAGAATGGATTTGTTCTCACTGAATGAATTGGAAATCTCTGGTATAGAGCCTTATTTTTTTATCTCAAATTGCGGTGTTTGGAGTTGTTTACAAGTCTCTTTTGTTTTTTGAAGAATAGTTTCCCATGAAATATGAGATTCCTGAGCATGATTCATAAGGGTATTTATCAAAACAATGGTGAACACGCCGCCTTTGTCAATTCCGAACGAATTCTGTCCTGGAGACGAGCTAGAGGCTATGATCATCCCTTTTGCTTCATTGAAGAGTTTATGGAATCCTGGGGAGATAGGCCCTTTGACAATACGACTATTTTTAGCGATTTGTGGAACTACAATTCCGGCCACGGGGACGCTGTTGCAGCAATCCATTAAGATCAGAGAAAGTCGAGGTTTAATTTTTGCAATAGCATCAATAATCCAAGATCCTTGAATGGCCTGTCGTTTAATGGGAAAGTAGATGTTAGGCCATTTTCCCTTCGTGGTAGCGACTCTATATCCATGCCCTGAATAGTAAAATAAAACAATATCATTTGATTTGCGTTTTAGATTTACAAGCCAATCGGAGACGTTCTTCACGCGAAGTTCTGCGCCTTCAAGAATCTTAATTTTAAGTTTTAGCCCTGTCTCCTGGGCAATATGCTCAAGAATGCTTTTCATATGTTTTGCATCCTGTGCAGTCGAGAATTTGACGTTTGTGAGCGTATCAATTCCAATCAGGGCGTGAATTGTTTTGGGACCGTTTGCAAAAAGGTTTGATATGCATAATGAAAACAGAACAATTTTCACTAGGCACAAGGATATTGTTTTCACGATCCTTCTCTCCTGATCATAGATTCGAGGGTTTCTCCCTCAGATTGATGCCACATGCACGTTTCAGGGTGATGTAGAGCTTTAGTTAGGAATGGCTCTAAACTCGGAGCATTCTTTTGTACCCAAGGAATAAGCGACTTTAAGCTTTTTTGTATATCGTAGATGGTTGAGCTCGACTGCCGAATTTGCTCTTTTTCATGGAAACTTCCAATGTCGATAAAAATTGCGCGCTCTCCAAGGAGCCCTGCATTTTTATGAATATCTGGATCAGAGTCATAGATTCCTTTTTGGCATCTTCTATACATGAGAGCGATCATGGATTCGATACTGTTTTTTATCTTATCGAGTTCCTGAGACTTAGCCCATGATTCGAGCGTTGGAAAAACTAGGGTTGCTTTCTTTTGGAGTGCAAATCCGAGTTCGTAGGGGTTTATGAGGTGTCTTCGGCCAGCTCGATCAATTATAGTTACTGTCAAATCATAAGATTGTGCTGGAGTGTCTTGGATATAAAAGACACCGCATTCAGAGGTGAGTTTATCTTTTACAATCCGAAAGCTATTTCGTGTATTTGCTATTTTGTCCCGACGTCTCTTTACGAGTGAATTTAACCAATTTTGAAGGCGTTCTGGTAGTGGAAGGTTTTCAGCCCAGGAGCCATCATTCCAGTGGTGGCATTTGAAAAGCTTCAATATATACTGCTTATCTTCGCTCTCAAAAGCATAGGCTTGAGATCCTTTTGCTAGATAGAAATAAGGCTGTTTGAATGCATCCTGGAGAAGTGATAGTTCAGTTTGATTTGGAGGGTTTGAAGGAGTGTAGGCGATTTTTGGAAATTGAATTCGTTTAAGAGAGAAACCATCGGTCATTGAATAAAAAACAATACGTGCAAGAATTAGAACAACGAAAGTAAAGAGGATAAGTTTATTCTTTTTCATTCAATAAAGTTTGAGATTTCACGTTTTTAAAGTTGCTAAAATATGGAGTATTGTATAACATCTACCTTGTTTAATCAACCAATTTAGGTTTTGCAAAGTGAACGCTCATAGACAAGAAAAACTTCGGTTTTCTGCTCCTGATGCGTACGCTTATGTCTGTGTCAGTATCGTTTCCATTATTTCTCTTTTCTTTATTCTGTGACGCTCAAACGTCACACCATATAATCTTGCTACATTTTCATTTTGCTTAGGTTTCGAGAAAGAGTTTGTTCTTCTTAAATTCTTTTTTCGAATTTATTTTCAATTCAATAATTTATTTTAAGGAAGGGTGAGTTATGTCTAACCCAATTTCTAATTCCGTATCAAGCTTTCAGTCATCTCCATATTATCCATATGCAACCGCCATTATGGCGGGTGGGGTTACGCCTTTTGTAACACAGCCTGTTTGGGCAGCTAAGAATGCGTTTCAAACAGGAAGAGTTCAAGATCTCTGGAAGGGGAATTTTCAGAAGACTGTAGCTTCTGTTTATTCGGGGGTCGGCGTTCAATCAGGCGCGTATGGTTTTGTATTTTCAGCTCAAAGCGGAGCTGCAAGTGTTGTTCAAAAGGTTCTCTGCGGAGATGAGATTCCAGAGAGCTGGCAACAGATCACGGCGGCGACAGCTTCTGGTATTTTGACTGCTGACCTCGCAGCAGTGGTTGAAAACTCCGTAGTACAAATCAAGCAATATGTTGATCAGGCTAGGGATGAAAAGAGGGCTGTGCCGTCAAATTTTCAGGTAGTTAAAGACGTATATGAAAAGCATGGAATCTCTGCTTTTCGAAAAGGGGTTTTTTACATCCGCGGTAGAGAGATGTTCTTTGTCCCTGCTTTTAAGGTTGTACCGCAATTGGCTTCTGAGCAGTTTCAAAAACAAGGGGTAAATAAAGAAGTCGCAGACTTTGCAGGCGGTGCCTTTGGTGGTGCTGTTGGAGGGTATTGTAGTAATGTTTTTGATATGAATGCAGCAAATGCTCGCGTAGGTAAGCCTGCATCATGGACGATGCAAAATATTGTCAAAGGTCCAGGAGCTGTTCCAAGAGCCGTGTTTTGTGCTCTCGCAGTTGGCACCTATACGGTTGCTGAGGAGAGCATCAAAGAAGTATTTAATAAAGTAGTCAAGCAATAGGTCGAGTAATAGGTCAAGCAATAGGCAAGGTACAGAAAGTAGTAGCAGTAATAGAATAATAGATGTGCACAAGTCAAATGCGAAGGAGCTCCATTCCTTTTGGCTTGTGTCACGTACTCATGTTATACAGATTGTACAGAATCTGAATCTGATCGTCGCTTTTGAAGCCCCTCCCCCCACACACAAAATCACCATGAGATGCAAGGTTTGAAAAGGCTGATGGTTATATGTCAGTCTTCTGGTTTCGGCGTCTTAAATTATGTAGCTCGCACGCCTTATCGCGTAAATCATCTGCAAGGTAGATCAACGACTTTTCGGACGTCGATGTCTTTCAAGTTAAGTAAGCTTATAGCTCCAGCTGCTTCGATAAACTTCAGGTGTCAGATATTAAGGACTCAGTGTTTAGACCGTGCTAAAACTCTCAAATTGCTCTCGTTTCTTCTGATGGTAACTTCGGTACGTAAGATGGTGAATGCAAGAAAAAACATTCACAAACCATTCATTATCAGCGACTTACACAAAATGTTAAAAGAGATGAAGAATCATCATTGTGTAAAAAAGGGGC
>CAZOAJ010000001.1:0-208555 GCA_964577935.1 uncultured bacterium | reverse complement strand
GAGGAGAGCCAATTTCAGGAGGGATCGCATAGAGTAAAAACCAAAATTGGAAAGAGCTTCTAGCGCAGCGTGAATTCTTTCGTCAACGAAATTGTATTTTGAATTTTATAAGACGTTGGTTTTCAGTGACTTGTGAAAGAAAAAATTATATTATACCAATCCGACGCAAGCAACAATAAAAGGACTGAACACAATGAATCCAACGAGTCCAATAAGTTCAGGCTCATTTAACACCCAAGAAGACATGTGGGCTGATATTGAAAATTTGTATCCACAAGATTTTGAACAAACATACGAACTTACCTACGAATTTACCGAGGAGTTAATCCGTTCGCGTAAAGAAGAAATACTCAAATCTGCTTTAGAACAAGTTCCAAATCTTGATTCAAAATGCTTAATTGCCCTTATTGAAGTCGTGGAGCATTCACTTACCTCAAAGATTTTTTCCAAATGCTCTTCTGATCAGCTAATACATCTCTCTCAACAGATTAAAAATAAGTTTAAGCATAAAAACCTACATGAAAATGAGCTTTTGACAGAGATCAAAAAGAGAGAGTTATCTACACAAGAACAAATGCAACTCCTTGGACTCCCCCTAGAATGTGTAGAAGATCTTTGCTCGCTCTCTTTACTCAAAGCTCGCATCAATCAAAATATTGAGCTAATTACTCAAGCAGAGGCAATGATTTCTAACACTCATTATGAAAGCCCCTCAGAAATAGAGAAAAAGGCCGACTCTATCTTCTTAATACTCTGTCAACTAGATCGAGTTCCATCATATTTTGATATGATCAATCAAGGACTAAAGCTCCACATAGAATCGATCACTTCTATGATGTCGAGTATAACCGATGAGTCCGACACATTTCTTGCTGATCTTTCAAACCATTTTCTCAATGATCAATTACTTGATACAATTGTGAAAGGGCATGAAGAAATGCGGCTCTCATGCCGGCAGATAGAAACACATCAAGCTATAATAAAAAAAATACATTCTGAAATACCCCGCATATTTAACGTCATAGCAAGTTCTGAAAATATTTCAGACATCATCGCTCACAGCATACAAAAAGGCAGTCTCTACCCAAACTCCCCTACTACACAAAAATTCAATGAAGCTGTCATTAACGACCCTAACTATGTAGGTATATTTCAGACAGCAGCCAGGGTAATCATCAGCAAAAAAGGAGCTATGACCCTCAGCTTCATTCAAAGACTTCTCCAATACGCACAAGGCAATGATCAATTAATTAAATCTATTTTTGAGACTGTGGCACCTAAATTAGATAACGATGAGCTCACAGAAGCTTTATTACCCTATGCAAATACCCCTCAAAAACTTGCCTATTACCTTCAAGGCTTTGCAAAGTATATTTCAGAAAATGAACTTCAAATACTTCTATGCTCTCTTTCTAAGGAATTCATAAACACATCTAACAGTGATGTGAAATACCTGCTGGTTATTTTAGCCAGAGAATTTCTATCCATCCTTGAGGTTAAAGGAAGAAGCAAAGTTATACCAGTAATGGATCCTCAATTCAGGAATAAAATTCTTTGTTCGCTTCTGCCTGATGAACTTTATGACCAACAATCCTTCACACTCGTTCGCCAGACAATTAAAGCCCTCAATAATTCTACCTTCAAAGTACGTCATGCTGGGTGGATCAAACAAATTGAAAAAGTAGAGCAAACCTTGCAATACATCGAGAGTTGCTATGCAAGCAACATGTCTCACGAAAAAGCTCTCTCCGTTCAATTACTTCTTCAAGAGGCAAGCACAGAACTTACAAACCCTATGGATGGATGCTTAAGTGAAGTAAAACGTCTCCAAAGCGCTATTTTCATAGTTCTTGAGCAAAAGGAGATGCAATCTGAAAAAATACGTCAACTCGCAGACCAAATCTTCAAATCATTTCTGATACAGGATTATGAGGTAAAAATATCTATACCCCGACATTTAAAGGAACAGTTCTATTTCTGGATCGATTCTTATGACAAACTCTCTTTCTTAAATTCGTTTCTTAAACCAACTATTCAGCGAGCACAGATCCTTTTTACAAAGATACACATTCATACACCAAAAGAAGAAGGATTGATGATCAGGATTCTTAAATTGATTAAACCAATATCTGAAGAAGATGGTGATCTTATCAAAGAGAGATTGATACATACGTCCGTCATAGAGGCACTTAAGAAGGAAAATAGCTCTAAATCAGCACAAGAGGCTTATCAACTAAGCGAAGCGTTCCAAATATTCGAACTATCATGGGATCTTATTCGAACAGCCTTTATGAATATTCCCCTTGATGAACTCAAGATTCTCTTAAATAACTTAAAGAGTCTTCAAGAGATTAAATATTACTGCATTTCGCATAGGCTTCCTGACTAAAGAATAGAGCACCCCCTTAAACTTTTTTGCTTTGCTCGACATACATCTTTAAAGCTTCTTGCTTCATTCGGATGTAGAGGCTCGCAAGACCGTTTGCTCGGCCGGGAGTAAGGGACGCTCGAATATTCAATTCATCAAGATAAAGAGGGGGGCATTTAAGAACGGCTTCTGGAGGCTCTCCAGAATAAACCATAGTCAATAACACACCAAGTCCTGCAGAAATCAATGCGTCCGACTCGGTTTCAAAAATGCAAAGGCCATCTCGAAGAAATGACTTCACAAACATGTTACTTTGGCATCCTTGGACACGTGTAAGCTCTGTTTTTTCATGCGGATCCAGCGAACTCTGTTTCTTTCCCATATCTATAATCATCTGATAGCGATCTTCTAGATTGACACATGCTTGAAACATCGATTTGACTTGATCTTGTTTACTCATGCAAGAATCAAACATTAAATAGCACCTGCATAGAATGGATTGAGGGATTGAGAAGAGATGAATATACCTCCTCGGCACTCGATTGTATCAATTGTGTTTTGAGCAAGTGAAGAGCTCTTTGAAATAGCTTGAATTCCATCTTGAACAAGATACACCTTATATCCAAGATCAAGGGCATGCAATACGGAACTGGATACGCAATACTCTAACGTGAGTCCAAGCAGTACGATTGTTGTAATTTCATGTTCTCTGAAGTAGGCATCAACTCCTGTTGAACGAGCTTTTTCGGCATTAAAAAACGCACTATAACTATCTATATCGATATCTGTCCCTTTATTGAACTTTCTATCGAAACAAAGATCTGCAACACCTGGAGCAAGTTCTGCTCCCCAAGTATTTTGGACACAGTGATCTGGCCATAATTTTTGTTCTATACCATGTATCACAACCGACTCCCCAGCTCTCCTATTCCATCTTGAAGCAAAGCTACAGTGGCCAATAGGATGAAAATCGCGCACGGCAACTTTGACCTTAAAAGGCAATGTAAAAAGCCTTTGAATAATTGGAATAATAGAGTCTGCTTGAGGTACAGGGAGTGCACCCCAAGGCATAAAATCGTTTTCTACATCAACAATCAGAAGTGCTGTTTTTGCGTAATCAAATAGAGGCGATTTGGTCTCATTCATTTAGACAAGACCTCCCCGTCTTGATCTAATAGATCTCATAAGCTCTGTTTTTATAAGAAATAGTTGTTTTTCCATCGCCACGGGAAAGATTTGTGGATTTAAAAACCGTTTCACACCCTTAGGAAGATGCTGAAGAGTTTCAAGCGTTTTTTTTTGAATCGTTTGAAGCGAAGGAGAAGTATAAACACGAACTCCAGAACGTACAACAGGCTTTAATAACGTTTGAGCGATTGCATTCTTTGGAATGTTAATCTGCTTTGAAGGGTCAAATGGATCGATATTTGCTTGTGGATTTGGCATACCCAAAAGCGTATCAAAGATAATATCACTCTCTATCCGGCCATCAACTGTAAAGCGAAGAATATCTAAAACACCCGGATTGGAAACTTTGGCTAGCTGTTCAGAAAGCTTTAGAATATATCGTAATTTACCCTCACCATCCTCTATAGCAGAGATTTTATATACTCCATCTAAAGCTGGCTGGTCCTTGGCTGTAACGAGATTTGTTCCAACTCCCCATATATCGATCTGAGCCCCCTGATGCTTAAGCTCAGAGATCACAACCTCATCAAGCTCATTGCTTGCAATTATCTTAGCCTCGGTTAATCCGGCTTCATCGAGAAGGCGTCGCGCTTCAATACTCAAGGCAGCCAAATCTCCTGAATCAAGCCGAATACCGCCAATTGCAATACCACGGCTTTTTAGCCTTAAAGCGACTCGAATTGCTCCTTTAACTCCTTCAATTGTATTATAGGTATCAACAAGAAAGAATGGGCGATCTGGGAAAACTTCTGCATATTCTGTAAAAGCTTCTTCTTCATCCTCAAACGACATAATCCAGCTATGAGCATGGGTGCCTTGAACAGGAATTCCAAAAATTTTTCCTGCTAATACATGAGAGGTAGAATCGCATCCTCCTATGAAAGCAGATCTGCTTGCAGTCAAAGCCCCATCAACTCCTTGCGCTCTTCTAAGACCAAACTCCATAATCTTATCATTGCCCGCAGCCAGGCGAATTCGAGCGGCCTTCGTAGCAATAAGGGTTGGAAAGTTCATTAAGTTGAGTAGAGGTGACTCAAGCAGCTGACATTGAAGCAAAGGGCCCGACACTCGTACCATTGGCTCATAAGGAAATAGTGCCGTACCTTCTTCAACAGCATCAATATCAACACTCAAACGCAAGTCTTCGAGCATTTTTAAGAAAGCTTCCTCAAAAAGAGGCCTTCCGGAAGGACTTTTTTGTTGTGCTAGATAATCAAGATCACTTTTAGAAAAATGAAACGTATCCAAATAGCGTAAAAGCTGCTCAAGACCACAGGCTATAGTAAAACCACCCTTGAAGGGTGGTCTTCTAAAAAAGGAATGAAACACTGCTTTCTTGTCTGAAAGCCCCTTCTTCCAGTAGGCGTAGGCCATAGTAATTTGATAAAAATCGGTAAGAAGAGGCGTATCAGTGATTTGAATCATTATTTATTCTGCTGGGATAACAGTTGTTGTCGTTTTTGTTTCAGCAAGTTTATTTGTTGATCGATTTCTTGAACAAGTCCATTATACCTCTGAGCTTCCAATGCTGACTGACGATAAGAAAGCCAGTCAACTGTCAGCATTCTCTCAGCCTTGTCTGAACAAAATGCTGCACGCATCTGAAAAGTCTTTTTCTTTTGCTCAAAGTCTTTGATTTCGTTGTCAATATCGGTGATGTTTGAGGGAACCTCTACGTTCAATTGCTCAGCGCTATTGGGCTGTTTCTGAATTTCAACAGGACCTGTTGAATCACGATTTTGGCAAGATGTACTAAGAAGCAATGCTAGCCCAAAAACAACGGATTTCGATTTCATGGGATGTCTCCTCCAAAAAAATTCTTTCATGACCAATACCGCTCTTTCAACTTCTCTGCAATCAGAGAATTCACTTTATCAATTATAAGTGCCCATTTAGGCATCAAAAGCGATGTTCATACGACCAATTTTAGATATGATTTCCTTGACTTGAGAAAATTGCTTTCGCTAAAACTAGTTTGTTCTGCCACTAGATCTACTACCGGATACCGATATGTACATTTTCATAAATAAACAAAGACAATCGGTCTTGTTGGTTTGGCTGCTTTTTTTTCTATTTTTTACAGCTTGTGCTGAGCACAAAACATATTCAAGCTTAGACGACGCTAATCGTGCAGCAAAAGCTCAAGCCCTCTTTACAGATCTTTATTCGGATAATTCGGAAATCAATATCAAACTGGTTCGAACGGAAGATCTACCGGAAAAAAGAATTTATCTCGCATTTGATTTTTCGAACCTTCCCCCTAATGAGAAATTCACGCTCTTTTCACCGAATACGGGAGATCTCAAGACTCCTGAATTTTCGCTTGATTGTGAGACTGATTCCGAAGGCAATTTACTGTTTGAGGCCGGCAGTTCAAAACTAAGAACTCCCCAAACCATACATCTACCCAAAAATCCAGGGTTTCAAACTGATTGGTATCTTCTTGGAGTTGATTGCGAGTTTCGAAAAGGATGCTCGTATATTTATGAACCTATTATAGCGACTGAAAACGAACAAAAACTTGAAGTCATAAAAAAAGAAGTCGGAGGAAACTGGATTGAAATTCGCATATCAGGCTTTCCTCCTCAAGCAAAGATCCCCTATACCCTCGAAGTTAATGCAAAAACAACTACGGGATCTATTCAAACTGATAGCATGGGGCGAGGCTTTGAATGGGTTCTTCCGAAAATCGAGGGAATTAATACAGGAGAAGGAATAGTAACTATACATTCATTCGATGAGGCTGATGCAAATTGTCTTCAAGTCAAGTATGACTGGGATAGTTCTACACTTCTCAAGAGACGTGTTCTATCAAATCATTCTTCTACTCAATTACTCACTCCATTGTAATTTTGACGCATTCTGCAAAAGCAGCGCATCAACAAGCACAAGAGCAAGCATTGCCTCCACAACAGGAACCGCCCGTATTGCAACGCATGGATCATGACGTGATCCTTCAGGAAGCTTCAACACCGATTCTTCTCCATGCATGCTTACTGTTTTCTGCTCTGTACGAATCGAGGATGTTGGTTTAAAGGTCACACAAATTTGCAATTGATCTCCGGTTGAAATACCTCCGAGCACACCACCTGAATGATTTGATGAAGTTTTCACAGATCCATCTCGAACTTGAAAAGAATCGTTATGAGCAGATCCATGCAAAGATGCTGAATAGACTCCTTGACCAATTTCAAATGCTTTTGAAGCAGGAAGACCCATCATTGCGTAGGCAAGACGAGCATCAAGTTTGTCATAGATAGGATCACCAAGGCCTGCAGGAATTCCTTCAGCTATTGCTGACACCTGTCCTCCAATAGAATCACCCTTTGTAAGACACTCTTCCAAAATGGAAACCATTTCCATTTCCGTTTGACGATCAGGACAAAAAATTGAACTTGATTTCCTCAGAATAATTAGATCATCTAGGCTACCAGAAAAAGAATACGTACTAGACCCAACTGTAGATAGGTATGCACAAACTCGAACCCCAAATTTTTCAAGTATTTTCTTTGCAATTACAGATGCTGCAACTCTACAAGCCGTTTCACGAGCAGATGCACGGCCACCGCCTCGATGATCGTATATGCCATACTTTTTCAAGTACGAAAACCCTGCATGCCCTGGTCTCAAAAGATGCTGAATAGGATCATAATGCTCTGATTTACAATCGGTATTGCGAATGACCATTGATATTGGAGCCCCTGTGGTTTTACCAAGGTAAATCCCCGATAAAATCTCAACTTCATCTTTTTCTTTTCTTTTCGAAACAAATGGAGTTGTGCCTGGAGATCTCTCATGAAGTGCATAATTAACCTCTTCAGAGGAAATATCAACGCCTGAAGGGCATCCGTCAATAACGACTCCAATAGCTTGCCCATGAGACTCACCCCAGGTGGTGATACGAAAAATTGTTCCAAAGCTATTGCTTGCCATAATGCTTTCGCAGCTCCGCAGCTAATTTCAATGCCTGATTATCCAAAGAACCATCTCGCGCATATACAATCGAGGAGGCGCTTTGAGAATATACCGAATGGCGCTCATTCCATATCAAACTAAAATTTTGTTCTATGTCGCCTGGAGGTAGCCATAAAGGAATGCTGCCTTTCTGAATTCGTTTTGAAAGCTCTTCAAAAAGCTCTTCGTAGGGTCGATAGAGATAGATATGATAATATTCATCACATGAACGCGTAATTGGCAAAAGTGCTCCACCCCCAAAAGAAACAATAATATTATCTCTTTTTACACGTTCAAAAACTCGATTTTCAACTTCTCTAAACTGTTCAGATCCAAGTTTCTTGTAAGCATCTCGAATAGGGTGATTGAGCTCTGATTCAATCTCAAGGTCTAAATCAATATGTGGAACATCTAAAATGTCTGCAACCTGCTTGCCCATAACGCTTTTACCAACGCCCTGAAATCCAATAAAGCCGATCTTCATCTCTTAATTCTCTCAAACTGCTCGAAGAAATCTGGAAAACTCTTAGCCACATAGGCACTTCCGTCTATACAACTTTCTCCTTGGGCCGCAAATGCAGCGCAGCTTAAAGCCATAACCACGCGATGATCTGCATGTCCATTCAGACGGGCTCCATGCAAATATCCTTTCCCACGAATCAGAAGACCATCCGAAAGTTCTTCAATGTCTGCCCCCATCTTTTCAAGCTCACACCTCATAACGTGAAGACGGTCACATTCCTTTTTTCGAGCTATAGAAGCTCCATATAAGTGCGTTTCACCTTCCGCAAAGCAAGACAAAACTGCAAGAGCCGGAATTGCATCAATCAACTTGTTCATATCAACAGAAATACCGTGAAGTTTCTGCACGCCTTTTACATGAAGCATATGACGCTCTGCATCATGCTCAATCTGAGCGCCCATAGCTTTCAAAACATCGATAATCTCTTTATCGCCCTGAACATCTGAACAATCGACCCCCGAAATTGAAATCTCAGACGGCGTAATCAGAGAAGCAACAAGCGGAAATGCAAGAGCGCTTAAATCGCCAGGAATATGCCTTAAAAAGGGTTCAATCGAGTCACTTCCGGGCAAATAAAAACCATTTGAGTGCTCCTCATACCTTAATCCAACCCTCTTCATCCAATCGAGTGTCAGGTTAATCCAAGGTTTTTCTCCTAGGTTATCCACCTGAATGAATGACTCACCTTTTAAAAAGGGAAGAGCCATCAAAAGAGCAGACACAGGCTGAGAATCCTGACCATCTATTCTACAAAATCCAGGGTTAATGGGCCCTTGAATTAAAATAGGTGCTGATTGGGTTCGAGAAAGAGAGCAAGCAAATGCCCCCCTCTGTCGAAGAGCTGAAAGCAACGGCGCACAAGGGCGCAGAGTTCTAAGAGAATGGTCTCCTGTGATAACCACTGGTGTTTTTGCTTGAGCATAAAAACTGCTTGCAAACCGTAGTACTTGTCCTGAATTGCCTGCATCAATAACAGAAGCTTTAAGCCTATCAGGAACGGCTCCAACCCCTTTAACAAGAATCTGATTTTTTTCTCGAACTCCTGAAGCTCCAAACGCTGAAATTGCCGTGAGCATGGCATTGGTGTCAGGAGAATCCAGAGGATATTGAATTTCAGAGCTTCCTTTAGCCATTGATGCTAACAGAAGCGCCCTCATGGTATGAGACTTTGATGGAGGCAGCACAATCGTTCCCTGAAAAGAGGTCGGTAAAAGCCGTCTAGTCATGTATTGCCGAAGTTAAAATTGGTTCTACTGATTTTGGAGAAACAGAAAGCCAGTGCTCAAATTGATACGAGGCCTGTCTAACCCACATAGCGGTTCCTGTAATTGTTTTTAATCCAAGTTTTCGGCACCGCTTAAGAAAGGGAGATTCATCAGGAAATATCACATCGAGGACAAGCAAATTCTTTCGAAGCACACTGTCCGAAATCGGCAGGTCACCTATGCCTTGATATCCAACCGAAGTTGCCTGAACGATGATATCAACCTGATCCACTACATCATCCAATTTATCGAATGGCCATGTAGTACAACCTATTTCATCCGCAATCGATTCAGCCTTATCACTTGTTCTGTTCGAGATAATAACGAAAGATCCAGCATCTGATAACGCTTGGGCTATTGCCTTCGCTGCGCCGCCTGCACCGAGTATCAGAACCTTCGACTGAGACAGATTGACATGTTCTGCCAAAAGCTCCTGCACAGCGCGTCCATCGGTGTTGATCGGATATGATGTACCATGAAGAAATTTTATCGTATTTATCGGCTTGTCCGTAAAATTCTCTTTGAGAGGCATAGTTACACTCACCCCTTTAAGCCCCATTCGGACAAGAAGAGGTATTGCTTTTTCAACCTCTGATTGAACCATATCGATTTTTATGTAGCAGCTATCAATACCTAGGGATTTGAACACGATATTATGCGTTTTATGCGAAAGAGAATGCTCAACCGGATGGCCGATCAGAGCATAGATATCTTGAGATGTTTTCACTCTGTAGTGATCTTTTAAGCTACATATATCAACTTGACCTGGTGCTGTTTGGCTTCCTTCAATAGAACCAAAGGTGAAGTATGAACCACTTATCGCAGCTAAAATACGTCCGTAAGAAACTTTATCCCCCATAGGAACAACTGTTAATGGTTTTTCAAGCAATAGTTTTTCAAGCAATAGTTTTTCAAGGGATAGATCTTTCAGAAGTAATACAAGGTCTAATACCTCAATAACGTTCGTGCAGCGACAGGCTATCTTGATCGCATCCACATCCATCCGATTCATTCGTTTGATAGCTTCTAGAACACCTTCAGAGTTTTTATAATTATGAAAGGAGGCCTGAATCTTGACTTGAGGACTTGCTTGTCGAATTTCTGGAACACATTCATCGCAATCTTCTATCGGGATATCAATCCAAAGCGGGTTATACTTAGATACCCTCACATAATCATGAGAACCTCTCAACGTCAACATAATAGGCATATTATCAAATGATTTTTGAGGCCAAAAACCATTCTCAAGCCGAACCTCTATCAAGTCAGCTGCCAAAAGACCCTTTGAAATTAGACTGTTTAACTCTTCCTGGGATGCCGGAATGATGCTCGCGACTATTTGCGTATTCATCTCACATCTCCCACTCTCGATACGTGTCCCATACCTGCTTAAGAGATTTTCTGGTTGCAACTCCTAAACCCAAATGCTCCCCAACATCGCGAAGGCAAAATAACCGCACTTCATGATGAGCTGATTTCTTATCTAGACACATAGCACCATATACGCTCTCAAATGACTGCTGATCCAATTTGGGGAGTATGGGTTTAAAAATTGGTATCAGAGACCTGATTCTCTCATAAAGCACTGGATCTGTAATACCTTGCTGCACTCCATACATAAGCTCAAACATCATTCCGAGAAAAACAGCTCCGCCATGGGCACATTCATGGGTACATTTAGGGGATACAACACTTTCAATAGCATGACCAAAAGTATGTCCAAAATTCAGTTGATGTCGTATTTCTGGATTCACAACCGACTCTTCAACAACCTTCACTTTGTACCTTGCACTTCGCTCAATCAACTTGACAAGGAGATTTTTATCCCAACAACGAAGCAACTCTTCTATTTGTTCAAGATGATCAAAGCTATCAAGAAGTGCATGCTTATACATCTCAACACAGCCCTGAAGAAGTTCTTGATGAGACAGTGTTGTTAAAAGTTCTGGAAAGATAAAAATTGCTTCGGGTTGATAGAGAGTTCCTATCATGTTTTTTATTCCGCAAAAATTGACTCCATTTTTTCCACCAATTGAAGCATCAACCATAGACAAAAGAGTTGAAGGGATAAGAATGAGCTTCATTCCCCTGTGGTATGTTGCTGCAACAAAACCTCCAAGATCACTCAATGTGCCTCCTCCTAGCACTACTAAATGATCTGAACCCTTTGCTCCATTCAGCATAAGCCACTTCTGTACATCTTCGTATGTACGGATCGATTTTGCATCTTCTCCTCCATAAACCGGATAGCTTGAATAGGGAGACACTAATCGCATAAGATGATCTTTGAATATACCCGGGATATTTTGATCATAGAGAAGAAACTTCCTGCTATATTTTCCAAAGTTTTCTTCCGCATCTGCAAATGAGTTGAATATGTGAGGAAATATCGTATCGCGTGGTAATGTGGCAGAAGTTACAGTATTGTTTGATGTCACCTTCATGTGCGAACAAGCATTTAAGGAATTCAATCCTACTATGAATCAATATAGATTTGTAATTCAGATTCTACTTTATGCCGTTATATCATCATACTCCCTCTATACCCCATCGCTTTCTGCTTTAACCGTTCTCGACAAACTCTTCACAGGAAACACAGGCGATAGTATTACCTGGGACCTAAGAGGTCATACAACACAATTAACAATTGTTGAAATAGACCAAACTGAAATTACTCTCCTGGAAAAGGATGCTGATAGCCTTCCGCAACTTCACGTGCTTCATCGAAATTCCCGCGAAAATCCAAAAGGCTTTATCTCGACACTTTTTTCTCTCAATCTAATCGAAGTTCCGCTCAACGAAAGAAAAAAGGGCGGACCTGCTCCGCATCCTGGAGAAATTGACCTTAGAAAAGTCTGGAATCCCAAAATCAAAGTCAATGGAGAATCATACACACTCCCCTGCACCGCATACAAAGTTCAATGGCCCCAAGATGACTCGGATTTATCTGGAAAACAAGGGCTGCTTTACTATGCCCCACCTCCAGCGACCCAAGCTTTTCCCTATTGGATAGAAGTTGCAACAAGTCCAAACCCAGTTCATATTTGGACGATTGACTCAACGAACCTACGAACAAAAAACAAGTAATTTTTTACACTCAGCATTTTAGACAAAACTTCCCTTGATAAATGAATCAATGTCATTCATTATCAATGACTTACATCGTTCATAATTGATTTATTAGAGAGAAACCTGACTGAGAGTTCCCCTCACTTTTCATCAAAGGGTGAACATAACAGTCACAACTTAAGTCATAGCAACCCACAAATGATGCATACAAACTGCATACACATTTGTCTCTTCCACCCAATTCACCTCTTTACATACACTCCTGATTGCAGAATTTTTGAGAAGAGCAAGCTATATCATGACACTAAAACGCCACCTCTCCAGAAAAGCACTGGTCAAACTTCGAGACGAAGCCATTAGCTGTTGGCAACAAGAATGCAAAACATGTCCCGAACGTGCATCGGCGTTTGCAGTTCAGCTAAAAACATTCGATGAGGCGATAACCGCCGGAGACCTAAGTGCTGCTGAAGCAATTGCCCCGCAAATTATGGACCACCTCAAGTCTCGTGGCGGCAAAATATTTCGATGGCTCAAAGAGCTCATTTTAACGCTCGTGATAGCTTTAGCGATTGCTGGAGTATGCCGTCAATCGTGGTTTGAGCTTTATGAAATCCCGACAGGTTCCATGCGCCCGACCTTCAAAGAGGGTGATGACGTTCTTGTTTCAAAAAGCGCATTTGGAATTAACATCCCCTTCAAAACAGATCACCTCGCATTTGACCCTTCTCGGGTAAAACATGGTTCGATTCTTGTAATCACCGGAGATAACGTTTCACTTCCTGATACGGACACCAAATATTTCGGCATTTTTCCTGGGAAACGACGCTATGTTAAACGATGTGCAGGATTACCTGGAGAGTATCTTTATTTCTATGGCGGCAAAATTTATTGCATGTCAAAGGATGAAAAACAAGTCTCTATCCTTCCAGATGCCGAGCTTTCAAATCTTGAATACATTCCCTTTATCTCTTTTGATGGAAGTGTAGAAGTCGCTTCATCAAATCGCTTTGGACGTAAACGAACATATCTCCTCAAGCATTTTAATATCCCCCTTGCCAAAGTTGTTCAATACGACAACGGAAATGTCGAATCACTTATTTCAAGTCCTGAAGGCTGGATACAGGAATTTGCTGATGACGAAAGTGAATCATCCAAGTCCTATCCAAGATCCATTGGGGAATTTTGGGGCATGTCAAACTATGCACAAGCACGTATTCTTCTTCATAACCAACTTCCTGAAGAGGCAAAAAAACATGGGTATGAATCTGCAGAGTCGCTTGCCTACCTCGAACTTCGACATAGCCCAACACTCCCCACAGCAAACGAGAAATACACCAAAGAACAAGGAGGCCTTCTCGTCAAAACATGTACATCGTGGATGCCTTTAAATGAAGAAGCATGTGAAAAGCTGATGCATAACCTGTACACAGCACGATTTGTTGTGAAAAATGGAAAAGCATCTCGATATAATCAAGACGGCACTTTCGATTCGTATACTGCAGTTTCTCTTCCCAAGCGTATTCCAGATGGGACTTATGAATTCTATAACGGAATTGCCTACTCGATTGGTTATGGATCGTATGCCACAATGCTTCCTCATGATCATGCAATCTATCCAACAAATGTGGAAGAGCTCCAGATCTATTACAATGCCGGGATCGAATGGGCTCAAAGATATATCCACCCAGCCTTTGTTCGTTTCCCCTCAAGGTATGCCTACTTCAGAGATGGCTCTTTATATGTTCTTGGCCAGCCAATAATTCCAGCGCACTCAGAGGAGCTCAATAATTTCGATGAACTAGAGATTGTGCGGCAATCCAAAGACTATGGATATTTTGGATTCCAAGACCAAGGGTCACCAATCAATGAAAAGGGCGAATTTAAGGCCGACTTTTTCAAAAATTTTGGCCTCAAAATCGCAGATAGCAACTACATTCTTTTAGGTGATAACCATGCGATGAGCCTAGATAGTAGATACTTTGGATCCATCCCAGAGCAAAATATACAAGGAACTCCTATTGTCCGCTTTTGGCCTCTGCAGAGCAGACTTGAGGGTCGAGATGGTCCATCTTGGCTCTTGGAACCGCCACAACCAAATCTCCCGCCATCGAAGTATTCACTCCTGATATGCGGCTCTGTGGCTGGAATCAGCTTGATCGCCATGTTTCTTAATCGGAGAGGTAGAAAGAAGCGGCTTGACGCCTTTCGGAAATCTGTTTGACTTAAACTGATGGAAAGGGAGAACACTCCCTTTCCAATAGAAACTAGTAGAGAGATGAAACCGCCTCATAAAATGCATGATTCTGTATGTGGTTTGTATTTCTCAAGATGCTGATATCCTCGTCACCTCTCGTAAATGCAGAAATACTCCAGTTTGCTGCACCATTAATAAAGACGCTGTCGTCGATAAGCATGCTTTTATGATGAATGATATCATGTCTAATTACTGGAATCCCGGCCAAAGCCAATATCTGGTAGACTTCTGGAGCAATGCTTGCACCATGACATACGACATCAACTCCTCGCTCAAGGCGAGCCTTGACAATAGCTCTTGCTATATCTTTCATTGTCCAAACAACAATGGAAGTTACAATCTTTCTTTTAGAATTATGTATAGCATCCAAAAAGGACTTGAGAGCTATCTCATTCGCTAATTGTTCTTTGTGGCTTTTTGGCCCCGTAGCAACATGGGGCATCATGTATAACCCAATATGCTGCCCCTCAATATGGTCTTCTGATTGAAATTGGGTACGCTCTATACCGTGCGCATAAAAGTCCCACTCTTGACGAACTGGTTCTGCAAGCTTGTGGCTTTCAGTGTAAATCGAAATATTTGGCCATGCTCCGATACCGGCAATATTGGCCGTACCTGTAAAGAGTTTTTTATCGTCGATAAGGAAAATTTTGTGATGGTAATGCCCTTCGCCGTGAAGCCGAGTAAAAATTCGAATAGCTGGATTGTAAAGCCCTGGCTTCGGAAGATGATCCCTATCAAATACACAACCGACATCGATACCCGATGCTGCCACGTGATTAAGAGTATGAACAAATATGTCATCTTCTGATGAATAATTAAATATCCGCACATTTTTTTTAGCTTCTAAGATCTTTGTACAAATTGCCTCCTGAAGGCCATTTTTATACTTAGGATCTTTGGCCGACATATCAGAGGTAATCACCTCTATTGGATGTTGTGAGCCATAGACGCCAACGACGCAAAGACATGCAGCAATAACTAAGCAAAAACATCTCGGCATATATTTCCCCTCATGAAAAAGACTCATTTATAAAAATAGGCTTCACATCGCTAAACGACTCCAAAATATATAGAGGCGAGGGATTCATTTTCTGAAATTGAGAATCGGGAAAGGTTGTTGTAATGGCAACAACTCCCATTCCCGCCCGAAATCCCGCTTCAACCCCAAGCGGCGCATCCTCAAAGACGCAGCAGCATTCTGGCGCCACATGAAGCCCCTTGGCAGCCTTAAGAAAAACATCAGGATCAGGCTTACCCACGGACACATTTTCTCCCGATATAATAATGCCGAAATAGCTCTCTAGAGAGACTTTATGCAGAACTAAATCGATATTCTTTCGAATTGAAGATGACCCAAGCGCACAGGGAACCTTACATGCTTTTAAATGCTCTAAATATCCGCGTATGCCTTCGACCGGATGAATAGCCGCATAAAGAAGATAGGACTGAAAAAGAGCCTCTTTTCGATCGATAATATGAGCAATTTCATCAGGATCAATACTCCAGCAGAGCATATCCCGAATAAACAGATCGTTTTTAACGCCAAATCCGTTAAGAAATATCTCATGGGTGATCGACTGCTGTCTTTCACGAGCAACCTCATTCCAGGCCCTCTCATGAAGAGGACCTGAATCGACAATAACGCCATCAAAGTCAAAAATTGCCGCTTTATAAAGCTTGGGCATAAGCTTCATCCCTATGAAGTTCTATACGGGCATTTTCTCCATTGATATCAGCTTCAACGCCTCGTGAATCTCCGAGCGTCAATGATGTCGCTAAAACCTCTTGCATGATATAACTTTTTTGAGCCTCAATCGCCTTATACACTTGATCTGTCGATGCTAGCTGCACTGTGATCCGATCTGTAACCTTTAACCCCATCTCTCGTCGTAAAGTGTTGATTTTATTGACCACTTCTCGAACAAAGCCCTCTTCTATTAAGGCCTCGGTAAGATGAATATCAAGTGCTACAGTAAGATCTCCCTCGTTTTGAGCGGCAATCTCTTCATGAACAATACGCTCTACTTGAACATCTTCCGGAGTAAGTTCAATCGCAGCGCCCGGCAAAGTCATCGATATAGAGGATCCAGCTTGCAACGCTTTCAATTGCGCATAGGACAATTTAGAAATACCCTCTTGTGCTTCTTTCATCAACTTGCCAATCTTCTTGCCTAAGATTCGGAAGTTCGGCTTTGGAATAAGCTGAACCGCATCTTCTTCGCGATCTGATAAGAGGATATCCTTAACATTGATCTCATCAGCTAAGAGCGATGAATGCTCTCGGAGATATTCAAGTACCTGCTTATTTGAAGAGATAACCATTGCTTTCAAGAGTGGCTGCCGAACCTTTATTCGTCGCTCTTTTCGCACAGAATGAGCAAGGCTTGCAGCTTTTTGAACCGCGCTCATAGCCTCTTCTAAAACATGGTCTTTATGTAGCTTCGTATGATCTGGAAAATCACAAAGATGCACTGATTCTTCATCATTTTCTGATTTAAGCTCATTCCAGATCATCTCCGCAGTAAATGGAATGAATGGAGCTGCAATCTGAACAAGTGTCTTGATCACTATATAAAGAGCTGAAAAAGCTTCATTCCGATCACTGCATTCTTCATCGTTCCAAAACCGTCTTCGACAGCGTCTGATATACCAATTCGTTAAATCATCAACAAACTGAACAAAAGGTTGTACAGCTAAGCTTAATTCATAGCTGAGCATCCCTTCCTCAACTCGCTCTACAAGAGATGAAAGCCGAGATAGGATCCAGCGATCAATTTCAGACGGAAACTTCTGCGCAAGTTTTGCAGGCGTCCACTTGTAAATTTTAGCATAGGTCGTAAAGAAAGACGCCGAATTCCAGAGGGGCAACAGCACTTGTCGCAAAGTGCCTTCTACGCCAGCTTTTGAAAAACAGAGGTCATCTGCACGAACTGCAGGACTTGCAAGCATGTAGAGTCGCACTGCATCAGCACCGCAAGCTTCAACAACATCCAGTGGATCTGGATAGTTCTTCAGACGTTTGGACATCTTATGACCATCTTCGGCCAAGATAATGCCATTAACGATTACATTCTTAAAGGCAGGCTTTTCAAAAAGGGCCGTCGACAGGACCGTTAAAGTGTAAAACCAACCTCTTGTTTGATCAAGGCCTTCAGAAATACAATCTGCTGGAAATGTCTTAGCAAACTCTTCCTTTTGCTCAAATGGATAATGGTTTTGACCATAAGGCATCGATCCTGACTCAAACCAACAGTCGAATACTTCAGGAATTCTTTTGTAGATTTTGCCATCTTTTTTGATTTCGATATCATCGATAAAATGACGATGAAGATCGGTGATCTGTCTGCCAGAAAGCTCTTCAAGCTCTTGAATGGATTTGATCACAAGGAGAGAACCATCTTCTGCTCTCCAGATAGGTATTGGTGTACCCCAGTATCTGTTGCGACTTATCGCCCAATCACGTGCATTCTCAAGCCATTTACCAAATCTACCATGCTTAATGTGATCTGGAACCCAATGAATTTGTTCATTTGAGGCTAAAAGCTTTTCTTTGATCTTCTCTACACCAACAAACCAGGTAGCAACCGCCTTGTAGATCAGCGGAGTATCGGATCTCCAGCAAAATGGATATCGGTGACGAAGGGTTTCATGCTTTAAAACAAGACCACGGCCCTTTAACTGCTTGATAATATCTTTATCGCAATCTTTAATGTATCGACCTGTAAATTCGCCCACTTCATGTGTAAAGTGGCCATTTTGGTTAACTGGACATACAACGGGGATACCGAGCTTTTGACACGCATAGAAGTCAGCTTCACCAAATCCAGGAGCCGTATGTACAAGCCCTGTACCATCCTCTAAGGTGACAAAATCATCAGAAATGACATGAAATGCCCCTTGATCGACTAAACGAGAAAAATAAGGAAATATAGGCTCATATTTCTGGCCTACAAGGTCTTTTCCTTTGAATGAACGAAGAACTTGCACTTCATCTTCTTTAAAAAGAGCAGAAAGCCTTGCTTGAGCTAGAATGTAGTTCTCACCTGATTGAAGATGATGAACCTCTACATACTCAATCTCTGGACCGACGGTAATAGCAAGGTTTGAAAGAAGAGTCCAAGGAGTAGTTGTCCAAACAAGGAGAAAAGTATTTGCCCTGTCAACAAGTTGTGCTTTAAAGGTGAGGGATGGATCATCTACCTCTTTGTAGTTTTCAGATGCTTCAAAGTTTGAAAGAGGTGTTCCAAGACGAGCAGAAAAAGGCATAACCTTATAGCCTTCATAGACAAGTCCTTTCTCCCACAGCTGTCCAAATACCCACCAGACAGATTCCATATAGGAGAGATCCATCGTCTTCCAGGTTCTTGAAAAGTCTACCCATCTTCCAAATCGTTCAACAATTGACTTCCAATCATCGGTGTACCGAAGGACAACCTTTCGACACTCCTCATTGAATTTCGGAATTCCATACGCTTCAATTGAGGCAGCACCACTCAGTCCAAGATTTTTTTCAATTTCGTTTTCTATGGGCAGACCATGACAGTCCCACCCAAACCTTCTGGGAACATGACACCCCTTCATCGTCCAAAATCTTTGAACGACATCCTTAATTGTTCCTGCCAAAAGGTGACCATAATGAGGAAGTCCGGTAGCAAAAGGAGGGCCATCGTAATAGCTATAGCTCTTGCCGTTTGCTCGGTTTTCAACGGAGCGTTCAAAGATTTTATTCTCTTTCCAGAAGGCTAAAACTTCCTTTTCTCGCTCTGAAAGGGACTTTTTTACATCAAGTGGAGTCAACATGGCAGGTTCCAGTTTTACATCATTTTTCACCTATTGTAGAGAATTGCTTGAGAAGGTGCAATTAAGATGATATAATAATTAATGCGGGGGTGCACTGGCTTCGACAAGGAAGACAGAGCGCAGACTGCGTGCGGAGGACGTCAGTGGGCCTCCTAAATCATCTGACAAACAATACATGCCAAAACACAAGGCAAAATCGTAAAAGCTAATTTCGCTCCTGAAGCTCTTGCTTTAGCTGCTTAGTTTAGTCTTTTTCGATCGGCAAATTGCACCTAACAGTGCTCTCTTGCCCGGCGGCGTTTTCTTTAGACCAAGGAAGAAAGCAATGCTGCCGTTCATTAATCTTGGTGTGATGTGATTTCATCCGTCGGGTATAAGATCACATCGAGACTCAAAACTCGATAGGCTTTTTGTTATTGTGCCCGTACCTACCTCAATCAAAAAGCCTTAAAAAAAAGTAGGTGCTATGCACGTAGACGTTTGATGTCGAAGACTTCTTTGGACGAGAGTTCGATTCTCTCCACCTCCATTCAAAATTAAGGCTTCACTTTTCTGAGTGAAGCCTTTTCGTTTTTAGTGACATACAATCAGAAATTCAAACCGAAAAATTTGGCTGCGTAAAGCCCGATTAGGCAGTATTTATGCACTAGACTGGACGAAACTAGAATAAAACCCTGGGTCTTCTTATCCATTTAGCCAACAAGATGTTGACCAATTGGCAACAAGCATTTTTCACAAAAACTAGTATGTTTTTGTGAAATCTATGGTTTTCTGATTGCCAATTTCACAAAAACATACTAGTTTTTGTGAAAAACAAAGGCTAATCTGAGTGCGTCATAGTGCAGTAACAACAATAAAAAATAACATCATCGAACATGGCCCTGGTTGGTGCTTTACGCCAATGCACTTTTCAGACATCGGAAGTGATGCCTCTATTAGGAAAGCATTATCACAACTTGAAAAACAAAAATTCATACGAAGACTTGCTAGAGGTCTCTATGATTATCCTAAAAAACACGATACATTAGGCGTTATTCCTCCCGATTTGAATGAAGTAGCAAAGGCAATTGCAGAAAAAGAGGGCGTACTAATTCAACCAGCAGGTGCCCATGCAGCGAATTTAGTTGGCCTTTCCACGCAAGTTGCTGGTCGAATTATATTTCTAACTGAGTCGGCCTCCAAAAAAGTCAAAATCGGTAATCAAGAAATAATCTTCAGAAAAACGACAAAAAAAAACATGTTGTCTGCTGGAACTAGGGAAGGACTATTGATCCAAGCTTTGAAAAATTTAGGAAAGGATCATATCGATCAAAAAGCATGCATACAAATTTCAAAATTCCTCAAAGACTCGCCTAAAGAGGAAATTAAAAAGAACCTGAAATTCGCTCCAGCCTGGATACGAGCTCTTGTTTTTGACATAATGGAGCTTAAGCCATGAATGAAATCTATCTTTTAACTCAAGATGAGCGAGAGCTTTTCTTTCAAACAGCTGCCGATATCCAAAACATGCCTTTTGAAATTATCGAAAAAGACTTTTGGGTGGTGTGGATTTTAGAAAGATTGTTTTCATTAGAAAAAGTGAGACCTTATCTTACCTTTAAGGGAGGGACTTCTCTTTCAAAAGTATACAGATTGATTGATCGTTTTTCCGAAGATATCGATCTCTCTATTGAACGAGAGTTTTTCGGTTTCGGAACTCCCAACAATCCCGAAAATGCACCCTCCAAGAAGAAACAAAATCTCATTATTGAAAATCTCTCCCAAGCTTGCGCTAACTATGTACAAAATGACATGTTACATGAGCTAACGACCTCGATTAGCGCAAAGCTTGGAAACAACAACGGATGGAAACTCTTTTCCGATTCAGATGACCTTGACTCCCAAACGTTATTATTTGAATACCAAAGCAAGAAATCAAACGCGGACTATATCCGCCCCATTGTGAAAATAGAGATTGGTGCAAGATCAGAACATTGGCCTGTTAGCGACCATGTGATTCATAGCTATACCAAAGAAGCTTTAAGGGAAAAAATCAACGAGACGGAAACCAAGGTTCGTGTACTGAATGCCGAAAGAACGTTTTGGGAGAAAGCGACTATCCTGCATCAATATGTTCATTTACCTGCAGATAAAAGAATTCCTTCACGTATTTCCAGGCACTTTTACGATTTTTTCCGATTACTCAACTCTCCGATAAAGGAAAAAGCCCTTGAAGAGTCATTCTTACTTCAAAGAGTAGCCAATCACAAAAGCATTTATTTTGCATCAAGTTGGGCAAACTATGGCACTGCTAAGAGAGGAACTTTAAAACTTATTCCGCCTTCTCATGTTTTGAAGGAACTTCAAAGAGACTATGGTTTGATGGAGTCCATGATTTTTAGAGAGATCCCTACATGGGAATTAATTCTAAAAACGATTGGGCAATTTGAAGAAGAATTTAACTGCGTTACAAGATAGAACGTCATGGCCCTCAAAGGTCTTAAGAGCAAGCAGTCATGAAAAATACTCACCCCAAAAAGTTTGCACTGATCGGTCTCCCTGGAAGCGGGAAGTCTACATTTGCTGTAAAGCTTGGTAAAACCCTAAACATTCCAGTCCACCACCTAGACCGACATATGTTTGAGCCTAATGGGAAGAAAAGGGATAAACAGGAATTCATAGAAATACAAAAGGCAATGCTCAATCAAAAAGCATGGGTAATTGAAGGATGTTCATCTTCGACTTTTGAAATGAGATTCGCTCATGCTGATGTTGTAATCTATTTTCATCTTTCCCGACTTGTCTGCTTTTGGAGGATTTTCAAGAGGTTGTTTAACCACAAAAGCGACTTCGGCAGCTTGCGAGGCGTTAACTCGGAAATTTTGAAATACACCTGGAACTTCGATAAAGAAAAAAGAGCCCGAATTGAAGAGCTCAGAAAAAAACACCCCCAGGCTAAATTTCTTATCTTCAGAACTCAAAAAGATGCTGATCGTTTCTTAAGAGAATGTTCAGACTTTAACCCAAACGGATAAAACATAAAGGTTGCCAAAACTAGAGGCTTTTTTGTTTTAAAGAAGTATCAATGTTTGAAGACGAGAGATATCAGCCCTTGCATTCAAAGGAATTTCAAAGAAATAGAGGAGCTGCCATTTCTGAGCGTTCATGGCTTGTTTATTATCAGCTTTGTCCCATGGTGGATAGACTCTTATGGCTCTCTTCCCTCCCTTGCCGTTCTTAGATACAATTCCTTTTTCACATAATACACTTTTTGAAAAAACAAACTGTCCAAAATGCTCAGCAGTACGCACGCTGATAATAAATAGATCAACGGGGTCTTCCATATCAAAAGGTTGAATAGGCCCTCCGCCTGTTCGCTTCCATAAGGTAACAAACTGTCCAACCTTCGTCGGCGTAATCTTAGCTACCCGGAATTTAATATTCCGACGATTCATTTTGAATTGACAGGCGCCATACTGCTGACTTTCTTCCTCTATGACAAAATCATCCAGTATCAAACCACTCGGGTCATATGCACATTTCTTGGCTGCAATAAGATCGGGATGCATGAATTCGGAAGAATTTTTCTTTTTTAATAACATGGATTCGTCTAAGCATTCTCTCGCAAATGGTAGCAAATATATTCAATTTATCCGATGGGATCGCAATACTTACGCGTGACACAATATGTTTTGTACATTTCTTTTTCTGAATCTTTGGATCAGCACGGGGAGTACTCTTCTTTGCCGCAAATTATTCTCGTCGAATACCCACAAAGAGGCGCAATCGTAAAAATTATCCCTGTCTTAGATATGAAAAAGGCAATATGAACTGGAGAAATATTGTGGGTCGTTATTTAGCGCTTTTAATACATTCGTTATTTTTCTTTACACGACTGCTTGCAGATCAATGGAATGGTACTGAATATGCTCAAAACTCTTCTGTGCAGTTGTCCCACGCCCAGCGGTTATTATCAAATCTCTCATTACAAGGTGATGAAAAAATCCTCGATATCGGCTGTGGGGATGGAAAAATTACAGCTTTATTATCTAAAAAGGTTCCGCAAGGCCTCGTAATAGGAATTGATCCTTCAATTTCCATGCTAACTAAAGCTGAGGAGACACGTAAACAAAGCGGTTGTTCTCATCTTGCATTTTACCAAGGATCTGCAGAAAATTTTTCATTAAATGAATGTTTTGACCATGTGGTTACCATTCATGTCATGCATTGGATCAAAGAACAGGAAAAAGCACTAAAAAATATATACACCCATCTTAAACCAAAAGGACGTGTACACTTTATCCTTGCCTCTTCAAAAGAAGGATTACCATTTTACAAAGCACTAGAAAAAACACTCCTCGCTTGGAGTGAAGATTTTGATGGATTTGTAAATCCTCAGCAAGTTTTTGATATGGAATCGTACCGCAAGTTAATGGTAGAGGCAGGATTTCATATTGATGCTATGCATTATATTTATCATGAATCTCGCCACGATAATAAGGAAAAGTTAAAAGCATGGATAAAACAATGGCTACCACATGGAAAGTACTTATCAGCCACAAAACAGGATTTTTTCCTGAACGAGCTTATTGAAAACTATTTAATTGAAATTGGCTTTTCAAGCGGCACATGCACCCCTGTTCATTGGGGAGAATATGTACTTATTGTAGAAGCGAGTAAAATCTGAATGCATCAATCTGTCAAAATCATTAGCGATTATCTAAACACCTATTATGGCATTCGCGTCGAGACTCTTACATTTCTCCCGGTAGGGGCAGATAACAATGCCTCAATATATAAAGCTCAAATGCTTGATCAAAGATCTTATTTCATAAAGCTTAAGAAGGGAGATCAAGACACCAGCACCGAAATAACAGACCTGTTACAGAGCGTCGGAATTCAAGAAATCATTCCTCCTGTCAAAACACTTCATGGCAAAACAGCTGAGCATGTTGATGATTTCACTCTCATTGTATACCCATTCATCGATGGGCAGGATGGATTCAAGCGCAATCTAACAGATGACCAATGGATTAAACTTGGCAAGGCGTTAAGACACCTTCATGAACTTGAAGTGCCGATGTCAATTCAAAATAACATTCGGAAAGAAACCTACTCCACAAAATGGCAAGAGATTGTTCGATCCATGTACCTTCATATGGAAGCAGATCTGATCACGGATCAGCTCGGATTAAATCTACAAAAGTTCATGAAGGAAAATATATGCATTATTTGTCGGCTCGTCGATCGCGCGGAAGAGCTAGGTAAAAAACTTCGGAACAATTCACCTCAACTCGTTCTATGTCATTCCGATATTCATGCTGGCAATGTCCTAATGGACGAAAGGTCTAATATCTACATAGTTGATTGGGATGATCCTATCATGGCGCCAAAAGAACGTGACCTTATGTTTATAGGAGGAGGCGTCGGAAATGTTTGGAATGAACCCCTTGATGAAAATCTTTTTTACATGGGCTATGGAAAAACAGAAATTAATTGGCAAGCCATGTCCTACTATCGCCACGAACGAATTGTTGAAGATATTGCCATCTACAGTCAAGAATTACTTTTGACGACCGCTGGGGGTAACAATAGGCTAGAAATGTACAGACATTTCATAGCTATGTTTGAACCTCAAGGGGTCGTAGACATAGCCTTCAAAACTGACGAGAAGTTCTCAGCCTAGAATTGGTCCAAGTTCACAATTTATCCAAGTTGAATTCGACAATTACAATTAAATAGCAAAACTCTATGAAGCATGAAATATCCCTCCGAGATTATCGACCAGAAGATACACAAGCTCTTGCAAACATCTACTACAACACGATCCATCAAATAAACATTCAACACTACACCAAAGAGCAAGTGGATGTATGGGCGCCTCTTTCAAGCTTAGAAACGCACGGATGGGCCAAAAAATTTCTTAGAACCAACCCAATCGTTGCTATTGTCGGTGATCAAATCGTCGGATTTGCAGAGTTTGAGCCAAATGGACATATCGACTGCTTTTATTGTCACCACGAATGGATTGGGAAAGGCGTTGGATCGGCTCTTATGAAGGAAATCCTTCAAAGAGCAAAAAAGAGCTCTATCCATCTCATTTTTGCTGAAGTCAGCATCGCAGCAAAGTCATTTTTTGAAAAATATGAGTTTAGAGTCGTGATGAAACAACAAATTATTAGAAAAAATGTTGGATTGACAAACTTCAAGATGGAAAGAACAATGTAGCCTTTCATTTACTCGATCCAGCAAAGGATCAGGCAGTTTTTACCATGCCTCTTTTTCTTTTCATCTACCCTAAGCGGAGTCATGATGCTCTTATCTGCTTGGATTTCATCACCTACTTCCTTTCAGACTTGTCAAATTTACGATATATTCATGTCAGCCTTCCTACCTCAAGGCAGGTCTGACAGAAAGCAACTTTCCGATTATTTTCAGAAAAAAATCATGCCCAGATTTGAGAATCATATTGAAAATAAGCAGCTGATCCGTGTGACGTTTGATGATGAGAAGATTGTAGGATTCGCCATTTTTGAAAGATGGCCACAGCAAAGTTATTACCTTGCTGAAATGGCCATCTTGCCAGACTACCAACGCCAAGGCATTGGAAAAAAGCTTGTTTTCTCTATCTTAGATCGGGATCAAGGCACAAAAAAAATAGTTCTTGTTACAGAAACTGCCAATAGATCGGCTCAATCCTTTTATGAAAAGATTGGTTTTGAAAAATCTCTCTTTGAACATCCAGATTATCCTGAAAATTTTGTCAGCTATGAATTTCCTCATTAAGAACTCAGAAAAGCGGTCTTAAGGCAATTATTGTACAGAGAGAAAATGTGAACGAAATATGTCTATTTCTTTCTCATATTCTTCGGGACTAAGTCGCTTTGGAATTATATCGAAGATCTCGGACCACTTTTGAAAGCGCACCGGAAAGAGATGAAAATGAACATGCGGCACTTGCTGAAAGGCACTGGGGCCATTTTTCTCAATAATGATATATTGGTCCGTGTCGAGAAGATTTGAAAAAACCTGCACAGCCTTCGGAATAACAACGGAAAGATCTTTCCACTCTTCACTCGATAGCTCATGAGCTTTCATAGAATGTCTTTTAGGGATTACTAAGAGGTGACCTCGAACTCGAGGTTCATGATCAACCAAAACCCAATAGTAATCGCTTTCAAAAACTGAAAGTTCTTGCACAATTTCAGGTTTGCAGAAAGTGCAAGATGTCGCGTGTGCATATTCAACTTTGCAGAGAGAAAGAACAAATACAATAATGAAAATACAGGCTTTCATACTTCTCACATAAAAAAATTTCAGCAGAATTCTAATTGGAATTTCTCAATAGTTAAACAGACAATCGCAATTGCTCTTCTTGTGAGTTGCACTACAAAAGCTGAGACATTGACTTTAAAAAGTACGCACCATATCGTCCCGCGGCTATGGATATACAATTTTTTCTAAAATCTTATTTTCTGTCCCTTCTAAGCCTTCTTATTTCATTCCAACCCCTCAGAGCTACTCCAGCGTCTTACGCAATAGCTCAAGGAGAAAAAGACCAAGAGCGATTAACTATTCTCAACGAGCTTTATAATGAAGCGTCTCTTAATCTCTTAAAGATCAATCCTGGTATGCAGATCCTCACCATTGGGTGCGGAATAGGTCTTTTAGAATTGGAAATCGCACACCAAACAGCCCCTACAGGAAACGTCCTTGCTACAGATATCAGCCAAGCACAACTCCTGATAGCAGAAAAAAACCGACAAGATGCAAGCTCTGACAACCTACAGTTTCTTCAAATAGATGCTGCAAGCATAGCTGATATGCCAGGCAAATTTGATCGGATACATTGCCGGTTTATCCTCTCTCACCTGCCTTGGGAACAGGTAATACCAATCATTCACATGCTCTACAATAAACTCTCTCCAGGTGGACTTTTAGTTTTGGAAGAAATTGCCTCTATATATTCACTCGATTGTAGGCCTTTTTCACACCCAGGATATGATAAATGGAAGCTAGGCGTTGAAAAGCAATTTGCCTTGCAACAATCTCATCCGTCTTTAGGAAATAGGCTCTATCAATACCTGCAAGAAGCAGGCTTTTCTGCCACATATTCATCCTATCAACCGGTTCTATCGACTCCTCGACAAAAAAGTATCCTCTCACTCGGGATTCGCTCTTTATCCAATAGATTTTTACAAGAAAAACTCATCACCCAGCAAGAGATCGATGAAATGATCTCTCTTCTTCAAGAGTTAGAAGAGAATCCATTCTTCTTTCCATACTACTTCGAAGCAGGCCAAATTACCATTCAGCGTCCTTAGTTCATGTTGTTTTCACGACATTATATATTCTCAAGCAATGGTTAATCTCACTACTTAATTTACATCACACTAATTCTTAAATGAATTAATTATAAAAATAATATACTTTTATTAAAAAAAATTAATTGATATAAATCTTGTGATAATAATTTTGGAGAGCTGAATGCAGGTTGATATTTCTACTGTTAATATTAGAGGTGCAGGCGAACACGCTCATGTAGAGAAATCCTCGACCCATCAAAAAGCAACCCCTAACCTCTCGATTACTCAAAAAGTTTCAAAAATCGCCGGACAAGCATTTTGGACTCTTTCAATGGTTGTTGATCCTATTGTCGGTTTTTACACACAGGCGCTTTCCGATCTTCTCGCACTTGAGACATTAAGACATGGTACGAACTATCATAATTATTTAAGTATTCGGATGAATGGAGCAGATCCCGCCTATGGAGGCTCCGAAAATGGAGCATGTGCAGGCGCCGGTAATGCCAGGTATGCAGTCAACTCCAAAAACTTTTTCCATGTCTTCAAAGATACTGAGGCAAGGATGATAACTCCCACAACCGTATCAGAATTTGTTGATGCATACATGCCAAAAGCAACAGAATCTGTTGACGCGCTCATGCCACAAGTGGCTAATCGCTTATACCCCAGAGCATTTTGTTATTTATCGGCTGTCGCCACAGTGAAGGGAACGGATACACTCAATAAAATTCAAAGAGTTTTCACAGGAGTTCTTAATGCCTTAGTTGTTCCAACGATCAATTTCCGTTTTCGACCTGAGGAGATAGCGACTCGTTTTGAAAACGATCCTGATTTTGCTACATCCAGAGAAACTCATGAAGGACTAGCGCATAGAACTCGTGTTGCAATTAGCACGGACCACATTGGATTAAAAGGTGTTCTTACCCAAGGGTTTCAAGGAGATGTAAGCCAGCGCATGGTCGATCATCCCATTAAATTCACTTTTGGCCTTATTAAACTGATCGTTCCGACTTTTGGATTCATTAGCCTACTCAAACCTGTTGGATTCATTCTTCTTGCTGGAACCGCCCTGGTATTGACAGGTAAGGAATTATCCAACCGCCTTTGTGGAAGAACAGTTCAACGTGTCAATCAGCAATAGTAAACGCAGTTTGATGTAAATGTTCACCAAAGGCTTGAGGTGGCTGAACATTTACTTGTACAGTCTCTTCAAATAGCTACCGAATAAGCTAGGTGAACCACTGAACGCTTTTCCAGTCGCCAAAATCCATTTTTTTGATCGCAATTCTAGCATCCCAACTTCCGCAATGAATTTCCAATTTATGGCCATCAGGATCGAGAAAATAGAGAGATTTTCCTGGAGAACTATTTTTCTTAAAAATCAGGGCACCGCTATCAATAATGCGCTGGCTCATCAAATCAAAGTCATCATCAGCGATGCTAAAAGCATAATGTGTATAGCATGGATTTGGTGTTCGCTTTTCATCTACGTTTAAACAGAACCACAAATCGTTTGCTAAAAAGTAGGCCCCCTTATCCCACTTACAAAGAGGACGAAATTTTAGCACCCCTTTATAAAACTCAAACGAGGTCTCAATATCCTTTATAGCTAAGGTTATATGATTTATTCCGAGTATCATAGAAAACTCACGTTCTTTTGAAGCATTGAAGCATGAATAGATCTAAGATGGATACGAGTATTCAGGGGCATATCTTGCTAGGTACTGAGCCCCTATAAACATAATCATCCCACCTATAATCAAGGCTGGGATAACTCCAAATATACTTAATACCATACCCCCTAAGACCGGTGCTATACAACCTCTTACTCCAACCGCAAGAATGTTAACCGTAGAATATTGATGACTTGGCTCCTCACCTGATAGCAATGTTCCTGAAAGATTCCACATAAGATGACTGCCAGACTGTGCCACACCATAAACAAGGTAGGCCAGGAATATGTAAGATACTGAAATAAAACCACCCATCAACAACAGATTATAGCAAAGAAATCCCCAAGCAACAAAGCTCGACAATTTCAAAATGGTTGAGTGATTTAAGCGGCGCACCCATATGTGTGCAGTACCTATTACACCTAAGCCTTTAAGAAACGTTCTGCACAAGAATAAAGAATAATATGAAATATCTAAGTTCCCCAAAAGCCAATCTCCGGCAGGTTTCGCAAGCATCAAGCCAAATCCTGCTATAAAAAACCCTATTTGAAATCGAGCAAAGATCGAATTCTTACAAAGAATTTCGTATGACCTCTTCCAGGGATCTAGTATAACTTGATGCCAATCTCTTTTGGACACGGCCTCTTCTTCAATCGTAAAATCTATCGGAAGTACATGATACAGCAAGGCAGAGAGAAGGTAGCAAAGAGATGCGCACACAAACAGACACTTCCACAGAGAGGGCTGACTATCTAAAATCGACCCTAAAGCGGGACCTAAAAGCATTCCTATCGAGTAGGAAACTTTAAAGATCCAAGAATATACTTTCTCTCTTTTGTGAGCAGAGATATTTCTTTTGAGGAGCTCCATTCGAGCAGGATTTGCAGCTCGAAAAAATAACGTATAGCATGTACTTGCAAAGACAAAAAACCATGGATTTGATTCCAGTGGAAACAATAAGAATACAAGAGCTGTTAAGCATGTGGCTAAGACAAGATTTTTCTTTATTGTTTTTGAGCTGCTTTTGGGATTTAACCGAGCACACAAATAAAATGATAAAATGGAAACTGCCGGTGCAAGAGCCGTTAGAGCTGATATGTGAATCGCGTTGGCATACACTTCTTTGATCATAAGAATTGGCAAAAGGAGGATGAGGGACGATAAAGGCTCCTGCAGAACACTTGCGCATAACAAAATTGCTATTGTCCTGGGCTCACTATTTACAAGTGAGTTTTCGATCTTTTTTTCTGCTTTCAACATACCTCTGAATTATCTCACACAACTCCAAAGAAATCTGAGAATAAGTAAAAAAGTTTATGACGAAAGGAATTTTCATTTTAAGTTGTTTTTTGCTCCCGAAGCAACGATCTCCTAGCTTTCCTATTCTTGCATTTTCTGATTAGAAAGTATCTGATACAATTCAGCCGTTTAAGCAATACATCGCATTCTCGATATACCGATTTAATGACGAAATTTTGCGTGACAAAACTTTACGTGACGACCTTTTGCGTGACGAAATTTTCGACACTTCATTAATCATAGATATTCTAGAAATGAAAGATCTTTCTGTTGACTCCACACCGCCTATCTTAGCAATCCCTGAAAGAAATGTAAGCCTCCTCCCTGAATCAAACGGATGTCCATATCTTATACTTGCACCCATGGAGGGAGTCGGAGATGTCTGCTTTCGAAAGGCCATGGCTTCAGTCGGAGGCTTTGATGAAGCAGTTAAGGACTTTCTTCGAGTTCCATCCAATGCTCATGTCAAGTCATTAAGCAAGGTTTACTTTGCCGATGAACTATCTCCCATTCCCCTAGCTGTCCAGATTATGGGATCAGATACCGAATTAATGGCCGCCATGGCCCAAGAACTCGTTCTGAGAGGAGCTCCAAGAATCGACGTTAATTGCGGTTGCCCCTCAAATACTGTAACAGGTCGTGGAGCCGGGTCAAGCCTTTTAAAAGATCCAAACGTTCTACATCAGGTCGCAAAGGCAGTGGTCGACGCCGTTTCAATTCCTGTGACCGTAAAAATGCGTTCTGGATATGAAGATATCTCCTTATTCAAGGAAAACCTACTGGCGGTTCAAGAAAGTGGTGTTCGTTATATTACACTCCACCCACGAACAAAGGTAGATGGCTATGGCCCACCGGCAAGATGGGATCTTATCGCTGAAGCTAAATCTCTCTTAAAAATCCCAGTTGTCGGAAATGGAGATATTCTCACGGTCGATCATGCAGTAGATATGCTTCGCATGACGAAATGCGACGCATTGATGATCGGTCGGGGCAGCTTAATCAACCCATTTATTTTCCATCAAATCCGCGCACATTTTACGAACCAGGAATGCTCTCCAAAAATCGAAGACTTAATGTCCTACCTTGACACGTATTTTACAAGTATGACCGCCGATATTCCTCTCAGGCTGCGCATAAATAAAATTAAGCAACAGCTTGGCTTTTTATTTAAAGGCAATCCTCAACTGCTAGAACATCGTCAAGCAATACTGACCTCAGCACACCAGAATCCCGAAGATTTTCTTCAACACGCAAAGACTCTTTTATCAACACATTGGGGATAACTATTTATAACATCCTCATTGGCAAAGCACCATGCGATTGAGAACCTTGGGCCTTACAAGAAAAAACTTTCGTTATTCGTGAATGCTATACAGCTATCTAAAAAAGACTTGTTGCGATGAAAAAAAGATTAAAGAAAAGAGCAATTCAGAAATAAATGACCTCATTGAGATTAAGGCGCAAGCCAATGTCGATGCACCTTAATCTCAAAAACTTTTATAGATCGAAATCTCTTTTATCTTCATACCAAGAGTGATCTTGAGCATCAAAAAAGAGCTCAGGCTTTGGACCCCAAGATCCAGCAGGATAAACTAAAAGCCCCTTTCTCTCTTCCTGCTTCCACTTATTGAGAACAGGAGAGAAGAGCTCCCACGAAGCCAAAAGCTCCTCGAAATGAACAAAGTTACTTCCTTCCCCCATAAAAGCATCACGGAACAAATGCTCATATGCGTCCTTGTCCATCCTCTTCGTGTCTTTCGAAAAGTCAAAGGACATGTCATATTGTCGCAATTTTCTTTGACCAAAACCAGGTTCTTTTGAGTTTACTCTAAAAGAGACAGATGGGTCCGGTTGAATACGAATCGTCAATCTATTTGGCTCGCTATTTTGTGCATGCATTGATTTCTTGAAGGTGATCACAATCTCTGCACGTCGCTCTTTGAGCCGCTTGCCAGCTCGAATATAAAATGGAACATTTTTCCATCGAGGATTATCCACATATAATTTCGCCGCAACATAAGTCTCGGCACAAGAATCTTTAGCAACATTTACCTCTTCAAGATACCCTTTAAGGCCAGCATGAACGATCTCTTCTGGATTTGTCACTTCACCAGGTCCATATTGACCTCGAACTATGGATTGATCAAGATTTTCTAAAGAAAAAGGGCGAATAGCGCGAACAACACGTACTTTTTCTTTTTGTATCGATTGAGCATCAAAGACTTTAGGAGGCTCCATAGCCACAAGCGAAAATATCTGCATCATGTGATTTTGAATAATATCACGCAGCATACCAGTCTGCTCCCAGAATACACCTCGAGTTCCAATTCCGATATCTTCAGCTATCGTAATCTGGACATTGTCAATGCATTTGTTATTCCAAATGCCCTCGAACATGGGATTTGCAAATCGCAAGTTCAAGATATTCTGAATTGCCTCTTTTCCAAGAAAATGATCTACCTGACGAACTTGCTGTTGATCGATGTAAGAAAGTATTTTTTCCTTTAGAGCAACCGCTGAATCTAGATCAGTTCCAAATGGTTTTTCGATCATTACTTCTGCAGAACTTTCTTTAGAGACAAGTCGATACTTTGCAAGCCTCTCAACAATCGTTGGGAAAAATTGAGGGGGTGTTGCTAGATAATATATTCTATGGAGTACCACACCCATTTCTTTATCAAGTTGATCAAGAAGAACGGAAAGATTTTGGTAGCCAATATCTTGGTCAAAGTCCGAGATGTTGTAATAGACCTTATTTAAAAAAGCACTCGTCTGATCTGCGATTTGCTGATTGCTGTCGGGCTTCGTCCTCGAAAATTCAACAAGTGACTTTTCTACTATTTTTCTAAATGACTCATGACTATTTTCACGTCTTGCGAAGCCAACACACGCGAATTCTTTGGGGAGCTCTCCTGCCAAATAAAGTTGATGCAGAGCAGGATATAACTTTCGAGCAGCCAAATCACCTGTAGCGCCAAAAAGCACAAAAACTGTGGGTCGGCACTCCTTATTTTCATTGATTTTTACTTGAGCGACAACCGGAGACTCAGTAGCCGCAGAAAGCGAAAGGTCGACCCTAGACAAAAAGAAGCAAGCTAAGACAAGTAAAACCCATCTATTTGAAAATTGCATACCAATACCTATTACAATCGGTTGATTAAAAATTAGTTAATTTTATTTGGATTCGGTCGTCGTATGAGTACTAGATTTGTATAAATTTTGCTTTACCGATTTAGATAATAAATCACCCTGCTTCTCTTTAAGGAAAGCAGCCGCATCATATCCAGCCTTAATTCCATCGGAGCCTGCTATCACAGCTTTTCTATAGATATCTTCCGTGACATCGCCAACTGCAAAAACACCTTGCAGTGATGTCGCTTGGGTTCGGCCGGGAAGATGAATATAGCCGTCTTTATTACAAGAGATAAAAGATTTAAATATTGAACTCTGGGGTTCAATGCCAATCGCTACCGAAATAATATCACAAGGAAGCTTTCGAACTTCTTCTCCATTTTTAATGAGGACGCCCTGAACGGTTTTCCCATTGCCAAACACTTCGGAAACCGATGTGTTATATAAAATTTTTATATTTTTTTTATTCTCGAGCTTGGTCTTTACAGCTTGTGCCACTTTAAGCTCTTTCCCGCGAATCAGCATCGTAACTTCGTTTGCAACTCCAGCAAATATCTCTGCCTTTCTAACAGCATCATCACCACTTCCTATCACAACAACCGATTTCCCCTTCCACTTTCGATCTTTATCATAGACAGAAGATGAGAGAATACCTTTGCCCGCATACTCTTTTTCACCGGGTACATTAAGTTTTCGAAACTGAGCTCCAGTTGCAATAATAACTGATAGAGCATGCACATGATCTCCATTCGAGAGATGCAAAACATAGGGCCATCTTGAGAAATCAACATTCACAACGCTATTTGTATCTAAAATTGCTCCCCTATGGAGGGCCTGTTTTTTAATTGCTCGAACAATATCTCTCCCCTTACACTCCAAAACTCCGAGCCAATTAAACACACTCGACGTGTTGTTCATCTGCCCGCCTATAACCTCTCCTTGAAAAACAACCGTATGAAGATTTCTCCGAGCTGTAATTTGAGCCGCTGCTAAGCCACCAATCCCCCCGCCAATAACAGCTACCTGGGTGATATTTGTATAAGCACTTAAGTCTTTTACAGTTGATTTAGTTTCTTTTGCTTGATGTCCGTGAACACGATTTTCCGAAGGAGATGCCGATGTACCTTCGACTGACTGCACAAACAATAAATTCAAGATTGTACAAATAAGAACGAACGAAGAAGAGAGTCTTTTTCTCACTACCATATTACCGCCTAATTAATTGATTAACTAAAAAGAATAAATTATAATTTTAAAAATCGATTATAACTTAATATTAAATATAATTAAACAATGTTATAAATTTATTAGCGGTCTATACGAATTAAAGACTCTTAATAGATGTCATTTAATTTAAAAAATCTATTTCAGTGATTTTATACTTTAGTATTGTTTTTTTATTTTTACTTGAATTCAAAATCAATAGCCAGAAGCATACAGAGCAGCTTTTTCGAATTATCTATGCGAGAAAGACATAGTTTTTGGTTATATACGGATGCTGTAAAAGAAAAACATATAATTTACACAAAAAAAACCATCTTTGGATTAACGAATCTCCTAGCATAATTGATGTTTTTTTGTTGATTCTACAAAAAAAACGTGCAGTAAGATCCCTAATTATTGTATAATAATTTTCTTTTTTAAATGGGTTATAGTGGACGCCCTTACTCTTACATAAGGAGCGATCTCCAATACGGATATAATGATGACAAATTTTTCAGATTTTAGCCTTTCAGATGCGTTAGTAGAATCACTTGGACGCATGCAGATTACGGTGCCAACACCAATTCAACAAGCTACGATTCCTATCGCTCTTGAAGGACGAGATGTCCTAGCTTCCGCCCAAACAGGGACAGGAAAAACAATAGCGTATTCGATTCCTTTGATCATGAAGCTCGCAAGCTCTCCTCAAAGTTCAGCTCTCATTCTAACTCCAACTCGAGAACTTGCTATGCAGGTTCAACAGGCACTGCACCTTCTTATAGGAAAAGGTTCTAATTTTAAGACTGCATTGCTTATCGGCGGCGCACCGATGTTTAAGCAAATTTCAGACTTGAGAAGAAAACCTCAACTTATTGTTGGTACACCAGGACGTATCACCGACCACTTAGAACGTGGAAGCCTTTCTCTAAAAGACACAAACTTCTTAGTCATAGACGAAGCAGATCGAATGCTTGATATGGGCTTTGGCATCCAATTGGATACTATTGCCGAATATCTCCCAACAGATCGCCAGACCTTGATGTTTTCGGCAACCCTTCCGCCAAATATCGATAAGTTATCAAAGAAATATCTACGAGATCCTCAGCGAGTAACTATTGATACAACAAATCAGCCTGCAGCTAAAATCAAACAAGAGATTCTCCACACAAAATCTCACGAAAAGTTTGATGAGCTTTTAAAGCAGCTTGATGAGCGTGAAGGTTCGATTATCATATTTGTTAAAACGAAGCGTAGCGCTGACCGCTTGTCGAGCGATTTGAAAGAACAAGGGCATAGCACTGATGCCATCCACGGAGATCTTCCTCAAAGACGACGTGAGCGAGTTATTCAAACGTTCCGAAGCAAAAAAAGTCGTATTTTAGTTGCAACAGATGTTGCGGCTCGAGGACTTGACATTCCTCACGTTATGCATGTTATTAACTTTGATCTTCCTCAGTGCCCTGAAGATTATATCCATCGAATTGGAAGAACAGGACGCGCAGGAGCCGAAGGCAATGCAATATGCTTTATTTCTCCAGATGAAACCGGCAAATGGAAGGCAATTCATCGATTGATGAATCCTCAATCAAAAGAGCAATTTCCAAGCGATTCAGGCTTCCAAGGTCGATCTTCATCAAGAAATCGTCCAGACAGCCGTCGAGATGGCCGCTCTTTCAGAGGTTCCAATCGCTTTCAATCACGACCTGATAGATTTGGTTCAGACAGATCTCATTCAGAAAGATCGTTCGGCTCTGATAGACCCTTTAAATCAGAGAGATCTTTTAACTCAGAAAGATCATTCAAGTCTGAATCTTCATCATTCTCTGATTCAAATTCAAGAGATTTTGATGATACACGAGGTGGCTTTGGCAAACCAAGAACACGTTCTGGCATTGGATCATACCAAGGACGCTCAAGCTTTGGCGATAAGCCAAGCTTTTCAAGCAGATCGGAACAAGGATCGCGTCCAAGATTTGGTGATGATCAAGGCTCACAAGGACGCAGCCCACAAGGCAGAGGAAAACCATCATCTCACTCCTCTTCAAGAGGATCTTTTTCGAAAGGACCCGCAGGTAAGAGCCCCTTCTCCAAAGGACCTTTTTCCAAAGGTGCTTTCTCGAGATAACTCTCTAAAACCTCTGACTTCTAGCATCTCTTTTTAGAGGTGCTAAAGCTTTAAGTCTTAAAGCGCTACTCTCTAGGAAAGAGAGTAGCGCTTTTTTTATTAAAGGCTTCTTATTTAAAGATGACTTCGCAGTATCCAAGCAGCTTTCTCATACTGCCTGAGAAGCTGAGTAAATAAATCTGCACTTCCTGGGTCACCTAATTTTTCAAAGAGATCAATATCTTTTCGAAAAATACGAATAAGCTCCTCATAAGCCTCGGATAGACCGCTTAACATATCTTGCGCACTAGAATCTGTATCCATTTCCTTAAGCCTTGATTCCTCAAGAAAGTCTCGAAGAGTTGCACGCACATGATGTCCAAGTTGACGTATTCGCTCAGCAACAAGGTCGATATCCTGTATTAACTGATGATATTGCTCATCAAGAAGCTCATGTAAAAAATAAAACCGAGCATCTTCCATATTCCAGTGGCAACGAAGCGTTTTGATTGAAAGAACAACGAGATCAGCAGTCGCCCCCGAAAGTTCATTCACAATAGACTCAATAGCATCCTTACCCAAACCCACGTTCACTTTCATAGTGTCCTCTTTGGCAAATATATCCCAAAAATCAACACATACTCTGGAATTAAAATTATTTGATACAATGTTGAAAAAAAACAAATAGAAAGGGTGTGATTAAACAATCACACCCTGAAAATGAGGAAAGAAAGAGAGCTATTTCTATAACAAGTCAGCTGCAAGCGCTGCAAGCTCTGATCTCTCAGTCTTTTCCAAGAAAACACAGCCGTATATACTTTGATCTAAGAATTTACCGACTGTATAAATCAACCCATTTGAGTCCTTATCAAGATAAGGATTATCTATCTGAGTAGGGTCTCCAGCTAAAACAACTTTCGTCCCTTCTCCAGCGCGTGAAATAATCGTTTTTACCTCGTGAGGAGTCAGGTTTTGAGCCTCATCAATAATGATGAACATTTTTGGCAGCGACCTTCCTCGAATATAGGTTACGGCCTCCATTTCAATCTTATTATTTTCGAGAACCCATTTGAGAGTATCAGTTGACTGGTCTCCCTGAGATCCACAAAGAAGCTCCAAATTATCAAAAATTGGCTGCATCCAGCTTGATAACTTCTCTTCCTTCGTTCCTGGCAAATACCCGATATCGCGTCCCAGTGGAACAATGGGGCGTGATACTAAAATTTTATTATAGGTTCCCTCATCAAACACTTTTCTCATCGCTGATGCCAGTGCCAATAATGTCTTCCCAGTCCCCGCAGGCCCTAAAAGAGTAACAAGTTTGACATCATCACGCAAAAGAGCATCCAGAGCGCATTTTTGCTCAATATTTCTTGGCTTTATCCCCCATAATGAAGGCGCACTCGTGAGTCGAATCAATCTTTTTGACTTGGCATCATATCGAGCAAGTGCACTTGATTGATCTGCTGAAGCAATTAAATGAAAATATTCACTTGAACGCGCTTCGGTTTCATAAGGGAGGCTACCATCCTTCAAGAAATGATCGATTGCGAGCTTATCCAACTCTACAGTTCGAATTCCATGAGCAATACTGTCGTAGGAAAATTTTAAATTTTCATAGTCTTGAGCTTCGAGACCCAAAGCCTCTGCTTTGACGCGTGCGGCAAAGTCTTTTGAAACAAAGACAACATGATTGCCATAAGCCGCCTGAGCCAATGCCGCTAAAATGATTTTATTGTCATTAATGCTCAAAGACAGGTGTATTCCATCATCTCTTAAAATCTCCATGGAGATCTTAACTTTTGCTTCATTCTCAAGAACTACGCCCTCATGAAGATCTCCTGTAGACTTCAACCTCAGGCCATCAAGTAACCGGATAGCCATTCGAGCATTCTTTCCTAATTCACCGGGAACTCTTTTAAGCTTGTCTAGCTCCTCGAGAACCGTAACAGGAATCACAACCTCATGACGCGGAAACTTCATGAATGATTCAGGATCATGCACGAGAACGTTCGTATCAAGAACGAAAATTTTTTCTTTGGTTTTCTGCTTAGCCATAATAATTTGAATTCTTCTTTGTGGACTCTGTTTGGCAGAGTGCCATATTATGGTGTAAATCGCGAGTAGGAGATTGAAGAATTTAATGGAATCAAAAATACCCAAACACTTTTCAATACCACTCCGTTTCAGCGCAAACTGGAGCGATGTGACAGCTATATCTTTCGACAATGATGAGCTTAAAATCTGTCTGAATTCCGGCCAGGAAGTATTTTTTAAAGACCTTGACCTCAAGACTGTAGATAATATTTTCAAGCAGCATTCAAAATATATCTCTTCTTTAGAGAACCAAGAAGCTTCAGAAAAACAAACTCCTCAAAAAAAATCGAATGAAGCGCCCTCCCCAACAGAACAGACAAATCAAGATCATACATTTGAAGTTCTTCAAAAAGGACTGAAAGAAGTTGTATCAATGACCATGAAACTGGGCGGTTCAGCAATTGGAGAACTAGGGGCGATTCTTGAGCATAATCCTGCCCACGCAGAGCTTCCCCCACTTCCCCAAGATATGGCTGAAAGAATGAAAGTTCTTTCAAACATTATTCCGAAAGAAGACCTAGAAGCAATGAATCCTCCTATTGAAGGATGTAATTGCCTCTACTGTCAAATCCAGCGAATCATCAGAAATGAATCATCGAAAACTTTCGAAACTTCACCTCATGAAGAGGATGCAGTTGATGATAAAGAGCTTGAATTCTCAGAATGGCAAGTAACATCAATTGGCGACAAACTCTATTCGGTGGTAAATAAACTCGATACAAACGAGGAATACAGAGTATTCCTTGGAGAGCCTATGGGATGCACCTGTGGAAGGCCGCATTGCGAACATATTGTTGCTGTATTGCGAAGCTAAAGTAGATATTGTAGTATGCTGGCAAAACGAGGAGTCAATCTAATTCCATGCTAGACGATCATTCAAACAGATTTCTTTTTACTCATCATAGCTCAGCTTTTTCACCCCGTTGTTCCAAGCTGACATTGCTCACTCTCGCTTCTGCCTTTGCTGCTCTATCGCCGCTCCAGGGTGAAATAGGTGAAAATAGCCAAAATGGAACAACCCAAAAGAAAAAAATCGAATCTCCCTCAGAAGCTATTGAGCCGTTCACTGGACGCATCATAGGCAATCGCGTTCGAATGCGTTTTCAACCAAGTTTAGAGGGCCCTATATTACAAGAAATAGATGCAGGACAGCTCTTCATTGTTACTGGCAGCGTTGATGAATATTATGCCGTTCTCCCTCCAGCAGGCACAAAAGCCTATGTGTTTAGAACCTATGTTCTTGATGGTGTAGTTGAAGGGCAAAATGTCAATGTTCGTTTAGAACCTGACTTACAATCTCATATTGTTTCTCAGCTCAATGCCGGAGACAAAATTTCTGGTAAGATTTGTGAACGAAATAGCAAATGGCTTGAAATTGATATTCCGGAGTCTGTTCGCTTTTATATTGCAAAAGACTATATAGAAAAGGCCGGAGATAAAAACTACTTCAAGCAAGTAGAAATGACTCGTAAGCAACTTCAAACACAGCTTGATGACCTAGAAATCAACATCAAAACAGAGCTTAAAAAACCGTTTAATCAAATAAATCTAGCTCCTATTGCCTCAAAGATCCGTGCTATATCATCTCAAAGCATTCAATTTCCAAAAGAAAAAGAACGTGCAGATCACATGTTAAAAGATTTGCAGGAAGAATACCTACAGCTCTCTTTGAGCCAAGAAGGCAGACCCTTAGACTTGCCGCATTCACCTGACGCACTCCACCCGGTAGTGATTACACCTGCAAAACAAGAACAGCAGAGTGCTGAAAAATCAAATGATGCGATTGACAAAGGCAGCTTTGCAGCAGATCAAGCTACAAGCACACCGCTCATTCAACAAGAAAATGACCTTGTTCAAGAGGCAATATCAACTCAAGCTGCAAAAGATGAAATTGATTTCTATCATGGGGAGCTTCAAAGAGCTAAAACGTTAAAAGGAATTCTTACTCGTTATGATAGACTTGTTAAGAATAGACCTGGCGACTTCTTACTTGTAGACAGCGTCACCCAAGTACCAATTGCCTTCATCTATAGCACAACCGTAGACCTTAGACCTTTTGTTTCCAAGACTATTGAAATTAAGGCAACTACTCGACCAAATCACAACTTTGCATTTCCTGCCTACTTTGCTCTACAGATTGTAGAAAAGCAATCGCAGTAAGTCGAGTTGTTTCCTCAAGGAATTATGGACCCAGAATTGCATAGACTGCTTGCCTGGGTCCATTTTATCTGATATTTATTTGCCAGCTTTATCCTTATCAGAACAACCACAAGAAGATTGATCGCATGAAGAGGAATCTTCGAGCTTTTCTTTCGAACATGGACAGTATTTTTTACGAAGCCATCCTCCAAAAATCGCAAGAGCCCAAAATACCATTGGGTATACAGGCCAAGGAATCCCTCTAAAATCTGTTGTGGTTAATAACCAAATTACCCACATCACAGCCGATCCAAAGACAAATGAAACGAGCTGCTTTCTACAACATTTATCTTGCTGCATAAAACCACCTTATTTATTTGAATTTCACATATAGGAACTGCAAATTAAAATCCAATCGCAAAAAAAACAGAAATCGATCTGCTTGAGAGGAGACTGTATTATAAGTGAGTTATTTAAAGAAAAGCCGCGGCTATATACCCGCGGCTTTGGATAACTAGGGACTAAGCTTGGCTAATCGATTACCCAGCACGAATAGATGCACGGGAATTTTTCTGATTTTCACGGCGACCTTGAAACTGGTCCTTACTTACCTTTGAATCTCTCCAATACCAATCAGTGATTTCTTCAGAGTCAATTCGTGTTGTTGTAGGACCATGGCGGACATCTTGATACCAAGTGATTTCTTGTACCACAACATCTGTTCCTGGTCTAAATCGCTTCTCAACACCTTGCTTGTATCCCTGCGAATAAGGAACGAGAGCAACTTTTATGCCATTTTCATAGAAAATTTGATCGCCATTTAAAACACCTTTAGACCATTTTTCTTCTCGAAGAGGCTGCCCTGAGGATAGATATACTTTTGCTACACCATTTTTTTGACCATTCTTCATCTCTGATGCAACTTTCAACATCCCATTGGAATAAAAGTCTTCTCGGTATATTGCAAAGCCACCCACAATCTGCTCACGCGATGATAGAGTACCATCACGTAGGCGCTCAATTCGAGTTCCTTTTGAATCTGTAACCGATGCCTCGACATCTCCATTCTTATTCGTGTATTGCCCACGGAGAAGACATGTATTTCTATACTCTTCTGACAACCGAGGTGCTCCATCGTCATACCACCCTCGAACGATTTTTATCTCGTTAGGTCCATATTGCTCTTCATAACGAGGAGTTCCGTTTTCATAATGAAAGCCTTTAGCAATCAAAAATCCATTATCATACTCTTCAAATCGCTCTATTACCTGTGTATATGGAAACGACCATGATGAAGTCCCATGAAGACCTCCATCTATAAAAGATCGACGTACCTCAATACCGTTTGTGGAAACCTCTACGACCTCTCCTGTTTTCCCCTGAGTTTCAAAATCGACCTGGGAAATTTCAGGACCATAAGAACTATAGTATTTACGAGCTACAACGCGATCTGTAGCTTGCTTTGCACAACCAACGAATACAATAAGAGTTACTAAACTGAGTGTGAAACGCTTCATAACATGTGCTCCTGAGATAGATGAGCCGAAACAGATTGAATAAGACTATTAAAACTATCTTCTACTTCTTGTTGTTCCAAAGTACGCTCTAGACTTCTGAAATAAAAACGAACAGTCATATTTTTCATACCACTACCTATTCGTTCACTTCTGAAAATCGACTGAAGTCTGAATGATTCTAAATTCTCAGGCTCTTCTTGACGAATCAATTGTTCAAAACGCGCATATGAGAGTTTTTCAGAAACAGTAATTGTCCAGTCACGTTCTATACCTGGGAACTCATGAACCGGCTGATAGATGGATTGCTTCATTGCATATTGCATAAGGTCTTGAATATCAAGTTCCGCGTAGTAAACACGATGTTTGATATCATATTTCTTTAAGACTAGTGGGTGAATCTCCCCTAAAATCCCTGTACGAGCACCGTGAATATATATCGCTGCTTGGCGGCCTGGATGTAAAAGAGAAAGTTCTGATGGCTCATACGTAGGCGATATACGCACCAATGAACAAACTTCATCAATAACCCCTTTTAGATCTAGAAAGTCTACCTCACGAATTTCTTCATCAAAATGGTGCTGCTCACTACTTCCAGAAAGAAGAATCCCGACCGATGATCGCTCCGTTAAAGAAGTCCCGGTTCGCATATGAATATTGCCAACTTCAAAAGCATGACACGTAAGTTCACGAACATTTTGATTACGTGCATAAGATTCTAAGATCCCAGGCAAAAGCATTGGCCTAAGAACAGACTGCTCAACCGACATAGGGTTTGAAACACTCACAAGCATTTCAGAGCCTATTATTCCGCTATCTACAATTGTCTTTGCTTTTTGAGGACTAATCAAACTGCAATTTATCCACTCTTGAAGGCCTGCTTGGATACATGCTTTGCGAACCTTGGTCTCCATGACATACAATGGATGGTCAGGGTGCATATCAGGGCGTATCATAGAAGCCTGCTCATGCGAACGTGGAGGAAGAAGCTTCCATATCTCTTCAATAAGATCTATTTCTTGATTTAGGTCATGCCTTCTTGGAGGAATGGTTACTACACATTCATCGAGAGATATCCACTTACAAGGAAATCCATGCCTTGTAAAGACAAAATCAAGCTCTTGTTCTGATACAGGATAGCCCAAAATCGCTTTAACACGGCTAAGCCTGCACCCGATTTCTTTATAAACTGGAATTTTCCCCTGTTGGTCAATGAGCGCATCAATCGAGACCTTAACATTCATTTGTTGAACAAGATGGAGAAAATAGGCAAGAGCTAAGACCGTCGACTCAGGATCACACCCTCGTTCAAAACGCCTTGAAGACTCGCTTGAGACGCCCACACGCATCTTAGATCGTCGAACAACCTGAGGTGAAAAATACGCAGATTCTACTATGCATTGTTCTGTATCGGCGCTTACAGAACTCGATTTCATACCCATAACCCCAGCGACGGCCTCAGGACCAAAGGAGCCAAAAATCACTCCTGTGCCTATGGGAAGCTCTGCAACCTTACCATCCAAAAGCTCTGCAGTTGCTTGAGCGCCTAAAAGACCAACTCTAATTTTTTTTGAAGGGAATGCTTTTTGATCAAAACAATGAAGTGGCTGACCTATCGCCATCATCACAAAATTTGAACAATCAACTAAAGGACTAATCAGACGATATCCTGCTCGTTCAAGTAAAAGCCTCATCCAAAGAGGAGTATGCGCACCTCGGACCCCAGAAAGCACCAACGCACTATACCTTGAACAAAAATCGAAATTCTCAATTTCAACGCTCCATTCATCTTTGAGCGAAGCAATCTGTTGAAGAGCTTCAAATGAAGGTACAGGCATTTGGATTTGGTCACCGGTTCGTGCAGATAGCAACCTAGCTATGCCTAAAACACTTAAAGCATGACCAAAATCAGGTGTTAATGACAGCTCCAAAACAGTGTCAGTAAAATACTCATCAAAATTTGTGCCAGGAATGCAGCTTGCATCAAGCTCCATGAGTCCAGAACTTTTTTCCTCAAGCCCAAGTTCTTCAGCTGCAGCTAGCATGCCAAAGGAATCGACACCTCGAAGCTGCGCCTGCTTTATGACAAACGAATTAGGGTCATTTGAACCTCCAATCCTGCTTCCAACTGGTGCAAAGGGGACCAATAGGCCTTCACGACAATTTGAAGCTCCACATACGACTTGATGAGATGCATTTCCATCAAAAACCGTCGCAATTACAAGCCGATCGGCTTTAGGGTGCTTTTCAACCTTATCTACTCGTCCAACAATAATCCCAGAAAAACGAGGCTCGATATTTTCAAATGAATCAACTTCAATGCCCGCGTCTTGAAGATGTCGAGCAATTGCTTCTGCAGATGGAAGCTGAGGCAAAAAGTGGCGAAGCCAAGAGAGAGGAAGACGCATATTATTTAGATACTACCTAATCATTCTCCAAGGAGATGCACTCACTATAAAAGCAATATAAGTATATTTGAAGCATACTTCTCCAAAAACTTTTTAAAAGCTTTCACCCATGAAGCAATTCACTTAAGAGCACAAGTTTACGAATTCATTTATTCGATCAAGATTACACGTTTCGCTCAAAACAGTTTAAAAAAGCCCAACGCATAACTCGAATATGTTCATGAAAAACGATTGCTTATATCATATTCCTTGCGTTTGCAAAAAGAGTTAGTCAGCTCTATACTGATTACCCTTTAAGAATTTTTGAGGAAATAGCCATGCCCGTACAAAGAACTCTATCCATTATCAAACCTAATGTAACAAAGAAAAATAAAATCGGCGCTGTCATCGAAATGCTTGAGCACTCAGGCCTTCGTGTCATCGGAATGAAGATGGCAAACTTAAGCGTCCGCGAAGCTGAGCTCTTCTATGCGATCCATAAAGATCGTTCATTCTTTCGTGAACTTGTAGATTTTATGACTTCGGGCCCAGTTGTTATTATGGCTCTTGAAGGCGAAAATGCAGTTATGAAAAATCGTGATGTGATGGGAGCAACTGACCCTAAAAAAGCAGCTCCTGAAACAATCCGAGCTCGCTTTGGTGAGGGAATTGAAGCAAATGCTGTCCACGGATCTGATTCGATTGAAAATGGCATCAACGAAGTAGCGTTCTTCTTTGCTCAAAGCGAACTCTGCTCATAAGTCGAGCGTTCTTCTTATCGATTGTATCGACTCTTTCACGTTTTTATTACGTGATCTAGTCATAAGCTGTGGAGCTGAATGTGAAGTTATTTCACATCTAGCCCCACAGATCGCGCCTCCACACCATATCTCTCATATTATCATTGGCCCAGGACCCGGCCACCCTCTTGACTACGATCACCTCTTGCCTTACATACAGACAAATACCCTTCCTCTCTTAGGCATCTGTTTAGGACATCAATTGATTACATGTGCATTTGGAGGGAAGGTATCTCGAGCTAAGAAACCCATGCACGGGAAAAGGTCTTTAGTGCATAATGCCCAAGAGAACCTATTTAAGAATATGCCTCAAGTTACATCGGTAGGGAGATACCACTCTTTGATCGCTGATAACAAAAGCTTTCCTTCCGAATTGCAGATTGATGCTGCGACGTATGAAGGAGAGATTATGGCTCTCTCCCATAGAAAGAAATTAATCTTTGGGCTGCAATTTCACCCTGAATCCTTTTTAACTGAATCAGGGGATAAATTAATCTCATCATTTATTGAATTAAGGAACACATGAAACTCAAATCTATATTCTCATTAAGCGCAATAGCACTTGTATTTCTTCCATGTCTGCTTCTAGCAGAAACTACCTTTTCAATGGTAAAACCTACGGCTGTCAAAGAACAAAAAGCAGGTGAAATCATTGCTCATTTCCAGGCAAATGGATTAAAGGTAGTTGCCTTGAAAATGGCGAAAATGACACCTGAAATGGCAGGGCTATTTTACCAAGAACACCAAGGCAAGCCATTTTTTGATGGGCTAGTTTCATACATGACTTCAGGCCCAGTTGTTGCTCTTGTTTTAGAAGGTGATAACGCTGTTCAGAAAGCACGAGAGCTTATTGGCTCAACCGATCCAAAACAAGCCGACCCAAAATCAATCAGAGCACTTTTCGGAAAGAGCAAGTCGGATAACGCAGTCCATGGATCAGATAGCGTACAAAGCGCACAGCGCGAAATTCCAATCTTCTTTACGAAAGATGAAATTTTCTCGAATCAATAACTTTCTCTTTTGAAGAAAATACCCTCCACGACTTGCTTCAAGTTAAATCGATAGAAGCAAGTCGCAAAACATCTCTTATTCCCCTTAAATAGATTCATTATACAAATAACTCAAGCCCCGACTAAGGTGGTAAGCAACGCCAGGAAAGTCCCCTATTGTTTTGGACCTAAGGTGTCATTACAGATTTGTACAAAATATGAAAGAGCAATCTGGAACTGTGCACACATGAAGAAGTTCCTCTTTTTGATGATAAGCTTCTTCGATGGATTTCAATCCATACCAAGCTGGATGCTTGACTGCTGGAAACTACATCAATCGAGATATCCTTATAATGAACGCGTATCAACCACTGACTACTCTCCAATTGCTTCAAAAACAGGTTAACGAAACAAATCCTGACGTTTTGCAAAGCTGTATACTTACCGAAACTGTCTCCGAAAATGGTCCTTGCCTCTCGATTATTTCGAAACATATTTTTACATCAATATTCCCGAACATACTTGATCAACAACAGGCTGTTCGTTCCGCAGTGAAAAGCCTTTCTGTAGAAGTACGAAAAAACCTGACAGTAAATGATCTTCCGTTCATTGATAAACTCCAGCAGATCAGCAAACGAACATGGGGATATCTTTGGGATAAGGCTCCGATATGTAATAAGCCGGTATTAAACGAATACATTGTCAGATACCCTCCTCTTTACTCGCGATTTTTCGAAGGAGATTTATCAGTAATAAGCCATATCTTGAGCTTTCTCCACCCAAAACTTCATGCTCGAATTATCAACGACGAGGCACTCGCTCAAACCGTTAAAGGAAGATGCGATTCACCGACACTGCTCTGGCAATTTCTCCATTTAAATAGAACCAACACAAAAGGTGACAAGTCCGATAGTAAAAACATAATTATTAAATCGATTTGGGAATCAATTTACGGAGGAGAAACGATCGCTGTTTTTTCAAAGAATTTTTATCGGATTCTCCCGGAAATTGGAGAAAAAGCCAATATGAAAACAGTTGCAATCCATTTCCACAGGAAATTATTCGATAAGAGAGCATTGCACATCTCTAAAATTCTATGTAGCTTTAAGAGCGTTGTAAAGCTTTCACTCGAGAACTGTTCCCTCAATTTTCATAGTGTTGAAACACCTCCCTCATTTAGCCAATTGCAAAATCTTACCTTGAATAAATGTCTATTCGACATCAAGTTTATAAACTCGGTTTTAGCGAGTAAAACCACTTTAAAGGAGCTTCATATCCGCAACTGCCATAAAGCCGATATACAAGAAAGCAATTTTTCAAATTCCTTCAAAGCTTTCGAAAAACTTTCGCGGCTCACACTTGTATCTGATCATGAACATGATAAAAATATCCCTATTTCGGATTGGAAAAGCATCCAAAACCTTCATGAGCTAGTAATTTCTGGAGTTGATGATTTTACGCGAATTTTTCTTCCTCATGTCACCTTAAACATGCAAAAGCTCCATTTGATTAACTGCTTTTTTGATGCAGCCAATAAAGACTCTTGCACTGCATGGGCGCATGCAATGAATACAGCACCGATCGAAGAACTTTCTCTTGAGAACTGCCGATACTCAACCAGTGATGCATTTATTCCTTTAAACATGCAAAAACTCAAACGATTCTCGATTTCAGGAGATGCTCCTCTCTCCCTATTATCTCAGATTTTTAAGGCCGATAAGCTTGTTCAATTTGAACTCCACGATCTAGAGGAATCTCTTGTGGGAGAAAACTCTTATGAGCACATGAAATTTTCAACATTTCTAAACTTAGAAACTCTCCTGATTTCCACAACAAATAAGCGGCCCACCGTTCGGTTCGATCTTTCATCTCTAGTCCTATCTCATTTAAAATCACTTACTCTGGACAAAACGCTCTGTGATCTTACTCCTTTTTACTCACCCTCTTTAAATGGCTTGGTAGAGCTTTCATTAAATAGCATAGATCTTCCTCATCCATCATTTCTTGGAAATCTCATTGATTTTAATAGCTCACTAAAAAAAATATCTCTCATCAACCAATCAATTACCTACCCAGATCTTGTAGCTATTTCAAAATTAACTCATTTACAATCTTTATTTATTGAAAACTGCACTCCAATCGATATATCGATGCATGAATTGATTTCATGTATTCCAACATCGGTTGCATCAATCTCTCTCTATAAGACATATTCTCCAACAATTGAATTCTTTAACCTTCTTGTCTATCACCTCCCCCTCCTGAGGCGAATAAAATTTGATGCAAATGAAGTCAAGAGCACAGATGTTCATCCGTTCGGTCAGGCCAACGTCTTGGATGAAGTTGAGTTAGTCTGCTCAGGTCTTAACAATCCACGAGAGCTCTTGGATAAGCTTGTATTTTTCGGGCTTCGAATCGTCTTGAGCAGATAATTATAAGCCTTCTTTGACGAAAGAAGACTCTCTCTCTATAGTCAAAAAATTACAGCTATTTTCGCAGCTTATTTTAATAAATTGGGGCGATATTAATGAGATTAGAGCACTTTCGTCTTGAACAGTACCTATCTAAATATAGGGCAATAGATCGCTATTCTTTCACAGCGAGTGACTGCGAATCGTATTCGCAAGAAGAGCTTATCCATATGATGCATCCACAAACCAAACACTTGTGGGATACTGTTCATCTAGGCTTTCCCGATCCTCAAGGGCACTTACTGCTTCGTCATGAGATAGCTCAAATCTACCCCTCACTTAAAGAAGAAAATGTACTGACATGCTCAGGCTCAGAAGAGGGAATATTTTTAACCATACAAGCTCTCGTAAACCCTGATGATCACATCATCGTGGTCTCTCCTTGCTCTCAAGCCTTAAGCACACTTGCTCATAGCCTTGAGGCCAACATCACACATGTTCAGCTCTATCAGAAAGAAAAATGGGAACTCAAAGCAAAGTCAATAGTCAATGCGATAACTTCAAAAACCAGGCTTATCATCCTAAACTTTCCTCATAATCCAACTGGAGCATCTCTTTCTCTATCAACGCTTCAAAGTATTGTTAAAGCCGCAAAAAAACAGGGCATATACATCCTTATGGATGAAACCTATCGATTCCTAGAATATGCCAGCGAAGACAAGCTCCCAAGCATTGCAGAAATCTATAATTCCGGAATAAGCGTTTATGCCCTATCAAGGTCTTTTGGTCTCGGAGGACTTCGTATTGGATGGACAGTTTCCCAGGATGTAGAGCTCCTCAACAAAATGATCTTCTTAAAGTACTATACATCCTTCTGCAATGCCGCTCCAAGTGAAGTATTGGCGATTGCTGCCTTACAAGCGAAAGAGCTGATCTTGAAGAGAAATCGACAAATTATTTTAGAAAATCTCGCTTTACTCAAGCAATTTATTCACAAATATCATGGGCTATTTTCTTGGATAGAACCAAAGGGCGGCTGTGTTGCATTCGTCCAGTTGAACCACAAGAAAGGGGTCGATCAATTCTGCAGTGATGCTCTAGAACAAGCAGGTATAGTTCTCCTTCCTGGAACATTATGGACTCAGGATTCGATGAACTTTCGCATTGGCTTTGGACATAAAAATTTTAGTGAAGGGCTAAAGGCTCTCGAAAGTTTTGTAAAACATTGGGTTAGAGTTGATTAAAAGGCATATGTGATTATGTCCACTCCCAATAATTCATGGATTTTATGACCAAAAAACGGACTATTACAACCTTATTTTTGGATGTAGGCGGGGTACTCCTTACAAACGGATGGGATAGACATGCACGCGCACTTGCAGCCGACACATTCAATCTAGACCTCAATGAAATCGAAACACGGCATCATCTCACGTTTGATACTTACGAAGTGGGGAAAATATCACTGGAGGAATACCTAAACAGAGTTGTCTTTTATACCAATCGTGAATTCTCCAAAAATGAGTTTGAAGAGTTCATGTTTGCACAATCAAAACCATTTCCAGAAATGATCTCATTGATCGGCTATCTTAAAAAGAAATATGATTTGAAGATCGCTGTAGTAAGCAATGAAGGGCGTGAACTGAATCAATATCGCATAGAAAAATTTAAACTCGGCACTTTTGTCGATTTCTTTATTTCATCCTGCTTTGTCCATTTTCGAAAACCAGATGCGGATATTTTTCGATTAGCACTTGATGTCGCACACGTTTCAGCAGATGAAGTCGCCTATATCGATGATCGTTTAATGTTTGTACAGGTCGCAGAAAAACTTGGCATCCAAGGAATTCACCACGAAGGATACGCTAGCACCTGCAACAAACTTGTTTCATTTGGACTCAAACTCGATTGACCTCTCTTTTTGACCTAAGTTTTAGAAAAAGGACCTATAGCATAAACATGTGCTGTTGATGTATGTAACGTAAAAACCACATGAGTTTTATGTCCTATTCTTGTCCCATGCACACAGAAGCAGTGAAACTCGAGCCAGGATTCTGCCCCATCTGCGGGATGTCTTTGGAACCAACTATTCCTACAGACAATGTAAGTGCAGATAAAAAAGACCTTCTTTTAAGGTTAATTGTAGGATCAATACTTACGTCTTTCGTCATCCTTTTCTCTATGCAAATCCTCACAAACTCAGAGAATATTTCTCGAATAGCCCAATTTCTTCTGACAACATGCGTTGTATTTTGGTCTGGATGGCCAATTCTGAAAAAAGCTTGGTTTTCAGTCATACATCGAGCACTGAACATGTTTTCATTAATTGCTTTAGGAGTAGGAGCTGCATATTTGTATAGCATAGCAGCCCTATGGTATGGGTCAAAAGACCTCTATTTTGAACCAGCGGCAGCAATTACAACTATTGTGCTTTTAGGACAACTTCTAGAACAGGTAGTAGAAAAAAGAACTAAATCGTCGCTTCTCCTGCTCATGAAGCGATCAGCTAAAAAAGCCCGACTAGTCAATGCTCATGAAGATATCGAAATTCCCGTTGATGGGGTGCAAAAAGGTTATCTACTTCGCGTTAAACCAGGAGATAAAATTCCTGTCGATGGGGAAATTTTGGAGGGATCCGGAGTCATCGATGAGTCTATGATAACCGGAGAGCCCACTCCAATTGAAAAGAGCCCCCGTCAGTTTGTGTATGGAAGCAGCATAAACACATCAGGAAGCTTCATCATGAAAGCAACTCGTGTTGGAAAAGAGACTTTTCTTTCACAAATAATCGAGATGGTCTCAAGAGCACAGACCACAAAAGCACCTGTTCAAAAAACAGTCGACCGAATTTCCGCGATATTTATTCCGATTGTATTGACCATTTCAGTCCTCACCTTTGTACTGTGGTGGCTCCTTGGTCCAGAACCGCGCATCTTACATAGCCTTATTAATGCTGTTGCAGTACTGATTATAGCATGCCCATGCGCTCTTGGTCTTGCAACTCCACTCTCTATAATGGTTGGACTAGGAAAAGGTGCGGAACATGGCATTCTTTTTAAGAACGCACAGACTCTTGAGCTCCTTGAAAAGGTCGACACGCTCTTGGTAGATAAAACAGGAACTTTAACAGAGGGGCATCCGAAAGTTATTCAGGTACTACCAATCCCTCCAATGAGCTATCAAGAAGCCATTCAAATTGCCGCATCAATCGAATTCTATAGCGAACATCCGCTCTCATTAGCCATCACCCAACTAGCTCAAGATAAAAACATATCTCTTCTAAAGACAACGCACTTTGAATCAATTCCTGGAAAAGGGGTCATGGGATCTATTCAAGGCAAAAAGTTTATTATTGGAAAAGAGTCGTATATGGAATCAAACTTGATATCTATCCCTTTTCAGATGCGCAAAGAATCTCGAAATCACGAAGACGAAGCTCAAACTGTTATCTATCTCGGCTCAGATGAGAGCATTATCGCGCAATTTATTTTGGAAGACCCAATAAAACCAGACGCAAAAGAAAGTATTCAAAAGCTGAAAAGTCTTGGCATTAAAGTCACTATGGCTTCAGGAGACTCAAAAGCAACTGCAACAGCTGTTGCAAAGAAGCTCCAGATAGATGAGGTATCTGCTCAGCTTCTTCCGAGCGAAAAAAATGAACTTATTCAAAAGCTCAAAGAAAGCCATCATATCGTTGCTATGGCTGGAGATGGAATCAACGATGCTCCAGCCCTCGCCTCTGCTCATGTCGGTATTGCTATGGGCCACGGAACGGACGTTGCCATCGAATGCGCTGGGCTGACTTTAATCAAAGGAAACCTTTATGGAATCTATCAAGGAATTCTATTGAGCCGCTCTGTAATGACAAATATTCGACAAAATTTATTTTTTGCTTTTCTTTACAACTGTATAGGAATTTTAGTCGCCGCAGGGCTATTATATCCATTCTTTGGAATAGTCCTGAGCCCTGTTATCGCAAGCATAGCAATGTCTTTAAGCTCTCTTTCAGTTGTATTGAATGCGCTTCGCCTTCGAAAGACTTCGATGGTATAACCCAATAAGGCTTTGTCAGGACTGTCGATTTTTTTGATTTAAGTGATCTAGGTATACCTGAAAAGTCGCTTCAGTAATCTGTGACCCATCTTCACTAAAACGTTTCGTGATTTTGGGATTAGATTCTACTTTCCAAGCCATAGTTCCTTCATTAAATAGCTCAAGTATTTGACGCCCATCTTTGGGGAATCGAGCAAAGAGAGTCTTCCCTGCTGGGTGTGCAAGCTCTAAATAAGCATACTGAGGATCATTTTTTGATAAAGAAGATATGGATGACATACTTGTATTACTTCCTAAGCTTTGATGTTTCTACACAGTGATTTGTTTAAGATGGCTACAATACTGCAAAAGAGAGGAGCTTCCAGCATAAGATGGAGGCAAAGGCTCTCTCTCTCCCTTTTCGTTCTTAGGCCCTTTGGCTTCCCGAGCGTATTCATATGTCTTGTGAGAGAATTCTTTAACGCATTTATCATCGCCGTTATATATTTGCGGAAGGTGAATTTGAAGTTCAGCTAAAACCTCATTTCCATTGCCCCCTCGAATCTTCATTCTCGCATGAACACCCACATACCCATCTACCCTATCTTCATTCCAAAGATTTTTAAATGTTACATCCCATCCCTTGCTTTTACTCTCCCTTTGCAACTCGGAGATGAATAAGGTAACATCTTGAGGAGTCTTAACGACTACAGTCCCTCGAATTGAGTCCCCAATACCAGCAATTGACTCTTCTAGTGTAATATCAAATAAAATAGCGTCATCTTTTGCTTTTCGCTCCAAACTCTCATTTGATTTGAGCATAAATTGTCTATTTGGACCAAAGCATGCTTTTCCATGATTGCTTGAAGCAAGCCCTTCAATCATATTTGCAAACTCATCAGAAATCGAGCGCGCATCCTTTAATAATTCGGATATTGATCGAGAGGTATTCATCCATTTCTTAGATTCTGCTCTATGTGCAATTGGCTCATCGATCTTGATGACTTCAGCTATCTTCTGCTTTACCTTAACGTACTCTTTAAGCACCTCTTCAGGCTTGAGTGGAACAATTAAATCAATTTTATCCAGATGTAAGCGCTTTGTGCCCCCAAGACCTTGTCCCGTTTGCTCGTATATCTTGTATTCATTTTCTTTAAACCGGATGTATTGATCTTCCCGGTATATCTTGCTTTGATAAAGTTTTGTGTTTTTTTGAGAAGGGTTATTACCTATCTTCGATTTACCCACTTTCTGCGTTTTTACGTCTCCAGAAGTTATTTTCTTGTCTTCTTTGGACAATTCAGCTTTTAAAGGGAATGAGAAGGGTTGATTTATTTGGACCATGATAATACCTATCTCAAGTGAATGCTGTATATTTTGGTTTAATTTTCAAATTAACAATTAACACTTCTTAGAGTCAATCATTTTTGATTGTATAGAATAGGCTCCAAAATCTTCCTATGGAGATGATTTAGATCTTGATATCTAACGACTCTTGATTCTCATGAATAAATAGAAATTATACATACATTTTAAAAAACTAACTTTGATATAATGGAGTGATTAAAAAAGAAATAATTCATAATGAAACCTTTGCACTTTTCAGACTGCGTAACTGGAAGACTCAGTGAAGAATATTTTTATCTAGATGGCTTATCTGAGTGTCTTGGGAGTCAACGATACAAAAAGCTCTCTCAAACGGAAAATACAATTCAAATCACACCTCATTCCGACAGGGCAAGGATAGTCCACAAGATTTTTTTTACTGCACTCAAGGTATTGACCTTTTGCACTCTTATTATTCCCTTTGCCATGCTGTGCGATAAAATCATTTATAGAATTTCAAACACTTTTGATTCTTCTATAAAACCACGTTCTGAAACCACAGCTTTAAAGAAGAATGAACAAATTACAGTGGGAACATACAACATCTTGTTTCCTCAAAGACTTCCTCTAAGTAAATTTTCGAGCAAAATTGGCTATAGTTTAGATAAATTCGGCCGACTCTATGAAAATAGTGCTTTCAGAACAGATGTCCTATCAAAGAACTTGCTTAATGCAAATCTTGATGTGATCTGCCTTCAGGAGGTGACCGAAGATATAGCACAAAAATTAGAAAAAAAACTTTTGGGAAAATACGCTATTTTATGGACCCCGCATACTCAAAACAGCCATGGAGTAGCTATTGCCTATAAGGCACATAAATTCACTCAGCTTTCTCATCAGAAATTAAAAGCTACTGTAAAGATTCAAGGTAAAACTCAAGACAGATCTCATCTGATCATGGACTTGCAAGACTCAAACACAAAAAAAATATTTCGAATTGCTTCATGTCACCTGATCGACCCACGCGATTTGCAAGGAGATCATAAAACTGTACACGCAAGTAAAGTTCTCAATGATGTGATTGCAGAAACTGCATCATATCACATTGATCGATCGATTATTGCAGGAGATATGAACCAAGATCAATATGGTGATCGAGGCGTGTCAAAGCCTGAAATTCCGGATGCTCGGCACGCAACTGCTTTTAAGCCTTTTTTTAAACACGGTTACAAAGTGGACCAAAACCTCGACCCTTCAGAATATGACAAGCTCGAGATTGGAAATAGTCCTATTTTCTGTAAAGATAGACGTATCGACTGGTTATTCTGCAATTATCAACCAGAACACCTCCCACTTGAGAATTTTGACATAAGAGGGAGCGATCATCGCTTAACTGGAATCGTCGTAAATTAACGTTGCAGGTCGTTTTAAAAATTGTTTATCTAGGCCATTTGGCAGGCTCTTGTCCCAGTAAAATATATAAGCATGTTGGAAAGAGCCTGCATACTTATCCTACATAGAGAAATCATGTCCAAAATACTTTTTACGAGCTTCTTCATGATGAATAAGTTCATCAACGGTTCCCGAAAGGAGAACTCTCCCTTCAGACACTAAATAACTTCTCTGAACAACTGAAAAGATTTCTCGAGCATTATGATCTGTGATGAGAATTCCTATCCCTTTTGCACTCAGTCTTCGGATAATAGTACGTAGGTCCGCAATTGCAATTGGGTCAACGTTTGCAAACGGCTCATCAAGCATAAGACAGAGAGGTTCGGTTGCAAGAGCTCTTGTAATTTCAAGCCTCCTGCGTTCGCCACCCGAAAGCGTTTGAGCCTTCTTCTTGCGCAATGGAGTCAGCTCAAGCTCTTTCAATAGGGACTCAAGAGCCATTTGCTGCTCTAGATGAGCATAGACACGTGTTTCAAGAACAGTTAGAAGATTTTCTTCAACGGTCAGCTCTTTAAAAACTGAAGGCTCTTGAGCCAGGTACCCTAAGCCAAGTTTTGCCCGTTCATGCATGGGCATGTAGGTGATATCTTGTCCTGAGAAAACAACGCTTCCTGCGTCGGGACGAATAAGTCCAGTAATCATGTAAAAGGCCGTCGTTTTGCCCGCTCCATTTGGACCAAGCAATCCAACTATTTCCCCAGGCTTGACATAGAGGCTAAGGCCGTTGACAACCTTTCGGCCACCATACTCCTTTACAAGATCTGAGACAAAAAGGGTTCCTGGCTGGCTCATCTCTACTGAATCTTGAGACATCTCTTGCGCAGCGCCTGACGCCCGAACTTCTACATTTTCTTCCATGTGCTTCATTCTCATAATTTTGCAGGTTCTGATTCAGGTTCTGATTCAGGCTCGGGTCCTGAAACAGATACAGGGGGCGATATAGGCTCAGATTCGGAAACTTCAGTCAAGTTTTTGGGTGATGTGATACTTTCTATCTCTTTGGAGCGCGGGGCCTGCTTCGGATCTTGCTTCAGATCTTGCTTCGGTTTTATATATTCTATAATAACCGCTCCCTCACCTTCTAAATTACTCAGCGAATAACCTGTTCCTTCACCTTGCTTTGAAAGACGTGTTTTGAGCTTTTTAGAAGAGGCTTTAACTGGAACTTTCTCATCTCCATCCCCCAAAGTTGTATAAAAGACAACCTTATTAGGTTCGATGGAATAAAAAATTCCTTCCATCAGTTTGCAATTAATATCAGCTTTGTCAGCGGTTAAACGGTCTCCATCAGGAAAATAAATATCTACGTGTCCTTCAAGAAAAATATTTTCAGCTCCGAGCGCTCCTGAAGAATCTACTTTAGATGAAGCCTCCTTATTAACCTTCTTAGGCCCTGACCTCTTCGATATTTCCAAGGTAGCTTTATCGCACGTAATAATTCCCTTATTATATCCAACACGTACATTGCCTGTTAAAACGATTTCACTTCCTCGATAATCAATTCTATCAGACTCGATATGATCAATCGACATTGATTCTGCAGAAAGAACCCCAAAAAGGAGTAAAAAAGCGATAAGGACTGAATACCCTCCCCTTAAAGCCTCATTAATCATACGAATAAGAAACGAATATCTGGAGGTCATTCTTGTATCTACCACGGGAGAGCTCCTAATCGAGTATTCATCTGCAACCCTTCTGCCGAAACACGTTCACTTCCGTCAAGATTGAGTTGAATATGCAATTTATCTGCATATCCTAAAGAATCAGGATCTTTCTCAAAGATATCATCTGGAACTATATGTCCAGGAAGCGCGTAGGTTGCAAAATCACAAGCATAAGCTTGTATAAGATCTGCCCCAAAATCCCACATCACTTTTTGAGCGATGAATGTTCGGATTCGTTGATAAGGAATCAGATTTGCTATTTGCATTTCTGTAAGTTCTTTCTTCTTTCCATCTTCCCCATAGTAGGCACCGTCACGGCAAATAACTTTTTTTGTATGATCTTCCTTGCCTACCTTCTTATCGTTTTGTTGGGCAAGAAGGTAGTACAATTCCTCTTGAAAAACACCTTTTGCTTGATGAAACTCTTCCTCGAAGCTCAAAGTCTCTTTTTTTACTTGAATCTTCAAATCAGCTGTAAGCGAAGTGATTGTGAAAGCAAGCTTTTGTTGAGCTCCTCGTAATACAGTTCGTTCCACCCCTTCACGATGTTGACAAATTTCGGCCGACCTATCTTTACCATGGCCGCGACGAATCTTTTCAATGAGCCCCATGCGGGACTCTCTTGCATCGTGATAGTACTTAGCATCCTTCTTAGTACCGACCAAAAGCAGGATGAACGCAAAAACGGAAAGAAAAACCGCTGCGACTATAAATACTTTTTTTTGAGGCTCAAAAAGGCCTTTAGTTACTTTCAAAAGTCTTTCCTCCGCACCTCAAGAACGAAGTCCTGGGGTAACAATTGCATGAATTGCAAGAATATCATCTAGAAGATTCGAAAGCTCATTGAGAGGGAATACCGATGCGGCATCACTTTTCGCAAGCTTCGGACTTGTGTGGGTCTCAATAAAAAGAGCTTGAATCCCAACAGCAACAGCGGCTCTTGCTAAAAGAGGAATAAACTCACGGTCGCCACCGGACACTCCATCTCCGGCTCCTGGAAGCTGCACTGAATGCGATGCATCATAGCAGACAGGACAGCCAAGTTTCTGCATAATCGCTAAAGCACGCATATCACTGACAAGATTGTTATATCCAAAGGTTGTTCCGCGATCGGCTAAAAAGATCTGTTTATTTCCCGATTCATAAGCCTTTTCAACCACATTCTTCATATCCCAAGGAGCCATGAATTGGCCCTTTTTTATATGGAGAGGCTTTCCTGTTTTTGCTGCGGCGTTAATTAAATCGGTTTGTCTACACAAAAATGCTGGGATTTGAAGAATGTCTAATACTTGAGCAGCCTCTTCAGCTTCTTCCGGAGAGTGAATATCAGCAATTACAGGAAGATTAAACTCATCTTTTACTTTCTGAAGAATTTTCAACCCTTCTTGTATTCCAGGCCCTCTAAAGCTCCTATGAGAGGAGCGATTTGCTTTATCATAACTTGCCTTAAAGATGAGATTAATTGGTTTACCCGTACAAACTTCCTTAAGCCTACGAGCACATTCAAGAGTATGTGCCTCATCCTCGATAACGCATGGCCCTGAAATCAAAGCTAACTTTTGGCCTTTGCCTATTAAAAATGAACCAACTTGCACATTATGCATGCCTATTTCTCCTTACGTCTCAACAACATTCCCACTCAGACCGTTTAAGGGGAACAATACGCTGTCGAGGATCTTCTTGTAATTTTTGAATTAAGTTATCCAAGTGTATCATAATGAAACCCTCTCTGGTAGGAAAAGCAATCACTTGCTCATGAAGAAGATCTCGAAGAGGACAAAGAACAAAGGCTCGAGCGGCCATTCGAGGATGCGGGACAGTCAGCTCGACGGTATCGATCACTTTATCTCCAAATAACAGAATATCTATATCGATTATTCGAGGGGCATTGATGATATGATTTTCTCTGCTTTTTTTTTCCTTTCCAAGCGCATTTTCAATATCCACAAGCTTGCTATACAAGTCTTGTAAAGAAAGAGCACAATCAAATGAAAGGACGGCATTAATGTAGTCATTTTGGGGGATATCACTTATCGGAGCTGTTTGAAAAAGCCGTGATGCCCGCACATTTTCTATTCCTTCGAGCCTCTCTATTTTTCGTCTTACCTCAAAAAATGTTGTAAAAGGATCGCCTAGATTTGCTCCAAGAGCAATATAGACTTTTTCTTTCGTAAAATAATTATTTGGGTCTTGCGAGAAGGTGGTCATTCAGAGTATGCTTTGCCCCGATTTCGATGAAATTTCGTAACCTGAAGGTAGCCTATTAAACAAAGCTACACTTCCGGATGTCTCGGACTGATAGCTCAGTGGATAGAGCACCCGCCTTCTAAGCGGGTGGTCGTAGGTTCGAATCCTACTCAGTCCATTCCCCTTTAAATCTTGTCTATTATAGTATGTGCACACCATTTATTCATGAATTGGTTTCGACTTGCTGCATTTGTCAAAATCCATCCATTGAACCATAATGTGTACAGCTTCCAAAAAACTCGGGCCCATCACACAAGGACTAAGGACTACAGCCTCTTAAGAAATATCGGAAGGTACTATTGGACAAGCTGTGGTATATAGTATTTACGATCACGAGTTTACGAAGCAATAAAATGGTTGTCCACATAACCAATTAGAATAAAATTCGCATAGCGCTGGAAGTTTCAATGAATAAGCCATTAGATAAAATAATCGAAATATCATCTCAATTTACTGATATCGAACGTGTTTTTAAAGAGTTTGATTCTCCCGATTTTAGAAAGCTCGAAACCAGAAAAAGATTTAAACGAATAAACAAAACACTCCTACAACTCATTCAAGATACACCTACTCCCTGCTTTCTTCTTGCATCAGTTATTGATTTTATTGAACGAGTAAATGCCCATGGGCTTTTGAATGAGATCTTCACACTAAACAAGTTTGAATTTTGGCTTAACATCTTCAGTAAGCTCACTCCTGATGAAAACGCTCTTGTACGTGGAAAGATCGCGGGTCGCTATATACCAAGATCCGAATATCAATCCATCTTCCCCATTGGAATGAATAAATTTTTCCCAGGCACGCATTTTGTAGCAGCTCACCTTTCTCCAGACGTCGATACGACAGTTGCCTCTTTTTGGGGATGGCTTGATTCATTTGCTTGTAGAGTCGCCGAAGGAACTCATCAGTGGGGCCTTCCTGCAATCCCTCCCGACGCACACCTCGTGAATTTCTTTAAAGAAACGTTTGGGAAGAGCTTCTTTGACCTTGTCATGAGAAAAACGCCTTCCTTAACCATGAATTCCATGGATCTTATCACCAAGAAAGACATGACTAAAATCCCTGTAACGAGTCACTTGAGCAGCATTGATCATAGCCATGCAAGCAAAGTACTTATTATGGTTGATGAAAAGGGCCATTTTATGGGGGAATGGCGCAATCATGATGCTGAAACTATTCGGCAAATCGCATCCCTCTTTTGCTCAGTATTGAGATGGTTCGAGAGCCTTTTTATTGCTAAAATATCTCGTTATATGGCCAAGGAACGCTTAAAGCGTGATGAACTCGCAATCTCCTGTAAAGATATTTACAACATACAGCTTAAAGTTGCAACCCCCATTGAAGATGCAACTGATAAGCAAAAAAAATTACTTTCCGATTTTCTGAAAAAAATTCTGGGTCTTAAGGGAGGCGTAGCGTCGAGTTTCGAGGAAACTTTAAGCGCATGTGACACTCTCTTTGAAACATCCTTTTCTGTTTTTCATGAAAAAATAGAAGCTCTCATACAAGCTCAAATCTTTGATAGCGAAGGATTCTTGAACAACAGCCGAACGGATGTTATGGGTCATTTCGAAGCTGTAATTTCCGCAATCGAAACAGCTGTTTTACAAGCCTACCAAATGACAGACCGGCTCGATGTTATGCTTCAAATTCGAGACCAGGTCCTTGGCCAGCCATCTCTTTATGTCACTCTGAAAAGTGACATCGAAGAAATGCGTAATAAAATCGGCAGCTACGATTTTCTTCCTGTTGTGATCTCTGAAGAAGAAGGCCAGCTGTTTCCAGTGGGCATAGTTCGTGCAACTGACCTTAAAAAATCTGTATTAGGAACTGCAAGCCTAAGAGATTTTAGCAACCTAGATGAGTCAAAGCTTGCATCCTACATCGAAGTCATTTCGATTATCGATCATCATAAAACGAGCATCAAGACCTCAAGCGCCTCAACATTCACGGTTGCAGATGCCCAATCGTCGAACACGTTGGTTGCAGAGCTCTCTTTAGCCATTAATGATCGTTACAGAAGCCCTAGCTCATCTACTGAAGATATTAAAGCGCATCTTCAAGGATTACTTGAAAAACCAATCAATGAAGCGTCTGCTGAAGAGATAAGACACTTTATCATTGCTCAAAGCACTGAAGCATTAAGGGCACAAAATGGATACTTTGTGCACCCACAACGAGAATGTATTGAATATCTGACTCAAATATTTGCAATATTGGATGACACAGACCTCCTCAGCAAAGTTTCTACACGTGATGTGCTCTGTGTAAAATCACTTGTCAACCGAATGAATCGCTTATCAGGCACTTCTAAAGACGACTTTATTGATTTTTCTGATATTGCTAATTCACCTCAATTTCCCAAGATGGCTGCAGCGCGCCTTGTCCAAAATAGAGACATTCACTCTATCTATAGTCAGCTCTACAAATTTAAAGAGTCCGAGGTCGAGAAAGATCTTCTCTCCTGTTCAAAAAATAATCCTTCAAACGTTTTTGCTGATACAAAAGAACAAAATGGGTGCTGCAGAATAGGACAGACAAAGCTCTTCAGCATGAATTATCCAACATTTGAAAAGCTGCATGACGCGCTTCTACAGATATGGATATCGAAATCTCAAAGCGTACTGAATACAACACCGCAAATTGATTTTTTTCTTCATATGATCAGCACAATCCCGGGCGCTGAAGAAGTGTATCAAGGAGAGATTTCTTGGTCACACCAGGATGAACTATGGATCTGGGTGCCAAAAATGCCTACTGCTCGAGAAAGGCTTATCTCATTTTTAAATGGATTTAATAGCTGTGATGCAGTTCAAGGTAACACTATTGAAGTAGAGCTCTTCGGGCATGGGAAACAAGAACTTGAATCCATTTTCGAACAAAATTTCCCAAGAGGAAAAATTATCTCGAATAGCCCTTATGAAAATGGAATTTTGGCAATTCTAAAATTCAAAGCAGGCCTTATCAATTCAAGAAAGTCTCAGATATCTCCTTATTTACCTAAATTTGTGCCTTAATTTTAGAAATAAAATACTCTCTAGCAGCGAGCCTCATAGCTCGCTGCCTTCATCGAAGGAGAGCTGTCACCAAAGACCTCTTTCCAACCTGCATTAGGCAGAATCTGCCTGCCTCTTTTGAACCTTCCCTAAAGCAATTCATGCTCCCCTATTTTATAATAAAAATTTTTAAGTATAGAATAAAGGGATAAGCAAATAAGGAATCCCAATGTCTAGCAGTGATCAAATCGGAAGATTTTCTAGTCAACCAGAGATGAAGCCAGTGATACTTCCCGAATCAAGGTCGGTACGCGGGTCCTTTTCAGCCAAATCTCATGAGGTGCTCAACGAGGTAAAAATTGCTGCGAGCGTTTGTCTTTTAGGTATGGCCATTTCAAGTCCTGCAGCAAGACAAAGAGCTAAGCATCTATTTACAAACTGTACAAAGTGGGTAAAGAATACGGCTCCGTTTCTTTCATCTCAACCAGCCGACAGCATTCGAGGAGCGCAAATTCTAGCAAAAGTGGGAAATAAACCTCCCATGGGATCCCATAAGGTTGGACGTTTAGTTCAAGCATCTGCATTAGGTCTTGAAACCCTTGCAATGTTCTCTGAAACGTTTACTACAGTGAATGTGCTCAAAGCCACGATGAGAAAAACGCTCAATGCAATAAAGTCTGAAGCACAAAAATTAAAATCAAGCCAAGCAGCACGCTTTGGCGGGCAACTCCTGGAAAAATATCCTAATGCTTCCAGGTTGATTATCTCACAAGTTCTATTACAAAGTGCAGCAGTAGCCTTATCAGAAAAGTATGGAGCTGTCGCAAATGAGGGCGATTTTGATAAGAAGTTTATCCCAAAACAAGAACAAATGAGGGATAGTTTTGTACATCAGATTGAAATGTTCGAGGATCAGTCTAGAGAGCTTTTCTCAAGCCTTAACGAACAAAAAAAAATTATTCAAAACTTGGACCTTCCTTCAGAAGAAAAAAATGTACTCCTACAGGAAATCAATCAATTTGGAAAAGAAATCGAGAAGCTCTTCCACGAAGAATTAGGCACTATGCGCAGCGATTGGGTGGAGCCAACGAATGCACTCATCGAGCATACAAAGAAGAAAAATCGCGGTGGTCAATCAGATATAGTGCGCCAAATTAATGATTTCAGACAAAAATTCGACGTCTCAGTAGTCCAAGAAGGCGTAACTCAGGCTCTCGTGAGAGTTGCACCAAAACCTGTTGCCCTAGCAGGAGGAATTACTGCTGCTGCAATTCGAGATGCCTCGACGACAAAGGATGTAACAAAAGAAAAGGCGACACTTGTTGGCGAAAAGATCAAAAGCAGAATGAAAAAAGGTCAAATTTCCAAACAGGCTCGAGTTGAGGCAAAAATCGAGGGAAGCCTGAAACGAGGCATTGCACCTACCTCTCAGTTAGTTGCAGAACATCTTAACCCAAAAACGCTTGTCGCTGGGTCCACTCTTGCCACTGTAGTCGCCCTCAAAGGTGGTCATGTCTTAACAAAAGATAACTTAGATGAATTTCAAGACAACGTCTTGGCGGACGTTAAAAAAGAATTTAATGAAGATATAAAAGCAGTCGATATAACTCTAGAGAACTTAAACAATCAACTGGAAGCTATCAAAACCTGCGTCAGCCATTTACAATATTCAAGCTCTGGAATTACCCACCACATGAGTGAGCCTAAAACACAAAAAATGTGAGTTGAGGCAACCTTCAATCAGTAGGCTGAATTATTACAACCTCATTCAAATTACACGTTCCAAAATTTAAGAACGTGTAATGAATGGGTTATATGTTATTCAGTCTCTGATGTTCAGCCTGTGTTATTCGGCCTGTGTTACTCAGCTCGTGGTTTGTCGTCTTCGATGATCTCGAGGTTTACTCGAATACCATTTCGACTTGCAACGGACATGAGGAGAGTACGGATCGCATTGATCGTCTTTCCTTTCTTTCCAATAATTTTCCCGATATCACCCTTTTCAACAACAAGTTCGAGGATGAGCGTTTGTGTACCGCCAATTTCCGTAATTCGAACTTTATCGGGATGATCAACCAAGTTTTTTACAATATACGCAACGAATTCCTTCATATAGCTCTAGTCCTCTTCGAACGTCAGATGTTTCAATAATTTCTTTATTTGGTCACAGGATTTTGCGCCAGCCTTTCGACAAATTTTAAATTTTTTACCACAATATCTTCAATATCACATAAGAGATAAGATGGTCCAGGAGCGCTCATCAGACACTTTTCATAAAAGAATAATAAATCTTTAGATTTCCGTATCTGTTGAACCGCGAGTTCCTTATTCGGATGGCTCTTCATCTTTTGCGACCATGCATCTGCTTCTTGTACGAGACTCTCAATCCTGTGTCTTGCATGCGCAAATATTTTCTCTAGCTTCACATAGAGCTCTTTTTTCTTCAAAAGCACACTGTCAAGCAAGGAACTGATATCATATATACGAACATCCCAGCAAGAGAGCATAAGCTCTGTTTTTTGATCGTCCTTCAAATAGCCACAAACTTCCCATTCCTGGAGATCTAGATGAAGAGTTGCAATAGAGGCCTGAAGCCCTCTAAATTCCTCGAGAAGATGCTGTATTGAGAAGAATAATCCCTCATCTTCAAATCTAATAATAATCGAGTCTTTATCCATCTTTTTGAAATCATCTCTCGAACGCGATATGGATTTTTCGATTTGAGAAGTTTTTACTTGAAGCGTTCGAAATTGCTTTAATATCAAAGGCGTGGAAGACCGCTCGATACTTACAGAATCATCTACATCATCTTTAAGCTCTTGTTCGCGCTTCCCAAAGAGGCGAGCCAGGCGCAGTTCATACTCATAAAGATTTTCTTGCTCATTCCAACCAATAGCTTGAATAGCTCTTCTCTGTTTCGTTTTCTGGTGGGCTCTGCGTATAAAAGAAAAGCGAGGAAAGGGCAGGTGCGAAAGGTCATCAAACTGAGGAACTTCCTCGATCAGTCGAGATTTAAACTCCTGATTAATCTGGCAGCACGAAAGAACAGCATCCCAAATCAATTCAAGCTGATGTTCATCTCTTTGAATAAAGGATCGGCTGAAAATCACAGAAAGATAAGGAACTGTTTCAGGAATCAGAAAATCAAATACAAACCGACGCTTCCAAAAGCTGCACTCAGAAAGCCCGAGCCTTGCGGACACCCGCCCAACAAAGGAAATTTCTTTCCAAAAATTGGGACAGGCCTGCCTTGTAGACTGAATATCTTGTTTTCCAGAACAAAAATTAAGAAGTGTAATTAATTCATTATGACCTAATCGCATATGCAAGTCTTGCTCTTTTCTCCGCAATTCATCTTCTTACTTTTCGTCAGTGTATAAACAAAAATCTTCAGATATCAGATTTTTAAATATATGGATTCAAAAAAACAGTTTTTAAGAACCTCTACTCCGAAATAACCCTATACCTGAGGTTCTACATCAAGCCATATTGTTACAGGACCATCATTTATCAAATCGATTTTCATCTTAGCACCGAAAACTCCCTTTTTTACCTCATTCTTACATAAGGTTGAACATTCGCTTGCAACTCTATCGAACAATGGAGACGCTACGTGGCCTCTCGCTGCCTGGATGAAATCAGGGCGCCTTCCCGAGCTCGTGTTTGCGTAAAGGGTAAATTGACTTACTAAAAGAAGCTCTAAGCCTAAATCAACAATTGAATATGTCATCTTTCCCTCATCATTTGCAAATATCCGAAGATTACATATCTTATTGGCTAAAGACTTAGCCTCTACATCCGTATCACCATGAGATATCCCCACCAAAGCGAGAATACCTCTGTTAATTTGACTTTGAATCACTCCATCAACAGAGACTGATGCTCTATCAACACGCTGAATGAGAGCTCTCATAAACCAAAGCCAAACATGCAAAATCCTACAGAAAATCTTTAGACCAGACACCCATGTCTTCGATTATGTTCGAAGAGTCTGCATAATCTGCTCCATATCGGAAAACAACGGAGCCTCTACTACTAGAGATTTCTGAGTTTCCGGATGTTGAAAGCACATCATACGACAATGGAGCATTTGTCTCCCAACATGAATAGAGGTTGACCTCGTTCTTTTGTCTATCTTCGTTTTTGATGAAATTGAATTCGAACTTGCGCGTATGGTGGGCTCTCTTGGAATTTTTCTGTGAAAATCTCGGGCCCCGCCATATTGAGTGTCTCCTAAGATCGGAAACCCTGCATGTTCCAGGTGCACTCGAATCTGATGTGTCCTCCCCGTTAAAATCTCTATCTCCACCAAAGTTGAGTCCCCAAAATGCTCTATGGGAGTAATTATGGAAACAGCACGCCTTCCGCCTTCAAGAACCGCCATCTTGGTCCTTTCTCGAGGATGGCGGCCAATAGGCTCATCGATAGACATTTTACTCAAAACGTTCCCCTGAACGAGAGCAAGATACCGTTTTTCAACAGTTCGATCGGCAAATTGTTTGGATAGAGCCGCCAGAATTTGGCTACTTTTTGCAGCAATTAAAACACCTGAAGTGTCCTTGTCAAGTCTATGAACTATTCCCGGCCTGACGGGGTCATCGTGATCTATGCTGCCAAGATGATGAAGCAGCCCATGAACAAACGTTCCCGTAAGGTTTCCAGCTCCAGGATGAACAACGAGCCCAGGCTGTTTATTCACGATAAGGAGAAACTCATCCTCATAGAGAATCGAAAGAGGAATATCCTCAGGCTCTAACGCAAGCGGCTCAGGAGATGGGAACGAAAACGTAATACGATCGTCTACGAGAACTCTGTAGCGTTTTTTTTCGACTCGCGCTGCTAAATCTTTCTTTCCTAAAACAAAAACTGAACCCACATCAATGAGTTTTTGAAAAGCAGAACGAGATATTTCGGGGAACATATCAGCAAGGTACTGATCAAGACGAAGCCCACCCTTATCGTGGGTGACGAAGACCTCACACAATCGACTCTCGCCCGCCTGCAAATCGTCCAACTCCAGATCTGCACATCCAATCTCTATATCTTCTGAGGCCATGGAATCTAAGGTTCGACACCCGTGCCGCATTATGCAATCTTTAAACACAAAAAATCCCCCGACAACCTCTCCCACGAACCCTAAGAGATAGAACTCAAATACTACCTACTCTGAGCCTCCCTCAAAGCCTCTTTTATACGGTCATTTGAACGATCCTGCTGACCTTTTATTTCATAGGCCATTGACATCATCACCGCATCATAGACAGGACGTGCCTTCTCTTTAAGATCTTCTAAGGAACTGATCTTTATAGGAGCCGCACCAGTAGCCCCATCAGGAGATCCGGAAGTCGATCCTGTAGACGTAATCTGACCCGATTCGGAAGGGCCACTATTTGAAATACTCGTGACTTCAGTGGACATCTTCAATCCTCTCTTCCTCTGTAAGAGATGATAGCATATTATCTCTTAAGATGGAACTAATCGAACTAAATGAAAAGCCACGCCGCAGAATCGCTTGAATAATCTTCTGTTTTTTCTCACGCGGAACTTCTTCATTCAAAAGGGATGGGTATTTTTTTCGGATCAATTCTCTCAAAGATGTATACTCATCAAATTCGATATTTGACTCTTTTCCATACTCTGTCGATATTACCCCTGATTGCAGAAGCTTTGATCGGACTTGAATCCTACTCTTGCCTTCGCGCATCCATTTAGAAATCCGCACATCGAGCCACCCCTTATCATCAAAATAATCTTGTAACGACGTGATAGCTTCTAAAATTACATTTTCTTGAAGACCAAGTTTTTTTAAGAGGGCATATGCTTGTTTTTGATGGAGAGAGCGAAGCGCAAGCTGTCGTATCAGATACCTCCGAGCTAAAATCACTTCAACTTCAGACCGAGAGTGAATCTTTAACATCGCAGTGATTTCATCAGGAGACGCAAGGCGAGGAGAGATCCGTCTCTCCTCATTACTTGATTCATCATCTCTATCGTAGATCTCAGAAATCTCTTCGCTCATATCGTATGGCAAGCTCTCTTAAGTTGCTGCATTCTTTTTTACTTCATCTTTTTTACGCTGCACATCAAGAACTGGACGAGGACTGATTCGAATACCATGAGCGCTAACTCCCTTAACGGCAACATCCTTGAATTCGAATTCAAGAGCCGCAACGCGCTGTTTGGGTTTTGGGACAAGCATAACGTGGAGGACAGGAGTGTCATTTTGTGAAAAGAAAAGCAACTTCTGCCCGCTTTCCAAAAATCGATATTCTTTATCTACTAAGAACTGCTTGATCTGAAAGCGTTTTGCATAGGCAAACCCTGTTTCAGAATCTAGATAACAGCAGTTAAAAATCTCTTCTTTATCAAGAGGAAACACCGCCATAAGCTTAGACTCTGTGCGGCCCATGTATTGCTTTTCAGGTATTGAAAGGACCTTATAAAGGCCATCCTTATACAAACAAACAATCTTATCATAATTCGTGCAGGAAAGCTTTTCTCCATCCACTTTGAGACCTACGTACCCCGTTGAAAGGTCATAACCAACAGAGATTTTTTTGGTAGAAATCGCTTTTTTATCAACCTGGCCTATACTCTCAAGACGAGTTCTTCGAGGATAAAGATGAGAAAAGCGTTTAAGCAGCCCTTCCAAGTAACGAACTGCGTAGCCATCGATATCTTCTAGCTCCTTATTGATTTTTCGAATCTCTTTTTGAGCCGTATCGATCTCTTTGAGGTTTTTCTCTCGGTCAAATCGAGCTATTCGCCGAATTGGGATCGAGAGAAGGATATTGATATCATCTACTGTGGGTTCTTGAAGAAGCTCTTCTTTAAACTTAATGAAGGCTCTGAGAAGTATTTCAATGGCCTCTTGTTCACTGCCAAGCTCTTCAATCTTTTGATACAGCTTTTCTTCAATAAAAATTCTTTCAAGAGTCTTTAAGTAGACGGTCGCCGAAAGCTTTTCGAGCAAAAGATGAAGCTCAGCTTCAAGCACCTTTTTCAAATTATCAACAGCAACCTGCAGCGCGTATGAAACGCTTACTTCCTTAGGAGAACCCTCGTGAATCACTACCATCTGAGGCTGAATCGACACTTCACATTCGGAATAAGCATAAAGAGCATCAATAACCTCTTCTGCATACTGTCCCCGAGGAAGCTTTATTTCAATTTCCACCTTTTCTGCAGTGAAGTCTGAAATTGAATCTATTTTAATATGCCCTTTCTTGACGGCATCCTCAATAGATTGGATAACGCTATCAGTTGTTGTGCTATATGCAAGCTCTCGAATAACGAGCGTTTTTGGGTCTTTAATAATAATAACTGCTCGGACTTTTACCTTACCTTTACCGTCTTCGTAGCTGCTTGCATCGAGTATTCCTCCAGAAGGGAAATCAGGAAATACCTGAATGGGCTTTCCTCTAATAAGGTCAATTTCAGCACTAATCAGTTCAACAAAGTTATGCGGCAGGATCTTAGTAGCCATGCCCACAGCAATCCCATCAGCTCCTAAAAGCAATAAAAGGGGTATTTTAGCCGGAAGCAACACAGGCTCTTGGTTTCGTCCATCATATGAAGGAGTATACTGAGTAAGCTTTGGATTAAAAAGGGTTTCCATCGCTATCGGTTTCAACCGCGTTTCAATATATCGAGCTGCAGCTGCAGGATCTCCGGTAGATGGATTTCCGAAATTCCCCTGCATGTCGAGCAAGTATCCTTTGTTCGCAAGAGTTACAAGAGCCTCGTAAATAGGAGCATCGCCATGCGGATGATACGCCATGGTCTGACCAGTTACGTTGGCTACCTTATGGAACTTTCCGTCATGAATGGAATAAAGAGTATGTAAAATACGTCTTTGTACCGGCTTTAATCCATCAATTAGATCTGGAATAGCACGGTCCAAAATCACATAGGATGCGTAACGAATGTAGTGGTCACGCATGAGGTCTTTAATATCGTGCATTTAGAGAACCTCCTCGCGAATAAGATTATCGACTATAAATTGACGGCGATCAGGAGTGTTTTTTCCCATATAGAACTCAAGAGTAGGATGTATATCGGCCAAATGTGTTACGGCGACCGGAAGAAGACGGATATCTTTAGATATAAATTGCTTAAACTCGTTTGGAGATATTTCACCAAGCCCTTTAAACCTTGTGATTTCAACATTCTGTTTTTTGAGCTGTGAAAGGATTTTATCTTTCTCGGCCTCTGTGTAACAGTACCATGTTTTATCATGAGTCCTGAGCTTGAAGAGAGGAGTTTCAAGGATATATAGGTGAGAATTCAATACGAGATTCTCGAAAAAAGTAAGAAAAAAAGTGATGAGCAAATTTCGTATGTGCATTCCATCGACATCAGCATCTGTGGCGATAATCACTTTGTTATATCTGAGCCCTTCAATCCCATTTTCAACATTCAAAGCTGACATGAGATGGAACATCTCTTCATACTTGTAGAGAGCATCTAGTTTCATTCCATGAACATTCACAGGTTTACCACGCAATGCAAAGACGGCCTGAGTAAAAGGATCTCGAGATGAAACTATTGAGGCACTGGCGGAGTCTCCTTCAGTGAGAAAAATCATTGAACCATCACCTTGAGGAACATCATCGTGGAGATGATATTTACAATCTCGAAGCTTGGGAATTTTCAACGCGATCTTTTTCTGCTTATCTTTGGCCTCTTTACGAACTGAAGCAAGCTCCTTCCGGAGCTTTTCGTTAAACGTAATACGGTCAATTAAGGTTTTGGCAACCTCAGGATTTTTATAAAAGAGATCGAGAGCAGCCTCTTTTACCTCTTGAGATAACGATCCCTTCAAATCGGTATTACCGAGCTTATTTTTAGTCTGGGATTCGAACACTGGATCTTTAATTCGAACAAGCAGAGCAGCAACAAGTCCCTCACGAACATCTACAGACTGAAAACTCTTCTTCGAAAACTCATTTATAGCACGAACAAGTCCATCACGAAAGGCGTTAACATGAGTTCCTCCATCTGAAGTATGCTGACCATTAACAAATGAAAAGGAAGTTTCGCCATAGTGAGAGCTATGAAGGAAGGCAAACTCTACTCTTGCGCCCTGAAAGTGAAGCGGTTCATAGATTTTTTCTTCAAGAACCTCTTCTTGCAATAGATCCAGAAGCCCATGCTCTGACTTAAATGTTTGACCATTGAAGGATAAACTCAAGCCTGAATTGAGGAATGAATAGTAACGCAACCTCTTTTCAATGAAATCTTCTTTAAACTTGAAGGAAGAGAAAATTTCAGCATCTGGAAGAAATGAAATCCTCGTGCCTGAAGGCTCGCTTGATTTACCCTCTTTTTTATCCTTGAGAATTCCTCTTGAAAAGTGAGCTTCAAGAAAAAAACCTTCTCGAACGCTTCGTACTGTAAACTCTTCAGAAAGAGCATTAACAGCCTTTAAACCAACACCGTTGAGACCGACAGAAAACTGAAAAACATCATCATTATATTTTGCACCCGTGTTAATTCTGCTGACACAGTCAATAACTTTACCCAGCGGAATTCCTCGCCCATAGTCGCGAATGGTAACGCGTTTTGCATCATCAATTGCAACCTCAATCCTACTTCCGTGTTTCATGATGAATTCATCTACGCTATTATCTATAACCTCTTTTAAGAGAATATAGATACCATCATCAGGATGAGAGCCGTCCCCTAAACGTCCAATATACATACCAGATCGAAGTCGGATATGACTTAAGGCATCCAAAGTTTGAATAGCCTCTTCTGTGTATTCTTTGGCCATAGCTGCGTACCTTGATTTGCAAAGTCTAAAAAGAGCTAACATCTAAAAAAGAGTTAACCGTAGTCGGCCTACCGGGTTTGAAAATATATGCCCTATGGGTCTGAGCAAGAATTTAAGTTGCACAGAGTCCCTATGATCCAAAAATCTGAACTTGCTTAAACCAACTTCTGCAAAACGCACGCCTCGTAATGTATGATTGGTTACGGTATACAAAACGAATTCTTGAACCATGATGTCGGTATAGTGATATAACAGAGAATAATTGTATTTCCACCTCAACTTTAAGTAGAGTGTAGATAACAGACCCTTGATTGTATAATTTTTTTGAATGAAGAGAGTAGAAGCATGTTTGATCATATACAGGGCAAAACAGTCCTTATCACAGGTGGCACAGGAAGCTTTGGCTCTCAATTTGCTCGATTCATCCTCAAGGAAACTCAAGTTGGAAAGGTTATCATATTTTCTCGAGATGAGTTAAAACAGTGGCAGATGAGAGAACATGATCCCATTTTCAAGGACGATCGGGTACGTTTTTTCTTAGGGGATATTCGTGATGAAAATCGACTCGCACGAGCATTCCATGATGTTCATTTAGTTGTTCATGCAGCAGCCTTAAAGCAGGTTCCTGCCGCAGAATACAACCCAACCGAGTTTGTAAAAACAAACGTTCTTGGAGCAATGAATATCACAAATGCCGCTCTAGACTGTGGGGTAGAGCAGGTAATAGCGCTATCTACAGATAAAGCTGTAAATCCCATCAATCTCTATGGAGCGACAAAACTCTGCTCTGATAAGCTCTTCATAGCTGCAAATGCCTATTCAGGCAAAAAAAAATTCCCTAAGTTTTCTGTCGTCCGGTATGGAAACGTTTTAGGTAGCAGAGGATCTCTTCTCCCTTATTGGAAAAAGCTTCTGAGTGAAGGAAAACAAACGCTCCCTATCACCGATATGCGAATGACCAGATTTTGGATCTCTCTTGAAGAGGCAACTCGTTTTGTTGCCTATATATCTTCAATAATGCAAGGAGCTGAAATCTTTGTACCGAAAAGCCCGAGTCTCTACATTCGCGATTTAGCAAAGGCTTTGTGCCCAGAAGTACACCTAGATATTGTTGGGATAAGACCAGGAGAAAAACTGCATGAAGTTTTGATATCCAATGATGAGGCGCATACAACCGTCGAAGGATCTAGGTTTTATTGCATGCTTCCGCAATTCGAAATCCATGCCACAAGATTATCTCATCCAAATGTTCCTACCATACCAGTCCCTCCTGATTTTATATTGACTTCTGAAGTGAATCCGCTTTTTATTGATAATGTTGATACAATTAGGAAGGCTATTTTGGAAAACCCTACATCTGTAGCGCCATCTTAAAAATACCAATGTTCAACTCAAATCGACCTGATTGAGGAGGAGGTCTCATTGCATATCATTTTGATAGGAGCAAGTCATATCTCTTCAAATCTGGAATTCAGAGAACGACTCAATAGAATTATTAACTCTTTTGAAAAAAGCAGGTTATTTCCCTACCAATTTGTCCCTTTACTGACGTGCAATCGATCAGAGATTTACTTTGCAGCTGACGATATTACACAAGCCCACCATAAATTCTTATCTCTTATGAGAAGTACAGGAGCTGCTGATTTTGAAGAAAATCTCTACACGATGTTCAACCTAGATGCCTTTCATCATCTATCTTCAGTGGCTTCTGGAATACAATCAGCACTCTTTGGCGAGACAGAAATTCAGGGACAAGTTCGCTGCGCTTATGAGGACTTTAGAAAACGATACCCTCTTTCGAAAGAGCTACACTCACTATTTCAAAATGCTCTACGAATTTCAAAACAAGTTCGAAACAGCTTTTCCAATCATAATAATTTTGATCAAATTGAAACCCTACTTGAATCAAAAATCAGCTCTAAATTAGGGCTATTACCAAAGACTGGATTGATCGTTGGAGCTTCCTCAATCAATAAGAAAATCGCGACCCATTTTTCAAAAAATACGAAACATCGCATCTCTATCTGCAATCGATGTGATTTAAGAGCTCAAGAATTTGCACAAACCCTTTCGATCGATTTTGTAGAATGGAACCAGTGGAAACAAACTTTATCAAATTTTGACTGGGTTATCACGGCAGTTAAAAGCCCTACATATATTCTTGACAAGTCCTCTATAGAAAGATTTTCAAACTCTCTTTTTATCGATTTGGGCGTTCCAAGAAATATAGACCCTTCTTGCTTAGACTCCTGTCTCATCCACCTCGAAGATCTAACAACAAAAAATGAAAAAGGAATAAATAGAGATTTTATTTCTAAAAGTCTTGAATCTATTAGATATGAGGCCGAAAAAACTCTTTCTCAACTGTGCCAAAAAAGCAAAGCTCAGATACTCTTAAATGACTTTTCCGTTTAAATAAATCTCTGAGCAGTATGAATCCATTACAAAATAGTATTCCGCAATACCATCTTCACAATTATTCGCTAATTCAAAATCAATCCCAACCAGAAGATGATTCCTCTTTAGATAGTCTTGAAACAGTATTTAGTCAACTACATCTTGAAGAGCCCTTTCATCACAAATCGATTGAATTTTCAATTCAACAACTCTCGCAGCACATAGACATATTTCAAAAAACAAACGATATCCCGACCAGATTCAAGACGGCAAAAGAATGCTGGAACATTATACGTGATTTCCTTGTGTCGCAAAAATCTGAGATCCACAGGCTCCCTCCTCTTCCTCAAGAAATAGTTCTCATATGCGTTCAAGAGATATGTATTTCTAATCCGCAAGGTCGTCCTCAAGAGCTCTGTTTACTCTTCGATTATGCTTGTATGCTTCGTTATAAGCCCTGCCAATTTCTATCTGAAGCGCTTCAGATTTTAAAAAAGTCTACTTTTATCAAAGCAATACCTTGCGATGATTCACTGCCAAGTAGAACAGCGCTTTTACATCAAGTATTTGTAAACCAAGCTTTTGATGCGCTCATTCTGTTGCCGCCTGAAGATCTCATATATCTTTTAGGAGCATCATATTCACTTTCTTCACTCATAGCACCAAATAAGCCTTGTTCAATCTCTCAGATTGCATCTGTAATTAAAGATGCAGCAACGATCGCAAATATTGCCTTTCCTGAGGGGTCACAGAAAGCTCAATGTTCTATGAGTCTCTTAAATGTGATTTCATTAGATTTAGGCATTGTTTGCGCCCATGAATATAAAAAATTTATCAAAGAGGGTTATAACGAAATTGTCTTAATTTCTGTCTATTTTAAGCAGATTCTTAGTAAATTTCAGATAAGCTCAGACTCTCTTCGAAAACTTGAATCTCTTGTAGATAGTTATCTAAAACAATTCAAAGAACTCATCAATTACGCTGAAGCATTGGAAGTCCTGGGGTCAAATCCACAGTTCGATATTTCGATTGATGCACATGCAAAAGCAATTCTTTCTCCAACATTTCCCGAAAACTATGTTACATGCGCACTCCATGCTCATTCGATAGAAACAGATCTCAAAATTGCAGCCGTAAACCGATCTAAAATACTTAATCAGATTTTGACCCAAATATTCGATCCTCGTTTTTATCCATCTAAGGGGAAAGAGGTCATCAGAAATATACTTCAAAAGCTTGTCGCTCACGTTGAGGGCAATGAAGTTTTGTCAAATACAGCTATTTCCAAACAAAGTAGTTACAAGCATCACTTCTTTGCTCTGTTTGATTCTATCTTTAGCTGCTCAATACGCACCGAAAATCCCGTGGAGAATGGAAACGACTTACTGCTAAATTTACCAATACATTTGCTCGCGGATTATTGCATAGGCTCTTATAAGCACCAAAAAAACCTAAAAACAGCTCTTGAAATATTAGCTTCCACAAAAAATGGGAAAGTACAGCTTTCAACAGCCCTTGTCCTGATAACCAATTCAGATGAACTTTCTAGCGATCTTGGAGAAAATATTATCCCATTCCTAGGTGAATGCACGAAATATCTCGAGTACGCATACCTCATGAAGATTCTGAATGATCTTTCTAGTGATGAAATCAAAAACCTTCTCGAGCATCTTTTACCACTTGCTCCCTCTGATGAAGAAAGAAATCTTGCAGAGATATGTATTATCAATTTTTTAAGCGGACCGCTTTTTATGCTTGAAAAAGCTGTTTCAGATGAAACTTTGCAGAAAAGATTTAAGTGCGAATTTGGGCTACTCGGGAATTTACAGGACCAATATCTTGCCCTAAAAAAAATGAATTCTATTGGGAAACAAGAAGTCCTGCCAATTTGGCGCCAAGTACAATCAATTGAGATGTATGTGCTAGAACAATCTCAAACGAAGTTCGAAAAGGATTTATATACCAATCAAGAACAGAGAGAAATCGACGACTACAACTGCAATTTTTCAAACGTTCATGAATGGCTCCTAAAACATCCTGCATACGAGTTTTGTACATTATGGCATGAACATAGGAAGTACATTCAACCTACGCTCGGTATACTTAAGAAAATTCTTTCAAAACTAAATAATAAAAATATTTTTTAAGAATTAATCAACAACTCATCAATTGAAAGCGTATGTCATCTTTAACACCAGCAAGACTTACAACACCTACAACACCAGAATCTCTATCACAGATGTTCGATTCGATTGTGATTGAAGACGAATCCCAAGAACACATTGGAGAAACAATCTCATACATTTCTATTCAATCAATGACAGAGCCGGAAATAGAAGAAGCCTTTACAAAATGCTCTCTGAAAGAACTTCAATTGATGATTCTTGAGTTAGCCCAAGAGAGCGATTTTAACACGAATGCTCTCGTTAACAAAATTCTTATTAAAGAAATAGGTAATCGAAACCTTTCTGATGAGGAACTGCTCACTTCGATCGGATGTTCAGAGAGAGTCTGTAAATACTTCCTCAACCCATTAACAATAGAAGAAACTCTTGAAGAATTAACAAGCGAACTTCTGAGCATTAAAAAGAGTGTTGAGCAATATCATAATGCCCAGCCCGACCAGATCGTAGAAAGAAGCGTTGAGCTTATTTTAAAGCTCATTTCAATGGAGGATTTTACTGAGGATCGAGCCAATAGCTCTTATGCCCTTGAAGAAACCTTAAAGGCGCTTATCGAGATTAACGAAATTGAAAAAAATCAAAATTTTCCTCTTCAATATGAAATCATAAAAACGTCGCAAACGTTATTATATAAAATATCAAAAAGCATAAATCACACTGAGACATATAAAAGATTCGAATGCTATAAAAATGAGTTTTATGCCCTTCTAGAGCATATACAAACCAATAAACAGACTTTTATCCATAAAATCTCTTCTTCATCAAAATTACCCTATATTTTATGTAAAGCCATACCTTCGATAAACCCATCTTCAGCCGCGATATTTTTCAAAGAATTATTTCCTATAATCACGTTAATTGATGCTGATTGTTCAAAGCTAAAATCAGCCGCCCTCTTATTGCTCTCTGAATTCGAAAATAATATTCCATACGATCCTAAAGTAAATTCATTTCTACGCTTCAACGATGTTGCTTCAAGCCGTGTGGATCATCTTATCTTTCTTCTAAAAAACATAGAGTCGTCTGCTCCACATAAGCTATCAATTGTTAAAATAGCCATAACAAGCTTAAAATCAGTCGATACTGTCAAATTTATTACCAGCTACTGTGATACCCCACATGCCATCACAGATCTATTATCATCGTCTTTGGTCGGTATTTCGAAGGAAATATTAATCTCTCTTTCGATTGAAGCCGCTAATAAATCTGATTCAGAGATGAACCATTATGCGAGATCAAAACTCCTAGCAATTTCTAAGGGGACTCTTAGGTTATTAAACTCCTCGGAGAATATCAAAAAAACAATCCCCTTACTTTCTGATACGAGCAGATATCGCCTCTTAGTTTCTCTTCTGCCTGATTCGCTCTTTCCGACCCCTTTAAATGATTCCGTTGATGTTCAAAAGATTGCCGAAACGGCGATCGCTGATTATCACTCAAGTGTATTAAATACACGCATTCAAACATGGGAAAAGCAACTTACACGAATAAAAAAAGAGGTTCAAGATATCTCCAATGCTCTCCAAAGCGAAGTAAGCATAGACACAGCACGTATCTATAAAAAAAGGATCGATACGCTCTTAAAATCGCTCATGAATCCACAATCTGGCTGTTTGAGCCTGTTAAGAAGTATCCATATAGCCAATTGTGCAATACTCGATCAAAAGGAAATGGCTTCGCAAGTAAACTGCACACTCATCACCTACCTATTGAAATCTCTAAAGAAACATGGAGAAATTCATTCTGCTTATACCACCTCAAAGCAGTATCAACAGTTTTGTTTCTTGAAAAAAAATCAACCCCTCTTGAATCACATAAATGACATGATTCATCCGGTTATCGCTCAAGCTCAGGAAATATATGGAGAAATTGTACGTCATACTCCAGAAGCTGAAGGATTAGTTGTAAAAATTCAAAGAATCTTACAGACGCCTTCAGAAGTGGTTGATCCTGACGATGAAAAAATAATGATTTTAGATACATTCATAAAAGGACTCTGCAAAAAGGCAAATCCATATTCATTAACAGACGCCCTCTTGAATCAACATAATCTCAGCTGGCAAAAAGTAAGCGACTGTTTTATGCCAATGTCTCTTGATGTTTTGAAGAAATCTCTGGAAACACTTACAAATCTCTCGGAAGTGTCTCTTTTTTGCTCCAACAATATCCCTTAAGGATTAACGCATAGAGGTAACCTCTATGCGTCTTTATGGCAAACTGTCCCTTAGAAATCCGCCTTTCCTGGAAACCTCGGGAATGGAATGACATCACGAATATTATCTAAACCAGTCGTAAACTGAACAAGCCGTTCGAAACCTGCTCCAAAACCAGCATGAGGAACAGAACCATACTTTCGAAGCTCTAAGTACCACCAATAAATTTGGGGATCGAGGTTTACATCGCGCATTTTGGCTTCCAAAACATCGATCCGGTCCTCTCTTTGACTTCCACCAATGATTTCGCCGATCTTAGGAACTAAAACATCCATAGCTGCGACAGTTTTTCCATCACTGTTGTCACGCATGTAAAAGGCTTTTAATTTTTTCGGATAGTCGGTAAGGATAACCGGTTTTTGAAAGAATTCTTCTGTTAGATAACGTTCATGTTCCGACTGCAAATCAAGTCCCCAACCAACCGGGAACTCAAATGTCTTGCCCGATTTTTCTAAGATCCGAACAGCATAGGTATAGCTTGCTCGTTCAAAGGGAGTATTGATAACCTTTTCGAGTCGTTCGATGACTCCAGGCTCAATATATTGATTAAAAAAGCTCATATCATCCGGACATGTCTCTAAGACGTATTTCAAGACATATTTAATATAGCTTTCTGCACACTCCATGTCATCTTGAAGGTCAGCAAATGCCATTTCTGGTTCAATCATCCAAAACTCAGCCAAATGCCTTGAAGTATTGGAGTTTTCAGCTCTAAATGTAGGCCCAAAAGTGTATATATCGGACAAAGAACAAGCGTAGGCTTCAGCATTCAACTGCCCTGATACTGTTAAGTAAGCTGGACGTCCAAAAAAATCTTTAGTATAATCGAGATCACCAGACTGAGTTTTAGGAGGAGCCTTGATGTCCAGAGTGGTTACTTGAAACATCTCTCCTGCCCCTTCACAGTCTGAAGACGTTATTAGAGGCGTGTTTACGTAAACAAAACCACGATTTTGAAAGAATGAATGAGTTGCATACGCAAGTGCATTCCGAACTCGAGCGACCGCTCCAAATGTGTTTGTTCTTGGACGAAGGTGAGCTATAGTCCTTAAAAACTCGAATGAGTGTCGTTTCTTCTGAAGTGGATATGTCTCAGGATCTGCAAGACCTAAGATTTTAATCTCTTGGGCGCGCATTTCTAGATGCTGGCTCTGACCTGGGCTTTCAGCAATTACGCCAGTAACGGATAAAGAAACGCCGGTCGAGAGTTTTGGACCAATTGCTTCAAAATCTTGAAGGGACGAATCTGCAAGTATTTGTATATTTCCAAAAGATGACCCGTCATTTAACTCAATAAAGGTAACGCTTTTCTGATTTCGAACAGTCTTAATCCACCCTTTGACCGTAAATTCGTTACCAATAACGGTTGCTGCATTCTTGGGATCAATCAAAAACTTAATTCTTGTGCGCATATTCAAATTCCTTCAAAACGAGAATGGCCAATAGTATATCCAATGAGCCCATATACACAAATAAGATCGGCGAGTGCAAGATGACGCTTGCAATTTCCAGAGGTGCAAAATCAGGCCTGGGACTTGAGCCATAAGATTTCCTGAGCCCAAACTGAAGGGCCGCCCGGCGTTTCAAGATATTTGGGCAAATCTCTGAGCCTTTCCGATTTCATTATATGGGAAAAGCACTCAAAGCCTATCTCCCCCTTCCCCAAATCACTATGACGATCAACACGACTTCCGCATTTCTTCATCGAGTCATTAAGATGAAAGGCCTTAAGAAATGAAAGGCCGATTTTAGCATCAAATTCATCCAAGACACGATCAAGTCCCTCTTTGGTTCGTATATCATATCCTGCGGCAAATATATGGCATGTATCTATACAGACTCCAACTGGGATCTTGCCTTTGACCCTGCCGATTAAATATCCAATTTCTTCAAAGGTTTTCCCAACAGTTGAACCTTGGCCTGCAGTTGTCTCAATAAGGAGCGTGAGTTTTGAATCTTTCGGCGCGGCCTGGATAAGATCATCTACCCCTAAAAGGCTCTCGGCAATTGTATTAAGGCACACCTCTACAGACGAATCCAGAGCTGCTCCTGGATGAAAATTCATATAGGTAAGATCTAGTTTCAGACAGCGCTCTATTTCCTGCCGAAATGCCTTTCGACTCTTTTCGAGCATCTCAGGATTTGGAGATCCAAGATTAATCAGGTAACTATCATGACTCATAATCGAAGAAAGCCCCGTCTCAGCTAGGGCCCTTTTGAAGTCTAACACTGTTTGATCATCTAATGGTTTTGAGTTCCACTGGCGTTGATTCGCAGTAAAGAGCTGTACTGTAGTAGCTCCTATTGATGCCCCTTCATAAATAGCATTTTGAACACCGCCCGCTGCCGAAGTGTGTGCGCCGATTAATAGTTTATGTTGGGTCATCACTTGTACCTATATTACAGTATCTGGGAATACTACCTCAGATTATGCAAAAGCTCTATTGCAAAAATCACGAACTTGCATTCTTGGAACCACATTAACAAGATCCATAAATGAATCTGACCTATGAGGTTGAATCATACGCTTTCGTGCCAAGAGAGCTCTTCCATAAAAAAGAGCAATCACTTTTTTCTCAACTTCTTCGTCAATAGATGGATCTAACGCCCAAAGCAAAGAAGCATTAAGCTTACCTCCTCGGTCAATACATTCCTTACACGCGATCGTTGAAAGAAGTTCTATTTGATCCGAGCGCGAGGAAAGCGCACGAAAGATTTTTCCCTGCCATGCGCGAACAATCATAAGGAGCATAAGCTCTTTATACGCACTTTGCTTTTCAAGCTCTGTCCCTGTATTAATCAGATAAAATGCCTCTTCTGAAAGAATTCTCAGACGCTCTTCCCATTCAGGCCTCTCTTTTTCAGCGATTGGAAAATAATGACCCTGAGAGGAAAGGGTATAATTGAGCGGGTCGAAGAGCCATTGATGAATACGCTCTTTGAATGAGTTTGAAAAGGATTCTTCCTGATAATACCGATAAAATGATGAATTTACATCCAAAGTTATCCCAAAAAACTGTTCCGGAAAGGAACTATTCAACGACATCAGGGACAGAGAACGTCTACGCTCAATCTCCTTGTGAAGGCTTTGTAGATTTATATACACCCATCCCTTCACATTTTTTTTATAATCAACAGCCCGCCCCTTAGCCCTCCCCTTTTGCCTATTCTCAATAGCTTGAATGATGGCAAGAGCCTCAAGACTTGGATTAACTCCTATTGTTGGCGTAGGCGTGATAGCATGATACAGTTTTTCTTCCTCTCTGAGGAGAAGAGAGGGGTAGTTTTCTGCAAGCCTTGGATCATAGGGCCAAATCCAACCAAGCAAAGCATGCCCAATAGGATGACTCCTGAAGGCATGCAAGAGGACATCTGGATTCAAGAGCATATACTTCCACGAATGCCCCTTCTGATGAGCTCCATTTTCCAAAAGATGAGCTCTTTTTTTTTGTATTTTTTCAGATAAAGATCCACTTAAATTCGGCTGAATCAATCCAAAAAATGATTTCCAAGGGTTTGTTTCAAGGAGTGGAGCAAGTGCAAGTGTATGTGCACAACCAATATCTGTAATCCCTTCGTCCGTTTTATGTTTCTTGTAAAATTCGGAGAGATAAAATTTCCTCAAAAGTGAAAAAACAAGCAAGAGTTTGGTTTGTGAATCTCGTTTTGCCTCAAGAATTGCTGCGATCTGAAAAGCTAATGAAGAATCTATTGAAGTGTTGTCATGGAGATATTTTTCGGAATGCGTTTGAATTGTATCGATCAAACTGAGTCGCTCTTCTTCCTTCGCTAAAGAATATAATTCTGAAATACGCATTTTTTTGGCTCGCTTGATAGAATGTAAAGATATTATACGTAAGGATCACCTTTGTCTCATACTCAGCCCTCTCCTCATCGAGGAATCTCTGACACCATCCACTCAATAACTTCATCTGCAATGCGCTTTTTATCTGGCACGGCTTTGAGTCGTGTTTCAGGAATGATTCGTGATATTATCCTGGCGTTCTCTTTTGGCACAAATGAATCATTAGCCGCCCTTTTCGTCGCATTTCGACTTTCCCATGTATGTAGAAGGCTTTTTGGCGAAGGAGCTCTTCAGTCGGCTTTTATTCCTCTTTTTGAAGAGGCTAGAAAAGATGATGAAGAATCTGCGTTTCGATTTTTTAGAGATGTTTCTGCTCTTCTGACAATCTTTCTTATAGGGTTTATCACTATAGGAATGTTGTTGCTTGGACTTTCGCTCAAGATATTTGATTATTCCCCTGGCAACTACGAAATAGTTTTTTTGACGATTATTTTACTGCCAAGCCTTCTTCCTATTTGCTTGTTTGGGCTTAATGCATCCCTTTTGCAATGCCAAAGGCATTATTTTACCGTAGGAATTGCGCCTTGCGGGTTTAATATTCTTATCTCAATTGCTGCTTTAATCCTTCATGGTCATAACCCTGAAAAAGCAATGCCCTATTTGGCAATCTCGATCGTATTAGGGTGTGTTCTTCAATGGTGGATTACTCAAAGCCAAACCATCCACCATACACGAAAAGCTCTCCATGGCCATATTCTTTCCGGTATTCAATTACTTTCTCCGACCGTCAAAAAACTATTCTGGCCTCTTCTTCTTGGGATTGTCGGCGTTGGTGCATCTCAAATTAATAATGCCGTTGATGCCCTCTACGCCCGGGCAGCAGATCCAGAAGGTCCAGCCCAGCTCTGGTATGGAATAAGACTCCAGCAGCTTCCTCTAGCACTTTTCGGTATCGCACTCTCTGGCGCACTCCTCCCTCCCTTAGCACGCGCAATTCATGCAGGCAATAAAACCGAATACCTAAAATTTTTAGAATTTGCCGTACGACGGGTTGGAGCTCTTTTGTTCCCCTGCACGCTAGCGCTCATTCCTTTAGGAATGGCTATGATCAACGCAATTTATGGAAGAGGTGACTTTCATGCTCACTCAGTAATCACCACTGCAGGATGTTTACATGGATACTGCCTTGGACTTGTCCCTATGGGATTGATTATCATTATGGCACCAGCATTTTATGCCCGACGAGATTACGTAACTCCTATGAAGGGAGCCGCCATATCGCTTATTTCAAATATGATGCTCAACGCCCTGATGGTCTTTGGTCTTGGATGGGGAGCTGTGAGTGTTGCTTTAGCCACTTCAATCTCATCTTGGCTTAATGCCGCATACCTCTTCTCAAAACTTCATGACGAGTTTGGGACGATTATGACCTCTGAAGGCATGAAAGAGGCAAAAAAAGTCATATTAATCAGCGTTCTGGCAGCGATTTCTACTTATATATTTGCATCGCTCGTGTACTTTCCTCCTATTTTTTTCTCTTTTGGCCGCGAATATGCCGATAGAATTCCCTCGAATTTCTGGGACCAACTTAAAGAGCTTTGTATTCCTGGCGTTGTGTTTATTGTTTCGCTTCTTGGGTTTGCCAAAATTTTTAAAGCTATTGACATCCTTTCATTGCTCAGAAGACGCAGCGCTTCCCCTCAACACGAAACCACTTCTCAAGTGGAACCAAACATAGAATTATAATTTCTTTTTGTTAACAAACAGCTCTTATAGACCATGAGAGCTGTTTTAATATTCTTGAAAAACTCATTCCATCCTTATCCGCGATCATATTAATAAAGAAATTTTTTAAAAAAGCTGATACATACTGTAGATGATCTAGAGGAAGTTCCTCTATTGAAATTCAAATAAACAACTCATGTTCTACAGAAGATCTCTGATCCTTTTTGAATCTAGTGAGCGCAAATGGTCAGATTCTGGCGTAAAGTGAGTAATAAGGCTCTGATATATCGATGGAACCACATACGTTTTTAATTCAACTCGTTATAATCCTTCTTTCAGCCCGATTATTTGGTGAGATTGCATCCTATTTCAAGGTTCCGTCGGTTATTGGCGAACTTATTGCTGGAATTATCATCGGACCAAGTATTTTAGGCTTAATCGTTATAAGCAATCCGATTCAGCTCTTAGCACAGATTGGGATCATTTTGCTTCTTTTCGAAGTCGGAATAGAAACAGATATAGGCAACTTATCTTCCGCTGGAGGAAAGGCTCTTATCGTCGCCTTTGGAGGCGTAATTTTACCTTGTACATTCGGATTTACACTCAGCTACTACGTATTTGACTTCTCGCTTTTAACAAGCATGTTCATAGCAAGCACCCTGAGTGCCACGAGTATTGGCATCACATTGCGGGTTCTTCGTGATTTGAAAAAACAAAATAGCTCTGAATCACAAATTATTATTGGAGCCGCGGTCCTTGACGATATAATCGGAATAGTTTTACTCGCGATGCTCTATGAGTTTTCAATAAGCGGAGAGATCAATCTCTGGAGTACGATTAAGGTGTTGTTATTTATAATTCTTTTTTTTCTTATATCACCAATTTTGGCAAAAGGAGTCGCATATATCATTAAAAAGTGGGATGAGAGGAGTGAAATTCCAGGTCTTTTACCAACTACAATTGTGTCCTTAATCCTACTTTTTGCATGGATCGCTCATGCTCTAGGGGCTCCTGAACTACTTGGGGGATTTGCTGCAGGACTTGCTCTTTCTAGGCAATTTTTCTTTCCATTTGCAGCGTTCTTACATGAATCGAAAGAATTTAGCCATCGTGTTGAAGAACAAATGAAACCAATTGTGCATCTATTCACCCCTATTTTTTTTGTCGCTATTGGCTTATCACTGAATCTGAGAAGCGTCAACTGGGAATCGTCATTTATTTGGCTATTAAGCGGTTCGCTTACCATTGCAGCTATACTTGGAAAGCTCTTTTCAGCATTTTTTATCAAAGAAAAAAACAGGCTTAAACAGTTTATCATTGGGACAGCAATGATTCCTCGAGGAGAAGTCGGATTGATTTTTGCAAACGTAGGACTTAATGCTTCTGTCCTAAAGAATGATATTTATGCTGCCATCGTACTTGTTATTACAATTACGACATTGATAGCGCCATTTGCATTGAGATGGCTTTATAGCCTATCAAACACTGATGATGCAAACACTGATGATGGATCGAATGTGTAGAGAGAAAAGAAAATTCTGAGAGCCGAGAAAGCTTGGCTCACTACTCGCGAATTAGACAAAAAAAATTCCTCTAGCGGCACTTTGTACTACGCTAGAGGAATTTTAGGATGACGTGTAAGATATTATCTTACTCTAAGAACTTCTATTACGCTTTGTGCGCAAGGAAGTCGCAAATCATCGGAAGGTTGATATCAAGCGGAAGGGAGATATCAGCAAAGCTTGGGAACGCCAAAAGCTTGCCAGCAAAACCATTCTCTTGAACTTCATAGTAAGCAGGAACATTTCTGCTTCCGCTTTCTATAGAATCAACTATAATCTTCATTTTCCTTGCTGATTCTTTAACAGATACAACAGCGCCAGGCTTCACTTGGAAGGAACGGATATCAACACGCTTTCCATTCACCAAGATATGACCATGAGATACGAGCTGTTGAGCAGCAAAGATTGTTGAAGCTAATTTCAATCTCCAAACCACAACATCTAAACGAGTCTCGAGTCTTTGGATAAAGAGCTCGGGAGTATTTAGGTGCTTACTTGCAGCTTCATGAAAATAACGGAGCAACTGCTTCTCAGAAATCATTCCATAAATAGCTTTCAGCTTTTGTTTTTCTTCAAGCTGAACACCGAAGTCAGATTTCTTTTTCCGTTTCATTCCATGCATACCTGCAGGATGAGACTTATGAATGAGGGGGTTTCGCGCACGACCAAAAATGTTGACCCCGAAGCGTCGTGCAACCCGGTTTTTAGGACCTGTATAACGAGCCATCTCTGTAAATTCTTCCCTCTATAATAGAGAACTAAAACAATCAATCGAATAATGAGGATCGCAGAGTAAGGCCTTTTCGAGCAAGAAATTAAAGTCATCTCCCAATAAGAATTTCTATTCTCTAGGGAAAATCGACATTAGCTTGCGGTTCTCTTTAAAAATTGAAGAACAGGATCTTCGACGATCTGCTGAATTTTTCTTCCCTTCTCCCACCTCTCACAAAATAACAAATACCCTTCAACATCCCAGGCAAAGTCAAAACCATCCCGAACACCTTCTGAATAGTCTGTATGCCTCCGTAAAAGACCCGAAGGAAAAAATAGTTCAAATAAACCATCAAGCCTTCCATTTCGGTAGTTTTTAACTTCTTTGAGGACATCTTTTCGGTAGTAGCTTAAATGCTCACCTTCTGGAAGACCGAACAGATACATCCCCTCCTCCTCCACACCGCCGCCTAAAAAAAATCTGACCGATATCCCATGCCTCATTCCATCAACATACCAATTCTTCATCATCACTTGCCCACAAGGAAAGTACCATGTGGAAGGCCCAAAGAGAAGTCCATTCGAATAAACTCCGCTCCAGACTTTTTTACCTTCTTTATCTAAGCGTACTGCTGGACCTTGAAATCGGCCATTTTTGAGAAAAGTTGAAAAACCATCTCTACCTTCCTGTTTTGAATATGGCTCGAGGCCACATGTATTGATATCGACTGTAATATCTAAACGAAGAGCTGCGTCAAAAACTCTCATCTGCCCATTATCAATACTTGATTCAATCATAGTGCTATCCAAAAAAAGCTTTTGTTGCTTCACGAAGACAATCAGGAGATCTTTTTTCAAACAAGCTTAATGGAGCAATATCAATTCCTCGTAAAGTCCATTCGGTTGATACACCCTCAATCAAAATTGTCTGCGTTTCAATAAGCCTCCTGAAAAGGTAGAGCTTTTTTTCTACTTCCTTATGCCGGTATTTAAAAGCACGCGCTTCCGTCCATTGGCTTCCAAAGTACAAAAACTCCCGGCACCTGGACAGCTTCGTCCACATTTTATCTACGCCAAAAGCAAGTGCTCTATAGAACAATTCTCCTTGAAGCTTTTGATACTCTTTTTGCCAATCGATATCCTCTTCAAGATCAACTTTCTTCGGAATCAACTTAAGTCGTTTCTCTAATTCACAAACAATAGGCAGAGATTTTTGAACGCTTTTGTAAAAGCGTGAAACACCCTTAAGTAGCGCTCCAGTTTTTTCTAAAAGAGCTCGCGAAGATGCGACCTTTGAATCGACGAGCCCATAGAGATCATGCTCTTGGAAAGGTGCAGCAAAGTCCTCTAAGGAGACAGTTTCTAATCCTTGAATCTTAAGCCCATGTGGAGTCGAATTGAATAGTCGAAGGCGCGGATGCAATCTCTTAAAATGACTAATCCACTCGCCTTCTGTAATCCATTTTGATTCAGTTTGAACGGATTCGCCATCTGTACCTTCAGCCAAAATAAGCCTCGGATTATTGACGTTAAGATTTCTGGACTCTCCTTCAGCGAGGGCATGCTCAACCTGTTTTGGATAAAGGCTTGAGCCTGTATAGGAAAGATCCATTCCAAGAAGTGTAATATCACGGCATCCCAAAGAATAGGCAATTTCTACAAGAAGATTTGTTACACTATGCCCTCCCTCAATCAACCTTCCAGAAACTCCACAAGCTTGTTCAATAAACCTTGGGACTCCATATCCTTCTGCTGAACGCAGATACAAAAGCGGTCCTGTAATCGAATCCAATGCCTCGTAACAGACACGGCCGCTATAAAAAAATGGAGGGTTTACGTGTTGAGCCTGCCTAATTCTGACATATTGAAAGAGATTGGGATCAACACCTGCTGCAAAATGGGGCTTAATTCCTACATCTGCCAAAACACTTAATGCAGAGCCTCCTGCAAAAATTAAACACTTCCCCCGAATAGAACGAAGAACCTCAAGATCGCGTTCTAAAGAAGGACCTGCACCGACAATAACTGCTGGAATGCCTCGAAACTGCCCAAAAAGGTCGTGGCCATTTTTCGATTCATAAAAAAACCTCAAATTGCGCCAGAAATTACGAAAATAGGAAAGCCCCAATGAAATATACTCGTCAAAGACCCATTTGACCTCTTCCACAGCAATTTTTATTTGAACTTCAAGCTTCAACGAGTTTTTTGGACGGTACTTACTATATGCAGGACTTGGCTTCCACAGATAGGAGGTATCACACAGTGCCCAAGAAATCTTTTCTATAAGACTCCTGCCCTCATCTCCATGTTCATAACAAAGAAGCATGATTTGGGGATGAAAGAGAAGCTTTTTAGCTTGCTCTGTCTCTAAAAATAGGCTAATTGTTTCCAAATCATCTTCTAAGACAACAAGCCGTCTCTCATCATCCTCTTCAAGCCAAGAAATTAAAGGCAAAAGATGGTAGCCAGACCCTACGCCAAAGATCAGAGCCACTTTTACATTTGATGAAGATATCGATTGAGCCCAAGATAAAGACTCAGCACTGAGCGATTCTGGACTATGAAGCGGATAGGGAGTTTTTGCCCGTTTATCGAAAAGAATATTCTCTCCACTAGACGCCTGGACATATTCTAATCCGGAAGTATCCACAAACGAAAGAAAGGCAGCGCTTCTTGGATTTAGGCGCTCAAAAAGTTCATATAATGACTCAGCCACATTTTCTCCAAAATCCAAAATCACATACTAACTTATGTGATGCAAAAGATCACAAATCTATTTTGAATTGGATGATCGCAGAATATAGGGTAGTGAGATTTTGGATAAGATGAGAAGGCCCCGTTGTGATTATCGATCACAGAAACAGCTACAACCAAAAATCAGAGAAAGAAAATAGAGGAAACAGGGAGCTTCCTCTATGCTCTAGATGATATTATCGGGAACAGGAGCGCTTGTATCGACTCGAACTTTTTTCCTGAATATTGAATCTTCAGAAGATCGAATTCTCCATAGAGGAAGCAGCAATAAGGTCGCTGCAACCGCACAAATAGTAAGCGTTAAGAAAAACCCTTCCCATCCATACTCTTGAGTTATTTTACCAAGAGGATAGCCAGCAAAAGCAGCTCCAAGATAGGCAATCCAGCCCGTAAATCCTGAGGCTGAAGCTGCAGCTTTTTTATGAGAAAGCTCTGCTGAAGCCATGCCTATAAGCATTTGAGGTCCAAAAATCAAAAATCCGATTGAAAAGAGCATCGCTGAATCAATAATTGGATGAAGGCCGACATTTTTCCAAAAAAGCGTAATGGCACCTGTGATAAGGAGGCAAAAAATCACATTAATAGGACCTCTTCGTCCTTTAAAGATTTTATCTGAAGCCCAACCCGCGACAAGGCCGCCAAATATCCCGCCGATCTCAAACCAAAAGACTATTCCTCCTGCGCCGATTTGACTATACCCTTTAGCCTCGACTAAATAGAGAACCGTCCAGTCGTTAACTGCTATTCTGATGATATAGACGAAGAAATAGCTTATTCCTAAAATCCAGATAAATGGATTTGTTAGTACATATTCAAAAAGGATCTCACGAACCGATAGCTCACGCTCTTGGCTTGAATACTTCTTCGTTGGATAATCATTTCGGAACTTTTCAATAGGCGGCAACCCTAAAGATTGCGGCGTATCGCAAAGCCGATTTATCAGGAAAAGCCCACCAAGAATACTCAAGACCCCAGGAAAAAACATCGCGACACGCCAGCCGAAAAACTGAGCAAAAAATGCTGTAATTACAGGGATAAGAGCACCGCCGACATTTGTAGAGGTATTCCAAAAGGACCACCAGCGACCACGCTCGGATTGCGAGTACCAATGAGTCAAGAGCCGAGCACATCCAGGCCATCCAAACCCTTGAAACCAGCCATTCAACCCCCAGAAGATAGCAAAAAAGATAAGAGAGGAGGAAAGACCAAAACAAATGTTGGAAATACCAGTGAGTATGAGACCAAACGCCATAAAATAGCGCGGATTGGATCGATCGCCGATAAGACCGCTTGCAAACTTGCTAATCCCATACGAGATAGATAAAATGCTGGCTAAAATCCCCAACTCGCCCTTATCTAATCCCAAATCTCTCATGAGAGATGGCATAGCAAAGGTAAAACTCTTTCGAGTAAAATAGTAAAAAGCGTATCCGATGAACATGGAATAGAATACGCGTATTCTCCAGTATTGGTACTTCTTTTGTACTATCGCCTCATCTTCTATTTCTGGAATTTGAGGAGCAGGATCTAATAACTTTAAAAAGCCAAACACTTTATTACCAAAAGACTGTTTTGTTATTCATTTTTACATTACAAAGATCAAAGTAGACTTCATAACAAGAAATTATGTCAACTAAGATATTTCTTTACAAGTCTTCTGTTTCTAAGAGAAATAAGGACTATAAATAATTAAATTAATTTAATAACTCAGCTTATTCAAACGTGAGGAACATCCAATAAATCTAAGGACTTTACAGACAAAAAGAGACTCTACGCCTGAGTCCAACCTTGTTGTCCACCCATTCCCTTAAATTTCGATTTTCTTCTGCGTGACTTTTGAGCCTCAGTTGCTTGCGAATTCTTAAGATCTTGCTTAATTTGAGCTGTCTCCTCAGGAAATTCCTGCAAAGATGCATGTAGACGCTCTTTAGCTTCTTCACATTGCGATTTAAGCCGTGAAAGCCTCTCTATAATCTTCCTGTCTTCTTCAGAAAGGTTTTGCTCCTCTTTCGGCATATCGCCGCGAGCGGCAACATCTTCTAAAAACGCCATATGATCCCGATTAAAGAGCTCAATAGCCTCTCTGATGACCATAAGCTGCTTGTACACATCAACAAAGGAAACATCTTCCCTAAGCTCTCGATTTTCACACTCGAGGGTATATTTAATGAGATCTTCAAGCCGGTTAACAACATCAGTAACGGTGTACGCAGGCACTCCCTGCCCCGAATTACTTGGATCAAATTGAGTTGCAAAAACTTCGGAATTACTCTCGGAAGAAAATCCCTGTGGAGAGACTGGAATTGAAGATACCTCTTGAGAGGATTTATATTCAGGAGATACCTGAGCACTATCTTGGCTTTTGTCTTGAGTTTTTTTGAGGGGATTGTCTTGCATATTCGGATTCATATCTTCTCTTTCCAATCATACTTACACTCTTCTACTCCTATCAGACCATTCTCTACAAAAAAATTTTACTTGCATGAACATAAGATTTTAAAAATACCACTCATGTTGATCAGAGGATCGCAGATCTATTTGCAGCTTTTTTAAACGTCTGGATAAGAGGGCAATTTTGCCCTTGTTTGCCATGTTTTGTCGATCCTCTCAAGACACAATCCTCCATCATTCCAAATCAGGGCAATAAAAGGAGCTCCAATGAATGCATTATACCCTATTAACTGATGAAGCGCTTGGTCAGTTGGCTTTCTTGCCTTACATTCAATTAAGAGATAAGGAGCCAGAGATTCACCTAATTTGCGATAACATAAAACATCAACACGGCGATCACTTGATTTTTTTATGCTGAGCGTATTGAGACTTTTTTCTGTAGATATCAAGGACTTTGGATATTTAAGCTCATGGATCAAAAGGTGCACGAGCTTTTGTCGAACTAATTCCTCAGGAAGCATTTTCTGAAGCATCCGGCATAAAAAATCTCTCAACAGCTCAAGCTACTCAAAACCTGACAATCTCTTTTGAAGCACACCCCACGGAATCCACTCAAAGCAACAGAGAAGCAAAAAAAGACTCACTTTTATATGCCAGCTGCTTAATTGGGACCTCTTACATACGTCATATTCAAAACATGCCAGAGATCTTGTCATGTAACACGAATAAATAAAAAAAACCCCATATCGAAAACTCACCTCATATTAGAGGCATATCTTCATACCATGGGGTTTATCTGGACTTTTACTCAGGCTCAACAATACCAAAGTTACCATCCTCTAGGCGCCAGATAACTTTAAGGCGACGATCCATTTCTGAACGGAAAATCATCAAAGGATCTTGAGAAAGCTCCATTTTCATGATAGCTTCTTCGTCAGTCAGGATTTTCAAAGGTCTTGTTTCTACCTTTACTATACGATGTGGTTTAAATCGATCAACTTGACGCTGCTTGGTCTCCGATTCAATTTCACTATTGACCTCGAAAACCTCGTCAACTGGGACCTCATAATCGATATTGACACCATATATCTTCATAGGAACATCAACAACCGGATGCCCCTTAGCATGATGATCATCAAGCTTGCTTTTATACTTTACCAGCTGAGCCTGAAGCTTATCTACCGCCATATCAATAGACACATACATATCAGTGCTTGAACCATGGCTCTTGATAATGGTATGGCCATACTTGATGACAATATCAACACGATTATCAAGTTTTTGAATATCCATAGTTACAGCTATGTCTACAATGCGATTCCCAAAACGTTCAAGTTTAGAAAGTTTATCGATAGCATGCTGCTTCATTCCCTCGGTAATATGAACATTACGTCCACTTACTGTGATGTTGTACCCTTGGTCAAACTCAGCAATTCTCTCTTTTCGCGTTGTCATACAGCTCCTCATTTGTCGGAACAAGATGAATATATTTCCGATGCCAGACTGCTCCGAGTGAAGAATTGATAGCAAGCCTCTATTCAAACTTATTCTTTATTTTTAGAGACTTCAACTTCAGAATGCACCTGTAAAGGCAAACTTCCTTGCTGTTTTTTACCGCCAAGCTGCCCGCAAGCTGCCATGATCGAAGAACCCCTAGTTTTTCTATACAAAACCTGAACTCCTTTGGATTGTAAAAATTGAGAAAAGAGCTCAATAGTTTCATCTAAAGGCCGTTTGAAGCGATCGTTTCGTTGAGGATTATAGGGAATAAGATTTATGCGGACTTCAAGCCCTTGAATAAATTGAAACAAACTTTCTGCATGTTCAAGGGTTGAGTTTACGCCATCCATCATAACATAGGCAATCATCACTTCCTTCCCTTTTGCCCTGTTATAGTAAGCAATAGATTGATGGAGCTGATCCAGCCCCTCCCTTCTGTTATAGGGCATAAGCTTTGTTCTCAAATCGCTCTGTGCAGCATTGAGAGACACTGCAAGATTACAAGTTTTTTGTCGATCATCCGCCAAACGATAAACACCTTCTGTTTTACCGCTTGTAGAAACAGTAATATTACCCATACCAAAGGCTAAGCCATTTTGATCTGTCAATATATCGATCGATTGCATTACGGAATCATAATTATCAAATGGCTCCCCCATCCCCATAAAAACGATATTATGGACAGGAATTCCCTTAACAATTTTCGTAATAAATGCCTGTTGAACTATCTCAAAAGGCTCTAAATTTCGCAAAAGACCCATTCTTCCTGTTTCACAAAAAACACACCCCATTTTACATCCAACTTGGGACGAAACGCACAGCGTACGCCCATGCTGCATCGGGATAGCAACAGATTCGAACAAATATCCATCTTGCGTTGAAAAAATGAACTTTTCGGTTTCACCCTCTTTAAGGTGATTTGAAATTTGCACCTGCGATCGATCGCACGAATCAGAGATGAGTTGATAAAGGTTTTTTGCGTTCGAAAACATGGGATCGAGATCGTCCCAAACACCTTTTTTCATGTAGGATTTGTACAAATGCAAAGCATGAAGCTTTCCACGGCCATGTTCTCTATATTGCTGTTCCATGAACTCAGCAGACGTGTAGGAAAAAATCGAAGGTTTAGACTGAAGAGTTTGGCTCATGGAGAGAAATTATCGATTGATATTTATGAACGAGAGATTTTACGCACTCTATCAAGAAGAGAAAAACTGCACCGAAGAGGGCTCGAACCTCTAACCACCTGGTTCGAAGCCAGGTACTCTATCCGATTGAGCTATCGGTGCATAACACAAAAGATAAACTCTTGATTTGTTGCAAAAGAATGCTATCATCTTCACATGGATTTTGCCAAACAAGAAATTACACAAATTCGCGCCCTTCTCATAAAAACGTATCCTTATCATGATACGAAGACGATTGCATTACTTTTTACTCGCGAAAAAGGATCTATTTCGGTCATCTGGTATAACAGCAAGACGACAAAACACCTCCATTTTGCACCCCTAGGAATTAAATGCTCTGTGCAAGGAACTGGAGGGCTTTATAGGGCATTTGACATTGAATGCGCCCACTCATTTAGCCAAAAATCGCCTCACTTTCCCATGCTTTGGTGGACAATCAAACTTCTGATTGAAGAAACGCAAAATGAACAGCCAACTTCAGCTCTATGGGACCTATTGATCTCAACGCTTGCAAAAGAATCGGAATTCTATGACTGGAAAACTCCGCTGATCTATGCCTGTTGCGCAATTTCAGAAACACTTGGATTTTCTCTTCAGGAACTTATTAGCGATGAAGAACTTCCAAATGAAGTTCTCTTAAATAACGACCAGTTAGACTCGCTTGTTCAAATTATGAATCAAACTCAGAACGAGAGAAAAGAAACAAAAGCGCAAGAAGGCTTACTTGAACGTTTAGTACGATTTCTTGGGACAAAAATTGATTCGGAAAAGCTTAAGAAGTATTGCGAAAGGGGGGACTTGAACCCCCACGAGGTCACCCTCACTACCACCTCAAAGTAGCGCGTATACCAATTCCGCCACTTTCGCATTTCGAGTTTGTGCCAGTAACTCTACTCAAAATGGCTTATTTTCTGCAAATGTTTTTCGAAAAATACAAAATCTGATTCCTATCGTGGCATCTCAGATGGCTGAGCTTCTTCGCAAAAAATGGGTTATTTCGGTTAAAGTACTGGTATTCAAAAAGATGTTGTCATCATGTCTCGGGAAGAAGTCTTCTACCAGCAAGCCAAGAACCGCGCAGTAGCCTACAGCACTGCATTAGGCTATCGCATCAAGGACATTCTTGATCTCTATAGAAACCAATATAATGTTTCTCTTTTTCGAGATGTAATTCACATTGATTGTTCATCTGGAAGCAATATTAAAGATGTCTTCTTCTTCTCCTATGGAGTTGCTGTCTTTTGGGGCTTTTCTAGAGATGATGAAGCTAAAATTTTAGAGCAGATAAAACCTTTTGAAGAAAATCCCTACGATTCGATCGAGAAGGAAACAATGACCTTCTTTTTCGGAGACAAGCAAGCAATAGTTGAAGAAGAAATCATACTTCCTGGAGAAGACCTCCAATTTCGACTTGCCATTTCTCATGGTCTTGCGCAGTCCGTTAAGCTCACCTCCTTTGAAACAATCATTCAAAAAACCATATCAAGCACACGAAATATTCCTGTTCAACTTGCGTTAAAAGGCAAGATCCCACTGTCTAAGAATGAAATCCGAAAAAAAATGGGTGAGCTTTTTATCGAGCGCACCTCAATTAACCTCCACTTAGACATTTTGGATGTTCCGGAGTACTTCTGGGAGCATTCAGAATTAGAACCTCTTTATCGAATGATCGCTAACCACTTGGATTTAGGCCCAAGGCTTCAAGTACTTAATCAGAGACTTGATATCGTTCACGATCTCTTTGAAATGCTCGGAAACGAGTTAAACCACCAACACTCAAGCAAACTTGAGTGGATCATCATTTGGCTTATTGTCATCGAGGTAATTATCTCAATATTTCACGAACTCGTATGGTATCACTAATCATCAAGCACATAGCGCTTTATCTGATCAGATTTTATCAGAAGTGCATAAGTCCAATGCTTGGAATAAATTGTAGATTTTACCCAAGCTGCTCTGCATATGCTATTGAGGCGTTTTCGAAGAGGTCTTGGTATTCTGCGTTTTGGCTCGTCCTGAAACGGTTGGTCCGCTGCGCCCCTTGGCATCCGGGCGGGATTGATTTCCTTGAGGAGATCGAGCAGCCGAACTGTTCGTTGAAGATGAACTTGAAGGCGAACCAGTCGATGAAGTTCCTTGATTCTTTTTCTGAGGAACCTTTACGAACGTTCCAGGAGCCAATTTTGGACAAGAAGCCAAATGAGGATTAAGCTTCTTTAATTCTATAAGCGGGATATTAAGCGACTTAGCAATAGCCTGGAGCGACTCGCTTTTTTGCACAACATAGCTGACATGAGGAAGCACTGAAGTTCGCTTGTTTGCAGAAGGCAGATTTGATTGACTCTTTGATTGAACCTTTGATTGACCTCCGGCTTGAGAGCCACTTGAGACTCCTGTGGTTTTTGGATCGTCTTTCTTCGTGGATCCTATCTGTTTTACCTGGCTTAAATTTGTCTCAACAAATTGTTTTTGCTGATCTTTCGTCTCAATAACTCTGACATCAATCTTAGCCTTATTTTCCAACCCTCTATTATTTTTTTCTGCCTCAGTTTCGGAAAGAGAAATGAGCCCGAGCTTTTTAAAAAGATCTTCTCGGGGAAGGGTGATGAGAGATTCATCTTGAAGCCTAACACTCAAAATTTTCCGACAAGCATTCCAAACTTGTGGTTTTCGAGGCGCCTTTAATAAAGCTACCGCCAAAAGAGCGGCACAGTCTTCATTATGAGGAAGAGCTCCAAGGATATAGAGAACATCCGAATCACTAAAATCAGAACAAATAACATCACGCGATGACTGCGCAAGCAGTTGAGCTGCAGGACACACACCTTCCTTAGACCACTGGAGCAGTTGCAACTCGAGAGGAATCGATTCCCCATTTCTAATTCTTTTCACAATCGAATCAAATTGATCCCATGAAAGCCCAAAAGCAAGTGCATATGTTTGATCTTTTGCGATTGGAGAAAAGACTTTGTCAAATCCAAGCCATTCGTCTGTACGAAGAAAAGTATTTTTTACGTCGATTTGAGATTGGTCATTCTTCAAGCGAGTAAACAACCCTCTCAGACCAAAAGGAGCCGCTACTCGCTTAAGATCTGAAGCAATCTGTGGAAGATTTTCTACATCAACTGGGATTTCTATCGAAAAGCTATTCAGAGGTAAAGAAGCTGTTTTTGAAAGCGCATAGGAAACCCATTTTATCTGGGATCCAAAATCAGAAATATCAACATCATCGCGAGCTTTTAGGACAGCTAAAGCAAGCTCACCGCGTGAAAAGCCCGAGATATCATGATTGCTATTTTGTACATCCTGGACAAGAAGATCAAATGGCTGTTGCCAAAGCTCGACAAGTCGCATTTCAAGATTTCTTGAAACTTGCGGGGTATATACAGAAACAGGAAGCTCAAAGAGAGGTTTCGAGGAAAAGTGCTTCCAGTCACTAGCAAAATATGCCAAAACAAGAACGATATTTCCGACAAGACTCAAAAAGGCGAGAACCAGCAATTTCCGCTTTGGCGATACCCCCAAGGAATGATGTTTATGCATCTGTATTGGATTCATTTGCACAAACTAGCCATCATGAAAGATTGAGTTCAAGCTTATGTAACTCATTATGCAAAGCAGCAGGAAAATGAGACTGAAATTTCGCAAAATAATCAACGAGCCCAGTAACTTCCTTCTTCCATAGATCTCGATCAAATGAAAAAAGATCTGAATACGAGCACTTGAGCCCCTCAAGGTTTAAATCGGCCTCACATGGGATATTACCAATAGGACTTTCAATAGCCTTTACTTGCTGCTCAAGCCGATTAAAAATCCATTCAATAACTCGTATATTATCTCCAAATCCAGGCCAAGCAAATGAACCGTCTGATTTCTTCCTAAACCAGTTCACTGCATAGATTCGAGGGAGCTTTTTATTCGAAGGTTTTTTTGAAGATTTTTTTGAATCCTGAGCAAAATCGAGCCAATGATTGAAATAATCACCCATATTATATCCACAGAAAGGAAGCATTGCAAAGGGATCATGACGAAGAGCCCCAATCGACCCCTTAGCGGCCGCTGTTGTCTCTGAAGACATCATAGCCCCATAAAGAACACCCTCTTCCCACGAACGAGCTTCTCGGACCAGAGGAACAAGAGCTGATCGTCTTCCTCCAAAAAGAATCGCTGAAACCGGAACCCCCTCTGGGCTATTCCAAGCGGAATCAAGAGTTGGGCATTGATCAACTTTAACTGTGAATCGAGCATTAGGCTGCGCTGCCTTCAATGATGCATCTCGAGTCCAGGGAGCTCCAAGCCAAGAAATTCCTTCTTGAGGCATGTTGTCCATCCCCTCCCAAAACACATCTCCCTCAGGTGATAATCCAACATTTGTAAAGATCGTATCATGTTGAATTGTCTTCATCGCAACAGGGTTACTTTCCATGGATGTTCCTGGAGCCACTCCAAAAAAACCAGCTTCCGGATTAACCGCACGCAAAACACCATTCTTATCCCAGAAAAGCCAGGAGATATCATCTCCAACACATTCCACTTTCCATCCTTCCAGCTTTGGAGAAAGCATAGCAAGGTTTGTCTTACCACATGCACTTGGGAAGGAAGCTGCAATATACTTCTTCTCTCCCTTTGGATTTGTTACACCAATCAAAAGCATGTGCTCTGCAAGCCAACCCTCTTTTAAACCAAGCCAAGAAGCAATTCTCAAAGCAAAACATTTTTTATTGAGTAACGCATTACCACCATATCCACTTCCAAACGAGACAACTTCCATAGTCTCAGGAAATTGAACAATGTACTGCTCTTCGGGATTGCAAGGCCAAGAAACATCCTCTTGCCCTGGAAGTAAAGGACAACCTACAGAATGGAGACACTTCACATAGTACGGTTGAACTGAAAGCTGCCTTAAAACATCAACCCCTAGGCGAGTCATGAGAAATAGACTTGCAGCGACGTACGCTGAATCAGTAATTTCGACTCCGTATCGAGAAAACGACGATCCCACAGGCCCCATGCAGAAGGGGACAACGTACATGGTTCGACCTTCCATAGCCCCATCAAGGAGTGAATTTAAGCGATTTCTCATTTCGGAAGGATCTACCCAATTATTTGTAGGGCCTGCTTCCTCTTTCGATTTGGTGCATGTGAATGTTCGCTCTTCAACCCGGGCAACATCCTCGGGATTTGATCGAGCAAGAAAACTATTTGGTCTCAGCTCTTGATTCAGTCGAATAAAGGTCTTTTTTTCAAGAAGTGTCGTACATAAAGCTTGGTACTGCTCAATACTTCCATCGATGATTTCCACCGATTTAGGGCGAGTTTGATAAACTACAGATTCGACCCAAGTGTCAAGACTTGGAATACCTGTCTTTGGAATCAATCTTTGAGCAGTTGATACAAAAGCCATTATGGAGCTCCGACAAGCTGTTTGCGTTTTTTAAATCGATCAAGGTAATCCAAAGCCTTTCCTGTGCCAAGACAGACCGCCAAAAGCGGATTTGGAGCAACTGTAACAGGAAGCCCTGTCTCTTTATTTAATGCTTTATCAAGACCTCTGATCAAAGCGCCGCCGCCGGCCACTACCATGCCTCGCTCGACTAAATCTGCAGCAAGTTCCGGAGGACATTTTTCAAGGGTAAGCTTGACAGCATCGATAATTTGCTGGATAGGCTCAGAGAGGCATTCACGGATTTCAACCGAATTAATTCTTCTTGTTACAGGAAGTCCTGAGACCTGATCGCGTCCCTTTACTTCCATTTCAAGTTCGTGTTCTCCTAAAGGAAACGCAGAGCCGATGGCAATTTTGATCTCTTCAGCCGTCCTTGGACCGATCATCAAGTTATACGTGCGGCGCATGTAATTGACGATACACTCATCAAATTCATCTCCAGCAACACGAAGAGATCTCGACTCAACAATACCGCCCAAAGAAATAATAGCAATCTCAGTGGTACCGCCCCCGATATCAATTATCATGCTTGCTGAAGGCTCATGGACGGGCAAATCAACCCCAATAGCCGCAGCCATCGGCTCTTCAATGAGGAGAACTTCTTGTGCTCCCGCATGAAGAGCGGAGTCTTCAACTGCTCGCTTTTCAACTCCTGTAATACCAGAAGGAACAGCTATAAGAATCCTTGGACGAAAAAGACTTCTTGTTGGAGTAACCCGCTGAATAAGAGCCTTAAGCATCCCTTCGGCAATTTCAAAATCAGCAATAACACCATCTTTCATAGGACGGACAGCGTGTATTTTTCTCGGCGTCTTACCAAGCATCGCTTTTGCTTTGTGACCTACGGCCAAAACTTCGCCTGTGATTGAATCAACTGCAACCACAGATGGTTCGGCAAGCACTACCCCTCGACCTCTAACATACACTAAGGTATTAGCAGTGCCCAAATCAATACCGATATCGGATGAAAAAACGCCTTTAAAACGAGTCAAACTTCGCGTTGACGACTGCAGAAGTTTATTTAAAAAATCTTGGACTGCCATAGTTCCTAAAGCTCATAGTTCAGATGAACACATCATGGTTCAAGAATTGGTATTTCACAAATACAAATCATTTGAAATGCATTTATATATATATTTATATCAGCTCAAACAGGCTTATTCTTAACTCATAGTAAACAAAAGATCCCGAGGCCATTTTGATTTTGGCTATCTTTTGCGTGACATGAATTCTTAAAGCCATGACTCTATTTCTTCAATCTACGCTTGAGCCCCACCAAAATGCAATAGGAGGATTTAGCAAATTTTAGCTCCATTCAATCAACGCCTAAATGGTCAAATGAGCTCTTTCTGAATCACTCCCTTCAACTCAAAGTACCAAACAAACCATATCAAAGGCGTAATAGCTCTAAAACTTCTTCCCATTTCAGGCGTGAAAGAACATCTTCTTCGCTTAAAACAAGATCCCCTATCAACTCTTTCTTTCTCTCTTGTAAAAAGACAATTCGCTCCTCAACCGTTCCCTTTGTAATGAGCTTGTATGAAGTTACAGGCAATTTTTGCCCAAGCCTCCAAACACGATCCGTTGCCTGATTTTCGACAGCAGGATTCCACCAAATGTCATAGTGAATCACCGAATCTGCACCGACAAGATTCAGACCTACTCCTCCAGCACGAAGTGAAACTAAAAAGACAGAGATATTTTGATCTTCATTAAACTCTTTGACAGTCCCTTGACGATTTCTCGTCCCACCATCAAGGTAGGCATAGCGAATATTTCTGGCCTCAAGATCCTCTTTGATCAAAGCGAGCATACTTGTAAACTGACTAAAAACGACAACTTTCCGTTTGGCCTCAAAGAGAGAGGTCAACAGATCCCAAAACAACTCATATTTTGCCGATTTTGCGGCTGTTTCGTGTATGAGTTTTGGATGGCAACATATCTGTTTTAATCTTGTAATGGTCGCCAAAACATGCATTTTGGACTTTTCAAAACCATCTTTTTCAACGAGCTTAAGAAGCTCCTCAGCTGCTTTTTCAGAATAGCTTCGATAAATATCTCTCTGCTCATCTTGAAGCTGACAAGATATTACCTTACGCGTAATAGAAGGAAGATCCGATAAAACCTCTTGCTTCATTCGCCTCATAACGAATGGAGCAATCTTTACCTTAAGCCGCTCGATAGCAGATTTTTGAAACTGAGAGGGCTTCATGTGGGCGTTTGAAAATTTTTCCCAAGACCCTAAAAAGCCTGGCATGAGAAAATCAAATAAACTCCACAAATCCTCAAGCGAGTTTTCAACTGGGGTGCCTGTCAAGACAAGTCGATATTTCGACTTCAGCTTCTTTACAGCTCTGGCCGTTCTTGTTTCCTTATTTTTGATATTCTGTGCTTCATCTAAAATGACATAGGAAAAAGGAATCTGTTCGAGTATCTCGATATCTTTTTGCAAGATACCGTAACTTGTCACGAAGATATGACTTGATGATGGAGCTGAAATAATAGATTTTCGCTCTTCGGGAACTCCCTGAAGCAAAGTACAGACCAAATTTGGCTCAAAGGCCTGGATTTCATCTTTCCAGTTCTCAATAAGGGATGTAGGACACACCACCAATGTAGGCCTATCATCTTTCTGATCGAGATGAACCTCTGATAAAAGGGCTATGGTTTGAAGGGTTTTGCCAAGTCCCATATCGTCGGCCAATATCCCTGCTAAACCATATTTCTTCAAAAGCTTAAGCCAAAGAACACCATCTTTTTGATACCCACGCAAAATAGACTCAAATCTGGAGTCGAGATTTTTTTTGGATTTTTCAGATTCATCTAAATTAAGATCAATCTCCCGTCGTTCTTGAAATTGATTGAGTAGTTTCCTCACTCCCTCATGAACAACAACGCATAACCCACAAGACTCAAGCAAAAGCCCTTGAACCGCAAGAAGCGCCCAAAGAGGCGATTCGATTGTAGAAGTTGCAAGCCGAACAAAGCCTAACTCCTCAACGAGAGGAAGAACTTTCTCTAAAAAGTCATAGTCTACAAGAACTATTTCTACTTCTTGCAGGGAATAGTCTTCGCTCGAATCCGCAATTTTTATCGTCCCCTTACTCGTAACTTGTTTGACGAGGTAGGAACGCCCTTCATTGAGAGCTTCTCGTAAATCAGAAACCTTTATACCCTCTAAAATCCCATCTACATGTAAGCGGATATGTATTTTTGTCTCGTCTTCCAGTGGAGAGAATTCAAGACGTGCATGTGTCGATCCAGACTTAATCTTAGCCGCAATTTGAGGAGGTATTTCAGCTTCGACTTTTCCTTGAAATTCCTTCAACCTGGAACTAACAAATGATACTATAGCTCTATCGGTTGCCAGATGATACACTTGCTCCTTATCATCCCAAGTAAATTCCCTGAGCAATTTGGAGATCAAATCTGTCTCTATTTTTAGATTTCTTTGAGGGATTTGAAGCCCTTTACACAGCCATTTCTCGACTTCTACAGCCAACTGCCTTGTGGAGTGCGGGAGATGGATATCGCCATATTGATAATTGACCAAAGCTTTGAGTTCGCCTGGGGCATAGTCAAGAGTAAGCTTGACGCTGACCAAATTTGAAGGCGCGGCAAGTTCAACCTTATTGAATCCACCATCTTCGATATGTAAAAATGAATGAAGCTGAGGGAGAACCTCCTCAATAAAACATGGCATGATATGAAGCGGTAGAACGCACTGAGAGAGTGTCTCTAAATCTTGAATCTTCTGCCGAGTGACAGAAGAGGAGAAAGGATAATAGCAATCCTTATAAAGAAGTCCTGACATTTGTGAGAGAATACATCGTGCTTGCGGATACGGAATTTCTTCGTTTCCAACTTTTACGACGAGTCCCATAAGGTAATGAGGAAAAGGGTCTTCTAAAAAGCAAGGCTTGAGGCTGAAGGATGCTTCATGCTCAGAAAATTGAAGGGTTTTCTCAAATCCTTCATAAAAAAACTCAGCCCGACACCCCTCTTTGCCAAAAGCTTTTCTTGAAAGGGAAAAAATTCGGCCTATCCCCTCATCATCAAAAAAGGCTCCTTTAACATTTTTTTCAGATTTATCCCGATCTGATTTATCAATAAAATGAACTTCTTGACGTATTTGATAAAGTATCTGCGCGATATCCGGACCAAATGAATCAAGTCCTAAAATCGTTTTCTCCGAACCCAGAAATATTGATTCGCCACGACTCAGCGACTGTAAAAACTGCTTGGGTGATTGTATAAGAGTAATGCGGGATTTTTTATGCTTTTTGACGCCAAATTGAAGTTCCCAGGCTCTTTGTCCTGAGAGAATCACAGGAGTGAAAGAAAGAAGAAGGTACCCTTGAAAGTTTACATCCTCTTTGTGCTGAACGAGCAGCCCACGCATCAATTGATATGCTTTTGCATACTCTCTTGATTGATGCTTTTGATGGACCTCACCTTGAGACGAACAAGACACGTTCGTCATTTTTTTCGACTCAAGTCCATGTTCCTCGAGGAAACATAAAAGAGCTGCCAAATGCTGGCATTCAAATTTTTGAGGGCAGTCGCATTCGGAATCAATAAGCGAGATATCGGAAGTTCGAAATTCAAGCCTGCTTGCATGAAGATCATTCCATTGTCCTCTTATGGAAGCCGAAACATGGAGCAATCCCTTATTCGTACGGACATCGCAGCTCTCAACACACCCCTTTTCATAAAGAGCTTTTCCCTCTTTAAGGTTGGCTTGTGTAAATTCTTGCCTTACCTTCCTAAAGTTGAGTTGTTTGATTCCAGGGGAATGTTCAAGTTCATCCTTTCCAAGCTGTTTTTGTTCTGCCAAGGCTTCTCGAACCGCCATCTCAACTCCTTGAAAATCAAAATATATAAATCTTCTTGTATATCTGAAATGACATCAGTTCTTATCAAGAAATCTTTAAATACAAACCTTATGAGCAAAACATCCCCTTTTCCTCAACACCAGAAAATTTGAATTTCACAATTTCCGGGACAAAACTCACAATCTTGAAAAAAATTACCTTCATCCCTCTTGAGTAAAAAAGAGCTTAATAGATACTCTCTTCACGAAAATTGAGAGTCCTACTCCGCCCGTCTTGCAGAAAGGCAGGCAGAGAGGCATCACAAGCAACTTCAACACTCTTTACCGATAAGGTCTAGTTGGGATTAGTTGCAGTTTAAACTGTGTGATGCGTAGAAAATGGCGATAAATCATGCGGGTGTAGCTCAGCTGGTAGAGCGTCAGCTTCCCAAGCTGAATGTCGCGAGTTCGAGTCTCGTCACCCGCTACTTAACGAGATCAAAGACTCTCAATTTTAATTATTTGCGGGCCGATTTTGCGGGCGTAGCTCAGTGGTAGAGCATCACGTTGCCAACGTGAGGGTCGTGGGTTCGAATCCCATCGCCCGCTATTTTAAGTTCTTTATTAAGACGGTTGGTTATTTTACCTAACGTCTTAACAAAGTCTATATGTCTTAAATTTCAGAAGCGCGAGCCGATATCGCGGGCCGATTTGCAGGCCGATTTTGCGGGCGTAGCTCAGTGGTAGAGCATCACGTTGCCAACGTGAGGGTCGTGGGTTCGAATCCCATCGCCCGCTTCAAATAAGAAATTGTGCTCGGCTGCAATTATGCTTAAGGTGTTGTCCAGTCAACACCCTCAGGCATGCTACCAAATACAGTGCTATTAAGAGCCTTAAAACCAAAAAATTCCAAATCAGTTTTTTTGGTTCAGGACTCTCAAGATATAATTTTCATCGAAAAGGGGTGTCACGTGGAAAATCCCGATGTTCGCGAATTTGGGAATGATAGTCTTCATGTTTTAATGAAGGAAAAACCTGGCTGCCTAGTTCGTCTTGACGTATCAGTTACAGCCAACGAAGTAGCTCAAGCGTATGAAGCCGCTCATAAATCGATTAAAAAAGAAATCTCCTATCCTGGCTTCCGAAAAGGGAAAGCGCCAGATGAGGTAATCCGGAATAAATTCCGTGATATTGTCGACCGCGAAGCGCGAAATATTCTCCGTACCAAAGCCTTTCAAGAAGCAATCAAGCTCGTCGGCCGCGCTCCGTTTGGAGAACAGTCGGTAAGAAAAGCCGACCTCAAACGTGCTTCTATGGAAGAGGGTGCTCAGCTTGTCTTTGAATATGAAGCTCATCCGATCGTTCCAGCCATTACTGTTGCTGGAATTCAAATCAAAGGTGTTGAACCCAAGCCTGTGGACCAAGAGCAAGCAGACAAAGTTTTTCGCCGAATCCTAGAAAATCATGCTACTTTCCAGCCCGCAGCAAACCGTCCAATAGCTGATGGCGATTTTGTAAAAGTCGACATCGACGTAATCGATGCTCCAGCTCGAAATCTCGTCTCCGATAAAAGAGTAGCTGTCCGCCGTGGAGAGTGTGCTGATTGGCTCTATGACACACTCATTGGGATGAAGGCCGAAGAGACAAAAGAGGCAAATGCTCCAGAAGAAAAAGAAGATGGAGAGAAAGCAGATCGACAAGTACGTGTCTACGTACGTGAAGTTCTTGACTGCATTCTGCCGCAAGAAACTCCTGAAGTCCTGAAAGAAGTCAACGCTGAAAGTTTTGCAGCTCTTAAAGAACGTCTCCTTGCAAGAATCCAGCTCGAAGAGAAAGAAGCCGCTCAAGAGGATATGAGACGTCAACTCAGAAATGAATTGATTCGACGTTATGCTTTTGATCTTCCTCAATCATTGGTTCAAGCAGAAACTCAAGCTCGATTCAATCAGCTGAAGTCAAAAAATGAAGCCGAACTTCCTTTAGATAAAGACAAAACAGACGATCTTCGAAAAGATGTTCTCGAAGAAGTGAAACGTTATTTCACCTGCATGTTTTTGCTTCAAAAAGCGGCGCAAGCACACCACTTTGAAATTTCTCAAGAAGAGTATTTCAAAGAGATGACACACCAGCTCTTCTACACACCAGCAGAAAAGAGAGTCATCTTGAGCGATCAAGCAGACATGAGCCGACAGCGCATTTATATGAATATTATGATGCAAAAAGTTGAAGATTGGCTTCTAGAACAAGCCCTATCAGGAGCACATTCACTGGCTGTACAGGCCGACCATGATGATCATACATCATGCTCTTGCCCGCACCACTGATAATCCCTCCCTTTGAAACTTCTTCCGCGGTCATAGTTCAAGCTATGACCGCTGCCGAGCACTCTCTTTCTACTCCTACCCTTAAGAAAATGATTTCTTGTTAACTCCTGTTATCAAGGAGATCACCAATTTATTTTGAGCAGGGTGCGTTAATCATCAACTTTATGCTACAAGAACCTTAATGCCGAATTTTAATATGGTTTTCCATGGAACCAGTTTTTTGTTGCGTACATACAAAAGAGTCTTTTTTTACAAATAGGCTTTATGTTGGATTGACCCCAAATAAATCTGAAATGAATAAAGTTATTTTTTCTGGAGGAAAAGAAAAAAAAGGCTTAGGAATGACTGAATATGGATGTCTCTTAGGCAGAATCCTAACATTTCTCGGCTACGCATTCAAATCCACAGATGAAGCAGGCAACACTCTATACATAAACAAGAAAAGTTTCTGCAATTTAGTCGATCGGCTCCACAGGAATAACCAAAAATTCAACTCTTTTAATAGTGAGTTCGTGGACGCTCAATACAATGCACCAAAAAGCAATGATGATAAGATGCGAATAGAAAAAATTTATAAGGTTTTTGACTCCGAAATTAAAACCCTATCTCATCAAAATATCGCCCAAGTTTCTGTTAATATACTCGGGAAGATGAATATACTCGGTAAGACATGAGAAACAACCAACGTAACAAAAAATTCATATCTCGAACTTCTTGTCCCCATTGAGCGGACTCTCAAACACATTCACTTTCAGCCATATTCTTATTCGATCTTGCCCGTAAATAACTCACTATTGACACGAGCTTCTCCCCTACTTCTTTTGGATAAAAACTCACGGAAGCGACCGTCAAACGAAATCAAGTGCAAACGATCTTCAGTACCGTGGATCGAATTACATCAACAGTATACAATACACTCTACAAGATTCCGGCCACTCAGTATATTAGATGATGTACACAAATTGGCCTAACGAGAGTTTAATTATGTCTAAGCAATCGGAAAGTTCAGATTCTCATTCAAGATCCTTCTCTCAACAGAGAGTAATACCTTCGATGTCTTTGACCCCCTATGTCATTGAGGATACAGGCCGCGGCGAAAGAGTCATGGATATTTATTCACGACTGCTCAAAGACCGTATTATTTTCTTAGGAACCGAGATCACAGATCAAATTGCAAACGTTGTGATAGCTCAAATGCTCTTCCTGAAAATGGAAGACCCAAAGAAAGATATACATCTCTATATCAATTCCCCAGGTGGGCATATATCGGCCGGACTTGCAATTTTCGATACGATGACGTCGTTAAATTGCTCGATTAATACCTACTGTATTGGTCAAGCAGCCTCTATGGGAGCTCTTCTGCTTGGTGCTGGAACACGTGGGAAGCGATTTGCTCTGCCAAATAGCCGTGTCATGATCCATCAACCATGGGGTGGTATCGGCGGAACGTCCGCAGATATCGCTGTACAAGCAAAAGAAATTCTCTACATGAAGAATCGTTTAGCTGAAATCCTTTCTGAATGCTGCAAACAGCCCATCGACAAGATCAAAGAAGATTCAGAACGAGATTTCTTTATGAGTGCTCAAGAGGCTGTAGCTTACGGCATTGTAGATGAAGTACTGTTTAGTGCGAAGAAATGAGCTTAAAACAAGGCAGCTCCTTGTAAGCTCATATCACGTATAAAGAAGATTATTAAGAAGAACCCCGATTGTAGGCATGAATAAAAAGCCTCCCGAGAATGAAACCGCATGTTGCTCTTTCTGCGGAAGACCTGAAGACCTTGTGGAAAAGCTAATCGCAGGACCAAATGTCTATATATGCGAAAAGTGCGTACAGCTCTGCAGCGGCATTCTCGAAAAGAAAAAAGAGTCTTCAGAGCCATTTGAAGTCAAAGTCTTAAAGCCAAAAGAGATCAAGGCACATCTTGATGAATATATCATTGGCCAAGAGATGGCTAAAAAGGTGATTTCTGTAGCTGTATATAATCACTACAAACGAATTACCAAGCCTCAAGAGGCAGCTTCAATTGAGTTTAATAAGTCCAACGTACTGCTTTTTGGTCCGACCGGATCTGGGAAAACGCTTATAGCACGAACTCTTGCTCAGATGCTTGACGTCCCATTTGCGATAGCAGATGCAACCACATTGACGGAAGCAGGGTATGTAGGTGAAGATGTAGAAAATATCATTTTACGACTCCTTCAAAATGCAGATTTTGATGTAGCTCGGGCTGAAAAAGGGATCATCTATATTGATGAGATAGATAAGATTCACAGAACGACATCAAATGTTTCTATTACAAGAGATGTCTCTGGAGAGGGTGTTCAGCAAGCGCTTCTGAAGATTGTTGAAGGAACGATTGCTAATGTCCCCCCCAAAGGTGGCCGTAAGCACCCAAATCAAGAGTATATTCGAGTTAACACAGAGAATATTCTCTTCATTGGCGGCGGGGCTTTTGTTGGACTTGACCAGATCATCGCAAGGAGGCTTGGTAAAGGCACCATCGGCTTTGGAGTCACCGAGCAAGAACGGCTAGCTATCGATCCAAATGAGAAAAATAAGCTTTTAGCAAAAGTTGAGCCCGAAGACTTCATCCAATTTGGCATGATTCCTGAGTTTATTGGACGATTTAACTGTATTGCCAACTGCAACGAATTGAACGAACAGGATCTCGTGCAGATTCTTGTCGAGCCTAAAAATGCAGTTGTTAAACAATTCCAGGCACTATTTGCCATGGAGAATGTCCAACTCGAATTCACGCCTGAGTCACTCAAGGCAATTGCACACAAAGCACACTTGGCAGGAACCGGAGCTCGAGCTCTCCGAATGATTCTTGAAAATGCAATGCGTGATCTCATGTTTGAGGTTCCAACAGATCCCTCAATTAGAGAAATCATTGTCGATGAACCAACTATCCGCTACGGAAGCGAACCAGAAATTAGGCGCACTCAGGTAGTATAATATATTCCAGACTGCATCTTCACAAACATTCAGCTCTGCCATCCTTTGATGGATGAGCTGAATGTTGGCAACTGAAGTTTGTTACGTCCTGGAACTCATGTGTTATTCACTTAAATTCTTTTCTAGTTCATAACATCTAGCTGGCTCATCTTCTTTGTGTAACAGATGATCAGTCTATGCTGACTCAGGTCACTCTAGGATGCTGATCCAATCGATTATTTTTTTCTCGCGATACTTCAACACTGAGGATCTCCCATGAAGATCAACCATCATCCATATATTGACAGTTGTGACAGCGTATATCGTTTTTTAGATCCAATGGGCAGTATAAGCCTGCTGATCGCCTCTCCAGTTCTTGCGGCCAAAGAAACGAGAGTTGGCATCTTCTCTGAAATATGCAATTCAGTCGCTCATAGAGCTTTAAATGAATCACAACTTGAGTCAGAAATTGCTCCAAAAATAAAAGAAGTACTGCGGAATAAACAAGTATCCGTAAATGAAGAAGCCTTAATTCTCCCGCAAATTCTACAAATACTCAAAAATTCTGCGGCTCAAGCACCCATCATCTATCAATTCGAAGATGAATCCATAACTAAAATAAAACTCGAAAACATTCTCGCATCGCATTTGAAGCCTTCCATCAAAACTCGAGGACAAAAGATAGATCCATCCCTGATGGCTCTTGAAGCTAAAAATCTGGCCCACCCCTCACGCAAGGAAGTTATCAGTAGAATAAGCAAAGCATTTGCAGACAAATCATTTCTTTCCAACACGATGTATAAAGAGGTGCAAAAAACACTTAAATCCTTAGTGGAAGAAAAAAAGATCACGCCTTTTGAACAGCTCCCATATATCCAAACCCTTTTTGAAGCGCTGAAGGAGTGTGCTCAAGCGAGCCCGCAATCAAAGTTATAACTCTATCCAGAAATGCCAATAAATTATTTCGATTGAACATTTTATAAGGACGAGCGTATCAAAGGGTATGACCATTTAAAAAATGTTTTTACAGATACCAAATGATTTCTTTTCTGCCTAAAAAAGCGCTCTTCGAGGATCTGATCTCTCAAGATACAAGAAACTGGATCTTGAATGGCTGCCTCATGCTTATTATTTTCTTAACAGCAGAAGTAGGCAAGATGCTGGGTATTCATGATCAGCCGCTGGGCATCTCGGTTGTATGGCCTGCTACGGGCTTTGCTCTTGCAGCGATGATCCTCTTTGGATTTAGGTGCTGGCCAGGAATTTTCCTCGGTAATTTTCTCTTCAACATGCTCCATCTCTACGTAGGCAGCCACGCGTTCCTCGGGCCGCTTATTGTAGCATGCATAAAATCAGGAGCATCGCTTTCACAAGCGCTATTGGGCAGCTATATCGTAAGGCGGTATACCTCTCCGAACTATTTTTCAACTCTTCGAGATACTGTTATTTTTCTTATCGCAGCAGGGGTTCTTCCCTGCTTAATCGCTCCGTCTCTATCGATTCCAACACTCTATGTGTACGGAGCAATAGGACAAGAGTCTCTCTGGTATGATTGGATTACATTTTTTGTTGGAGATACGATGGGAGTATACATATTTACTCCATTGCTTATTGTATGGTCTACCCAACGATTTAGACCAAGATGCAAGGGACCGTCGATAAAGTGTGTTGCAATCTTAATCGCTTTTATCCTCCTTACAGTCTTATCTTTCATCCACAACTATCCGATCGCTCACCTACTCATACCTTTAAGCCTTTTGGTTACATATCAATATAGGCTTCATGGGGCAACTTTGATCATTTTTCTTACTGCTCTCATCTCGATTCTTGCGACGGATTCTGGTCACGGATCGTTTGCTGCATATCTAGTCTCTCTCCAACTAACCATCTTAGTTGTTTTCTTGGAGGTATTAGTCGCCACAACTCTGCTTTTTGGTGCAGCAGTTCATGAGCGCGACGTCGCGCTTCATGTAATTGATCAGCAAAAAAGAGAGCGAGAAACCTTGCTTTTCTACACTCAAAGACGCTAGCGGTAGAGAAAGCGAAAAAGTTGCTCGAGTCTTTTATCTTTGCACCTGATTATTCAGGCATGCTACAGACACGTATTTCTTTTGCATATTGTTGTTAATTAAATTTTTAAGTATAATCCCCCTTAGGGTGGTTCGGTAATAGAGCCGATGACCTCCCGGAAATTTAGTAACAAGAGTCAGCCCATAACGTGTAGCTTGGTGGTTTTCTAATAGCCTTGCACCTATGAGCTCAAGAAGAAAGGATGTGGAGCATGTCTCAAACCATTCAAAACTTCTTAGTTTCTCCTTCAGTCGGGGTTTTAAACATCGAACCCCGCGTGTTCAGCTTCGAGATTGATCCAAATGCGCAGACCTATTACAGGGCAGCTATTGGAGACTTACAAGATGCAATCAATAACCGTGATTACGCACGGATCAGTACAGACCTAGGCGTTTTAAATACCTGGTCGAGGATGGTCTATGTTGATTCCACCGGCAAGCAAGTTGGCAACGGAACAAATGGTGCCATAGTTCCCTATAGCGCCCCAGCTATTGGAGCCATGGGAGCTACGACACTCAATACGACTATGGATAAGTACATGGCGCAAGGAGTTGATCAACTCATCCGTACAATTCGCAGCGCGGGCTGGGATCCAATCCTTGGAGCTGGAAATATCACTCAAGCTCAAACAGCGTTTGATACACTATTAACCGGATCGGGACCTGCAATTTATAACCTTCAAGGGATAATCAATTCGGCAATTTCTGCAGCGACCCAAGCACATATAGTTAATAATGCAGCTACAGGATCTCAGTCCCTCCAGCAGCTGATGATGATCGACTATGTTTCGACGGGAAACACGCTCCTTTTCAACCAAATGGATCAGTTAAATCAAGCTATTAACCTCAATCAGACTTCGCTACAATATTTAAACTCCCTGCAGGATCTTATGAACCAAAAGGATCCCCAAACATTTCTCCTCAAACTTCAAAACCTTTCTGCAACAAACTTAACAGCTCTTACAGATACAAATTACAGCAACTACGAACAGCAAACTTTTAACCAAGACTTAGGAACAGCTCCCAAATTTACGGAAGCCCAGCTTGCCACATACATCCAGGGGCTACAAGACTCAAGCGGCAATCAAAGCATGGCGCAAGGAGCGTTTAAAGACTTAACAAATACAGTGACTGCAGCCTACAACTACAGTGCTCAACAGGTGGTAAATAACCTCGGGCTTATCATACAGCAAATTTCGCAAGCAGCGGGATCCACAGCACTCACCCAAAGCTTGAATGTGATTAAAAACGATTTCAGCACTACGAGTGCATCTGGTCAGCCAATGACGGTCCAAGCATGGGTCCAAGACTATTCAACAGGCGGCTCGACCAATGGTGATTTCCAAAGGCATCTCAATAACGCCATCACAGCTTCTCAATCTTTTAATGACACTCAGAGCGAAGAGCTCAGAAGAGTGATGTTTGTATTTGAGGAGTTCTATAAATCTGCGACAGCAATGCTATCGAGAATCAGTCAGATTGTTGAAAAAATGGCGTCCTCTATGAGCCGATAAGGTGATACCTGCTTAGGAGCAAAGAGAAAAACTATGACGATTCCAATTCCCTCATCATCATTTTATAGTGGCATGTTGAATGGCTATTATGGGGATTTGTCAACTCAAGGAAAGCAAAGTATCTGGGATCAATTCGTAGCAGAAACAGGAATTACCGCAACAACCCCCGATACTGATGCGCTTAAAGCCGCTTTTTCACAATTTATCCAATCCCGCTATGCGATTTCTGCTACGCAGCAGGCAAGTAATGCACAGTCTCCTGAAGAGATCAAGAAGCGAGTCATTCTTACAGACTCTTTTGGCAATATTCTTCAGATGCTCACATCTCTGCAACAGACAATAGCCGTGCAGAGTAATGCTTTGACCTTTTATGGAAAATGGCAACAGCAGTATACCCAAATGATGACATCAGTCCCCTCGTACACACAGGGTGCATCAAGTCAGATCACTGTGAACTTGAATGACCTCTCGAGGTTTACCTATGGATATAGCAATATTAGCCTCCAGGACATTATTCAATGGGGAATTGATTCAGCAAAAAACAATCCTAATACGGTCATAACTTTCGGGAATGCTTCGGGAGCAACTGGCGCCTACTCATTCAACGTGTATTCACCTGATAATCAAAGGCTCTACCTACAAATGTCATTCCAGCGAAATGCAATTGCGAACCCTGCAGATCCGTTTCATCCATTGCCAGCATTAGGCCCCGTCACTCAACAGATGCTGATCGCAAGCACAAACCAAGCAGACACTGTCTACTCAACGACCGACGAGCAAAACACTCAGGCTGTCTCACTCTGGCAGGATATGCTACAGCCTCTTAACTTAAGTTCAAATATGAGCGGTGTCGGGGGCACAGGTATTCCGTGGAGATATACCTCTAGTTCGGACTCAGACTTTACGGCACGCACAGAAATTAACGCTAACCTCCAGCAGTACATATCAAGTATACAAGCTCGCCGAGATAGCATCACAAGCTCAATTCAAGCGCTGCAATCGATACTTACACAAGGAAAAAGCGACTTGAGCACCCAAACAGGCCTCTTAACATCGATTCTTGAAGCGATTGATACCGTCAATCAATCGATATTCAAGTAAATCACATCTTAATTTGCCCTCTTAAGGAGGAGATAGAATATGTCAGTTTATAACAGTATTTTAAGTGGCTATTTGGGATTTTTGAATTCCGATCAGCAGACGAGTATCGTAAACCAATACCTTGCGCAGAATGATCTATCGCAATTGCCAGCAAACCCAACTGTTGATGACCTGCAAAAATTTTATAGCTATGTCTCAACCGTATATACGGCGTACATGCCTCAGCAGGACAGATCCTCCCCTGAAGAAATCAAGAAAAGGCAGGTTATCTTTGAGGCCTTTAGCATGGCTTTAGACATGATTAGTGCGCTGCAAAATACAGTTCGAGCTTTGACTCAAACCTTGACAATGAATAGTAAATGGCAAGAGCAGTATACGCAGATGCTGATCAAAATGCCCGTCTATTATCAGGGGGCTCCTTCAGCAATGTCGATAAATTCGACTGATTTTGCAAAGTCCACCTTTGGGTATGACAATATTACAGCTCAGTCTATCTTCCAATACGGTATCGCCCAAGCTATGCAATCGCCAAACCAAAATATCGATATACCTATCTCTGTCTATGCAGTTGGATTTCGTTTTTACGCAGATACTTCTGCCGGAACCATTAGCGTCCGTATTCTGGATGCAGGTGACCAAACAGGAAACTCGTTATTTTACCCCCAGACCACGTTTTCTGCAGGCACAAAACAATGGGCAGGGGCGACGCCTTCTGTATCAATCCCTGCCAACAATGGTCAAATTTCTGCTGCTGCAACAAGTCTTATCCAGTTAGTCTCTGCAAGTCAGTTTAACGTTGAAATAACCGCTCTCCCTCCAATCCCTGGGTTTCCAAGGCCCCCTCTTACCACTCAATCATTTACCAATTACGTTACTTTCAACTGGAATAATGTAGCGGGTATTCCTTGGACTCCAGGAACTCAGACAACATCGACAAATACAACCGATATATCTGCGGCCCAATCTAAGCGCGCTGAGTTCAACCAAAAGATACAGTCATTTCAGGATACCACTCGTTCGTTGCGTCAATCTGTTCGTGATAGTGCAACACCGATTCAGTCGGTTCTAAACCAAGCACAGGATGGCCTAAACAAGATGTTCAGTCTTCTTTCATCAATCACAGACACTCTCAAGGGAATTATAAGCGCTATCCATAGGTAGTGATTGAAGGAACTGGATATAATTTAGCCACAAATTGAGGGGGCTAGAAATTTTATGACGACACTTCCTAGTTCGGGACCATATTCCTCGATAATGCAGGGGTACCTGGGAAATTTAGGCTCAGCCGATCAGCAGAATTTGTGGACAAACTTTTTGTCTGCAAATCAACTCTCCTCAAACCCATCCGATACGGATCCTGCAAAGCTGCAGCTTTTTTCAAACTATGTTAAAGGCATATACAGCATTGTGAATCCTACAGGCGTTAGGCTCACAGAAAAAACACAAATAGTTCTCACGATTTTCGACATACTCCAAACGCTCATGAGCTCGATGCAGGGAACTCAGCAGTCCATGCAACAAACTCTTACTTTCTTGGCCCAAAAAGGAGTCTCTTACACCAATCTGATGAAACAGATTCCTGTATATATCGGGTCATCCCCTCCAGGATCGACACCTCCATCTGGAGTAACAGCGAATGCAAACCCTGCGCTTTACACGTTTGGATATGCAAACGCATCTTTGAGCATGCAAAACGTTTTACAATACTTAGATAGCACTGTTGCATCAACAGGTCAGCCCATCTCCTTTGATCTTGCTAATTCAACTAAGGACATAACATTCAATTACACGAGCGGATTAGGAGATACGTACACGGCTACGCTTCCAGGAAATAGCTACATTCATATGACAGCGACTCCGACAGGAACTCCAGGTCAGTATACCTTCGCCGTTTCAGTTTTTGAAAGTCAGGGAACTAAAAATAGCAACTTTGACCCGATCCTCCAAACAGTTCAGGTAGGCCCCACACTTTCGACTACAATATCAACCACAGATAAGATAGAGCAAAGAATTGCTAGCGCCGCAAGTATCTTTTGGCAGGCATTTCAAAGCTATCCTGCTTTTGCAAACGATCCTCCAAACATTCCATGGGCAACTATCTATCCTTCGGGACAAGCTGCAGGATCTAAAGGTTTTGACATTCGCTATACCTACACAGGATCAGACAATAGTCTTGCGCTTGCAGCAAGCACCGCCGTTCAGACACGCCAACAAAAGAATAGACTTCTACAGACGGCCTTTGAAGGGCTTAAAGCAAAAAGAGATGCTCTTTCAGACACTTCGGACCAACAACAACGAGTCATAGATGCATCGGCTCAAGGCAGGTCTCAGACTATTAAAATTTATGACACTGTGCTTCAGAATCTAAAAAACATTATGAACTCGATATTTCCATAATCGCTTCCGTGGCAGGTTGTTTTTATCTTTCTTTCTGAAGGACTTTTTACTTTGAAGCTCGATAAATTAAAAATAATAATATACAATTGAAGAAAAGGGACAAAGTGCTTACCCGTAGAATGGGCGATTGGAGACAATTTTCCTTCGCCCTCACCAAGGGTAGGGTTACTTGACTATTTCTTATTACGATGAACCATCTGCAGCAGAGGAGTTGATAGCTTATGGATAAAGAAGAGATGGGAGCGTCGATGCAAAATAAAGCGGGTGACATTGTTTCTGAAGATAGAGACATAAGTGATGAGCTCAATAAAAGCAGATTGAGTACAAGGATAGACTCTGAAGAGATTGAAGAGTTTAATCGATCGCTTTTGAAACTCGACACCAAGGCTTTTACAGCAAAGCTTGCAGAAATCGCAAAAGTCTCGGGAGCTCCTGCTCAAGAAACTATGGTTTCACTCATCGAAGGAGCAGCTAATAAGGGCATCATGCCTAAGCAAGCACTCAACATCGGCGATGACACGATGGAAGCGATCTACTCTCAGGGCTACAATCTCTATAACCAGGGAAAGTATAAAGATGCCTCCTACATATTCAGGCTCCTTATGCTTCTCGATTATATAACCCCAAAGTATTTACTGGGATTTGCTGCATGTCTTCACAGACTGAAAGATTTCAAAAACGCCGCAAATGTCTATTTACTCTGTGGAACATTAGACACAACAAACCCACTTCCACATTACCACGCAGCTGACTGCTATCTACAGCTCGAGAGCCCAGAACTTGCTATTTTCTCTCTCGATTTAAGCATTAACGCGGCAGCTGATCAACCACAGTACTCTGTCATAAAGGAACGAGCCCTCCTTATGCATCAGGCTCTTGAAAAGCAGATTGCAGAAAGAATGCAGCAGACGTCGCCGACTCAAAAGACAGATGCGGGGGAACGCTGAGAAAGGCTTCAGTCTCCAGCGAAAGCTGAAGATGTGTCGTTTGTAAGAATTAGAGACCGTTTAGGTTAAGTTGTTGTTCTATTTTATGTGAGTGAGGTGTCCGATGGCTTCCCAGAACACGAACATACCTGGGCAATATGCTCCTTCAGCATCATATGAACTTCCCCCTTATACAGAAACGCTTCAGCACGCCCCAAAAGACAATACCGTCGCTCCTGGAGCCGGCGGCACGATCGAAGTTGTTAACCAACAAGGAGAAGACCTTCTTGCTGCCATACAAGATAATGTAACACGACATGACAGCAAAAGACCTATTCATCGCGCAGAACCTAAGACAAATGCTCCTATCCTTGAAGAACCTTCTCTAAACGTGAATCCGCAAACATCCTTCAAAAGTCTTATCCCCCTCTTCTTACTCGGGGATCTTATCGCTCCAGCAATGGCTTTAAAAACAACAATTCAAGGATCGATCGAAGATCGTGAATTTGCTCGCTCAGGCGCCCAGATATCGGATGATATGTCATTTGAAGACATCGAACGGTCCTCGTCAGATCCTTCCCTATCGGCTCCTCCAATTCTTCAAAATAGAGACAAAGCATCGACAAGCTATGCTGCAATCATCAACTCAAAAATTATTAGCCGAGGCGGAGAGTCCCGACAAGAAGCGATGAGCTCTGAGGCTTCTGATCAGGAACTCTCTCCAAAAGAACTCCTGAATAAAGTTCTGACGATGGGATCTCCTCTCTCTGAAGAAACGTTAAATACCCATAAAAAACTTCAGTCAAACGATCCAAAAGTTATCTTTAAGGCCATTTCTGAAATGGTTAATTGGGGAGCAATCTCGCCAAATCAAGTCGAAACCGTGAAAAAACTGTTGAACACTCTCTCCGAAAAAATTTCACAAGGAAACACCTTAGGAGGAACTACAGGTCTAAAATCGTCGTCAGATCCTCTTATTATGATCACTCTTTCCTTGATGCTTCAGGACGAAGTTAAAGACTCCGATGGCGATACCAAGAATTCCGTAGAGGGAGCATTGGCGGATATTTCAGAGAAAATCTATAGGACCAATTTAGAACTCAATAGCTACGCTGAGGCCCCAAGCAAAGAATTTATCGGCTTGAATGGAGATGATCCTCAACAAGCACAAGCAGTTCTTAATCAACTACTCTCAAATCTTCCAGGGTCTAATAAACTCACCTCTTCCGATCGCGAAAAACTTTCTCTTGCCTTAGCAAAAATTCTGACCGAAAAAAATAGCGATGGAGCTCTTACCGAACTCCGATCAAATGACCCAAAAGTCATAGAAAAGCTTCTTGAAGAAACAATTCCATACCTTGCATCTACCGGAATTCCGCAAGCAACACTGATTGTTATTCTCCCACAAATGGCCACGTCGATCTCCGAAATCAACAATGAACAGCTTGATAAACAACTCAGGTCGACCGATCCTGATATTGTATTTGATGCGCTTATGCATAAGACTGCAATGGCATCAAAAGATCCACTCCCCATGAATAAAGAAACGAAACACATTGTTGTGGATTACCTAAAAGCTTTTTCTGCAGCTTTAGCATTCTTATCTCAAGTTCGAGCCAAAATTTGTGAACTCGAGGGACGACTCACTCAAGACCAATCCCAAAGCCGAATGGCTTCAGTAAGCGAACAGCTGCAAATTGCCAATAAGGTCTATACGAAATCGATCGAAAAAATTAACACTCAGTACGTGCAAGGGCTTAAGGACATATATAAAGCGCAAGTCCTTAAAATCTTGATGCCTATTATCTGTATTGTACTTGCCATAGTTGCCGTTGTTGTAATTGTTGTGTCGCTCATTGCCGCAATTCCAACTGGCGGCGCTTCAGCCATAACTGGAGCGATTGCAGCAAAACTCATTTTTCTCACGATGGCAGCTGTCATAGCGGTGGCTCTTGTGGTAGCCGCTGTGGCAGACGCTATCTGCACGTGGACGATAGGCAAAGGGATGTGGGATAGCTTTTTTGATGCCGTTAGCCCAGGAATGCCCCCAGCCGCTCGTGCAGGCATCCAAATAGCTGTTAACCTAGCTATATTGATACTTCTTAGTGTGCTCACCCTTGGAACATGCGCCGTTGTCGGGGTAGTACGTTTCGGAGCAAGTCTCGCAAGTGTAGGATCAACCCTTGCAGCTCTTGGCGGAGGATTGTTCACTACATCTGCTGGACTTCAAGTTGTCTCGATGTTTGCTCAGGCAATCATAAGCTCTAACATTCTCTTTTATGCAGTCCAGGCAATTGCCAAAGCAGCAAAGAAATCCGATGAAGAAGCTGCCACAATAGCTATGTGGGTAAGCTTTGGGCTTGGAATAGGAGTTACGGCTGTTTTTGCCGCTGGAAGCATTCTTAAGTCTGTCGGAACCACAATTCAGCAAAGCGGTGGTTTACTGAGTGCCATGAAAAGCACATTGAATACAGTGAAGGAAGGCTTAAATAACATTAAGGAGTTTTTTAATGGCATAGGGCCATTTCTAAAGAACTTACCTGGGCAGATTTATGAAAAATATATGGAGTTCAAAACATTCTTAAGCTTACTTAAGGCCGGAGATACAATGACTACTCGAATAGTTAAGGATGCGGCTTTAGCGATCGGTGAAAAGATTAAAAATCTCCTATTGGCTCCGGCTCGAGCTGTCGGTAAAAAATGGGAAGAGTTCAAGACAGCTCTTTTTGAAGGAATAGGAACAGGAACCAAAGTCGGTGAATCGAGCGGTAAGGTTGCTCTCCAAGACTATCAGCAAATATTGAAAATGATCACTAATTTAAAAAATTACATCACCGGAAGCAAAAACGCTGCTGAATTATGCATTACCGCCCTTGAAGTCCTTCAAAAAGTTCTTGAGGCGATTGCATCTGGAGTTAAAATCAGCACATCGCTTCAAAAAGCAGAAAGCCTGAAGCAGATGGGGACAATAGCTGAGGACCTTGCTTCCTTAGAAGCCCTGCTGGAAACAGCAAAGTCTCAAAGCAAGGGAATCTACGACAAGGTATTAGATGGTATTGTTCAGTCATCAAAAGAAATGAAGGAGCAGATGGATGCCCTTTTAAACCTTTTTGCATCCATGGTTGAATCGGCCCAGCGATCGAGTGAAAAATTTTATAGCGCAGGTCGATAGAAACTAAAAAAATGCCCGACTCGTCTGTCTGTTGCATTTACTGCACAAACAAGACGGAAGGGCCGATCGTTAATGAATAAGAATCAAGCTCTTCGGAAAGATAGGGTCTATAGACCTTGTTTCAAGAAGAAGGAGGAGACATATGGGAATCGGTGCAAGTCAAGGACATCCAGACAAGCCCTATGATATGGGCAATTTTTTACCACCTCCAGGAACAGGTTATGGCCAGGGCCCTTCTTTAGAAAAACTCCCAGATCTTGGCCCTACGGGATTTCAAATGCTGGAAAGTATAGATCAAATATCCCCTACCGCAAACACGACTACTTCAGGCATTAGCAATAACCTACCGGTTGCCCCAAAATCTCTTGGCGAGCCTGCTTTAGAACCTCCAGATCAAGCCCTTCTCAAGGGATATTATGAAAAAGCCATAGGAGACTTAGTTCAGGTTCGTGAGTATTTAAGAAAATCGGTTTCAGCAAGTGAAGGTGGTGGCGGAGATGACAATAAAGTTGGTCCGAAGAATCTCTACATGCAGATCAACGCGATTGTCGACTTTCTTTTTGCTCTTGGAGAAATTGCCAAGCTCCAGTCTAAAATGCGCCTTGCGGATGCCCAATTAGAGCAAAAATACATGGCCGCTATCACTCAAATGGCTGTAGAGATTGCTCAGTTAACAAAATCGATTGGCCAACAAGAAAAGGCTCAATATATGGCACAAGCATATGCAGAGCAGGTAGAAGCTGGAATGGCTATTGGAAAAGTCGTCTTTTCAGGATTAATGCTAGGATTGAAAATATCCAAAGAACGCTCGCAGATGAAAGATGGAATGACAGACTCAGAAAAACTCGAAGTCAAAAAGAATATCAATATCGAAATGAGCCAAGTGGAAAACACCTTTGGATCGCTTACCGATGCTGCCGGAAAAACACTTAAAGCGAAATTTCTTATCGATCAGGCCGGCTATGCCGAAATAAAATCGCTCTATGAGAGCGCAAAGGGGATAATGCAGCAATGCCTTCAAACCCTTACTGAGACTACACGTAAAATTGATGAGGATCAGGGAAGCAAAACGCGCATTATAGAAAAGCTTATGCAAATGGCTGAAGCGCTACAGCAGGCTACTTCAAGAAGGTAAAGACCTCCTTTAATGGAGTTTTACCATGGGGTGTAAGGTTTTGATCTTTTGTCTGAAAAAGACCAGAGAGGATGGAGTATAAGAAATCTTCTCTCTGGTCTTTTTTTGTATTTATGGGAATTCACGAATACATAGCATATGATTTTGATATGATTTTCAAAGAGGTTATATGTTCTCTGATTTTATTCAACGTTTAAGCAAAGAGCTCCTCCCCGATGAGGCCGTGTCACTCGCTCAAGGTCAGACATCCTTTAGCCTTGAGTTGAATGATGTCCCAATTACAATTTCTGATGCAGCTCCGGGCATTATAATCGATTCAAACCTTGGGAAACTACCCTCTGAACTGCCAGATAGGTTCATGGCAAAAATGCTCCAAGGAAATTTTCTTGGTCAGCTTACTAGGCGAGCAGTGCTGGGATTAAACGAGCAGGGAGATGAAATTGTATTAACTCTTAACCTTCCTATTGTGCGCAACTATAGAGAGTTCCGCGACCAAATAGAAGATTTCGTAAACGTTATAGTTTTTTGGCAGGAAGAATTACGCAGGCATCCAAATGATTGAATTGATTATCAATATTGGTTATTTTGTGAGAGACATTTAGCGAAATCAGCAATTTTCAAACTAAAAAACACGAATCATTCAGTTAAAGTAATTGAGAAATTACTGGAGCTCATGCGATAAAACGATTCCAGAGGAATTTCCAGATACGTGGAACATAAATCGGATCTCATGGCAGACGAAAAAGAAGACCCTAGTCGGGACATGACCACTGAGCCACATACGCAACCATCAAATAATGATGAGGTCGCTCCGCACGCACCTGACTCTGGCCAGGATCAGAATCAGAATCAGGACGAGGACAAGGATCTCAAAAAACCATCTATAGATATATTAAAAGCATCTGAGCCTGGACAAATGGAGCTCCAAGCCGAGCAACAACAAAATCCCTCCTCCGAATCAGATGTAAATACTTATACCGACATAAAAGATACTGTCTCTGACGAGAATCAAGATCCCAAAGAAACACCTTCTGATCAAGTTTCTTCTACAGCAATATCCCCTCAAAAGGAAGGGCTATCCGACAATGAAGATTCCATAGAAGAAGCTCCGAAGGAGCTTCAAACGGACACTCTTAATGAAATCAACGCTCTTCCAGAAGTTCCTGAGAGTGAACGTACTGAAGATCTTGCGGAAGCCCCCTCGCAAATGGCGCCTCTTCAGCATCAGTCAGACACCAAACAAGAAATTATATCTGAACCTGTCGAAGAATCTACTCAAACGCACTCCCCGCAACAATCTGACACATCACCTACAATGCATGAGACTGAAAAACATGATGAGCATGAAGAGCTAATACACGTCGACTTCGACCTACTTGATGCTGAAGGTCGATGGCTTCTCAAAGTTCTTTCGGGTCCAAATTCGGGAGCTGAATTCTCACTACAAAGCGGGACAACCTATCTGATTGGAAGCGATCCATCTTCATGCGATATTTTCTTTCAAGATTTGAGCGTATCCCGCCAGCATGCTCGCTTAATCATTGATACCAAAGATAGAGCCATTGTAGAGGACTTAGGCAGTAGAAATGGGACGTTAATAGATAGCGAAAAACTCATTGGAAAAAAGCAAGTCGTTGGAACTTCTCTTTTAACACTGGGAACAACTTCTTTTATTCTCGTAGATAAAGAGGGAGAAAGAAAAACTCTTGTAGCTCCTACCTTTAGCATGTCTCAGCAATCGCCCCAGCAAGCTCAATCTGTATCGAGCCAACCAAACACACAGAGTGAGACAGAAAAGCGTACAGAAACCGATATTACGAGCCAGATGGGGGATAAAGAACGAGGACAAGAGCCTTGGGCTCAGAAGGAATTACCCAAATCTCCACAAGAACAAAGAGATGAAGCCTTAGGGCCAATCCAGCAAGCCGTCTTGGCTCCACTTCAATCAGAAGTTGAAAAAATCAAAGAAGAAGAAAAAAGACAGGCAAAGGCAGCTCATGCTATAAGTTCACTTGCAATCCTTGCTGTTGTTTCGGGCATTATACTTGTAATTGGCGTTGGAACTACACTTCTTTTCCAAACGGAAGAGATCGAACGACCACACGCACTTAATGCTGAAACAGTTATCTCGCAGGCGCTCCAGGAATTTCCGACCGTTCGATACAGTTTCAATCCAACAAATAATCGACTTCTCTTAGTAGGACACGTATTAACTACCGTTGATCGGAGTAAAATCCTCGACAATCTTCAACAGCTCAAGTTCATTTCAAGCATCGACTCCTCAAATATCGTGATCGATGAGCTTGTCTGGAGAGAGAGTAATCAAATTTTAGCCAAAAATCCCGCTTGGAAAGGCATTACTATTAGCTCGCCAGCAGCTGGAAGGTATATCGTTTCAGGATTTTTACGCACACGCCAGCAAGCAGACGAACTCTATGACTACCTCTCTCAAAATTTTCCCTACGTTGACCTGCTAGAAAAACGAGTTGTTGTTGAAGAGGATTTAATTTCACAGGTAACAAAGCTTCTGACAGATGCGGGATTTAGAACTGTGTTACCTTCATTTTCATCAGGGATTTTAACTTTGAAAGGTGCGATCTCAGGTGAGCGACAACCCCAATTTGATGAGCTGCTCAATAAAATTAAGGCAGTCCCAGGAGTTCGTGGAGTACAAGTAACCGTTACCTCTTCAGCAAAAGAAGAAGCCGTCATTAATATCACAACAAAATACCCAGTGACAGGCTATTCACAGCGTAAAGGCGCATTAACGGTCGTTATCGGAGGAAAGATTCTCTCTAAAGGAGATATCCTCGATGGAATGCAAATTACAGATATAACTTCTAATGCCGTCTATCTCGAAAAAGATGATGTTAAATATAAAATTGATTTTAATAGGTGATAGAGTTAGAATCCCTTATAGGGGTAAAGAGTGTAGAAGCAAAAGATTATAGCGAAGGAGCGATGCGGATATGTTCGGAATGGAAAAGAAACCTGGGCAAGAGAAAAATCTCTTCCAGTTCGACTTAGAAAAAGATCTCAAAGACGAAGCCAAAAGACGCGAACTCGCTTCACGAATCGAATCTCGAATACTTCGAATTAAAGAATATTTAAGAAAGGGAAGCAAAAAGGAAGAGTTTGACAAACTATCAATTCTCCTTAATGGCTACCATGGGCTTGCGATTGTGTTGAGCCGAGCTTCTCAAGAACCTCAGTCGAAGCGAAAATTGTAATCTGGTTCTCGATAAGAGAAGCAAGGAATAAATTTGGGGCTTGCGGGTTATAACAAGCACACAAGCCCCCACTGCAGTAGGGCTGATAATGACAGCCCTGCTGAGAAGATGAAGAATGAAAAAACACTCTCAATATGAGAAGTATCCATAGTCTCTTTGAAACGGCAAGCATGCCACTCAAGATATGACTTTGGATCTTTAAGGAGTTTATTATGGCTAGTGGTGGTGGAACTACTTGGTTAAGTACCCATACTCAGGTTTACTTTAGTGATTTGATTCAAGCGATTCAGATGCTTTCATCAATTGCTAAATCAAAGATTAACTTGATCCGCAGCAAGAAGAGTGCGATGAGTATTGCTGATATGTTTGACTTGCAAATGGCAATGAACAAACTTTCGCAAATGTCTGAAATGTCCACATCAGTTATTTCAGCGATGAACACTTCGATTAACTCAATGGCTAGGAACATTAAAGCGTAATAGCTTTGATGTCCTTTGTGGCATGCTTATCATTTTCCGGATATGGCTTAAACGCTGTGTCCGGATATGTTATAAGATGAGACGAACACCTGACAACAATCGCATGAGGCGCACATGGGTGACGAAAGCATTCTTGAGTACTTTGTAGAAGATTATGCGCTCTTTATTGAGGCGGGATTTGTGGCTGTTAAGCAGCTAGATGAAATTGCAGCTCGAAGGCTCTTCAAGGCTGCAGAGATGCTTAACCCTGATAATCCAGCTGCTCAGCTAGGAATGGGGTACATAGCTCTTAACAAGTTGCAGGTGTCTGATGCAACGAAAATTTTCGAAGAGATTTTAAAAAAAGATCCTTCGCATTATCTAGCTCAGGCTCTTTTAGGGGTGTGTTTTCTCCTTACAAAAAATAAACGGGCTCAAGGAGAAAAGCTCATCTTAGACGCAAAAGAAAAAAGCGATGATCCGACCATTAGAAATCTTTCAGAAGTCTGTATAAACTGGGCTACTGCCGATTTGACCTCAAAAAATTCGCCTTTTTCAGTTGCTGCGCAAGAAAGCGGACAGGAAAAAGAATAGAAATAGTGAGACATACCCCAAAAAGGGTTGCTCTTTTATACCTTATCTCCTTGAAAAGGTTCCTAAAGGAGCTATCCCGAAAAATTTACGGGACATGTTTCCAGGTCGTCTTTTCAGAGAATTTTTCTCTGAGACTTCGACCTTGAGATTTCGAGCTATTAGTATTCCTTCTTGTTCCGTATAACTTGTGAATCAAGATACAATCACCTTACATTATTCTGTGGGTGGATATGAGTAACCAATTTAAAGAAGATAAAATCGAGAAGATTGAAAAGGTCGGCCTCAGCACGTCGTCTGGACTTCAAGACAAAGCGCTGGATATGACCGAGAATTCTCGTGTAAAATTTGACGAGGCATATGCCAAAGCAGATCCGACGAAAATTCAGGCTGAAAAACTTGCCGAGCCCCAACCGATAGCTGAGACTTCCGGAACCCAAAGGCCTTCGCTTTTAGATTTAGCTTCAAAATCAGGAGCAATTGAGCAGTCTATTTCACCTCCGACTCCTCAGCAAGTCATAGATAAAGCCGAATTGACACGCAACAAGTTCGCTTCAACGATCGAAACTCTCCAACAGAATATCGATCACACGCCAACAGCTCCCGACAGAGCTGCAATGACTACGTCTATCCAGCATGTCGATCGTTATTTGAATCAAGCACTATCTCAAGTCACCGGAGTAGAGACTAAGACAGCTATTGATGTGACAAGCAGACCTCCCCTTTTGCGCTTCTTAGGACTACTGACTGAAGGAGAAAAGCATCTCGATGGCCTCCTTTCAGGAATAAAAGAACTTCATCTTGAAAAGAACAAACTCAAACCTGAGACACTCCTCGGAGTACAAGTCAGATTAGGTTTTGTCCAGACCGAGCTCGAATTTTTCTCTAACGTACTGAATAAATCTCTTGAGTCGACCAAGACTATAATGAACGTTCAAATATGAACGTTCATATTTGAACGCAATAATTTCATTTATTTGATTCTGGAAAGAGAGTTCAAATAAATTTTTTAAAAAACGGATCTCTTGAATACTCCTTAATTAGACGATAAGCCGAACCGCCTTAGACGGCGGCATACGTAAAACATACAATGCGAAAAAGAAGATCTTATGAGTGACAACTTCTCTATGGAGCTCGAAGAGCTCGATACACAACTTGAGCAAGTCATGGGGCATCTGGACTCTGTTCAGATCTCTCAGGTGAGCGGTCGTATTACCGAAACTATTGGTATGGTAATACGTGCCGTTGTTCCCCATGTCAAAATCGGAGAGGTCTGTCTTGTTAAACGCGAAGGGATGGAACCTCTTCCATGCGAAGTAGTCGGGTTCACAAGCGAAGAAGTAATACTCTCTCCCCTCGGAGAAATGAAAGGAATTGGCCCCTCCTGCGAGGTAATCCCAACACGAATGCCTTTGAGCATCAAAGTTGGACCCCAGATTCTGGGGCGGATTATAGACGGCATGGGAAATCCTCTTGATGAAGACACGAAGGGCCCCCTTATTCTCCATGATACAGTCCCCGTAATTCGTGCACCTCCAGACCCCTCTAAGAGAAAGATTATCTCAGAACCCATTTCCGTTGGAGTTCGTGCGCTCGATGGTGTTTTAACCGTTGGTCTCGGCCAGCGTATGGGGATTTTTGCTGCTGCCGGCGGTGGAAAGTCCACTTTGCTCGGAATGATTGCACGCAATGCGGTAGCTGATGTTAATGTGATCAGCCTCATCGGAGAGCGAGGCCGCGAGCTTCGTGAATTTATCGAAAAAGACCTCGGGCCTGAAGGGTTAAAACGATCCGTGCTTGTTGTTTCAACTTCCGACCAAGCATCTCAGCTCCGCTTAAATGCAGCCTATGTTGGGACGGCCATAGCCGAATACTTCAGAGATCAGGGGAAATCAGTTATTTTGATGATGGACTCGGTTACTCGATTTGCTCGAGCAATTCGAGAAGTTGGACTTGCAGCGGGAGAGCCTCCTGCCCGAGGAGGATACACCCCATCGGTCTTTTCAACATTGCCAAAACTCCTTGAAAGATCAGGAAACTCAGATAAGGGTTCAATTACAGGTTTTTACACGATATTGGTTGCAGGCGATGACATGAATGAACCTGTCGCCGATGAGGTTCGCTCAATTTTGGATGGACACGTTATTTTATCCGCTGAACTTGCTCGGCAATACCACTACCCTGCGATCGATGTCCTCTCCTCAGCAAGCCGTGTGCTAGGATCTATTACAAGCAAAGAGCATATTCAACTTATAGGAAAACTCAAAGAAGTTCTTGCTACATATAAAAAAAATGAACTCCTGATAAAAATTGGAGAATACAAGAGAGGTTCCGATAAAAACGTCGACTTTGCAATAGATAATGTCGATAAGGTAAATCGTTTCTTAAAACAGGGAATTGATGAAAAGTCAAGTTTTCAAGAAACGCTGAACCAGTTGAAATCACTCTTTAAATAAGTGATATACCATGAGCGGAATGTTCGATCTGCCTCCATATCCGTTGAAGCAGGTAATAGAAATAAAGCAGCGGCGTATTGAGGACGCAGAAAAAAACGTACGAGAAAAGGAAAAAGCCCTCGAGACCGAAAACGAAAAACTCAGAGCCCGGGAAGCTGAGCGGGATAAAGTGCGAAACCATTACAAAGAAAAGCTCGCTCAACTTCGACACGAGCTCGATGAGGGGACCACAAGCGATAAGATTGATATGATAAAAAAATATCTTAAAATCGTCCAAGAACGGCTTGCGGTTGAAGAAAAAAAGGTAAAGGAGCAAATACAACTCGTTGAGCTTGCTAAAAAAAATCTGGAGATGGCGAAGCAGCAACTTAAAGAACGAGAGAAAGAACTCGATAAAATCGAGACACATAAGAAAGAGTGGACAAAAGAGACACTTCGAGAGCTGCAGATCCTCGAAACCCGCGAAGAGGATGAGATTGGCTCTACGATGTATTTATCCAGAATGATTAAAGAAAAATCAAACAAGGGAGGCTGAGGGGGTTATGTTCAATCCAAATACAGTTCCTTCAACAGGCGCCCCTAAGGGGAGTGATCCTGTAAGTGATACGTCGTCAACAGGGTCGACTTCGGGCACGCCAAAGGCTACGCAAAAGCGTCCTAATCCTGAGCGCTTCAAAGAGCTTTTAGGGGACAGTGCGAAGAAGGGGGCCGACGATGATGAAATTACTGTCGGCGAGGATGGCGAAGTTCCTACTTTATTCGGGCTGATTGGCACTTCTAAAACGGGAAAATCGACTGCGACCTCAACAGTCATCAAAGGCACAAACATCGTAGAAGTTGACACGACAGAAACCACGACTCCTCTCACAGGTGATGAGGGATTGCTTTCAAAAGCTCTTGCTCAAGGATATTCAACAAAGAGCGGTGCAACCCAAGAAAAGGGCGAAGTATCTACAGAAGATCTTCTTGCTGATCTTCCAGCTTCTACAGAGACAACTGAACTTGATCAAACGACTGCGAAAACTACCCTTCTCACAAAAATATCGAAGCAGGGTTCAAGCTCGACGTCTCTTACAGCCGCAGAAATGAGTGAAGATACCGACTCAATTGAAGGCACGAAAGACATTTTGACAGAGGCCTTATCTAAAACAAAAGGATCAGATCTAAGGGCCTTTGAAAAACCTAAACAAGCAGGACTGAAGGTCTCAGGCAAGGCTATAGAATCAGATCTTCCAGAAGACACTTCAACAGTTGGAGCAATTCTCCAAGGATCCCATGTGAACCTGAACACTCAATCTATCACAACAAAAACAGATGTCGACACCACCACGAAGGGGCCAAGTGCACCTATTGTTTCGTCTATAGAAACGGGGAGCACAAAAGAAAAAGGGAAATTTGATTCAACTCAAGACCCTAACCTACAAGCAGCAGCTAAAGCTTTTGGATCTCTTCAACCTTTACAACCTACAGACATAGCAACCCCAAAAACAAGTGTTTCAGACCAGATCTCTACAGCGCTCAAGACGATGAAAATCGAAGATATCAAAGAGATGGTTTCTCATTTTGTGGATGCTGTCACAACCCTCACAACTGCAAATCAGACAACAACGACTGTTACCCTCAACATGCCAAACTCAGTATTCAATGGCGCGACTATTCAACTCACAGAATTTACCTCAGCCCCTACGGAATTTAACGTTACATTCGCAAACCTCACACCTGATGCCCGACGCCTTATTGAAATGACTGACAATCAAAGCGTTCTTCGACAAAACCTCATCGACAGAGGATATACACTTCAGACAATTTCAATTGAGTCCGACATTCAGTTTTCCCAGGGGATAGACATAGCAACTACGGGAACCGAATCACAAAGGTTTAATGAAGAAACAGGTGAAAATCAAGAGGGCGGTGAAATGGGAAGTGAACCGCAAGATCAGAGATTTGCTTAAAGATTGATAGTCAGCACGCGATATAAAACCCCATTTTTCCTGAGTTTTCTTCAGGAAAGTGGGGTTTCTTCTATTAAAAATATTTGGAGGAAATGAGCTAGTCACTATGATGGAATAAATTTGGGCAAAAGATTATTCAATGGTAACAATACCAGTTCCAGTACAAAATCAACCGAAAAACTACCTTCAATGGCTAAGGAGCTACTCCCCTTCCCTATTTGAATTAAGCAGAAAGGCTTCTCTTCCTTCAGGCTTTCTTTTACCCAAAGACTCAATCTCAAATTCTATAAGCGCGGCTTTCAAATGCCACTTCGAAGATATGGACCTATCTCCTCCTGTATGGAGAGATGCACGCCAGATGCTTCAAGACTTTGATTCAGAACCAACCCTTCAAACTTTTAAACTCGCAGATGTCGATGGAACAGTAATTGTAGCTCTACCAAACCATGCTGTAGATGCTCTTTTCTGCTCTCTCACCGAGGTAGCCAAGTCAGTTTTCGACCTACAAGAGTCAAGCTTTATTCTGGCGGCACGAAAAATCACTCAAGCACATCTCTTTGCGACCCTTTCCCAAATTCCGGAAATTCAGTCTCTAGGCAGCGTCCTTTTTGAAGAAAGCACACCAGATGATGCCTTGTTGACCTATGATATCAAAGCGCTTTTGAATGGAGCTCCTATAGTCATCAGAGTGGCTCTCTCTAAGACATTCTGTCTCAGCTGGAAAAGGGGTGTTGAAGAACTGGGTAAGATTGAAGCTTTGAGCTGTGCTGAAATCCCTTTGATAATCGAAGGGGGAAAAATTCAGACAACCCTTTTAAATGTTACAAACATCTCTCTCGGCGATTTTATTCAGATTGATTTCCCCTATTTTTCGTTAAACTCAGACAAGATGAAGGGAATGATACTCCTGGATGAACGACCTTTGTTTCGAGTACGCATCAAAGAGGGCATAATTAAGATTGTGGAAACCCCTCTCCAATATCAGGAGTTAATTGCTATGCCCACACGCTCAGACGATCTCGATTATCATACAAATGATGAAGAATCCTTGGATATAGACCTCAATCCTTTCGAAGAGGAGGATTCTGATGAGGACGAACTTATAGACGAAGAACATGCATCGAGCACTCCATCTGTAAAACAGAAAAGTCATCAGAAAGAATCTTTAGAAGCCGCTGCAGAGGGCACAACACAAAACACTCAATCCGAAACAGGCAAAACAGAATTTGCGCGGCTTGAACCTAAAGATATCCCGATCTCAATGAGTGTTGAGCTCGCAAGAATTAATATGAGCGCAGATCAGCTCTTAACCCTTTCTCCTGGAAGCGTCCTCGACATAGAAATTAAACCAGAACATGGGGTATTTCTCTCGATACACGGAAGGATTATCGCAAAAGGAGAGCTTATGCAGGTAGGCGATGTGCTTGGAGTCCGAATACTTGAATTGGGAAATTGAATTCGTAATTTCAACTCATAACTTGAATTACGAAATAGATAATCTTTTTGATCCGGCAGACGTTAGGTGAGAGGTGTCAAAAATTCAAGGAGTTGTCAATGTCCGAGGAGTTTCCCAATCCTAAAAAAATCGGCCCTTACTTAATTGAAAGCTATTTTCGCAAAGGGGGGATCAGCTCACTCTATTTGGGAAGGGATCCCGACTCACATGAACTACTCATAATAAAAACACTTCAGCCGCAGTTCAGATCAAACCAGGGCGTTATATCTCTTTTTAAAAAAGAATCCCGAATTATTGAACTACCCGAACATCCAAATATAGTAAAAATCTTCGATGTTGGCAGTGATTCTTTAGGCCCCTATATAGCCATGGAATTTATTCGTGGGACGAGCCTACACACCATTTTAAAATCAGCACCTCTTCCTCTTAAACGAGCCCTTAACGTTCTCCTCCAAATTTGCACAGCTCTTTCATACTTACATAGTTTTGGCATTGTTCACGGTGATCTTAAACCTGAAAATATTCTCATAACTGACTTGGGGCAGGTGAAGTTGATTGATTTTGGAATTAGTCGAGAGGAAGACAATCGATCGACGTCTTCAGATGTCCAAGCTGCGACCCCAACGTATATGAGTCCGGAGCTTCTCCATGAAAAGGGAATACCGTCAGTCCAGTCAGATATTTATTCTCTTGGTATTTTAGCCTTTGAGCTCATCTTGGGAAAGATCACTCACGGAAAAGTGATTATTTCAATGGCACCAAAAGGACTTCAAGCTATCCTTGCCCGCGCGCTACGCCCGAACCCAAGTGAAAGATATCAAAATGTCGTTGAGCTGATTGAAGATCTTTCTCGCTATGTTCATTCTGGCGAGTATCAACGAGAACGACAGGGTGTCGACTTCTTTTTTGAGCTTTATGATGATCTTGAAACTTCAAGAAAAGCAATCCTAGAAACAAGCTGGCTTAAATTTCTCGAGAAAGAACCTCATATAGGATTCAGCTGTGCATCAGGAGTTGCATCTGTGGGCCTATTTGCTGAAAGCTCACGCTCTGAAAACGGCTCTTTACACACAATATTTGCACAGATGAAGAACTCCGGAGTCAAAGGTATTTTAGATATCTATTCCTTTAGATCTGCTTGGAAAATTGATCCTCTTCATTCCTCGACTGACCAATATACATCCGTTATTTCTTCCATGATCATAGACCCTGTAAAAAACATGTGGACCCTTCAAAAGAAGGATTGGGGGTACTTTTTTCTGATTCGTAATGAGAAAGCCGTGCAGGTCACTTCCAGCTGTCAGATACAACCTAATGATATGCTCGTTTATATCGGAGCATCAATAAGCCCCATCCTCGAATTTCCTCATACTCCCATGCCTCCCTCTGAACAGATAGTTGGAACCTATTGCGAACAACTTTCAAATTTGGAACCTCAGCAATTTACTGATGCTTTCCTACAGCGCCTTCGTGTCCTTGGAATCGCGGCATTTGATACGCTCCCCGTCTGTATTTTCGCATATAAGCACTCATAGTCAGGATGGTTTTGTGTTTCGGCGATAGATAGCTTGTATTATCCTAAAAATCTATTCACAGTCGATTGTCGTGTCTATCTTTATTTAATCTTTGTCGAATTGCTTCATCCTTTCACAATGCTGTTTTTGGATTACTCGTCACGCTACGCAAAATCTGACCAATCCATTTTGGTCATCGATGAACTATCCACAAGGCTACGGTAACAGATTTTATTGTACATAATGGAGACTTCTAAAGTTTTACGCTTCAGAAGTCATCTTTTCATGGAAAATAACGCCGGGATTTGAAATAAGTCATCATCTTAGGGAGGTGGCAGTACCGTGCATTTAAAGCGATTATTAGCTCTCACTATCATATCAAGCAGTGCTTTTACTGTAATCAGGCTTCATAGCGACACTCCAAATCGCATTGACCGTCTTGAGCCATATAAGAAGTATATTTCAACATCATCAGATCCTTCTGATCCTCAGAAAAATCAAGAAGCGGGAGCTCAAAATTCCTCTACGAACGACTTTGGCCAACCGCAAAAAAGTCGTAGTGTAAGCACCTATGATTCTCTTACAGAAGAAAAAGGAACATTCGCTCTGATAGCTGAAGAGGCACAGCAACAGGCCGCTAAAAAAGAGGCTGCAAAAAAAGCTCTTCAGAAGCCAACAGAACAGACTCCTCAAACTCCAACAAATACATCTCCGCATGAGGAAGGGACCATTATCAACTTCAGCAATGTATCCATTACTGAAGTCGTGCGATATGTAAGCAGAATCACTGGCCGAAACTTTATATATGACCCTCAAGAGCTTCAATTTAATGTCACCATACAGTCTGAAGCTCCGACCACGATTGAAGAAGTCATGGTTATGCTTCTTCAAAATTTACGCATACATGGCTTTGCGCTTGTTGAAGAAGGACCAAACTTTCTTATTCACTTAAACCCTCAAATCCGGGGAGTTCCCTCCCTCTATGATGGACCTGCAAATTCAACAGAGCCACAAATAGTTACGCAAGTTTTTCTTCTGCAAAATGTTTCCGCTGAAAAATGCGGAGCATTAATCAAAATGATGCTCTCAGATAATGCGTCAATTGAGGTCATTGATGAGTCTAAGCTTATCGTGACTGATCTTGTTTCCAACATTGCACGCTTGGCTGAAATCATACAAAAGCTTGATACTCAGACATCAGGGCTTGAGGTAGGGCAATACGTATCACTTAATACCCCGCCAAATGTACTGATATCAACCGCTCAACAGCTTTTATCTCCCATGGCTGTAACAAAACCGCTTGTTATGGTCCCCCACTCCCCTTCAAATAGTATTTTTATCGTTACTACACCTTTCCTGCTTGAAAAAGCTCTTTCTATTCTACAGACAATAGATCTTGGAAAAGCAAAATCAGGACTCTTATCTGATGTCAAGTTCAACCCTAAAGAATCAGAAGATGCTGCAGAAAGAGCTCGAATGAAAGCAGAGCTCTTACGAGGTGGAGGGCTCAATAAAGCCCAGATTGATTCACTCAGTGATAATGAAATTCGTGATCTTTTGAAAAAAAGGTTATTTTCAGAAACAGAGATTAATCAGCTCACGACAAGGGATGCCAAGAATCTTCTTTGGACAGATATAAATAATCCTGGAGCAGCCAATGAAAGAATGTCTCTTCAGAGACAGCAGCTTTCTGGATCGTCTCTCCCCGGAGGACAGCAAGACTCAACACAGTTTTTAATTCTAAAGCTTCACTATCGAAAAAGCTCGGATGTATCTACAGCATTAAGATCAATAGCTGCAAGCCTTGCGGAACCAACCAGAGGTCCCGAAGGACATCGAGATGTAATTCTCAATGATCTTATTCAAACACTGAATAGTTTGCAGTCTGTAGATGATAATAACACTCTTGTCTTCACTGGAACTCAAGTCTCAATCGATAAAGTAAAAGAACTCGTCTCTCAGATTGACACTCCAGTACGTCAGGTTCTTATCGAAGCTCTTGTTCTTGACACAACACTCGATAACTCGCTTGAATTTGGTGTTGAATGGAGCGGACGTATCCAACGAACAAATTTTGGAGCACAGGTAGGGTTTGTCCGTTCAGTAAGTTCAAACTTTGCTCCTGTTTTTAATGCTGTAGGAGAATTTACCCCCCCTCAAATTGTCCCTCCAACTGACACAGGCTTTGCTCTCTCATCAATTGGTCGAAAGATTAAATTTCGAGGACGAGGATTTAGATCAACCGGGGCTCTTATTCATGCCATCAGCATTGACAAAGAAGATCATGTAATTATGAACCCGAAAATTACGACTGAGCATAACGTGCCGGCTGAAGTTTTTGTAGGAGAACAAATTCCTATTAAAGGACAGTCTATCGTCAACGCTACGGGAGTAGGAGCTACAAACGTTGTTTCCAACAACTATGAAACTCGGGAAGTAGGCGTTCTTCTCAAGGTAACTCCGCTGATTAGTTCAGGTGATACTGTCACATTGATTATTGAGCAAAAAGTCAGTTCAGCTAGCGCCGCCCAAGTTGCAGCCCAAGGAAACCAGAATGCACCACCAGCAACAACTAAGGAAGCAAGGACTGTAACCCGCGTTCACATGCCTTCAGACCACTTTTTCATTATGTCAGGATTAATTACAGAAGAAAAAGAACTTGACTACGAACGAATGCCCTGTCTAGGAGCTCTTCCGGTTATAGGAAGCTTATTTGGAGTAAAAACCGGTATTAACCAGAAGCGTAATTTCTTAATCTTTATCCGTCCAATCATTATCGATACACCAAACGATATTGATGAAATTACGAAGCGGCAGGAAGAAATCTTCAAAGCCAAATCGAAGACCGAGCGCGGCTGGAGAAAAGAACTCAAAGACGTTGGACAGATGGCAAACTTTGGCAATTGGTTTGGAGACTTCTAGATCAACGGCTCCTAAAAATTACATCTGGGGGGTTTTAGCTCCCAGATGTATAATATTCCAAAGGCCCCATTTATCAAGACCCTCATTTCTGGGGTAATGTAGATACGATTTATGAATCGCCAATTGCAAAAGAACTCCCGAAGCAAATTTATTTTTTTACAGCTTATTCTTTTACTCTCCTGCCTATCCACTAGCTGCGTCGCTAAAAAAACACGATCGCATGAAGTTCCTCAGCAAATCTCGCTGACAAGAATTGTCCGATTAGAACCGGCTTTTACTCCCATGTCTGATCTTGAGCGATATACTGAATGGGGAAAAGAGCTTAACTTAGGGAAACGCTTTGCCCAAAATGAAGACCTCCCCACAGCCCTGTTTTGTTTTAAACGCGCCCATATGATATCGCAGATGAGCTCCCATATGTCACAAGCTCGTCGCCAAGAGATTGAATATGATCTCTTCCTCACCTACTACCTACAGAATAACTATAAAGAAGCAGCTCACATCTTCGAAGCAAGTTCTCTGTCAGAGCTTCCCGAAACCTCTCCGTTAAGACCTCAAATTCTTGCAATGCTCATTGAGTGTTATGATAGACTTGGAAAGACGAGTCAGGTCATCAATCTTTTTGAAGGGCTGAAGATTGAGAGCCCAGAAACATACCGAAAGATGGCCTGTTGGTATCATGTAACACATTACGGGCAGATTCCAAAAAAGCTCTCTGAAGAGCTTTCAACGAATCTATCGACCCCATCCCTCTCTCTTTCCGAGACAATCACAGCCATCCAAAATGAAATGGTTCCTCCACTTGTTCCAGAAACCTTAAACGCCATACTTCCTGGAAGCGGTTTTGCATACCTAGGCCAGTATAAAACAGCACTCACCTCTTTCGCCTTAAACGGTCTTTTTATCGCTGCTGGAGTCCAGTTCCTTTCTCGAGGAGAAGTTGCTTTTGGCCTTATCACTTTGGGGGCAGAGGTTGGTTGGTATGGGGGAGGAATCTTGGGGGGTGGTCTTGCAGCACAACATTACAATGAAAAGTTATGGAAAAATCGTATAAATTCCCTTTTCGATCAAGAGCGTATCTTTCCTGTCTTACAGCTCAAATATGGATTTTAAGCTGTTTGGCAGGAGTAGAACCGGCAGTAGGATCCGATTGCGGTGCATTGACCATTATAGAGTTTCATCAGAAGGTCATCTCCGATGCTGATGGACCTCGAAGCCATTTTTACCCCTCAAGCTCTGAATATACAAGACAAGCAATCCAAAAACATGGCTTCTTTATGGGGGTTTTGCTTGGTTGCGATCGGCTCATGAGAGAAAATAGCGATGAAGGGCTCTATCCTCTCATTACTCTGGGTTCTGGGACAACGTTGAAGTATGACCCGATTCCAGAACCAGAGGAGCAATGTCATCTTCCAGAATATCTCCCGTAGATGTATGAGCTTTTTCAGCCTTCATAATTACTTGAGCTCGTGCTAAAGCCTTTTCTACAGAGACATAAGGAGACTCTTCATCTATCGGAATCAAATTATCTTTCCCGATAATGCGTATTAACCCGGAACTTTCAAGCACTTCATAAACGTGGACAGGAAAGCTTGCCACGATAAGATACCGATCATATTTTCTCAAATAATCGTGGAGCTGTTTTAAGGCTAAAGCAGCACTCGCATCCAAATCACGGACGTGCTTGAGGCGCAGGATAATAACCTTCGTTGAGGAATCGTCCTCCGCAATTTCGCGGAGAGCAAACTGGAAGAGGTCTACAGCTCCAAAAAAAAGCTCTCCTTCCACATTGATAATTCGAATAGGCCGTGGATCATGGCGATCTTCGGCATTCAAAGGCTTAAGCTCAAAAGAGACCGGATCATAAAGATATTCGACAACGCGAGGGGTTGCAGCTTTTCGTAAATAGAGAATAATTGAAAGCATAATGCCAATGTAAAATGCCACTTGCAGACTCAAGAAAATACAGGAAAAGAAGGTGACTACAAGAACAAGCCCATCGGATCGTGTGGTTCTTAAACAAAGCTGTAACTGCTTCATATCAACCATTCGCATACATGTCATCAGAAGAAGCGATCCAAGAGCTGCTAAAGGAACATATTGCATAAGTGGCCAAAAAAACCACGCCATAAGCCAGACAAATATACCAGAAAAAATAGCAGCAAAGCGCGTTTTAGCACCTGATTCATAATTCAGCGCGCTTCTTGAAATACTTCCAGAACAAGGAAGCGCCCCAAAGAAAGACATGAAGAAATTTGAACAGCCTAATGCAAATAACTCCTGGCTTGTGTGCACATGCTGCCCTGTATTTGCAGCCAATGATTTAGCAATTGAATGTGTTTCAAGCATCCCTATAAAGGCGATTGCAAAAGCGATTGGAACGAGTGTACTCAACAATCTCAGTTCAAATAGGGGCGGCTGAGCCGTGATATAATCATCTCCAAGCTCACTTTCACCTATCAACTGGAGGGATCGTCCTCTACTATCCTCGATTGAAGATAGATTAAAGCTTGTTGAAAGAATTGTAACGATGACAACCATGAGGAGCGAAACAGGTATATTCATCTTAAACTGCTTCAAAAACTTCAGGCAGAAAATACTCGCTAAAGAGACCCCGAGAGTGATCCAATGAACCCTGTTGATATTGGTGATGAAATAACTTATTTTTTCATAGAGGGAATGAGGGTCTATTGAAGGAGATATCCCAGTTATTGTGTAGAGCTGATCAACACCTATAGCAAAGGCGGATCCTGCAATGTATCCGACAACAACCGATAAGCTGACAAACTGAACCACACGCCCAAGTTTAAAAAAGGCAGCTGCAATTTGCGCAAGGCCTATGAGCAGAGTGAGCGCAGCCATAACCTCAAACGAGACAAGCATGCGATCGGCATCGTCAAGATAGGGATAGTACCGATAGAGGATATCTGCTGTTGCTGTCTGTAAAAGCAAAACAGAAGCATTGTTTGGACCAATAATCAAAAGCCTTGATGAACCCAATATTGCTGCTATGATTGTTCCAAAAATAGTCGCAAAAATACCCGCAGAGGGGGGAAGTCCTGCAACAATCGAGTACGCAATACCTTGAGGAAGAGATAAAAGAGCTACAGCTATACCTGAAACAATATCTTTACGTAAAAAACCCCATGAATATGCCCGAAAATCGCGTATGAAAGGATTAAGCGATATTTCGTCAAGGTTTCGAATCATCTCAGCACATCTATTTAGGGTATTTTGTCTGCTAACTATAGTCTGAAGGAAGACTTTTTGCCACCAACCTCATCACCTGCTTATTCTATTTTATGATTTGAAAGCTGCTTATTTCCGTAAAATATACGTAAATGGGACCAGATCTCTCTCATAGTCCGAGATATTAAGTTCCCAAAATGATAAATTCGGGAATAATTAGATCCAAAGTGATATAGTTTTTCTTTTTTTAGTCGAGATACTATGAGTAGACGTGCTCTTATCGCCTTAGTTGGCCGTCCTAATGTGGGAAAATCAGCTCTTTTCAACGCAATCGTTGGCAAACGCATCTCAATTGTTGATGAAGCAGAGGGTGTTACACGAGATAGGCTGTATGCCACAAGTGAACTCTTTGGCAAACAGTTTGATGTGATTGACACCGGCGGCATTGCCGCTAAGGGAACAAATCTTTTTTCCGAAGAAGTAACACGTCAAGCGCTCATTGCTATTGAAGAAGCAGACAGTATTATCCAGGTTGTCGATGCCACTGCTGGAATTACCCCCCTTGACTTAGAGGTCGCCAAAGTTCTTAGACGAACAAAAAAACCTGTCTGCCTTGCTGTTAATAAGATTGATAATGAAGAACGACGCGGCGCAGTTCATCTCTTTGCTTCATTAGGTATCCCCAATATGATTGCAGTTTCTGCGATTCAACGGTATCAAATGGCAGAGCTCATTGAAACGGCTCTCAATCCACTCCCCTCAGAACTCTTTGATGCAAATGAAATTCAAAGTCCTCCAAAAGTGGCTATTGTTGGGCGGCCAAATGTAGGTAAATCGCTCTTTATTAACACGCTCCTTGGCGAAGATCGATGCATTGTAAGTCCTATCGCAGGAACAACGCGGGATTCAATCGACACTCCTATTGAACTTGACGGAAAGCAATATATCCTTATTGATACCGCCGGGATTCGAAGGAAGCATAAAGAAAAAGAGGTCGTTGAAAAATTTGCTTCTATGAGAACGCAAACTGCGATTGAACGTGCCGACATTTGCGTTCTGCTTCTTGACTGCCAACAGGGACTCACGACTGAAGACAAAAAAATTCTGTCCCAGATCGAAGAGGCAGGAAAAGGCTGTGTTATCGCGTTGAATAAGTGGGATTTAGTCAAAGGCTTCAGAATGGAGCATGCTCTCCAAGGAATTGATCTTGAAAACACCTTTGTCAAACACTGCCCCAAGATTTGCACCTCTGCGATGACAGGCCGCAACCTGAAGGAAGTTTTTGAACATGTCGATGAAGTTCTCAAAGTATCCTCTTTGCGGATTACAACCCATCAACTCAATAAAGCGACTATTAAATGGCTTCAGACCTACCATCCTCCGGTTATTGGAGGAAGACGTCTACGCATTTACTATTTAGCTCAAATAGGTATCAACCCTCCCCGCTTCGTCCTATTTGTAAATGCCCCTAAACTTCTTGAAGAAAGCTACAAGCGCTACCTCGTCAATAAACTCCGCGAGACCTTTCATTTTAATGGGGTCCCACTTGTTTTCCACGTACGAGGAAAAGAGACTAAGGCAGAACAGCCAACCAAGAAGAAAAAAGAGCCCTCGCTTTCAAGCGAAGCTGACCAACAAGATAAAGCTTTACTCGATCGTGACTTGAAATCGCTCAGAGCACACTCTGACGCTTTAGCTCACCATGAAAAAGACTCTATTGAAGATGAAAATGAAGAAATTACCTTTTTGGATTTGGATGAGTAACGGGCGTAGAAGTTAAATTCCTTCTCCTTCTTTCCAAACGCCTCCAGAGTTTCAAATAAATTATTACCAAATACCCACTTTCACGGTTATAATTAAGGAAACAACTGGAGGCAGCAGATGTCTGCATCAGAAATAGGCAAAAGCATCCAAACTGCGGCCGGAATTTCATCTCAAGCAGATCAAACTTCACCTTCAAAATATTCAGGCAGAACCATTCGGGACATAACACGATTGGTATCAACAGGAGTTATTAGCACACTGGCAACCCCTCTTGCCATGCCATTAGGAGCTGCCTCTGCAATTGCATTTGCAGTCCCAGCAGCACTTGTATGGATAGCTAATAGGATTGCACCGCTATCCTGTAAAACCTCCGAAGCAAATCAGAATCCTGCAGCCCAAGCCATTACTCCGGGTACAACAACAAAGATTTCTTCTGAAATCAAAAGAGACTTCTCAGCTGAAAAGAAATCGATGTCCTGGGAAAAATACCTTGCCTTTCAGACACAGGTCAGCCTTTTATCCATGATTCCTGGGTTCGGACTGAACCTTGCCGATTGCTACAGGAGAACAGGCTCTCTAAAAAATTTCTTAAAAAATGATCTGGTCACGAATTTTCTACGATCGATCGGAGCCGATGGACGATCATTTATTTATCAAGATGCGCTGCGTAACCAGCTGAACCCTGCAGGATGCACAATAGATGGAGAGCATTATAGTGACGAAATTACCGAGTTAGAACAAATTATCGAAACACATTCCAAAGGAACAACGATTGCACATCTTCGATATCCTATAGAGGGAGGACTTGAGCTTGAAACAACGTTATTAATACCTCAAGGTAACACGCAAGACTCTCCTACAGTTTTTTACTTTCATGGAAATGCTGAAACCCGTTTTAGCATAGGAACTGACCTACTCCATTTTACCCAGAAGGGGTACAACGTGGCCCTTTGTTCCTATCCAGGCGACTACATAATGAAAGCAGATATTGCCAAAGATAAAAACAAACGCGCACTACCTAAAAACAAAGATACACAAAACACAACAGAATGTTCTGAAACAAAAATTATCGCAGCCACAAAGGGCATCTTAAACCAGTTCAAGCAATTTGGAGTTAACCAGATCGGGGTATTTGGAAACTCTCTTGGAACAGGCGTGGCAGGTCATTTTATTCAACAAGCAATTGCTATGAACCAAAAAGAGGTAAACTTTACAGTCGATTTTGCTCTTCTGAAAGTTCCATTTTCTGATGCTGGCAGCGCTGCTCAGCACTTTGTGCAAAACAATGCATTTGGATATGGATCTTGCGGCCAAATTGTTTCGGCCATCGCAAAAGGGGCTATCGAAAACTATGCAGAAATGGAAGCCCTCGAATCTCCAGGATGTGACGGCTTAAATACGGTAAATAAAATTGCCGGCTGGAAGGATGCTTCCGGCATGGAGAGCACAAAAATCATTGTCATAACAGGTGTGCAAGACAACATCATGGGCGGGAAGAGAAAAAATACCCAATATGCGAAGAATATGAAGGAATATACCACAGATAAAAAGAACAAACTAATACAACTTGCAGAGCAACAAAAAAAACTTCAAACGCTTCAGAATGTTCCGGGTTATAAAAAGCTACAAGAAAGGGCTGATCTGACTGAATCACTAGAGAAGGAGATTAGTGACTTACACAAGAATTCAACCCTAATTGAAACACTAGAGCAAGAGATTCAAAAAAATAAGCAGCAACTAGAAGAACAGGCAACTGAATATAACACCCTTCCTAACCCCCTCGAAACTGATATCAACATACTCCGACAGAAGCTAACTTCAGTTCTCACCGAGGACGGTATGAGTCTAAGAGATGATCTTACAGATAATGCAAAGGCTCACTATGACCAGCCTTTCATGGTGTATAGACAGCTTCTTGAAACCAAAAAATTCCTCGAGGAAGAAAAAAAACGGCTTGGTACTTTGGATGCGAAAATTAAACAAACCGAGCAAAAATATGATGAAATGAAAATAAAGTTTGAAGAATCGCGAATGAGAAAAGAAGCGCTCAGCAGAAGGATTCTTGAGCTCCCAGCTCCCAACTCCAATGAAAATAAGTCTTATCTCGAAACTAGAAATGAGATAAACACTATCAATGCAAATATTGAAAAATTAAATACCCAGTTAGCTACTCTCGATAAAAAAATTAAAAATGAAGCTAAGTTTGTATATGATGCTCAAGAAAACCTTGGCAGAAAAGTTGCTGCAGCAGGAGAGACTGCTGACTTTAAAACCGTTGAAATAGTATCGCCTTCAGGTGGTCATGGCATCACATTGTGCTATAATAATGGAGCTATCCAGCGTGTCAAGAAGAAGCCAGATCAGTCTCATAACTCACTAATGGACCTCGTTCAATCAGAACTCCCTCGGGCTCAAAAATCAGCGTATCCATAAGACAGTTTCATCAAAATATATCACTGAAACTGTCTTCAGGAATGGGCTTTATCTTTATTTTTCCTGCAGCCCTTCAAGAAGCTCAATAAGTTCCGATCGTGAAAGCTTTTTAACAATTTGATGATCATCCCAGCTGACAACATCTTCAAGAAGGGATGCCTTACGAGCAATCATCTGGTCGATACGTTCTTCAATACTATTGATTGTGACAAGTTTATAGACCTGCACACCACGTTCTTGCCCAATTCTATGAACTCGATCGGTAGCCTGGTTTTCACGTGCAGCATTCCACCATCGGTCATAGTGGATGACAATAGATCCTGCGGTTAAATCAATACCGAGACCTGCTGCCTGAAGTGATCCTAAAAAGACCTTACATTCAGGATCGTTTTGAAATCTTGAAATTTCGGCCCCACGGCGTTTCGTCTGCCCTCGAATCTGTGCGTACCCAATTCCTAATGAATCAAGGTATTTAGTCATAATATCGAGCATTGCAAGATACTGTGAAAAGACAACAACTTTTAAACCGCTCTCCTGCGCCTCTTCAAGAAGCTCAACAAAGACATTCCACTTACCAGACTCATATTTCTCATAGCTATCGATATCCTTAAGGTAGGTCGCTGGATGATTCGATATCTGCTTGAGTGAAGAAAGCAGCGCAAATATATGCATATAAGGAACAACTGAAGATGAATCCTTTAAGGCGCTCAAAAGCTGTGCACTATGGGTTGCTGCCACGGATCGATAGAGCATCTTCTGATCGCCAAGAAGCTCTGTATGACGAATCTCTTCGAGCTTATGCGGCAGATCCTGTAAAACATCTTGCTTTCTTCGACGTAGGATAAAAGGACGGACATAGCGACCAAGCAACTCTTTACGAGTGTCCATGTAGCCTTTTTCGATTGGCCGTATAAAAAGCTCTCGAAACTGATATTCATCTGGCATATACCCAGGAAGAATAAGATCGAAGAGAGCTTTCAGCTCTCTCAACTGGTTTTCAATAGGCGTTCCAGTGAGTCCAAGACGCATTCTCGCCTTGATATCTGACAAAGCTGACCAGATCAAACTTGAGTGGTTCTTGGCAATCTGTAGCTCATCGAAAATCGCGACATCAAACGAAAGCTTTTGCAATTCCTTGCGTTCATTTCTCCAAATTCCATAGGTAGTCAGGAGCACTTCACATTCCTTGAGAGCAGAATCGGAGCGTGTTGTTCCAAAATAGGCTAAAACATCGGCAGATGGAACATACTGACCAAGTTTTTCCTTCCAATGCCACACAAGGGACGTAGGACATACAATCAGGAATTTAGGCTTTCGATGAAACTTGGCTGCATCAGCCTTAACCGCAGCAAGAAGAGCCATTGCCTGATGGGTTTTCCCGACGCCCATATCATCGCATAAAAGGCCAGAAAGACCATTGGTATAAAGATACCACAACCACTGAAGCCCATATTGCTGATAGGATCGAAGATTGCAGTTTAGAAGGGACATATCAGGGTCCCTTGGAGGCTTCATATCTAAAAGACGCTCGATAAGCTGTATAGGGGCATATGAACCACTCCCCTGTTCAAACCGAATCGTGTCATGAGCCTGTAGACGAATAAGATCAAGAGAGGATAGCTCTAGACGATCTGAGACTGCAGCTTCAGATTGCTTTTTTCTTTTCTTTTTTTTGCTATCGACCCAAGCAAACCGATCTTGAGATAGGTCAAGAAGCCCCGCATTTGAAGGCAAAAAGCGATGTCCTTTTGACTTTGCTTCAAAAACCTCTTCAAGAGAAACTTTTCCTTTTGAACTTTCCCAGCATAGGCTCATTTGCCACAAAGCTGCCATATCGCGCTCTTCAAGAGAACTTTCTTCGATATCGGTCGCAAGAAGAGTTAATTTTTCAGGAGGAATAAGCTTTGAATCAATATCGCAACTGATTTCTTTGGCCAGCTGCTGAAGCCCAGAGTCTAAAAAGTGCTCCCACTCGTCAAGATCCGTTGATTCAATTACCCTCTCCTGAGAGAACAGCGTTTGAGCATGAGGAATCGAAAAAAAGCCCTCTTCGGATTTCTTATAAGGAGTCAATGGCAAATAAGCGTACTCATCATACATCTTGATTTCATCTGGATGTATGCCTGCCTTCCAAACAAAACGGGGTTCAATGGCAATCTGAGACAATTTCCCTTGCGGATTTTCACGACATATAACCTTTAACCCAGCCTCAAGAAGAGGAGAGGATGTGGAGAAAAATCCAGGAATGTTTGTTAAAGCCTCCTTATTACTCCGTATGAAGTCAGAGACCTGATAAGGAGGAAGAGGAACCTTTGGCCATATGCTGGTTTTAACACTCCCTGCCTTCAAATAAAACCCTTTTCCTTGCACCCAGCAGTAGGATCCAAATTCATAAAGCGGACCAGAAGACGAAGAACTTTCACTGCTCTCTGTAACTGTAAAACGTAAAGCACCGCTCGCTTCAACTTTGTAGGAAACTTTTTCTTCTTGGACACAGTGATGAACTTTTGCTCCAGGAATGGTGGCCAAGAAATGTGCATTTTGCTTGATGAATTGAGCAGCTTCTTTTCCTCTGAATACCGAAGCCGGAGCAAATGGCATCATTCCGATAGGAAATAAACCAAATTTCTTCGAGAGAACCCATCTACCAGCCCACAGGACGTCATCTAAATCACCCGAAACTTCTCGATAAGGAATAAGTCGAATCGAATCACGAGAAATATCTAAACTAAAGTTCACTCTCTGTTGAGACGATTCGATACGGATACCGCCTAAAGATTTAGGAAGATCTGTTTTGAGAAGGTCGAGAAGCTGGCCAATTTTTTCCCGGTCTCGTATTTCTTGATCGCGTAAAAGGACCCGTTTATTGGCGACAATAAACTTCCATCCAGAAGACTCATCGATTCCATGAAGTGCATAAATATGATCCTGTAGAAGAATAGTGAGCTTTGCTCCCTCTTCAACCGTATTATGAACAAAAGACCCCTCAAGATCATCCGAAATTTTAAACGATCCAGCCTTGTCTTTGCATTCAAAAAGGGTCTTGCCATCAGCCATTTGATGCAAAAGCGATAGATACTGCGCAAGATCACAAAGCCTAGAAAGAGCAAATTTTACTCTCCTCGAAGGCCTCCCTTTTCGATATCGGTCCAGCTCTTCATCATCAAATGTTGAGAACTTGATTGAATTCTCTTCTGTCTCCTCAGGTCTTTCAAAGATCTCTTGAATATGTCGTACAACGCTTTGTTTTCCTCGAAAAGTCAAGAATGGCGATTTTTTTCCCTTCGATATTGAAACCTCGGAAACTGCCTCTTGATTTTTGACCTGCACTCGAAAATCTTCATACCCGTGCTGATCTGCAAGTCCTTCGAAAAGGGTCTTCCAAGGAGAATACTCAAAAAAGAGATGTGGAGGAAGCAAACCAAAATCGTACATAAAACTGCATGCCGCCGCCACGTGAACACACAGCGAATGACCTGAAGAATCACATGAACTGCAGAAGAGATCATTAGGCTGATAGGAAACATGTCCCTCATTTCTCTCTTCTTTGAGCTGAAGCACGACGCATGGACGATCGCCTTCAGATTCTTCCATATCAGCTCTTAGAGCCCTAGATCGCTCTTCTGGAGAAAAAAGAACTTGATAGACGGACCCACAGTAGGAAATATCTGCAGGGGAAAGTGATTTCTTAAGGGTTTCTCCCTGAAAATAATATGGGAAAATGGTATCCCAAACAGTACTCGAGCCGCTACTCACCCGTCTCTCCTCCCAACCGAAGTCCAGCTACCGGAACATCGCCCAGCATGGTTTCTTGAATATCTTTTTGTTGTATCAATTCTATACAAGACTGGATTTGAGTACGAATAGAAGTAGCTAAAGAAGCACTTATTACATCAAATGAGAAATCGACATCAGGAATTCCCCCTGGACATAGGCAAATTCCAATCAAATCTTTATAAGCCTCAAGTTTTTTTTCATTACAAGAAACAAACAATTGACCAAGAACACGAATAACGAGAGCTTGCGTTTTCAGACGAGGCAGAACAGTCGTCTTAGGAGCATAAAGCCTTAATCGAGAAACAAGCCGAACAAATGCCCAGAACTCAACCGGCAAAAAATCACCCGATTCTATTTTTTCACATAAAGCCTCGGCTACTTGGGATCGTATATCAATATCTAAGTGCTCAAAAGAGGCAATGAGACGAAGTTTTTCTTCGTATAAAGATCGTCCGATTTTCTTCGGATCAATAAATCGTCCGGCCGCTGCAAAAATAGGGAGTATATACTGAGAGTATATTTGAGTTTGCTGGCCACGAGTTAATCCTGAAGATATCCGCCGCATAGCTATAAGAAGATGAAGCTGCAGATCGCCTTCAATTGTTTTAGGCATTCTTAAAATCTTTCTCCACACCTCTTTTATACGCCACTCATCTCCTGGAATACCTCTCCCTGGACGCATCGAGAACCCCAAAAGCTGCCAATATCTCCAAGAAGACTCATTTTGAATTTCAAGGAGATTATCTGAAAAAGCTCTCAAGAATGCTCCACTCCACTGTTCTTTTGATTGACCTGTACTTATTTGTAGATCGTTTAAGAGCCCTGTAAGCGCGATAGGGTTTTTAAAAGCTTCATGAATCTTTGTTTTTATCTCTTCTTTAAGCTCTTGGGTGAGAAGATAATCATGTCGAACTGAACTCTTCGTTTGGTTGCCCGTTTCAAATTCAAGCTCCCAAGATTTAGGTCCTTTGAGCGTAATTTCCACAGTCCCTATGTCGCTAAGCCTTGCTTCAAGCGCAACTTGAACGTCCTTCTTTTCACGTATATTTCCAAATGTCAAGGAAGAAACTAAGATCGACATCTCATGCACTTCATCTTCTTGAAACTCAACAATATCTCCGAGCTTATCATGAAGGCGCACCTGAGAAGCAAAAAGAGGAAAAGAGACGGGCTGATTAACTCTAAGAGCAAACAGCTTGCCTACCTGAAACGATGTCCCTGCTTGAGATCCTCGAGGAAGAACTGTGAGCAATTTTCCATCATCAAGCTTAATGTAGAGCGTTTTAGCAAGCCCCGTATTTATTCTTTTACCAAGTGCATGGCCCAACCCAAGCTTATGACAATGGGAAATAACAGCCCCTTTTGCTACCGAATAGTCTAAGCTCTGCGATTTAAGTTCTGTTATTTTATACGGAGATACCTCTTCAGTTGTGTTCCAAAAAGACAGAAGCTGCAAAATTCTTGACCGAAAGGGTTCTGGCTTTAAAGTACCCCCATTAAAGAGCACTTTTGTGGGAAACCGTGCCCCCTCCTGCTCAATCGCTTGACGCAAGAAGGCTGCAAGATGTGCTGTGACACGGCAATCCGATTCATAAGGAAGACCATGATTCGACAAAGCCTGATTTTTCTTAATTTCAACATCGAGCGAAACTTCTGGGAAAAAGCCCTCAAGGATAGCACTCTGTATAAGATTTTTATTCTTTGAATATACTTTTGACCCAGAAATAACAGATGCTCCACGCTTTTGAATCGTACACGAAATTATTTCAGGAGCAGATGAATCAAATGCAAGCTCTTTCAGCTTACGAATTTGAGCGATTCCCTCATTTCCTTTATGCTGAACCAATGACTGGACAAAGAGGTCGATATTATCTCCCCCCAAAATAAGATGCTTACCTACGGCAACTCGATCGAGCCTCAGTGCGCCTGAAGATGATTGTTCATCAGACTTTTCAACGTGGATCAAAGCAAAATCAGTAGTCCCGCCACCAACATCAATAACGAGAATCGAATCTTCAGCCACAAGCTTGCTCTTTTCTGTCGCAAATCTCTCATTATGTATACCTGTCCATGCATAAAGGGCAGCTACAGGCTCCTCAAGCAAATCAAATCGAGCAATACCTGCCTTTTCAATGGCAGATGCAATCTCTAGCCGAGCACGCTCATTAAATGAAGCAGGAATGGTCACTGTTACATATTGTTCTTCCAAAGGAGCTTCGGGACGAATGTAATTCCAAGCCTGTCGAATATGATCGAGAATAGATGAAAGCGCTTGCCGAGGTGTATAACGAACGACATCGCCATCTATAGGCAATAACTCCTCGCCTTTTATTCCTCTAGATGTCGTCAACCAACTCTTAGCGGAAATGATTTGCCGCGTCGGGATTTGACTTCCAAACTCCGAAGCAAAGGCCCCAATAATTATATTTTGAACATTTCCTCTATTTTGGTCGTTTTCCCAGGGAAGTCTCTCCCTTCCCTCAACGGATCCTAAAAAACAGGCGGAAGGCAGTAAGGGTCTTGCCTCTATCTGATTCGATTCAATAAGCTGAGGTATTTGAAAAATTTCTATTTTACCAATATCAGGCAGCTGACGTTCGGTAGGGTGAGAAGAAAGACCTACCGAAGCAACAGCACAATTCGTTGTTCCCAGGTCAATTCCGATTACATATGTCATAGTAGTTCGATTCAATTACTGAAGTTTGAATTTGGCCTATTAAACTCGATTCTACAGGCTACTCATGTACATTCACAGGAGCAAGAGGACTCATATCGACACCACTCGTTATTCCTTTTTCTTTTTTGAGTAAAGCCTCTAATCGCATACGAGCACCATCCATAGTAAAATGACTGCTTGCTATCGCCGACTGTGATTTCGATTGCATTTGAGCTATGAACTGGCCAAATTCGCTTTTTTGCTCATCCTCAGAAATTTGAGCAAATAGCTGACTCGTGCTGATCAAATCAAATATAGCGGGTGCTGCAATACGAAGAGTCCGTATGTCCATTTTACCTGGATCCTTAAACTCTTTTTTTTCCATAACTTTTATAATCAAAAATAAACTCTTTGTTATCTTTACTTGCAAACCTAGTGAAATATCACCCGAGCTCAGACAACGACAGCACTGCTTTAAAAGAGACCCCACAAGTAAGACCCTATCATGCCTCGGAAGCATATCAGGAAGTTTCATATCGAGGATTAAACTCTTCATAGCAGAATCGATTTCAGACCTTGCAGCACTTACGCGGAATATCCCTGCAATTGATTCCACATGATCTTGATGAGTATCAATTTCAAGTGTGGCAAGAAAGTCAATAAATTCATCTATTAACGGAGTAAGTCCTTTTTCAATAAATCGTTTTTTGTGTTCTTCGATAGTAAGCAATTTTTGGGCCTGCTGGAAAAAATCGACCGGAAGTTTTTTTTTGAGCCAAAGGGATATGATATTTTTTGCAGCCCCGGTAAAATGAGGATACTTTTCACAAGCATCTTCATGAGGCGCTCCAAAGCAACTAAAGAGACGCCAGGATTTATCCGCAGGCTTTGATTTTGATGCACCTATCGCCACACGCGCGAAGAGGTCTCGGATTTTTGCATCATCCTCATGTTCAGTTGAGTCCCCATCTGCAGGAAAATCTTGCTCATCTAAATATGTTTGTATTTCGATTGTTTGAGAATTATTGGAGAGAGCTTGATTAGGATTCATGGCTATCTTCCTCTATATGAGTTATATAAAGTGCAACATACCACAGAATCTGATATTTAATGAAAAAACCGAGAATTAAATCTAATTCTCGGTTTTTTATCGGGTAGAAAAGTTAATATAAATTAAATTATAGCACTTCTTCAAAAGGAACGTAGGGAAGCCCTAAATCTCGTGCAACTTCAGGATGGGTGATCTTCCCAAAAGCAACATTCAATCCTTTTCTTAGACCTGAATCTTCTTTCATTGCCTGCTTATATCCTTTCGATGCAAGTTTCAGCACATAAGGCATGGTTGCATTTGTCAAGGCTTGGGTAGATGTACGAGCACATGCACCTGGCATATTTGGAACACAGTAATGTAAAACGCCATCTACTTCATAGGTCGGCTCGGAATGAGAAGTAGTTCTCGAAGTCTCGAAGCAGCCACCCTGATCAATTGCCACATCAACAACAACCGAACCTGGAACCATTTCAGAAATCATTTGACGGGTGACAAGTTTCGGAGCCAGTTTTCCTGGGATTAAGACAGCACCGATTACAAGGTCCGCCCCTCGAACAGCTTCCGCTAAAGCGCTCTGAGATGAATAGATCGTCTTAAGTCGTGGCCCCCAGAGAGCGTCAAGCTGCCTGAGACGAGTTAAGCTTGTATCGAGCACAGAGACATCGGCTCCAAGGCCAAGCGCCATGCGCGCCGCTTCTGTTCCAACAACACCGCCGCCGATAACAACAACTTTCGCAGGAAGAACACCTGGAACGCCGCCCAACAAGACACCTTTGCCGCCATTAGCAATTTGAAGCGCCGTTGCGCCAACTTGAACAGAGATACGGCCAGCAATTTCACTCATAGGAGTCAAAAGTGGAAGCCTTCCTTCTTGATCAGTAACTGTTTCGTAGGCAATCGCAACACAGCCGCTGTCCATCAACGCTTGAGCTTGAACTGGATCGGGAGCTAAATGGAGATAGGTGAAGAGAACTTGTCCTTCTCGAAGTAGTGGAAATTCTGATGGTTGGGGTTCTTTCACCTTTACAATCATATCAGCTGTGTATACTTCACGAGCAGACTCAACAACATGAGCTCCTGCATGTCGATACATTTCGTCGGCAAAACCGATTTTTGCACCTGCACTTGTTTCGACAAGAACCTTGTGTCCCGCATCAACCAATGCTTTCACAACGGCCGGGGTAGCCCCAACTCGGTATTCATGATTTTTGATTTCTTTTGGTATGCCAACAGTTCGGAGCATGTTATTTTTCTCCAAATAAAAATAATTGGAGGAAATTGTATTCAATATAAATAAATTTCATCCATAACCTTCTTTCAAATCTCACTTAAATTTTTTATTTTCATCTAATAAAGAGCCAAGAGGAGTCGCATCTAGAATCAAGCTCGGCCTATGCAGTGAAAAGAGAATTCGTATCTTTTCTTTTGTATCAGGAGTCATCCTTCCTATAATCTTTTTAAGATAAGGAAGCTCTTCCTGAGAAAAGGTTGACTGGAGGGATAAAAGCTTTGCCGAGATAACTTGTGTATATATGGATTCTTTCATGCTCGCTGGAATTTTATGACCCCCCTCAAATTTACCGAGCCCGTAATTGTAAAAATATTTTGAAAATCCCTCATGTTTTTCCGTGCTATACCTATAAAATTCGCGATCAAGGTCAAGCCGAGAACCGATAATTTGAGACACCTGCCCAGTATCATCTATAATGAACAATGAACGCTCTATATGGTTTACATTCGGCTTCCAGGGAGTGTATTGATTATCTGTACGCACAACAGGACAATAATTTTCACTGAAATAGAGTCCTTCTGGCATAAACTCAAAAGATGCGATCTGGTTAAGCTTATGTACATTCTTTTCTTTATTTAAGTTGCGAGGATCTGGTAAATCGATGGCTATGTGAGCAAATATTCTCTCTTTTCCTTTCTCAAGTTCCTCATGAAGCTGTTGTTGCGTTTGAGTTTGGACTTGAGTTTGCACTTGAATTTGAGTTTGAGCCTGGACTTGAGTTTGGATTTGAGATTGGATTTGTACCTGACTCGATTGCCCCATGAGCAGTGAAGAAGACCGAACCGTATCGGGAAGATATCGACTCTCCTTTCTTCCAAATCCCTGCTTTATAAGATTCTGTACTTCTTTACGTTCCTCGTCACTCAATTGCTTCTGAGCAAGAGCTTCTTTCGAAAATTTTGCATTGAGACGTGTTTGCGCCCTCTTCAAGTGAGGAGCAAAAATCTTGTCATCCTTCAGACTCTCTCGAAGCTTCTTCAACATATGAAGTTGTCTTTGAACCAATTCATCAAGGTATTCATCAGTTTCTTTATCTATGGACGGAGTCCCCGCATCAAGGGCACTTGTGGTATTTGAAGATACAAAAATTTCGCGCGTAAGAGCGTGTATTTCTTCTCGTTTTTTAACCCTTTCATTATCGGGAAGACTTTTAAGATCAACAAAAGCATTCTCAAGCTCTGAACGAAGAATATAATTGATAGTCTGAATCTGATTCTTTAGATTGAGCTGCTTCAGATTCTTGGCCTCATTTGTTAGGAGTATAGGATTAAGGTCCTTAAGCGATGTCACTTTTTCAGCAAGGAGTGGAGAGAGTAAATAGACGACCTTCGCCTTCCCCTTCGTCACCCCACGTTCTCGCAAAACACCCTGTTCAAATTTCGACCAGTCGGTATCAATATCTAGCGTTACATATTCAGTGACATTTTCTGTTGAGGGGCGCTCCGCCCCACGCGTATGAACGTCGTCAAAGATGGCAATCCGTAATTTAGGATCTTGCTTTGGATCCGCAGGAGTCACTGTTTCATCAAGGCAAACCATCTGCCACCGATCTTGTCGATCCATGAACCAGACCGTAAATGGAGTCGAAGGATCTACTTTCTTAGAAGCCACAAGCGCCTGAAGAAGCGATTCGGCTATAACTTTTGAGGAGACCCCTGGGAACAGCCTGCCAACATCTGAAAGGCAATCGCCAGGCTTCATTTTTTCTGCAAGAAACTTAGCCTTATCCTGTGGAGACTCTCCTTCAAATGTCACAAAACTCTGAGGATTTTTGCTTTCAATTTGAATCAAAGCAGCAAGAATTTCTCCATGAACGCCCGACTGACGTGCTTCGTTTGAATTGATCTTATCAGGCATTGCATGCTCGGCCATATCAGTCCCAGAGGATCCAGAGTAGGATAAAACCATCCCAGTAGAATCTTGAGCATTGCTTGCTATTTTTTCAGGAGATTGTTTGAGATCTGCTAAAACGTTTGTCTGTAAAAACTTGAGGAGAAGCTGTTGATCACTCTGTAAACGTTCTGAAAGCTCTCCCATATCTTGTTCTGTAACTTCAGAAAGCTTTTTAGAAAACCTCTTTAAAAACTCTTGAGCACTTTTTGTGTCATCAATCGAAATTATATCTTTGTTCTGGGACATTTCTTGCACGGCTTCGTTCTTAAACTGAAGCCACATGGAGTGGATTTGCTGAAGTGATACACCGCTTGAAAAGTAATCAAGACATGTGTAGGCCATCCGTTCGAGATCATATCCATGAATTGACCCCTCTTTTGGCTTATCACTCCCAAGGTACGGGATAACGCTAATGCCATCCTCTGATCTCCCATACACAACCCCTCCCTTGGCAGAAAGCGCCTCAGGAAGAATATCACTCAAAAATTGACGCATAAAGCAGAGTGGCTGGAGTTTTTGATTTTTAACGACAAGGGGTTGTAGTGTATTCCAGACGTCAACCGCTTTCTTTTTCTGCCCTTCATCCTTCGGGAAAAGATAACAGGCAAGACTCTCCTCTTCGATTCCACAGAGAGGAGAATATTTTTTGGCAATTTCACTTGCAATTGCTCCAAGAGCTTCCGACTTTGCTTGAGGATCGAGACTTGAATGCTCATTTTTGCGTACAGCTTCAAAGAGGTTCTTGGCGTTTTCACAAGACATTATCTTTTCAAAAACGTTGATTACTGAAGCGATTTTCGTACCGTCTATGCTCTCCATACTCCCGGTTGCATAGTTGAGTTCTTCACTCGGATCGGTATCTTTATCAAGCTCATCAGCATTCAGAACCACACGATCCCTGAAAAAAGCATAAATTCGATCCATGACATCGATTTCTCTATGAAGCGTCGAGATTTGCAGCTTGATCTCGTCCTCGCGGTTAACATCTACCCGCAGCTGTCTTCGCAAATTTTGAATCTCATCTCGTTTGGTGTGCATAGCGGCACGAAAACTTTGAAGATCTGACTTTGTAAGATCGATTCGTCCTTTACTCAAAGTTGTTTCTACAAGTTGTTGATAGAGTTGAAGAAGAGAAATTTCGTCGGTTGGAGAAGATCTATCAAAGGAGAAGTCAAACACCCGCTGTCCAAAGGCATTTTTTGTTACTCTTGCATAAAGCAGTCCATGCTCTGCACGCAAAGGGCTCAAAGTTGATACGCCTGAAAGATGTTTCCCGTCAGCTCGAACATGGGAGATGATATTTCGTAAAACGGTGGTTTTTCCTCCCCCGCAAATCTCCTGCTTAAAGAGGTTATCTTTAGCAAGGTTTTGCTCAATGACTTCAATCTGACTTTTTCTGCACAAGAATCCGAGCTCATGCTCGATAAGAAGCAAGGTAGGTGCATCCTTATGTGTATTTGGGTCATACGCTCGCTGAGATGATTCAAATCCTCGAATTTCTATCTGAATCTGCTTACCCTCTTCAGAACTTGCGCCTAACTTCTTAAGCTCCTGATATTTTTGAACAAGCGCTGTCTGTTTTTGCAGCTCTGTTTTCTGAATTAAATATTCCCGTAAAGCATTCTCATAGCCTTTGTAATCATCTTTAAGTACAGGCTTGAGCTTATCTAAATCTCTCTCCCCAAAACTCCGCAAACTTGCATCAAATAAGGCACTCAGTGAATCCCCTTGAACAAGCACAAGTCTTTCTAAAAGCTCATCAAAAGATGATTTTTTTGACCCGACATGCGCCTTCTTAAGAATGTTAATACAGACATCTCTTGCGGTCTTTGTTTTCTCCTGGAGTTTTTTAAGATCAGGCTGCCCTTTTAAGTCTTTGGAATGATTTTCAAGCACGATTGCTCGATCAGCATAATCTTTATTGAGTCCAGAAGCCAATTCTTTGGCATAGGGATCAAGTCCTTCTACCTGAATAACTCCATGAACTTCACCTTGAAAAACTTCCAACTCTCTGCTTGATGCTTGACCTGATGAATCTAATGGAGGAAGTGTTTTTTCGAGCTCATTAACTTGCTTTCGAAGCTTGTCTAAAATATCCGAATTGCCTGATAGACCTGCAAAATATTCTAGGCGCCTCATCTCATCATCACGCAGAGACACTTTTGATTGAGCATCTTTTGGCAGCGCTGACAAAATTTTGGAAAACTCTCTCGACTCTTTTTCTATATCGACTCGAGAAAGATCATAATCCTCTTCTTGAAGCCTTGAGGTAAAATCGATAAGCTTTAGACGAGCCTTGAGAGCAAGAACCTGTGGATTTGATTCATCTACAAGAAGCTTCTCCAAATTATTCACAAATACTTTCATCTGAAGAGAGAGAGGTCGATTGATATCGGCCTTTCCTAAATAGAAAAAGGCATCTTCATAATTACCCTGCAGTGCTAATACATACGCTAAAGAGAAATACCCATCCGGCTGCTTATCAGCTATAAGCCCCTTTACAGGGTCAATTTGATAGCTATAGAACGAAACTTTCTCCTTTGTATCCCGGGAAAAACGGGGAGAAAACCGATATTCTACCCCTCCTTTTGAAGAATCGCCACCCGGCTCATAGGTTATCCCTGGCATGATCAAGAGAGGAGCTTTCGCGCCCGACTCATGCTCAAGAAGATGATAGGCACTAAATGCCGGTTGAAAAATCTTTCGAAGATGCTTTCTCGCTTCTAATGTTTTTACATTCTGGCTTAGATCCGGATGCTCTACATCTGAAAGTTCTCTATTTACTGTTTTATCAGAGAGATAATATCCCTTGTGCTGTTCTGAACACCACTTTGCCTTTGACGAATTCCACGCATATGAAAAAGAGGGATCTCCTCGTCCATATTCAATTTTTTCAGCACCCCATCGGGACCCGTAGGCGAAAACATGTCCTCTATCTTCAATATCCAAAAATCGATTAAATCCCTTTTGGTCCCATACATTCAAAATTCTTTTTCCAGAGGGGATATGCAGGGCTGCTTGTATTTCAAATGGTTCTTTCGCAGTGGTGCATCGATAAATCGTTTTTCCATTTTTTTCAGCGATAAGCCTTCTGCCATCCTCTCGAATCCAAACATCTCTGCCAAGCCCGATCCTGGGAATAACATCAAACTCTTTTGATCCTTGAATGTTTTCAGATCCTCCTGGGACTTTACTCGCGAGGCTTTCTGTCGTATTTCCAGGAAATTTAGACATAAATTGGTACCAGGAATTCGGAAATACCCAATTTGTTTGCTTTCGCCGAAATAACTGAATGCTGCCATCCGATGCCGTAACTACCCGTATATCGATTTTTGTTTTTGAGACATCCTCAATCGCAACATCAAATTGTTTTGCTGTAACAACGACATCTTTTTCTTTCGTGTATTGGATATTTTGAACGCGCCATTGAATATCAGATAAAGAAGTAGTTACGCCTGCTCCTGCAAGAATAGTCTTTATTTGCTTGTATTCAGGACTTTCCTCAATGCTTTTGGGAAGCACCTCAACCCGCAAGCCATTTCTCCAAACTTCAAACCTGCTGAAATCGATCACATAAGGACCATTCGTTGCGACCCCTTCTGGTGTTATTTTCCATCCGCTCAGTGAATCTCCAGCTACACTGTTGCACAAAGAATTTAATGTAGCCTCATCCTTTGGAAGCATCTTTTCGAGATGCGTCAAAAGCCACTCCGAAATTTCACTGTTTTTTACAGGGTCGTTGATCTCATGTTTCTGAATCTGAGTTGCATAGGTGAATATCTCCTCAACCTTGAAATATTCGAGTGGAGTTTTGCCAAAATAGGCACAGGTAAGCAGCATTTCGCGGATAAGCTCAATACGATCATGATTCTGATGGTCACTCTCAGCAAAGGCTTTAACTAAATTGGATATCAAGCTATTTTGCATATCAACAAGCTTATGCCGAATCGAAAAAGATCGAGTCATACTCGCAATGCGTGCGGCAAGAGAATAAGAGTTTCTTCCTAGAGCCGCTTGAAGCTGCTCTGAAAGAAATATAGTAACCAATTCCACTTCTTCTGCACTGAGACCTTGCTGACAAAGAGTATTTTCAACTAAACGCGCAAGAGAGGGGCCAACTTTTTGATCTTCTAAAAGCGTTATATTTTTTGAAAAATAGCTGAGTATATTTTGAACTTTAGAGTTTGGCCCAGTCATACAAAGCTCAATTGCTTGAGAAAGATCCGAAGGAAGTCCATGTAATTGATTGCGCTCGTTAATAATTTCAAGTTCCGTCTTCCCATTAAAACCATCTTCTTTGAATGGACATGCAATATCTCTCGAACCAGGTCTTCGAGCTTTTGTACTCTCCTCGATTGCAGAGCCATTTGCATGAACGTTATTCAAAACATTCATCGGCCTTTCGGCAACGGCACGGTTGAAGAGTCGATTATGGATTTCCTTTGGGACGGCAACTCCATTAGCCTTCTGTAAATCGGGATGAGGATCTGTAAATTTACTCATCTGCATAAATCTTTCTGGATCATCAGGATCGCTTATGGCAAGACCAAAAGGCTCAAGGATAAATTTTTCATCTAACGAAATAGACCCACCTGCAATAACTCCAGCTAAGCTGGAAGCAGATACATCTGATTTTCCCTCATAGGTGAATTTAATAGGGCCATTTTTTTCAAGAAGACGCTTTGGAATAAACTCAAAAAGCTTTCGCATAAGGGGTAATCGTACAAGTTTACCCCCAAAATCTGAGATGTCCCCCGTACTTTGAAGAGCATCAGTAAAAGTTTCAGAAAGCAATTTCATCTGTATATTCAGGTCCTTCACAACGGACGCTCGCGTTGGCGAAACAAACACTTGTGCCCCAAGATATGATCTTCTTAAAGAAAGGATATAAGGAGGTAGTGTGGATATCTTCTCATCTTTTTGGCCTATATCACGAGCCGGATCCAGGTCTGCGCTTGTACAGGGATACGAATTCCAAAGCTCTGACAATTTCTGATTCCTTGAACTAATAACAGCAGGGATCGAAGCCTTGTTTTCCTGGAGAGCCTTAAAGTACTCAATGCTCTTCAATATCTGATGATAGGAATCGCCAAATGAAAAATAGGGCCTCATCAGCTGCTTTTCAAAGAGTGAGGTATCAAAGACATAGGACTTTGAGTATGGATCATTAGGCTTATGGACACGAATAGCCATATCTTGAAAACGCAGGGCAAAGAGGGTCGATCGAAGATCTTGAGCCGTGGGAACAACTCTTTTAAGGCCGTAAGAGACTTGCTGATTCAAAAGAGCGGCCTGTTGCACAGCTACCTGCCAGCGCACAAATTCAGCCTTCGGACACATCCAATTATTAGAATCCACCTGACTTTCAAGGCTCAGAAAAAAATCTCTGAGGTAGAGGTGTCCCGTCTGGAAATTTCCTTGTTGAATTTGACTATCGACCTCTTTCAAAGCCCTTTCAAGATTGTCTATATCAGGCGTTGTAATCGATTGCTTAATTCTTTTTCGGAGATTTGTGTCGACGGTAATTGAAGTTGCAGCTACAGCTTTTTTGCCTGAAATATGAGCACCCGGCACATTCAATCCTTCAGCCGCCTTAAAAGATCTTTTTGACCCAAATAAGCTAAAAGGGGAAGAGGGAACCGGAAAGCGATCTCGAAGATCTTCATCTTCAACTCTTTTTACGATTTGTTCTATTTGAACTAAAAGCTGTTTAGACTCTTCCGTCTCAGGATGATCCTTGGCATATTGAATAAGCTTTCGAGCCGATACTTTAAGCCATGATCTCAATTGAGGGCTTTCAATTTCCTTTTGAGATGCATTCGCATATATCTTTAGATAGAGAGATGCTCGCATCAGAAATTTATGCAGGGCATAGTGACCCTCTTGAGAGGATTCTTCCCGATGTAAATGAACTTTTGCAAACACCTTTAATAATCGTGCTGGATCGACTTGCACAGCCTGTTTTAAAGCAGTTGATGGCACATTTTGACTCGTGACTGCCTCAGTAAAAATTTCTTTAAAGACAGATTCTCTTCCTTCCCTCAATTGTTGATTCTCTATCTTGCCAAAGATTCCATCTTGAATATGACTTGCAACGAAATAGACTGCAGATTTGAAGAGAGTCCACTTTCCTCCAGTACCTATCGCCGGAATTATTGAAATCCCCGTTTGGAGCAGAATCGTCTTTTTGACGAAGTTTTCGATATCTTCTTTTGAAACTGCTTTCTCGTAGGCAGCAGAAATCTGCGGTTTATTAGATTTTGAAGCAATATGATCATCATTGCCCTTCAAGAGGGCTGTGACATCAACAACCTGAACGGTGATAGAGCCATCTTCATTTTTTGTACATTTGTAGATCATTTCGTTTGAGGTTTTGGTATCTGGAGTCCATATCCCTCCCGGGATAAGCATCGAAGTCCCCATTTTTAAAGACTCAATCTGACCTACAATTCGATTCTTGAGCTTTTCTTGTTGAGGCTGCAAGCTTCGCAAAGAAGCGACTTGCTGTAATTTTTCGATTTCTCTTTTAAGGTCGTATAAGCCTTTGAATTGCTGAGAAAGGACCTCTAAGTTTTTTTTGAGACTTGGTTCCAGGTATGGAATGCTTTCGTCTATACACTTCTTCCACACCCGAATTGTATCTGAAAATGAAGCTTTAGGATCTTGGCTGCCAATAATCTCCTTAATGAGCTCTTCATCACTATTTTTGAAGAGCTGCATGGAGAGAATCATCTCAAGGCGTCTTTCCTCATCAATATTCTTAATGCCTAAAAGCGTAGAGATGGTTTGAATAAGAGATGTGAATTTTTTTTGAAAAAAAGCTATAACACCATGCGAAGCACTTCCTGCCTTTTTGAGATACTCTGCAGGACTAATTTTCCGTACCAGAATTCCCGAAGGAGTTGCATTTTGGTTTTTCTTTAGGGATTCTACAGCCTCGTTAAAAACACCTTCGATATCCTTTGAAGGCTTTTCCAAAGTCAGCTCATACCAGGTGTCTTTAATGCAAACCGTTCGAACTTCCATTGATCAAAATATTTTTTAATTCGATCAACGTAAAACTTTTAGCTATTAACTAACAAGCTGAAGCTCCAAAATGGTAGACACTCCTTTTTGCTCCATCGATACCCCAATTAACCTCTCACAAGTTGCCATCGTCTTTTTATTATGAGTGATAAGAATAAACTGAGCTGTCTTCGCAAACGAACGTAAGAGATCGGTAAACCGTATAACATTGGCTTCGTCGAGAGGGGCATCAACTTCGTCCAGTATACAACAAGGCGACGGCCTGACCTGGAAAAAAGCCATAAGAAGCGCTAAAGCGGTCATCGTTTTTTCGCCACCAGAGAGAAGCTGGAGAGTTCTCATTTCCTTACCAGGAGGTTTGGCGATAATTTCTACTCCACGCATGAAGGGATCAACTTCAATATCTGCCCCATCTTGAGCATGCGGTGCTACAAGTAACAAATCGGCATCACCTCCACCAAAGAGCTTGGTAAAATTCGTCTGAAAAGCTTGTCGTACCTCGCTAAAGGATTTTTCAAACATGAGATTTGCATCTTTTTCAATCTGTTGGATAAGTTCAATAAGAGCATCTCGGCTCTTTTCTAAATCCTGGAGTTCGTCAATTGCAAAATCTTGCTTATTCTTAAGGTCATTGTAATCATCAATCGCCCTAAAGTTAATCTGGCCAGCTTCCTTAGAAAAAGTTTCAAGTCCTACAATTTCTTGCTGAATTCTACTTTCTGGTTGCGTGTCAAATAAAGATGCCTCCTCTTCACTTGAATGTGCTAAATCATGATACTTAGCAAGATCGGATTCAACAAGGGCAACTTCTTTAGATGCCTGGCTATGAGCATTTCGTAATGATTCGACCTCTTTACGAACAGATTCAAGAGCGGATTCCTTCGTTTGAAGAGACTGTTTTTTCTCTTGTGCTTCTTTTTTTAAGGTATCCAGCCGACCTTCCGCTTCCTGGACAATCACTTCTATTCGTTCTAGCTCAATGAAAAGTTCTTTACGTTTTTCATCGCCTCCGGAAAGATTTTGTTCGATATGTTTGAGTTCAGTTTCTAATCTTTCACATTCTTCCAGGCAGCGCTGTAATTTTGATGAAACCTCGATCAAATGCTTTTCAGAGCTTCTGGTCTCATTTTCAAGAGTTCGATATTCTGTTTCGCGTTGATTTAAGATTGCTTGATGAGAGGCCCGCTTTTGTGCCGCTTGACTCGATTGAGCCTCTTGTTTCATCAATTCATTTTTTGCAGCTGTAAATAGTTCTTGAGCAAGAAACAACTCTTTTTCAAGAACTGTCAGCAATACTTGACTCTGATGAAGCTCATCCTGAAGACGATTCGATTCCTTTTCTAAAACAACTAATCTTTCGGCCTTATGAGTAAGAACTCTCTCAAGATCAAACAAAAGCTTATTCACTTCCAGAAGTCGCATTTCTTCAGATCGCATTTTCTGATCTAAGGAACGACGTAGCCGAGTAACTGATTCTAGGGCTTCAGAAATTTCATTCTCTTGAGTGACAGCCTGAGATTCACTTCGTACCAATATATCGATTTCCTCTTGAAGAACCTCCATCTCCTTCCCGATCAAAAGAGAATTTTTTCCTTCGGAACCGATTCCAAAGAGAATCCCATTTTGAAGAAATCTGCCCTTATCGAGAAGCGCAAGCGGCGTAGAGGAATCCAAAGCGCCTATCTTCATGATAACAGGAATCGACTGAATCCATTTTTTCCACTCAGTTAGGTCCATCCCAAGAAGCTCAAGGCAAAAGCATGTGTAATGCTGAATCTTATTCTTCTCAGCACATTCAACGAGAAGCTGGAGATCCTCTACTCGCTCTACAACCAAAAAAGAACTAAAGACAAAACTAAAAGCCGCAAGCGATTGAGAAGCAAAGAACTCTTTATCTTCCTTGAAGATATCGGCTAGAAGACGAACTTTTTGATATATCTGTGACTTTTGATCTCGAGAGAGCTGGACAAGCTTCTTAACCCCAGCATCAAGGCCTACATGATCATTTCTTAAGCCCCCAAGGGTTGCATGTTTCGTTTGAGCAGACATACGCATCGTTTGGATGCGAAGTCTATCAGCACGAACTTCCTTGAGCCTATCCTCATGTTGTTGAGCCCCACTATGAAGCTTTTGAAGCTCCCCTTTGGCTGATTCAATTGACTCAAGCAATGACGCACGATCTTTTTTCTTCTGCTCAATTCGAACTTCATCTTCTGGATCAATAATGAGTTGTTGAGATTCTTTCTTTAAAGCATCAACTCTCTGTAATATATCTGTAGATCGCTTTTTCTCTCCATTTCTCCTAACTTCTAATTGCGAAGCTTCCCGTTCCTTTTGAATCAAAAATGATTGAGCTGATTTGAGGTGAGTAAAGAGCTGGCTTGACTGTCCCTCAATTTCTTTTTGCTCTTCTTGTGATTTCTCCCAAAGAGTCTTTAGTTGTTTGAGAAGATGATCCTGCTGAAACACTTTTTTCTGGGTTTCTTGCTTGGAATGAGTAAGCTCATCTAAGAATTTCTTTGCTTTTGCAAGATCCTGGCTCAGGTGAGTGCGGCGAAAGGTTGCTTTTTTTATCCGTTCATCAGCCTGTGCATACAGCTGGGCGCTTAGATTCTTTTGTCCTTTAACTCGCTCGACTTCTTGGGTTGAATTCGATAATGCCTTCCAGCTAAGCTCTACTTGCTCTTTTAAAATGGAGACATCCCGATGAATTGTGCTTTCTAGAGATTGTTTTTCAATCTTCAAGGCTTCAAGAGATGTGATTTTTGCGGTTAATTCATCATGGCGATTCTTGAGCTTATTGCTTTTCTTGGTATGGAGAACTCGGTGCAGAAGATCCAAGCGCTCTTGCGTTTTCTTGTACTCCTCTGCCTGATCCGCCTGCTTTTTCAGCTCGTCAAGTTGTCGATACACTTCATCAAATTTAATTCTTGCTTTCTCAACATTATCTGAAGATTTTTTGAGCCGATCAAGAGTCTCTTTTCGCTTTAAAAGAGGGCGAGAAACGCCAGCAAGCTCATCAAACATTTTTCGTCGTTCAAAAGGAGACTGAGAAATCTCTTCTTCAACTCGGCCTTGACCGATTACAGCAAAGGCTTCTTTCCCAAGGCCTGTATGAAGAAAAAGCTCATGGACGTCGCGCAGACGAACTTGTTTCTTATTGATAAGAAAAAGACTTTCTCCTGTTCCCTCTGCCGATCGATAAAGTCTTCGTGTTACAGCAATTTCCTTGAAGGGAAGAGGAAATTTCCCCTCTTCATTTGAAAAGGTAAGCGTTACTTCAGCAAAATTGACTGCCTTGCGAGCTTTAGTTCCTGCAAAGATGACATCCGTCATTTTGTCAGCACGTAAACTTTTGGCTGATTGCTCGCCAAGTACCCATAAAAAAGCATCGACGATATTTGACTTTCCGCAGCCGTTTGGACCAACTATTGCATTGACGCCGTCTTCAAAGGGGATTTTAATCCTATCTACAAATGATTTAAATCCTTGGAGTTCTACAGATAGCAATCTCACAGAAATTAAGCCCCACGACAAATGTGTAGGGAATCCTAACAAGAACATGAGGATTATTCAAAGAGAAAGTGAGTCCATGGAGAAAGTCTCCATATCGAACTGAGTCCTCATTTCATTAACTTCCAAATCTACGCCCTATTGAGCTTTTCAAGATCAAGCTTCTCAAGAACCCCTTTATATTCAAGATATGCTTTTTGCATTGTAGGTCTCTTCGATGGATCTGAGTCGGTCATTCTTTCAAGAAGAGACTTTAAATCTCTGAGAGCTTGCCTCTTTTTCGTGTCATTTCCACCATTTGCATAGGCATTCTCCAATCTTTTTATTAATGCATCAATATACAAAGAGACTTCCTGTTGAGCCAAGCCAAGCTCTTCTTTGCCTCGAATTCCTACCATCTTAGTAACCGAGCGAAACCAATATCGAATTTTGCCTATCACTTTTTTGGCCGATGTCTGCACGCAATGCTTATTCAACACCAAAAATTTTTCAATTCCTTGAGTGTTGCAAGCGGACTCAGTTCTGTCGAGTTTTTTTGTATCGATTGGAATCAGCGCATCTTCTTTCTCGTTGAGAAATTCTCCTTCCAGCGTACGGATCAGCATAATAGCAGTACTGTAGACCTCTCCCTGCTTACTCAATCTTCCCTCTGGAGCAGCATATCTTGGGTTCCCTGTATTCATGATATTTGCGCCATCTTTCAATGGTTTCGTCTTACCAAAATCTGATATTTTTGCATGGAGAGTTCCGTCCTTATGATACACAAGAACATTTTCGAGTTTGATATCGCCATGAACAAAACCAGCCTTATGTAAAGTATTCATTCCGTTCAGAATCTCGAGCCCAAGCTCCGCGCTCTTTGGAAAACGGACGAGTGAACCTTGATCCCTTACTGACTTTTCTAGGTCTGAAGAGGCTCTTGAAGTTTTGACCGTATATTGACCTCCAATTCGGTCGGGGCCATGAAGTTCCTCAAGCTCTAAAGCCAAGTTTGTCTCTTCAATATCCTCAGAAGGTGATGCATTTTTTAAGCTTCTTTTGATGGACTGAACTGTTTTAACCTCTTCTCGAATCTCAGCCTCTTTTGCATTATAGACTGCCGAAAAGAACCCACTTTTTATTGGGGTAAAATAGGCAACATCATTCTTAACTGAATGTTTCCAAACCTGTTTTGCTTTACCAGACGCAATCTTTGAAAAACTATTATTTGAAACACTATTAATAGTCTCTGTGGCAACTTTTGTAGCTTTACTCGACGTACGTTGAGCATTATGATCTCCGCTCTGATGAATCGCTCCCTGTATTTTAACACTTTGATCAGGAAAAAGACTCTTTGGCAAGACCTGAGAAATAATATCTGATCTAGCTGACTGTTCTACAATCTTAATTGTATGATTGTCATGGATTTGCGGTGTATCGACAGAAAAACCTTTCGATACGATATTTCTTCGTGCGTTACTCCACACGGAGCTGATGATCTCAAGTCGTTTCCTGTCGAGCTTTTGCGCCTGCTTTGTCCTATTAATAGGACTCCCGATAGCAATCTGTTGAACATCACACGAACGACCATTAAAAAGAGCTAACTGACCGGTTTTTAACCGACCAACTTTTGGATGTTCTATATTGGATTGCAGGTGAGGAAAAGACCCAATATTAGAACCTCCTCCCGAATAACTCATATCGAATAACCCATATCTAATACCCTACAATAGTACCCATCTAAAACAGCATTAAAGACTCATGTTACGAAGAAGATCACCGACCTCCTATTGTAGACTCGTAAGAAATCATCAAAAGAGACAGTTGGATTTTACGTAACGTGAGTTATATATAGACATTATACAAAAAAATATTTGTCAGCATAATCAATGCCGAGACTTCATAATTCATCGTTATAAACAAGGCATATGAACACATATTTTTCTCAGGAGATAGAGGAGAAAGGCGACGATATTTGGCTACTTTCCTCTACATTATGTAAAAAGAAAGTAGCCAAAAAATAAATAGGAAAAATTACTCGTTATCGATGATCACTTCAGCATCTTCTACTTTATCAGTATCATGAGGTTGTTTTGGACCTGATGACTGCTGTTGAGATTGCTGACCTTGAGTATATTGCTGTGCATTTTCAGAAGGCTGTGCACCAGCTTTCTTCGAAAGCGCTTCACCAATCTTCATAAGGTGCTCTTCGAGAGCGTCTTTTGCTTCCTTAATCTTGTTCAAATCAGAAGATTCAAGAGCCTTCTTGAGAGCGTCAATATATGTTTGAATCTCTGTAGCAATCTCTTGAGGGATTTGATCCTTGAACTCCTTCAAAGATTTCTCAGCTCTGAAAACCGTTGCATCTGCATGGTTTTTAAGCTCAACTTCCTCTTTACGCTTCTTATCCTCTGCTGAATGCGATTCAGCGTCTTTAACCATTCGCTGAATTTCATTCTCATCAAGGCCTGAAGAAGCTTGGATTCGTATCTTTTGCTCTTTGCCAGTAGCAACATCTTTAGCCGATACATGCAAGATACCATCCGCATCGATATCAAAAGCAACTTCAATCTGAGGCATACCTCGAGGAGCTGGAGGAATGTCGCTCAAATCAAAACGACCAATTTCTTTGTTATCATTGGCCATTGAACGCTCGCCCTGAAGAATACGAATGGTCACTGCAGGCTGATTATCAGCAGCCGTAGAGAACACCTGCTTCTTCTGAACTGGAATAGTGGTGTTTCTTTCGATAATTGGAGTCATCACTCCGCCCATCGTCTCGATACCCAAAGTCAATGGCGTCACATCAAGAAGAAGGATGTCTTTTACTTCACCAGCCAAAACCCCGCCCTGGATCGCAGCACCAATTGCCACCGCTTCATCAGGGTTTATGCTCTTGTTAGGCTCTTTTCCAAAGATCTGCTTAACCATCTCTTGTACTTTAGGCATACGGCTCATACCGCCGACAAGAATTACTTCAGCAATATCATCTTTTGAAACTCCAGCGTCCTTCATCGCCTTTAAGCATGGTTGACGTGTTCGTTCAATAAGAGGCTCACAAAGACTTTCGAGCTTTGCTCTGGAGAGAGAGAGGGCCAAATGCTTCGGACCAGAGGCATCCATAGTAATGAATGGCTGGTTAATCTCAGTTGTCATTGTCCCTGAAAGCTCAATCTTTGCCTTTTCTGCAGCATCTCGAAGACGCTGAATAGCCATCTTATCTTGAGTTAAGTCAATACCTTGCTCTTGCTTAAAGGTTTCGATAATCCAACGTAAAACAGCCGAGTCAAAATCGTCTCCACCGAGATGCGTATCACCATTTGTCGAAAGAACCTCAATAACTCCATCGCCAATTTCAAGAATGGATATATCGAAAGTTCCGCCGCCCAAGTCAAAAACGGCAATCTTCTTAGATGTTTTTTGCTTATCAAGACCATATGCTAAAGCAGCTGCCGTTGGCTCAGGAATAATTCTACGAACATTAAGGCCAGCGATTCTTCCAGCATCTTTAGTTGATTGGCGCTGAGCATCATTAAAATACGCAGGCACTGTAATAACAGCCTCAGTCACCTTCTCTCCAAGATAGGCTTCGGCGGTTTCTTTCATTTTTGTCAGGATATAAGAGCCAACCTCTTCTGGGGTCATCATCTTTCCTGCAACTTGAAAGGCCGCATTGCCCCCTTGACCTTCAACTACTTTGTACGGAACAAGCTTCGACTCTTCAGAGATCTCATTGTATTTACGTCCAATAAAACGCTTAGAAGAGTAAACAGTATTCTCGCCATTTGTCACTGACTGTCGTTTTGCAGTAATTCCAACGAGTCTTTCTGGGCCTTTAAAGGCGACGATCGAAGGCGTAGTTCTAAGCCCCTCTGCCGAAGCGATGACGACAGGCTTACCCCCTTCCATCACAGCGACGCAGGAGTTGGTAGTACCTAAATCGATACCAATTATTCGCTCTTTTTCTTTCTTTGTCATATGCAAACTCCTAATGGATACTTCTACAAAAATTTATACAAAATTAACTGCAATCAAGTCCTAAGAGAGTGAAGAAGAAGCTTTGCTCTCGTTATTCGGACAAGTTGCGACCTTAACTTTTGCAGGCCTCATTACACGTCCTGCCATCTTATAACCTCTCTGGAACTCTTCAATAATCGTTCCATCAGCCTCCTTCTCAGAGACGCATGTTTCAAGGGCTTCATGAAAATGAGGATCGAATTGCTTGCCCAGTGATTCAAACGGGATAGCCCCATGATCTTCAAGGACCTGCTTCAAACTCTGCAAAATCATCTGAAAACCAAGAGCCCAGTTTTTAACATCTCCAGAAGCATTTTCAGCATGCATCAGTGCTTTTTCAAAATGATCAAGAGGTGACAATAGATCGACCAATACGTTTTGAATTGCAAAGCTCTGGGACTCAATTTTATCTCTTTGGAGCCGCTTTCGACTATTTTCCATCTCAGCCAAAGCTCTCAGATATTTATCCTTCCATTCTTGAGACTCTTTCTTAGCTATTGCAAGCTCATCAATGGTAGATTCAATTTGAGAATTCTCAGTTGGTGAAGTTTGAGGATTATCCTCAGCCACAGGCTGCTGCTCTGCTGATTGCTGTGTATTCGTATCGATATTTTCTTTCATTTTCTCAATCAATCCTTCTTAATCCCATCATTTTATTTCTGAAGTAGTTTTTTTGAAGTTGAACTTTCCGCTGTAAATGGAGACTCGCGTAGTTCAATATGGTGGGTACATAAAGTCTTTGTCAAAACCTCGGAAATCCGAGCAGACTCCACAAGGAGATATTCGAATAAGTCTTTGTAAAACATTCGCATAGGCCCAATAACCCCAACAGCTCCTACACATTTGTTTCCAATCTTGTACGGGGCTGTAATGAGTGCACACCCTGAATCTCCTACGACAAATGGATCCAGGTCATCTCCTATCCAAAATCGAATCTTCTGAGATGAAACCGCCTCTCGACAAAAGCCTCGAAGAGTATTTCTATTCTCAAAAAGATAAAGACTTGAAGATATCATATGTGCTTGTTTGGCATCTGAGTATGAAAGAAGTCGAGAAAAACCAGTCCTATACAAGTCATCTTCAGAAATATTGGAATAGGAAACCAAATAACGAGCCATCACTTCTTGATAAATTGAACGAGCAAACTCTCGTTCTTCATAGGACATGCTCTCAAGAACCTCTCTCTCTCCGCCCTGCGCCCTCAAAAGACACGCTCGACTAAATGATTCGAGTGCATGAACTTCTTCCTGACGAATGATTCGCTTGACAGGTATAATTTCCGTCTGGACAGTCCCATATGTCGTAAGAAAAATTGCAAGCAATTGTCTGCGCTCTAAAGGAACATATCGAATTTCCAAAAGACCATCTCGATCAAAACGGGGAAGAGAAATGAAGACCGCGGCATTGAGATGAGAAGATATCTCATCCGATGATTCCTGAAGAAACCGAACCACTTCTTTGGAGTTGTGATCTGGACCAATGTCTTTTGGGACTTTCTTTTTTACCGTATGATCTCCCTTCATCAAGACTTCATCAGCCTCAAGATGATCTCCCAAAGAGACTTCTAAACAAGCTTGAGCATAGATTTTGAAAGCCTTTGGTAACGGAGTCCTTCCTCCAGAAGTATGATGCTGCTGAAGAAATCCCTCATCATCGAGTGCCGCAAAATAATTTCGAATCGTGGCAGAACTGAGCTCTGGAAATCCTGTCTCTTGTAGAGTTTGCGACCCTACAGGCTTGCCCGTTTTGAGGTATTGCTCGATAACACCAAAAAGCACATTACGCTGACGATCTTTTCTGGACGACTTCGGAGATGCTTTATTGGCATGAGCCATACTCGTTTCGATCAATGTATTTGTCTCGCTTTTTTCGATGAGATTCCCAGAGGCTTTTTTGGCCCGAGAAACACCATTTTTTATTCTGCATTCATTGGTCTTCATTAATGAGGAGTCTTCATTGATTATGCATGCGCTTTTAACGTAGTATAACCATGGAATAAATTTTTATTTATAAACCCATGTTATGCAATCAAATGTCATTCTACCGACGATGAATCTCATAAAGCAACTGAAATTTAGCACTCTAGAATCAAGAGTGCTGATTTTCTCGTTGTAAGGCAAAGTCAAGAGCATCTTGAGCCATTCGATCAAGATAGGCCCGATCTATTGGATAGGGAAGAACAAGACCAGAACCCAGACCATCGCCAGCTACACCATACCGATAAACAAGACGAGAGGCAATGAATGAAGAAACCGTTGCAAATAGGTAGCTTGTAGGCAATTGACGAATCCGATCAAAAGCATGCTTCACTAAATTGGGGAGAAAATGAACCTCGATACATTTCCAAAATAAAACAGAATCCCATCCTTCCAGCCAGACTAAAATATCACTCGAAAGAGATCGAATTAATACTGATATTTCTTGCGAAATCACCGAAGCAGGCCTCTTCGTTCTTGCAACTTGATGAAGAATACACCGTGATTCGTACTGACAGAGTATGTGAATTTTTTCCAAAATCTCTCGAACAATTGCCTCCTTATGGAGTATCAATCCATCTTCTCCAATTGTCAAAAGCGCTTGAATTTCATAAGACGAGGAAATTACCCCCCCTTTATTAGCACTACTGTCCTTCATAATGAGAACGCCCGATGATTCCAAAACATCACGCGCCGGCTGAGTCAGATAGACATTCGCTCCCTCAACAATCAACTTTGAACTTGCGACACCATCGGGCATAAAGTCTGAAATATTTTCCATATGAAGCGATGAACGCCTGCCACCTGCGGGCAAGAAGAGATCCGCATGAACTCGATGTAAAAAACCATCAAATAACGTCTTTGCCGCCTCTATATTAAATCGTTCTTTTCGCACCTTTTGAGCAAGCCTCTCCCCACTATGCCGCAAGAAATAGGGTTCTTCCCCTATTTCTTGGTTCATATCGAGCAAAAAACTGTCTTCATGAAGCTCTTCAAAATTTATATGTGCAATCGGACTTGAACTCTCTACCAATGGAAGGAGGGCCGAAAATGGAATTCCATGTGGATCATAAAGGACCCCTGAAACATCCTTGATAGCAACTATTTTTGCAGTATTTTCAAATCTTTCTGCAAGAAGCTTGATAGTATTTCCAGCAACATCCCCGTCCGGACCGCCTGAAATCTTTATACAAAAAGGATCTTTATAAGGGTTTATTCCAAGCGTCAAAAGAGCTTCTTCGATATAAACCATCAACCCATGCGATGTAACTGCATATTGTTTATGATTGATGCCAACTTTTGGTCTTGAAGACATAATAGCAGCACCAAGGCCATATCCTATTTCCTTAGAATAATCTCCGATCCAAGCGAGGATGCTATCTGACATTCGCTCATCAGGACCCAAAAAAATCCATTCAGGCTTCTTATCGAGATTAAAAATATTTTTTTTAATCTTCTTAGGAAAATAACTCTCACTGACATCTGTCACTAATAATTCTAGAAAAGCTTCAATACATTTCTTCTGAAAGATTTGTATGGCATCAATATCTCTTGCATAGATCGCCGGGACAAAAATAACTCCTTTAGCACCACCTTCCGGAATATCTTTATTCTTCCACTCCTGAGTAAAGGCAAGGTCATAGCATTCACAAAAAATCTGCTTTCTATCTTGCGCTTCTTGCTCAAGGGTCCGAGACACAACTGTTCGAAGACCTCCGCGAGCAATATCCTGAAATCGAATATGGAATCCGAAATAACACTCATTCCAGAAATAAAAGATGGCCCAAGGCCTCTTTTGATACGAATGACCATCGATTAACCAGCCATCAAGCCGAAAGGATAACACCTCTTCATCCAAATGAGCCTGCGTCTTCGATACAGCTGTAAAAGCATCTAAAATAGTTTTATAAAAAAGACCTTCAGGAACATGAGCTTGATCAGGCCGAGGCCCGCCGGCCCAATATGTTTTATATGCTTCTTCTAAGGGAAGAAGCTCTGTTAAAGCCCTCTCTTTTTCATGAGAAGAAACTAAAAGCTTATCGCCATACATAATTTGCTCAGCAAGGTGGACAAAAGCTTCAAGTATTCTCACATACCCTCCAATAGATTTGACGCATCACGCTTAAGATCTATCTCTTAATAACCTTAAGCCGTTTAATCCGACAAGAACTGTTCCTCCTTCATGAAGACAGACAGCTTGCCAAAGCGCAAGCTCGCCAAAAAGAGCGGAGATTGAGGCCAATACAATAACTAAAAGTGCCAAAATCAAGTTTTGCATGACAACGTATTGAGTACGAATCGCCTGCCGTAGCAGCCAATCTAAAAGATCAAGAGAATCTTGTAATAAAATAATATCAGAAGCCTCTCTTGCAGTTGCACTTGACATGGTCCCCATAGAAACTCCAACGGTGGCGCGAGCAAGAGCAGGAGCATCATTAACCCCATCCCCAACCATTATAAGACCCGTCATCTGCGAAAGCTCTTTGATACGCTGGAGCTTATCTTCCGGCTTCAAGCTTGCTTCAACATTATCGATTCCAATGGTCGTAGCTACTTTCATAGCATTTTCTTCGCTATCACCCGTAAGCATAAAGAGCTCTTTACCCATAACATTGAGTCGATCTACAAGCTCTTCTATTCCAGGCCGCAGAATGTCATCAAATCGCAAAAGAAAGCCTTCCCCATCTATGACTGCACATGCAGTGACAAACCCATTATTTCGTGCATCTTTAGCTTGTGACAGCAAATCTTCTCTCGCTGAATCATCAAGTGAAGTATGAACAAGAGCCTCTTCGACATTTAAAACGAAAACTTTCTTTCGGACTCCATCTACAATAACCTCTCCCTCAACCCCCCGCCCTGGATAGGAACGAAAATCAGCCACCTCAAGAAGAGGAATCGCTCGACTAGATGCCTCTTCTACAAGAGCTGTTCCAATCGGATGAGTAGAGCCTCTTTCTATCGAGGCAATAAGACTCAGCTTATCTTCGGGCAGTTCACTGGATAACCGCAGCTTGCCATATGTCAATGTCCCCGTTTTATCGAATGCAACAGAGTGGCACATAACAAGTGCATCCAAGATGTGAGAACCTTTGACGACAATCCCCTTCTTCGCAATTAATCCAAGCGAGCTTATGTATGCAATGGGAATAGCCAATACTAACGCACACGGAGAAGCTGTAATTAGAAATGAGAGGGCTCGAACAACCGACCCCGAATCTCCCATAAAGGGAATACCAAATAAAGGAAGTAATATTGCAGCAAGGAATGATGCAAGCATGATGGTTGAAGCATATATCTTGCCGAATTTCTCAAATGTTTTTGTCAGCGCAGGCTTTGTTTCATGTGCTTGTGTAACTAATCGAACAAGCCTTGTTAATGTTGAATTGCTAGACGTTCGATCGACAAGAACCTTAATAGACCCTTCAAGAAGCCGTCCTCCAGAAACTACTTCACTCCCAATTCTGGTAGAAATAGGATTTGATTCCCCGGTAAGATGCGCTAAAGAAAGAGCCCCTTCACCCTCAACCACAGTTCCATCCAAGGGGACAATCTCACCATGACGAATAAGAATTATCTCTCCCTTGTTGATGTCAACAACAGCTTTTTCATATAAAACACTCTTATCTATAAGAGTTGCTTTCTCAGGAACGAGATCCTCAAGTCCTGTAAGATTTTTTTTTGCCTTTAAAGTAACAAAATCTTCCATGGCTCCGGATATTGCAAACAAAACAAGCAGAAGAGCCCCTTCAAATCCTCTTCCTAAGAGACAGGCCCCCAAGGAAGCAACAACCATCAAAACATCGATGTTTATATCTCCATGGATGATGTCCTGAATTGATTCAATCAAGGCAGATGGAGCAACGATCAATAAACAAAGCGTTAAAAATATATAATCAACTGACTGGGCAGGCAGTATTATATGGAAGCTGAATGCAATCATTAATAGGATTGCAGCGAAAATGGAAGACCTGAAGGACAGATTCTTACTCAAATTTCTAGCAAATGGATTCAAAAAAGGACTGAGGCTTTCTTCAAGCCCTAAAGCAAAAAATTTCAAGAAGGTGACTTCACGAAGTTTTCTCCGTGCGAATGGAAATTTAAGGGGTATTTCACATTCAGAAAGCTTGTTGTTTTTCTGAGCAGTCATGAAGTTATATTTCTCGTTAATATATTCCAGGAGGTACGTCTCCTGATTTTGTTACTCTCTCATATTGCGAAGAACTGTCAGCCACTTTGAAGATTCCATCGACACAGAACGCTTCGTCACAAGAGTTGATACATCTTAGATGCTTTTATGCAAGACTTCCAACATAAAATAGGCTACCAAAATTGAGGCAATCGCCTCTGAAGCACCCCAGACAAATGCAGGAATTATTCGATTTCGCTCCCTATTTGCTACATAGCTCCATGTATATGCAGACACTAAAACAGCTCCGATACATACACCTTGGATGTCAAATAAATAATAAAGCCCAAGCGAGACAATAAATGAAGCTATCACGCCAAGAGCCCCTCCAAGTCCAAGCAAAAGAGGATGTTGGTTTTCTTCTAAACGAAATCCCATCTCCTCTTCAAGCATAACCCGAAGACATCGTTCGCTATCAGCCATTAAAACGTTTACTACATCATCAAGCAATTCACCTTCAAAGCCTTTTACTCGATATAAGGCCTTAAGCTCCTCCTTTTCCTGATCGCGATTACATTCAATTTCTCGCTTTTCTTCAAAAGCAACTCGATGAAGGCGTTCTAACCGAAAATAAGCTAGATGAGCTGCTCGACAAAACCTCCATAAGACATATCCGCATGACAGCGAAAGGGCAATAATAACCGATTGATGAAAGGTAAAAGCGTAGTAGTGAGCTACTAATGCAAAAAGAGCAATAAGGACAGAAACTTCCCGAAATGAATCATAAAAGGCAAATACCATTCCAGGAGTCTCTACCCCATGAATCTCACTTGACTTCTCAATACCTCCAGCCTGAACCTCTACAATATGCTGAAGAGGGTTTTTTCCTTTAAAATGATCCGATTCGTTCATGAACTCCACACCTCTAAATCGACTTGAAAAGCAGATCATAGTGAAGATCAGGTTAAAGGTTAAGGGCTTCTATCTATTAATTTTTTAAATTTGCTAATGTAATCTATAAATAAAAAACTATGACTTATGAACATTAGTCCCGATTCTCCCAATCCTCAAAATGTTACTCCTTACGAATCAAAGCAGCAGGCTCTAGATTCTTTGAAGCAAGTGGGCGGTCGAGTCTATTACGAGATTGACGTTGAATTTCTCAAGAAACGACCTGAAAATCTTTCTTTGAGAGCAAAACTACCCCTTCAGACGGTGAGCGCACTCACATTTTCACTAGCTTGGATGGTACATAGAGCAAGTTACTTGGCACAAAATGCAGTTCCAATTTTTACAAGTGAAAAAGCACTTTCTGCTGCACTCTATTCAGCTCATGAAATAACTCAAGAGGTTATACAGGAATCAACCAGAAGACTCGATTGGGCACTTTATGCAGTGGATCAATCAGCTGATAAGGCTCGAGCAGCAGCCGACATTACAACCAGTATTCTCTCTATGGTTCCGATTCTTGGATCTGTTGTAGGGGCTGCTAACGTAGCGGTTAAAGCCACGACATATGCTGCAAAAGCAGGGACATTTGCAACTCGAGTGATTGATAAAACAAGCACGACTACCGTTCTCTATCAAACAGAAATAGCAACAGGAGTCTTAGGAAGCATTACAGGAGTCTTTTCAGGAGCCATAGGGCTTATGAATAAGCTTGTTTTTGGAAGTGCTTCATACGTCGCAAGTGCTCTTGAAAACTACTCTTGGGAACTTTTACAAAATCCAAATGAAATTAAAAGCACATACCGCTCTGCTAAAAAAGTCATTAGAGGCGCTCAAGGGTGGTTTTCAAGCTTTACTGAAAGAATGCAAGCTCCACCGACAAAAAAACGAATGCACTCCAAGGGAGAACAAATCACCAAAGAATCGATCTTTAAACTCCCACATAATGAGAGAAATCAATTTCTCTTTCGAATGCTCTGGATTGCCCAACATAGCCCGCGCCACCCAGTTTCTCCAAAACGGGTAGTTCAAGAACGAATGGACTTAGAAGATGCATTGCAAGTATATGATTCAGCAAATGCTGGCTCCGTTAACCTAGGATCAAATAAAATCTTACTTAAGAACATCTTGGGGGTTACTGCTTCAAATAATACAATTCAATTGAATCGCAAAAACGACACTTCTTTACTTTCCCGAATTATAGAGCAGTACAATGAGCTTCCGAAAGAATCTCAGTCTATGTTGACTCCCTACGATTATGCAGAGATCTCTTCAGATAATAAAATGGCTCTTTTACGGTATGTTCTCGACCGAGGCATCCCTCAAAAAAAGGGAATTGAACAGGGAAAAATTCTCACTCAATTGGCAAGATTTTTAGATGCGGGGATAGCCTACCCTGAAATGAATAGCGAATCTTCAAAGTCAATTCGTGAAGAGTATGACCTAGATGCTGTTGAAAATCATGCGATTTATGCATTTAATCAACTCCCGCAAAACCTTCAAGATGAATTTGTCATTCTCAATCATAGAGAATTCACGGCAATGTCACCTCAGGACTTAAATTCAATTCTTGATTTCACGCAAATGTCTCTGCAAGAAAGCAATCAGGTAAAAAATCCTGATCAGAGGATTTCTTCGGCAGAAACTTCATCAATACTCAAAAAGCTTTCAATACTCAAAAACCGCGTACAAAACAGAACATTTTCTGAAAATGATGCCAAGACTCTTGAAGAGACCCTCAAAACAATTTTTCCTCTCTCGATTCATTTTGGACTACGCAAACTTCTGAACCAAAAAACACCTCCACTTATGGTAGTAGAGCTTCCTGCCGAAGTCGATGCCGAGATTCAACGAAATCTTGATACCATTATCAAAAAGAAACCGAATATCTCTCCCATAGAATTTAAAGAAATTAAGTTAAACCTTCTGATCGAAGCCCTCAATAAGCATCCTGAACTTGAGATCGATAAAGCTCGGCTCATTAAGACAAAAGAGGAAGCGCAAAAGGGGTATTCTGCAAAGAATCCCCTGCATAATATTCAGCCAAAAGTTCGAGAAGGACTCATTTCGCCATCTTCCTCAATCGACCTCCTTGAATTAGAAGAAAAACTCTCCCCTGAGCTCATCTCGAAAGGCGCACTCCACGCGGGGGCAAAAAAGCTTGGACAGGCAGGGAACATACTCGCAAGTGGAGCAGGAGCAATCGCTTCAAGAATTGCTTCTGCCGGCGATACAGAGGCCGCTCAGTGGTTTGCAGAAAAATCCCTTAACACATCGGCATGGGTTTTAGAGAACATTGGCCTTATTAGGTTCGTTGGGTCATTTGTTACCCCAGTAGGAGAGATGCTCGTCGGAAGCCTCCCTGATTCAATTAAAATGGGACTGAAAACGGAATGGGCTACAGACCTTTCCTTAAAAATTACTGATTACACACTTAAGTTAACCTCTAAATTTAATGAATATTCACTCACCCTATTTAGCTCTGTCCGTGGAACAGAGGCATGGGTATGGGACAACTGTTTTGGCCCAGTACTAAATAATGCAGCCTCTCTTCAAAATGCGCAAAAGTTGCTTTCAAATTTTAATGGCTCCGTTGAGCAAGCATTTAATGCATATGCGACAGAACTTACTACGAAATTTGGTACTCTATGGGCAAAAAATGCACGTCTTAACTTTGATGATTTTAAAAAAAAATTGGACGCCATTAAAGGTAGTGCAATTCAACCGCTTGATCTACCAGAACATGCAAAATTTGTTCAAAAACAATTAAGCGAATACTTCACCACCAAAGCTTCAAGCATCCCGTCCGGTGAGATGATAGAGATATTTAGCTCATGGGGAATCGATTCGTCAAAGGTCCTTGAAGCTAGATCTACACTGAGCAACTTTAAGTCGACATGGACCGAAACAATTGCCAACTCTTTCGGATCTGGAGTTGGAATCGCTGAAAAACTCCATGAAGGCGCTCAGTTCAATATAAAGGCCGGAGAAAAGGTCATTGAAGCCTATAAGGAGGCAGGCGATCTAGCTATCCATTATGCACAATGTAAAAACATAGCCCTTATTCAAGGGCCGCAAGCGGTGAAAAACTATCTTGATTCTTTGAATGAGAAATACAAAGCCTCAAAACCCGGATGGCTGGGCACCTTAGGCACGTACACCTTTTCCACGGCCAGTACAGCAATGGATTATGTCTTTGGAGACTTTGCCGTAAAACTCATCGGAAGAGGTACGGCGCGATATTTGCGTGCGATATCAGGCGACATCTCTTCAAATGTTCGCCCCGCATTTCAGGTTCTTTCTAATGCCTTGTTACGTATGGGAACAAACATAGGACAAAGTACCGAAAACGTCTTTGAATTTGCGGGCGCAGCGGCAGAATCTCTCCATACAAGCATTCAAACTACACTTGCCGGCACAAATTCAGAAAAAATTGCAGCCATTATTGATCCAAAACGAATTGAAGCCTTTAAAAAACTCTCTTCTCTTGAGAAAAAGCACCTTATTGAGCAGGCCATAATTAGTAGAACCTTGACTGAACCTCAAATAAAAGACTTAAACAACTTTCTTCAACAGTCGAAAGAAAAGAATGTCATATCCATTGAACCGATTGAATCAATAGGAGCAAAAACACTTGCCGCCTTCGATATTCTGGGAGCAAAAAGGCGCAAGCTTATGCTCACACCTACTCTCTTGGAAGGCAATCCAGAGCTTAAAGAACGAGCCTGTAAACTTCTTAAAGAAAAGAAAATAAATACAGCTGAACTGAGTGATCGAGGAATTTGCCAAGAATACTGGAAACTTGAGGACGGAGAAAAGCTCGCTGTTGCCCAAATGACCATTCGAGAATTCTACCTCCTCTCCGACAGGGAAAGAGAAGAGATTCTTTTTATCGTGGCAAATACAAAAGGGTTTCATTTGAACGGAAAAAACTGGATTGCAAGCTATCAAACACTTGTACGAAACCCCTCAAAGGCGGATCTTGAATTTGTTTTAGAACGCTATAAGCAAATAGACTTGGAAGATCGGAGAATTGTAAAACCTGCATTTATTTCAAAATTTGGACTCCAAAAAGCTCATCAAATGCTTGAAATACTCGAGAAAGAAAAATATATATCAACCCTTCCACCTGAGGAGAAAAATCTTTTAAATTACTTAAGAACATCAGAGGAAAACGTTTCTGAAAAAGAAAGGCCTCTGTTACGCCAAAATCAACAAATCGCAAGTTCCTACGTCTGCTATCTCTTCAATCAAGCCGATCTTGGGCAGGACGATCAACGATCTATTATTAATGCAACAACGGCTTGGACACAATCACTGCCAAGGCAAGACGTCCATTTCCTACTAAAAAGTCTGATTCAAGGATCAAAAGCATATGATCCAAAAGGGATTAAAGATCTTAAAATCCTCGAAGAAAAAATTTTGAGGGATGCTTTTCCCCTCACAGGTCCAGATTGTCAAATGCTCACAGGGATATTCAACTCAATAGATATTCAGGAAAAAATCAGGATCTATAATGATCTATTCTCTATGAGGAACATGTCGCATGTGCTTTTGGGACAAGGGCGCCATTATGCACAAAGAGCTCAAGAGTGCCATTTTAAGGCAAAAGCGTTTACAATAGCCCACCAACCCTCAAAAGCTGAAAACTTCAATAAGAAAGCTCAAGAATATCAAATGCTTTCAGAAGAGATTAAAAGAGCGCATGATGAGGTCTTTTTAGGAATTACTTCCCACGAGGATCTTAAAGAAGACTCATCGCTGCAAGCATCGATAACTGAAACCCTTCTCACTTCGATTAAAGGTCTTATAAACCAGCTGCCAGAGCAGAAAAAGCTTGAGGTACTTCGAAAAAAACAAAATGAAAATCTTAATAGGCTTTCATCTGAAAAGAATGAGTCTCTCAGAAGCTACTTAATCGAGGAAAATAAGGTACTTATTTCAATTGAAAATGAACTTTTGCGAGTACAAGTTGAAGAACCTTCAAAAATTGAAGCGATGGTTGAAAAACCTATCGTCGGCAATGCCCCTACATTCTCGCCCTATGAGAAATTCAAGCTCTCGATACAGCAATTCTTTAAAGGATTATTCCAAGGAACAAGAGAACACTTTGAAAATTGGAAATATCGACTTGAAGATCTCCTCAAGGAAGTGAATTCATCGATTACAGAAGTAGATTCTAAAATGCAGATCCAGTTTCTAGATAATGCCCAACAGGCAGTTATCAACTGGACAGGAGCTGACGATTCAAGAAAAACAGAACGCTTCCATTTTCAAAATTCTCTTTTTGGGACAACTTACCTGGTATCAGATATTTCAGGAGCAAGCTTTGCATCTCCCTATCTTTTAATGGAATATTTGACCGGACGACGAACTGAGCCATCGCAACAAAACAAACCCCTATCAAGCTCACAGCTTCTTAACGCAAGTTTTGCGCACCTGAAAGCATCCCTCAAAATGGGTGAATCAATAGCCCAGCAAGCAATAATTCGAAAAATCGGCACAAACATCATCTTAGAACAAAAACCAACCACCCTTATCGGTAAGCTTGTATGGAAAATCAATCGATCGATTCGCCCTGGAGAATATAGTCTCTCAAGAAACCGGGAATCTCTGCAAAATCTTATCAAGGAGCATTCTGGGGACTTCGACTTAAGTACTTTGCAGGAGCTTAATCGACTTTCATCACGCTTACCTCTTGATCTCTCCATAAGACTTCAGAAATTGGAAAACGAGAAACACAAAGCGCCATTTAAAGAAATTATATCCCTGCTGAGGGAGCCGAAAAAAAGTTCTCAAGGCCTTTCTGAAGATCAAAAGGAGTCTATTATTACAGAGCTGGAAAAAATCAGCCCTACCCTTGTCAAGATACGAACCTATTACTCAACTCCGCTGAGCACAAACGGAAGAAATAAGGTCGATAAGCTCAAAAGTGAGGTTAATCAGTATTTGAATGACCTATTGACCTCTATAAGCACTCAACAATATTCCGATCTCAACAAAATACCAGAATCTTTATCAAATAAGGATTGGAAAGCTTTTGAAGTAGAGCTCTCCCAGGAGATTGCCGGGAAGCAGATAGATGCTCAACAGCTTAAACAAGTTGAAGCGGTCCTCAATAATCTCACCCAACTTGTCCTGAAATCTAATAACATTCAGACAACGGTCGAATACACGTTGACCATGTTATATCTACCTAAAGATAATAAATTAAACAGCTATAAATCCAGACAGATTCAACGGCTCCTAAAAGCTCTTAAACCTGAGCACAATGAAAATATTCCTCTTGAGAAAGCCATTTCAACAATAACCAATGCTGTCGAGGATATTAATAAGCTCACTCAAGATCAAAAAAAAGCCCTGGAGCAATTTGAGTCTGCTTTTTCTCCCCTATCGCATAAACAGCGAACTCTTATTAAAAAATTAAAAAGCATTCAAGAACGAATTAAACAAGGAATAGCTTTATCGCCGCAAGACATACAGTTGATTACTTATGGCGAAGAATTTATTAACCAGGTTCCAGAATTCAGACAAACTCTTATAGAAGCTCAAATTCAAATTAGAAAGTGGGAAATGGCTCTGATTGAAGCCGAAAAAAAAGCCGCCATCTTACCATTGGCTCGTGAAGATGTCCTAGATAGAATCCATTCATCTATAGACTCTGTGCAAGATGCCAAAGAATCTCTCAAAGAATTTTATCAGCATCTAGAAACTAATTTAATTCCATTTCCAGTTCAATCTAACAGCGACCATACAAAAACCCCACTTTCTCTGCGATTTACCAATCTATGGACTGCAAAAAGTACCGATATTGAAACACAACTCGTTGAGATTGAAGAAGCGACAAAGCTTGCTCAAGGCGGAGTACATATCGGGCCAAGTGTAGCTCAAGTTGAACAACTGAAAAAATTGTATGAGTCTCTCGAATTACAGGACCAAGTCTCATTTGACGCTCTTACCAAAAGCACTTCTCCAATCGAAAAGATGAAAGTCCTTAAAGCAGCCGCATCAGCATGGCAACGGTCTCAGATTGGAAGTGATCTTCCTGGAGAGGGGGATCCCTTCATCGATATTTTAGATACCGATCTAAAGAGATTCCCTCTGAACCATAATCAAGCAGACTTATGCCGCTCTGCAATTCTCCAAGCAGGAAATTCATCGACGCTTATTCAGCAGCTTATTCAAGAAGATGTAAATAAGTTTGAAAATGTCGATCCCCTGGATCTCGAGGACCTAGCATCAATTGATATGATTCTTAAAGAAGGAACTCTCTTTTTAAGCAAATCATTTTCAGAATTGCTTGAGGTCAAAAAGCTGATGAAAGCCCCTCCTGAAGAACCGCTTGACTACCTAAACCAAGCATCATTTCTCTGTTCGAGCCTCTATCAGGGAGCCTATGGATTAATTGACGCAGCACACCTTGATAAAGAAGAAAAGGCTTCAATTCTTTTATCTCTTCGACTAGCCACTTCTTTGAGCTTTCCCTCGGGAAAAGTATATACTTCTGCCTCATGTCCTTCTCAGGAGGAAATCTCATTAAAAGTTCGTATATTCAGTGATTTCTTAAGCGCTGGCCTTTCAAGGATTCCAAATTGGGAACAACAGAAACTTTCTATAGCTACCTTTGATAAAAGCAATTTTGAACATACAAAAAGTTACCAGGAACTTATTTCAGAGCTAAAAAATCGTTTTACTGCAGATAAAATTAAACTTCCGCAGGGAGAAACTCAACTCTATACGACTGTTTCTCGACTGATGAGTGCACTCGGAAATAAGGATGTTCCTGTTATTAAGGACATAGGGGCTGCTCTGTTTGTGCAACTTTCAAAAATACTTAAAGAAGACCAAACAAAATCGCAGGAAGAGCTACTGAAAGATTTAAATCTTTGGAGCACAAAGGCAGATATTCTGACCTCTTCAAAAACGATTGAGAAATTTAAGGACTATTGCGATGCGACACAGTCGCTTGAAGAACAAAAGGCAAGCCTTATCAGATCGGCAGCGTTGGTAGATTCATACGATACGCATACAAAACTCCAAGAGGTTTCGAAACTCCAAAAAATGATTCAGGAAAAGATCCAAGCAAAACTGAGTGGATATCTTAGAAACGATGTGTCTCATGAGGCGCTCCCGATCATTGACATATCTGAAAAAGAACATACTTTACCGAAATTCACACCATCCGATGATCTCTTAGCTGCCTGGAAAGCTCGATACGAAGCAAAACATGCGAAAAAACCTTTAATAGGCGAAATCCAAGCAAATGCAAAAAAAGAACTCTCATCCGCCCTAAAAAATAATATGTTGAATGCAAATGATGCAGCAACAATTAGATCGATGTTAGATACTCAGAATTTCGCGACAACACTCTTCATCGAAGAATGTCTTTATCCTTTAACTCAACCTCTTGAGACACGCCCTGATAAAATCGTAGAACAAAAACGTGAATGCACAAGCCGATTGATCGCGTTAAACTTGGTAATCCAAACTCAAGAGTGGCTCAAGAATAAGAAGCGATCACTGACTGATGTCGAAAAAAATAAATTAAATAAAATCCTGTCAATGATAGGGCTCACATATATCGACCCAGCAGGGGTCGTTGTAGACGAAAAACATCCAAATGCCTATCCGATCATTACATATGATACTCTCAGGTGGATCGTTCCTGATATTTTTGACCTCCTTGGAGCGACTCAGAAACTAGATCCTTTCATAACCTCATTTGATCCGAAAACAGGAATTGAAAAAATAGGGCTTATTGATCTTCTTGGTGAATTAGAGCGAATTCCCAATATTTAGATACAAGTTGTGGACATAGAAAGAAAAAAACACCATCGATAATTGTAAATTTTTTTTTATAATATGGTATAATCACCCTTGTGCAGGGAAGAAAGAAGCGGCCCTGATCTTCGAGCCTCGCAAAGTGTTAGAATCCACGACACCTAGAAATGTGGGCGCTTTCCCTATTGAATCCATAATTTCGACGAAAGGAGAACCCTAATGACAACTGTAGCAAGTCCTGGGGGACCTAGCATAGCTGGGTATACACTTTCTTCGGTAGCGACCGAGATTAGCACAAACCAAGCAGCCTATATATCAGCTCAAAACACCTACAACACAAGACAGGCTCAATATAATGTCGCCTATAATAACATGGGCACAGCCGCAAACAATTCATTTACGGCGCGTTCGAATTATGCATCAAATCCAACCCCTGCAAATCAAACCGCATTAAATAATGCTTTGTCGGCTTTCGCTGCAGCAAATACAGCGCTTTCAACGGCAGCAACCAATTTGAGAAATGCGAACAATGCCTACCAAAGCGCCTCTATTAGCTATGTTACCTCTCTTGCAAGACAGCAACTCCTGACCGAACAGATAGCAAATAACGATCTGAATGCCGCAATTACAACCCTGGGTTCACAGATTCAATCGTCTCCATTTGATGGTCTTACGCAAGCAAGGTACAATGACGCTGTGGCTATCAATTCAGGACGTGCGAGCGTCAGGTCTGATTTTTTTAACAAACTGACTGATTTTAGATACAATGAAGCACAAATCGCTATTGCTCGAAGCGCTTTACTTAACTTGTATATTGATAAGGACTTGGCGCTTAGTCAAGCATGGTATGTATACTATGATGGCAGCCTATACAGTACCTACTCAAACTATACTGACAACCTTATTCCTGCACAACAAAACGTCATAAATAATTACCTGAGTCTCCGTAGTCCTTTGAGCAATGCAATGTATCAGGCCCAAGCAAACTACAACACCTCAGTGAATGCACTCGATGCAAAGATGGCAGAAGCATTTATTGCTGCAAGCAATACGGCCACAAACTGGCCTGCTACTGTCCAGAACGCAAAAAGTGCAACGCAGGCTATTATCAATTCAGCCTATCAAGCAGCACAATCGAGTGACGCTGCTGTTTACGCATCTCACTTAGGGACAAACACCGACACTAACGCAAGCTATACAAATGCTCTTACAGCTGCAACTGAAGCGCAAACATTGAGCAGGCAAGCAGGAATCAATGCGACAGGAGGCGACAACATCAGCTCAAGCATTACGAATATGCCAAAGCTGCCAAGCCCCTCCAAATCTATGTCCATGAGCGCTTTGATGGAGTTGATATCAAGTGTTCAGCTTATGCTCGATCAGCTTTCACAACTTATTGCTAATGCAGATGCCAGTGTTTTTGCCTACGTACGTAATAGCACAGCAAACCAGCTACTAGGCTTTTACGCACGCTATGGAGCTGAAAACTCGTGGGCCGGAATCATACAAGCCGCAGATATCGCGTATAATCAAAAAGTGTCTGCAGATAATCAGTCGATATTGTCAAAATCTATAGCACAGTACCAGTACTACAACTCGCACATATCTGAAATAAATAGTTACATTTCGGCAGCAAATGGGTATATCGCAAACCAAAATAGCTCGACAAGCAACTTATTGACGGCCTTAAATACATCGAGTTCTGACATAACAAGCGCTCTTACTCAAGCATATAAGTCCCCTCCAGACACGAGAAATTACTTTGATTTATTTAACCAGGATCCCGACCTTTCTATTCCATCCGTGTCAGCGCTACCTCAGTACACAGCGGCCTCGACAATACCAAATTTTTCATCAGCATCGGCACTCCCAGCACCTCCAACTGTAAACTATTCTACAAATCCACCTACAATTCCAAGTCAAGCTGCTATTGATGCATTTAATCAAAATATCGAGGCGGCAAATAATGTCATTAGCCAAATTCGCATGTTTCCACAAACCCCAGTGAATAGGGCCACTCAGTATCTGAGCAAACTCTACTTGCGATCGTATGTCCCTGTGCGTGATTTAACAGCAACCCCAACGGCAATTTTTCAACAGCTTATTCTTTTCCCATTTGTTGGCTTACTCTTCAATTTGATGGGATTATCCCTTGCATCTCAAAAAGAGAGTGACACTGAAGATGTCGGGCGCTCTCGTAAAGGGAGTTCAATTTTTCAAAAGAACCTTATAAGCTCGATATTCACGCCACGAGGAACTCATACGACGGCAAATGTCGGAGGAGCCTTCGGCCTTACTGCCTCTGAGCGGCAAGTTACCTCCGAACAATTATCCCAAGTTTTGAACAATATTGTTCAAAACGACACCTTCAAAAAGAACCTAGCTCAATTGCTCGAGCGGATTGGTATCTCATCTGGGCTCCAAGCTCTAGTAGCATTACAAAACGCACCTGATGCGTCCAAATCAGTCTATGGCATGACTCCGGAAGAACTGGGCATTACAAAAGACAAGGATACTGAAACTCTACAAGCAGTAGCTCTCACACTGACTGCTGAATTACTTAAAGCAGCTGGTGATGACAAAAACCTTCTTGTAAATCTCTCAACCATACTTCCTGGAGCCGATAAAGCTTTTAGCAAAGATGAAATCGAACAACTCAATGCACTTATCATTGTCTTACAAAAACTCCTATTAACTCTCTTAGCTGCCTTAACCGCCTCTTCAGCAGGTATTCCAATAGATGCACTCTCTTCCCTCACCTTCGGAGGAGAACTGCAAGATCTCTTCAAGCAATTAGGACTCACGTCCCAAGTCGCATCAGGCTTAATAGGAGCGCTAGGTGGTCAAGAGAAGACATTTGCACAAATTTTAACCCTTAGTGGTTTAAGCAAAGAGAATAGCGCCTTCCTTATCTTCCTCCTAGCAACAGCATCAACTGGGATAGCCGCATCTCCACTCATCCCTGGAGGAAGAGCTCAAATAGATGTAGCGCTTCAAACGCTAAAAGAAGTGGGAGTTGTCTTCAAATCACCTCCAGGAACTCAAGATTTTCTTAATGAGATCATAGCCCTTTTTAAAGAAAAATTTGCACAGATTAAAAGAGACACGGCTCTTTACGATGGCTTAAAACGCGAAGTCGATGATGCAGAAGCAAGACTTCAAGAATTGGCCAATCAAGAAAAAACATCTTCTCAAAGAGGAGAAAACACTCTGAGCGACATTCTCAAGCAAGAACAAGCTCTTAGTTTATTGAATAGGGAACTTCTCAATCTTTCTGAGCGACTGAGAAGGCAAGCAGCGTCGGATCAAGCATCTATACGTCAATCTCAAACTTCACCCGATACAGGGTATACAGAGACATCAGATCAATTCAGCACGACTGATCAGATCTCAAGCGATGAATCTTATACATCAAATACCTTTGGTGCTCAACCATCTGCTTCAAATCCAATTTCAACTCCGGCTCCAAGCACAAGCGACTTTAACAAACCAAGTCAGATAAAGACCCCTACAACACCAACGGATATTCCTCAAACTCCTGCTCCGCCTACACCTATCACTCCTTCCTTAATACCAAATCCGCAGCAACTCGGAAATGTTTCTCCTCTACAAGTTTTGGACAGGCTTGTTCAAGATTTTAACACCCTTCCACAGCCTATTCAGCAAGGCCTCATACAACAAACACAAACGCTTGATGACCGCACTTTAAACCTGGGAGCTGAAAGACTTGCAGCTCTCCTCGTTGCAGTCAATGCCGGCTCATTGAGTATTCATCAAGCAAGACTTCTCACAGAGCTTGGGCTTGCACAAATCAATAAATCAGATAATGAAGCACGGATTGCCCGTACCCTTTTTGAAGTTGCTCAAGAAGATTCACGAAGATTGCAAGCTTCCGGAGTAAAAGAAGATGCTCAGAGAAGTCAATTTCAACAATCTCTCAATATACCAAAGCCGATTATTGCGCTCTTCAAACAGCGACATGAGGAGTTTACTCAACTCTTTAATGACAAAAAATACTCTCAAGGCATTTTAGAAACATTTTTCCAAAGCGTTAAGAAGCTATCGGACTATAATGAAGTCTATCTTAATGTTCTCTCCGATCCTGCAAAATCAATTGTTCGAGATTTCTCCATCATTACAAGGTCCAATAATGATAAGAGAAATCAGCCGACGATCATCATTGGGGGATAGATCTTTATGGCTAATTTAAATTCGCTTGGTCAAGGAAATACAAACTGGCGGGACTTTGTTGCAGAGTTGCAAAGTTATGCAAGTCAGTACGTTCCTGGGCTATCTCAGAACCTCAACCTGGACTCGTCAAGTGCAACTGATCAGGAAGCTGCAAGAGATATCTTATCTCTCTTACCTCCTCCTACCGTGCAGCCGATGCTTTTTTCATTTATAGCATCCGATTTTGAAAATAATTTCACCATCGATCGTTCAGGAGATCCTTCGCTTGCGTCCAAAACGTTTGGCGATGTCGAAAGCGCTGTAGTTCTTTCTGGGCTATCAAGCTGGGGTCAAAATCTTGCTCTTCAAGACCAGCTCAGCACCGAAGATGTTAAAAGCAAAGCAACAAATCCTCTTGAAATTGCTTTAGAGCGCTATATTAAAACAGGATCAGATTCTCCAAACACATTAGATAGCTTATCAAATTTTAAAGACGCTCCTCTATCTACAGCTCTTATGAGGACAGCAAACCCAGCTCTTCTCATATCCGCCTTCGAAATCGCCCAACAGCGGCTTGTCATTGATATGCTTGATAAGTGGATTGAAGCTGAGGCCGAACGAGCAGACCAAGCAAGACGAGATGATCGAATTCGACGTGAAAAGAAACCAAGTCCTCTTCAAGAAATTATAAGCGGGTATGTCGATGAGGTAAAAAAAGGAACAGTTGATCTAAGCCAGCCAGCGATCTCTCTCCTGATCGTATCTCTTACAAGCGCAACACTTGCAGTGACTTCAACTCAGCAAGTCGGAAGCATTGGGCTTGTCACAACAAATATGATTGATGATTCAATACAGGCCGCTGTCATACCGCCAATGCCTCAAGATATGAGAGATGTTTTAAGCCTAATGGCGCAAGGCATGGTCTCGATTTCACAAGTCTGGGCACTTCCCGTAACGTTTGCATTTCTCAAAGGGAAGGAACGAACAGAGAAAGAGGTAGATCAAGCATCGGCGCGTGCTTATACCGCAACGCTCATCTCATTTTTGAACAGTGAGACTTTTTCAAAATTTATCTCATCCCGCATAGATTTTTTAACTCAAAAATATGGGCTCACAGAAGCGCAAGGACGTGTCATAGATGCAACGGTTCGAATAGCCCTCATCGTCTCTTCCTTAGCTCTTCTCTACCGAATGGAAGTAGGGGCACTGAGCGGAGCTGAACTTAAGCTCCTCATGACCGTTGATCAAAATACCCCTGAAGGAAAAAAACTCTACGACTTACTCACCCCCTACATGAAACTTGCAATAGATACACTCTACGTAGAACTTTCTAAGCTCCCAGAAGAGGCTCGTAACAAACTTATCGACATTCTTTGCATGTACTACGACAAGAGTCCCGATGTCAAAACCATGATGGATCCAACAAAGGCATTTCTTGCTCTTTGGAAGCCTGATACTCGTGCAACAAGCTCAGAAGCCCTCGAGCAGAAGGGATAATTTCCTTCTGCTCATTTTATCTATCAAGGCGCCCTGTAGAAAGCATCTAACGCTTTTTGAAGCGCCTTGATGTCGTTTCTATCTACAAATTCACGGATAGAATGCATCCCAATCAAAGGAATGCCAATGTCGATTGTCTCGACACCCATCTGACTTGAAACAAGTGGTCCAATAGTACTTCCTGATTGAAGATCGTTGCGTAAAGAGTAGAATGTGTGGGGGATCGAATTTGTTTTAACAAGCGATGTAAATTTTGCAGAAAGAGAGGCCGATTGGCAGTAACGCATATTAGGATTTGTTTTAACAACTACCCCAGAACCAAGTTTTGGAGAATGCTTCAGATCATATTTCTCAGGATAATTAGGATGATATCCATGCGCCACATCACATGATATCATTTCAGACTTTGACTTAAGCTTGAGATATGAAGATCGTGCCAAACCAAAGCCTATAGAAAGACGCTCGAGAATATCGCTTAAAAATGGAGAAAGCGCCCCCTCAGCCGTTTGAGATCCTATTTCTTCATGATTCCACGCAACGAAGACTTTAAGTTTCCGGTCACTATGTGGCTGATTCATAAAAGCTTGCAGCGCAGGAATAAGACATGCAAGATTATCTAAGCGAGGACCTGAAACATACCCATCTCTCTCAGAAACACCCTCCTCAGATACTGCATAAAGCTCTCGATAGACAACTGAAGAATCATCATAAGATCTCTTTACCTCGTTATTCGTGATAAAGGCAAAGAGGTGGTCATGCTTTGCCACTTGGTGGCCTAAATCGTTAACGGTTCTATCAAGATGTAGGGCAACATGAGGGATAAAAAGAGCACTTGGAATTTCAATAAGTGAATCACAACACTCTTTAGCTGAAGCTAATTCATCCTGTTTGATGACAAGTCCTGCAACTGACAGGTCTCTGCCAATCCATGAAGAAAGAATTGGGGCGCCATAAGCTTCCAATTGAAGGAGTGTATGCCCCTCTTTTTGCGTAACTGGATTTGGTTTAATTTTGAGAGCCGGACTATCGGTATGGGCCGCAACCATTGAAATTGATTCAAGAGAAACTTTTGGCGTTCGAATAAGAATGAGCGAACACCCTCTTTGAATCAGGTAGGAGGACTCAGGCTTAATTACCCAATCCTCTTTTTCATGAAGAATTGAAAAGTCTTCTTTTTGAGCTATTTTGATGATATTACGAACAACATGCCAAGGAGAAAGAGAGGAGTCAATGAAGGAGCTCAAGTCAATAGTTGCTGGATCTATTTGATGCATATGAAAAAATCTCCTGATAGGTACATACGTGATATGGCCTTGCCCGCTTTTTGAGCGCATGGGTATAACAACTATCATAGTAGTCGAGGAGGAAAGATACTGCAACCTCCAAAGACCCTGATTCTATGGCCAAGCGAATAAGCTCTATTTTTTCTCGTCCTATTCTCTTTTGAAGCTTGAGCAGACTCGAAACAAGAAGATCTTTTGAAAGCACCCCATATTCATCCACAATCCGCTGGATACGTTCTTCTTTCGAACAGTTAAGAAACATAAGGTCTGCGGCATTAAATGCTTGATAGAGCGATGGAGGTATGACACAGGGCCCGACTAAGCGGCTCTCATCTTCAACAAAAATAGTATTTTCTAAGGGAATATGCCTAAGGCGCATTGCAATTTCATTTTCAAACTGCTGCGAAGTGGGGCACTCTTTATTTGGAAGCGCACCGAAAGCACTCCCCTTGTGACAGGCGATTTCTTCTAAATCGAGAGTCGATACATTCTGCGATTTAAGATCCATTAAGAGGCAGCTCTTGCCAGATCCTGTAAAACCACCAATAACTTTCCACTTTCGGCTTTCTGCACAAACTCGTTGGCAATAGCGACGAAAAGCCTTATACCCTCCATGAAGCTTGTGGCATGAAATACCAAAAAGTGACGCAAGCCAAAGAAGCGATCCGCTTCTCATTCCTCCACGAAAGCAAAGGATCCTTAATTTCTTTGATGGGCCGGCATAGATTCGTAATTGCTCGGCCAAAAAAGCCATTTTAGGGCCCACATAGGAAAGACCGAGCTGTATTGCTTGATCCTGACCATCTCTCTTATAGCATGTGCCGACATGAGCTCTTTCAGAGTCACTAAACAGAGGCAAATTATGTGAAAAAGGGATATGGCCGAACTTGAATTCGCTTGGACTTCGCACATCGATAATAGGCCCAGATTCCTCATTATCGAGGAATTGGGCGACATGGGATGCCTCACTTGAAGCGGATAAAAGCTTGCAAGATACAGCATCCTGTTTCAATGGAAAGCTCTCTTTCTTCGTTAAGGAAGATTTAAGGAAGCTGCGTGCATTTTTTGCTCGGTTCAAGCCTTTCGATACCGCCAAGATAGGGTCTTAGCGCTTCTGGAATGATCACCGATCCATCTTCTTGCTGGTTGTTTTCTAAAAGAGCAACCATCAGCCGAGATGTTGCAAGACCTGATCCATTCAAAGTATGAACGAGTTGGGGTTTGCCAGACTTCTCTTTGAAGCGAACTTGTCCCCTTCTGGATTGGTAATCTGTACAGTTTGAAACGGATGAAACTTCATAATATCGATTTTGACCGGGAAGCCACACTTCAATATCAATTGTCTTCGCAGACGCAAACGACATATCGCCCGTCACGAGAAGCGTCGATCTAAAATGAAGCCCAAGCCCTTCTAAAAGCTTTTCTGCATAGCCGACAATTTCTTTAAAGGTCTGTTCGCTTTGGTCAGGTTTTGTAAAAGCAAACATCTCTACTTTATTAAATTGATGCGTACGAATGAGGCCTCGTTCTTGAGCTCCTAATGCACCTGCTTCACGACGAAAACATGGAGTATATGCGATATATTTAAGAGGTAAAGATTCCTCTGGAAGAATTTCATCGATATAAAGCCCGTTGAGAGCAACCTCTGCAGTAGGAATTAAATAGAGATCATTCTCGCCGTCCTTAACAACATACTGCTGATTTTCAAACTTTGGAAGCTGACCTGCCGCAAAGAGAACATCCCGCTTCACAACAACAGGAGGCATCCACTGCTGAAATCCATTCTTAACATGAAAATCTATCATGTAGTTGATGAGCGCCCATTCAAGCCGTGCCCCCATCCCTTTATAAGCCACCCAACCAGAGCCTGCCATACGAGCGGCTCTTGAGAACTCAAAAAGATGAAGAGATTCATTCAATTCAACATGGTTCTTGAAAGGAAAAGAAAAGGTTGGCTTTTCGCCAAAGCTATTAACAACGACGTTATCCTTAGGATTTGGAGATACGGGGATATCATCGAAAGGAAGATTTGGAAGACGAGCAAGTGAATCGATAAGTTTTGGCTCTAAATGCTGAAGCTCGTGATCAAGAGCATGAATTTCATTACCGAGCGAAGACATCTCTTCCATAAGGTGAGATGCATCTTCTCCGGCACGCTTTTTTTGACCAATAATCTCGCTTGCTTCATTCCGGCGCGCTTTTAATTGCTCTACTTTCGTCTTAATATCTCTGATACGATCATCATATCGAATAACGTCATCGAGAGATGCGTCTGAGACCTTTGTTTTAAGCTTTGCTTCAACAGCTTTAGGATCTTTTCGTATAAGTTTTAGGTCGATCATAGTATGTAATAATCCTTCTCATAATAAGGAGAGCAGATAAATAACACCTGCCGACTCCTTAATTCCTCAGATTGCTATCCAATTTGCTATCCAAGGCATGTAACGTATAGTGTGCTATATACTTTCATAGTTATTGGCTAAAAAGCCTTTCATATCCAAATCTGCCATATCCAGATCTGCCCTATCCAAGCAGTCCACCAATTAACCGCACAATATCATGGTAGGTAACAAAAATGATCAGGCCAATCAAGATAACAGTGAATACCATTATAAGCTTTTCAAGTGCCTTTGTAGAAACTTTTTTCCCAGTTACAAGCTCGAACAAAGCAAGTAATATGTACCCTCCATCAAGGACAGGAAGAGGAAGCAAGTTCGTCAACGCCAAGTATAAACTGATCAAGCCAATCCAGAAGAGAGCGTCCGGCACGCTTACTCCTGTTTGTTTTTGTATAATTTGCACCATACCAACAGGCCCTGAAAGCCATTTTGGACTCAAATAACCACTCACAAGAGCCGATAAAGTTCGATACATGTCAGTTACGGCAGTCTCGATTGTTTCTATCGGTCCTGGATTATAGATCACATTGATATCAGTGACTTGAGACAACCCAAGAAGCCACATTTTTTTACCGTTTTCTGCATCAAGAGAAGCAAGTTCTACAGGAGATAATAGATAGAGATTTCCAGCTTGCGCTTGCTTTCCAGATCCGACCTGTTTGAGGAGATTCTTCAAATTATTTTGATCCCCTTCAAGATCAAAGAGCTGTGTTGCTTCCTTCATCGAATAGCGAGGCTCAAACGCCATACGTTCAACGATAATGATGGCTTTATGCTTTTGCAGTTCTTGCAGAAGTTCGGTGCTGTTTGTAATTGGTACCCCTTGAATTGCCATAATTATATCTGATGGGAGAAGCTGAGTGTCAATTTTAGACCCTTCAAGAATCTCTAGTGGACCTTCAACAACCGCATCATTCGTTAAATTATAAGGAAGAATCACAAGTTGATTCGGCTTAACACTCTTCAAGCCCGCAGCCCATTGCCAATCAGCAATCTCACCGCGAACATCCGGCTCGATCTTACAATCCGAATATGCGACCACCGGCACTTTAAGCTGAAGAATCTGAGCGCCTCTCTTGACCGTGAGAAAAGTGGTCTTCGAGTTGAAAAGAGTTGAAAGCTGATAAGAAGAATAGATCTCTTCTCCATTGACCCAGACAATTCTATCTTTTGGCTTAATTCCAGAGCTTAATATAGGCGTATTAGAAGCAAAAGCGCCTAATTCGCCTGGAAGAGGATTCCAGACCAAAAAGTTTGCAGGAACCATGATCCCTGACGTACGAATTCCAGAATCTGACCCCTTAGGAAATGAGTAGGGACGAACTTGAGACCGAAAGGGAGCCGCGCCTTGATCTGTTTTTTTCAACCCCTCGACGACGAGCGAATCTCGAGCCGTCATTGAAGCTTGCAGATGATCACTCGAGAGATGAAATGGCTTGTTATCATATGCAAGAACTATATCACCTGGACGAACACCGCTCTGATAAAGTTCAGAATCAGGATCAACCCAGCCGATACGGTTTGTCACCTCAGAAAATGGCTTGGTTCTACCTCCCATAGCAAAGACCGCAAAGAAGAGAACAAAAGATAAAATAATATTTGCTAAAGGACCTGCAAAGGCAACCAATATTCTCGAAATTGGAGGGCTCCCAAAAAATCCATCTTGAATATCTTTTGGATCAAGATCTCCCTCTTTTTCCATTCCGGCAATTTTTACATAGCCACCGAAGGGAATCCATCCAATATTCCATCGAACACCCTTTCTCATGAGAGTTACAATAGGCTTGCCAAAGCCGATACCAAATGCTTCTACCCGCATCCCGGATCGTCTCGCCATCCAGTAATGACCAAGCTCGTGAATAAAGATAATGAAACCGAGAGCGAGAAGCGCGAGTAATAACGACACAAAACTTGTAACCATACTTGATCCGTTCACTCATTCAGATTAGGTGCGGCCGATTATGGCATACTCGATCCAAATCCGTCGATTATATAGATATCTTCCCTTGAGATTTGATTACCCTATAGAAAAATCTTCATTATAAGACATTACGACTCAATTTTTATCCTAGAGACATTTCAAATCGATCCGCCTAAACTCTTCATTTTTTTAACGAACATGGTAAAATAATTTTTAGAACAAGAGCAGATGGCACACGTATGAATAGCACCTCTTCTGTCGGTCGAAATCCTACAGGCGACGACAAGCTTCGACAAAACGACACTCCAACATCTGGCTCATGGCTCGGACGCGCTGTTTCCTGGTTAACAGGCAAAATGCCCGAGACGCTCGAAATCGAAAAAATACTCAGCCATAATCTTACTGCTCATGAGCTTTCTTACGTAAAGAAAAATTTAAAAACTGAACTCAAGCTATTCAATGAACAAATAAAAAATCAGACCCTGAACCAAAGCGATGTAGTAAAGAATTTCCAAAAAATTTTTCGGGAAAAGATTGCAGAAGCCGATGTTGCTCTTTTGGATCATGATTCGCAAATTCGATCTCTTCGCCCGACAGGAAAAGCGAAAGCATCGCGCCTGAATGGAACATCAAGCCATGCAAAAGCAGTCATAACTGCCGCCAAAGAAGCATTCAAAAAAATACAAAAAGAGGCCCCTCGCCTCAAAAAGTCATCCGATGGAACAACCATCGAGAACAGTGGACATATTTCGGGCGTTCAACTGAAAGACACATCCGTCCGAAACACTCGATGGATACCAAGTTCACAACATCGAGCGCTTGCTAAAGATAAAAAAACTGCTGAATCTAGCGCCTTAGCAAACTTCAGAGTAAATGCTCGTTTACGCACATTTGAATGCGCTGACCAAAAAATAGTCATCGATCAAGGGGCGGCTATTGCAGACTTCAGCGATCCTGATACAAACCTCCAAGAACTCACACTGAACGTCAACATAAAAGCAGAAAGACGCAAAGATCATTTAACTGAGCAGTTCTTTCAGCGAATTGAATCTGCTCTCCTCCAAGCAGAGCAAATGGGGAGAAAGTGGAGCGACTTGGGCTCAGACAACAAACTTATCATCCTCCAAATGTCTCTTATGAATGAAACGCGAACGAAGGGACATAAAAACGAAGAAAGCTACATCCTTGACAACTCCCAGATTTTCAAAGAGTTTGAAGGCAAAAAAATAGTTTTCGACGGCACAGGGCCAAAGATTGACGAGGTTGATAACAAAATCATCCATTGGCCCAAAAAAGTAGTCTTCGAGGGAATAACACAAGAAATAGAACTCATTCCCATCTTTTTTAACTTCTCGACAGATAATGGATTATTTCCGAAAGAGAAACCGATTCAACAGGAGATCAATCAAAAATCACTTGCAAGACTTGAAGCTATTTGTCCGGATCATAAATTTGAGAATGTCTTAGAACAATCTTCTGGCACTTGCAATCCTGATCAGGCGATTTTATCGATAATGAATGCAGTACCTCCCAAGGGAACGACCATCGCTTTAGGGGTTAATTGCATGAGCGGCAAAGATCGAACACAGGAACTGGTTACTAAGTTTTTCTCTACAAAAGTTCCAGAGAAGCTTAAATCGAATATAAACAAAGTCTATTCCTTCTTTATCGGGCCAGGATCTGTAAGCCTTGAAGTCGCCTATGAAAATATCCATGCTAGGGTCATCAAACTCGGCAAACTCCTTCCCGGCGAATCGCTATTCTCCGCAATTAAACGAGCAATAGCATCAAAATCAATCCCAGTTTGATTTGAGTAGAGGATTCTTCCTGATCCCACACCCTCCATCAGACCAAAAATCTGTGGGGGATCAATAAGACTCTGAAAAAACGCATTGAACTCATTTAGATATCATCGTATCAGTGCTCAAGTTTAAAAGCGTTGCTAGAAGAGATATGGAGATGATGAATGAGTTTTGAACTGCAAGCCACATCAATTTTCGGCACTGATTTCGAATTAAGGATAGCAACAATCAACAATTACCCTGTTGAAGAAATTGCATCTGTCATAAACAGCGCATATTCGAAGGTTCCCTACTTAAAGAAAGAGCGAATCACTCCCGAAGAGGTTGAGAAAATTATATGCGACAAGCAGAAGCGACTTTATCTCTGCATTTCCAAAACAAATAACGTTGCGGGAACAATTTTACTGGACTTTGATCAAAACAATTTTGCTCAAAACAATGCGGCGGAACTTGGCCTTTTCAGCTTGAGCCCAACATATCAAGGGAAAAATATTGGCTCGCTTTTTCTGAAATGTGTTGAACAAGAGGCATTTTCGAAAGTCACGAAGATCTACTTGAATGTGATTCCGTTCTCACAAGAGAAGTTATTATCTTTTTATAAAAAAAACGGATACGCACCTACGGGTGAAAAAACTGCTATTTTGGACGAACAAAAAGCAAAGTATTTCAAACCTGAGTATCACAAGGATATCTACTTTCTGACCTATGAAAAATATAACCTTTAAGAATTGAAAAGATACATTGATTCGCATTGGTAAATCGATGGTTCTTTCAGCTCTAACTTAATTCGGCTCATACAGTTGGTGTTGTTTTCGAAAAAAATGGGGAATATTGGATCTAAACCCAATGAGTCATCTGGATATTACCTCCAATTTTCTTCATTTCGTCTTTTCGATCTTTACTTTTTGGGTTTAAGCATCTATACTCCTCCCAGTTTCATCGCATGATGAGGATTCAATGGCATCTGTCAAGAAGAAGCGCCGAGCCAAGATGGCAAAGCACAAACGTAAAAAAAGAAGCAGACTTAACAGACACAAAACCTAAAAGTTGTGCAAACAACTGTAGGCTTAGAGCAAGATTTTCTCTGGTTTGATTTCCTGCTCTGTTCTAGTTCTCCTTATTCTCTTCTTGCCGCTGCTAAGTCGATTAAGACTCATCAGCGGCTTTTTTTTGTGTGCGTATTTTAATTTAATGTCCCTGATCAATTTATCATCACATGAAAATATCTTATGTACTGGACCTTTCCCGAAGAATTTGATGTCATAGTCATCGGCGGCGGACACGCCGGCTGCGAGGCCTCTTTTGCGCCTGCAAAGATGGGAGCAAAGACTCTTCTTCTCACCATGAACCTTTCAACCATCGCACAAATGTCCTGTAATCCATCGGTGGGCGGCATTGGCAAAGGGCATATGGTCCGTGAAATAGATGCTCTCGGTGGCCTCATGGGAAAGGCGATCGACGCATGTGGTATTCAGTATCGAATGCTCAATACAAAGAAGGGCCCGGCTGTTCAAGCCCCCCGAGCTCAAGCCGACAAAGAAGCCTACAAAAACTGGATGAAAAAAAAGCTTGAGAACACCGAAAACCTCTACCTCAAGCAAGGAACGGTTGAAGATCTTCTGATTGAAGATGGTAAAATCCAAGGAGTTCTGACCAAAGAAGGAATAGCCTACCGGGCAAAATCAGTTATTATCACTTCCGGAACCTTTATGCGCGGCTTGATTCATATCGGCGAAGTGAACATGTCAGGAGGCAGAGCGGGTGACCCTCCGTCAGTTGGCCTTTCAAAAAGCCTCGAAGCTCACGGCATCAAGCTCGGTCGACTTAAAACAGGAACCCCTGTACGCATCTCCAAACGTTCTATTGATCTTTCCCTTACAGAAGAGCAGCCAGGAGATGAAGGGGTTATCTTTTCATTCGATCCACAGACAGAACCCAGACTTCCTCAAGTTTCCTGCCACATCACCTACACAACCCCAGAAACTCACGAAATTATCAGAAAGAATATTCATCGATCCCCGATGTATTCTGGAAAGATCGTTGGAGTTGGCCCCCGCTACTGTCCCTCAATTGAAGACAAAGTCGTCCGCTTTGCCGATAAAGAGCGCCATCAAATCTTTCTTGAACCTGAAGGACTTACAACTGATGAAGTCTATGTCAACGGCGTCTCTTCATCTCTGCCCTTTGATGTTCAATATGCCTTCATCCGGTCGATCCCGGCACTTCGAAATGCTGAAATCATGCGTCCTGGGTATGCAATTGAATACGACTACGTTTTATCAGGACAAATCGATTCAACACTTGCTTCAAAGCACATAAAAGGCCTCTTTTTTGCAGGTCAAATCAACGGAACAACCGGGTATGAAGAGGCGGCAAGCCAAGGGCTTATTGCTGGAATTAATGCCGCTTGTTTAGTTCTCAATCGATCATCTCTCGTCCTCAAACGAGATGAGTCCTATATCGGTGTCATGATTGATGATTTGATCACTAAAGGCGTTGACGAACCTTATCGTATGTTTACAAGTCGTGCAGAACACAGGCTTCTTCTCCGTCAGGATAATGCCGACCTTCGCTTAAGGTCCAAGGGATATGATCTTGGCCTTATTAACGAAGAGCAATATGCAAGACTCCTCAAGAAAGTGGACGCCCTTCGTGAAGAACCAAAACGGCTTGCCAAAATATTTAAGAACTATGAAGGCAAAGCCGCTTCTTTATGCCAACTCCTTGCTCGTCCAGAAATTTCCTACACAACGCTTGCATCACTCTATCCTGAGGAGGTAGTCGACTATGGAGCTGACTGCAACTGGCAAATCGAAATTGCAATTAAATATGAAGGGTACATCAAGCGACAGCTGGGAGAGGTAGCTCGCCTACAGAATATTGAGGTTGTCAAAATCCCTCTGGACATCGATTTCCATTCGGTTACAGGTCTTCGTACGGAAGCAAAGCTAAGACTCTCTAAAGTGCGCCCTATGACGCTCGGGCAAGCTTCTCGAATTCCTGGAATTGCTCCATCTGACATATCCGTTTTAATGATTGCTCTTGAAAAGAGATCTCAACAATCTGATATGGTGGACGAGAATGCACCAAGTGGATGCTCCAATACGATATGTGCAACAAACCTATAAAGCCAAATCTTAATCTTCTGCGCTTTTCTCACACTTCAATTCTCGAACAATTGAAGATCGAAGAAGCGCTCTTAAGAATAGGCACGGGCAACTGGTGCATCCTTAATGAAGGTTCATCTATTCCTGCTATTGTTATGGGGATATCGGGAGATGCCCAAAGCCACATTCATATTGAGAAAGCACAAGCAAACGACCGAATAACTCTCATCAAAAGATTTTCAGGCGGAGGAACAGTCGTTGTAGACCACAACACCTGCTTCTTAACGCTTATCCTCGAACAAGATCTCTTTGAAAGCAACTGTCCAAAATTTTTCTTAGAATGGGTTGCTCATCACATTTCAGAAGCGTTTCCTCAAACCCACTTTGCTCTTCGCGAAAATGACTTTGTTCTCGGAGACAAAAAAATAGGAGGAAATGCACAGCACTTCACAAAGACTCGACGGCTTCATCACACCTCTTTCCTTTGGGATTACTCTCCAGAGAGAATGGCGCTTCTTAAAATGCCGCCGAAAGTTCCAGAGTACCGCACTCAAAGAATCCATGAGGAATTTGTAACCACTCTCAAAGGACTCTATCCCACGAAAAAAGAGTTTGTCGATCTTTTACAAACATCGCTTGAAAAGAAATTTACGATCGACAACCGCTGTCTTCATGAGATTGAAGACCTTCTCAATCAGCCCCACCGAAAAGCTCTTCAAGTGCTTGATTTACGGTAATCAGTACGTAGAACTCAAGCCAGGCATAAAACCGTTATACCCACGACATTCATAAATCAGCATAAGACGTCTTGAGATTCCACCCTGAATGAAAATTGGATACGATCCCTTCAAGCTTACTTGATCAAATGCCTTTGCAAGTTTTGCCACAATTTTGTCTTCGATAAGCGACTGTGAGATGATGTCTTTTTCAGTTAAGAAGGTCACAAAAAAACCTCTTTTCCCCTTTTCCATCTGATCCATTTGCGGCCAATATGTAAATTGATTACGCCGCAGCCCATGCATATTAAAGAAATAGGCAAGCTTCTGCTTTGGGCCGTAAAATGAAATCTGAGCTGTCCATTGATAACGATCAGAAAAGAGAAAATCACGATTTGGGTTATATCCTGCCAAAAGGAGCTCTTCAGAAATAAGATCCTCGCCAAGAAGCTGCTTGAATGGATTCATTTTAAATGGCGGAGGCGTAATAAAAGGCCTTTCAGCCGCTTGCCACGTAGGAAGCAAAAAAAGAAAGAGCTGCAAGAGAATAGAAACAAATGCAGAGCTCCAAAAAAAACGTAGCGAAGCTCGAGTACTTCCTGAAAACCCAAGGAGCGGGATAAGCCCAGCCAATGCCACTACCGCCCAATTTCCCTGGACCTTCTTAAAGAAGGAGACGATGCATAAAAGCCCGAGATATAGACAAGAGACCCAAAGAAGCACTTGAACATTTTTATTCTTTCGATTTTGTACAGCCTCCCAAATAATCATAAAGGCAAAAAGCGGCGATAATAAGATGAATTGAGCGCCAAGAAAATCGAAAAAATTACCTCCATGGGTTAATGAAAACCGCTGATCATCAAGCGTTGCTGCAACATGCTTGAAAGTTGCAAAATCATGAAAGATATTCCAGTAAAGCGATGGAAGAAGACCCAAGAGAGAAATAACAAGCCCCGAAATGAAAGGAAATACTTTAAAACGCTTGTGAAGGACATCAAAACAGAGGACAAAAATCCAGAATAAAAAAGCAACCCACTTCCAAAGAGCGCCAATACCTATGATAAGGCCAAGTACTGCATATGGAGTTTGACCGCACTTTTTGTCTTCTCTCTTTCTTGAACGAATAAAAATCCCTAAGCAAAGGATCCAGCAAAGAAGCATCACACCATCGGTTGTTGCAAAAAGGCTTCCAATACAACCAATAGGAGAAAGAAGAAAAGCAATAGCTGCTAAGAGTGCTCCCCTTCGATTTTCAGTCACCTCAAATGCTACAAATGCAATAGCAAAGGCAGTTGCAGCAGAAACAATCAAGCTTAAGAACCGCACTCCAAGCTCACTATTTCCGAAAAAGAGAGTCCCTAGGTGAATCTGCCATGCGATCCCAGGAGGCTTGCTATAGTATCCGTAATCAAGTTTTGTGCTCCATGTCCAATACTGAGCCTCATCCCCAGAAAGACCTATTCCCGCAAAGAGAATTACCGCCACAATAAGAAGCTTTGATAAAAGTAATGTAATCCAAAATGATGGTCGTGTCGTCGCGGGTGTCATCACCATGTCTTCTCTCAATAGGAATTTATGAAGAGCGCTCGGGCAATCCAAAAAGATCCTGGAAGGCCACGATTGTAGCATCTCTACCAACTGCTGCAATAGCATCCGTCAATGGGACATTTTTAGGACACACTCGAACGCAATTTTGTGCATTCCCGCAAGAGCCGACTCCCTTGTCTGTCTGCATAAGACGGATTCGTTCTTTATGATTCTCGCGCGCTGTAGGATTAATCGAAAAGAGACGCACCTGGCCTATTGGCTGAGGCCCCATAAATTCTGAATGCGAATTTACCTGGGGGCATGCCTCAGAGCAGCAGCCACAAGTCATACATGTTGAAAGAGAGTACATGATCTCCTGCTTATCAGGAGGAATACGTGGACCGAACCCTGCATCAAAGTACCCATCAATTTCAACCCATGCTTTCACCTTTTTTAAGTTCTCAAACATGGCGCTTCGATCTACAACAAGATCGCGAACAAGCGGAAACTTGGTTAAGGGAGCCAACGTGATTGTTGAAGATCCCGTCTCGTTAATTATGCGTTCGATGAGAGCTGTGCATGCTTGCCTTGGACGGCCATTGACAAGCATCGAACAGGAACCACAAACCTCTTCAAGACATCCAGACTCCCAAGCTACTGGTGTAGTTGCCTTCCCCATTCGATCTACTGGATCCATTTGGATACGCATAAGACACGAAATCACATTACACCCTTCCTCACGATCAAACTCAAACTCTTCCCAATATTGGCTGCCTGGCTGACCGCGAAATACTTTCAGAATAAATCTATTCATAGGGGCAGCTCCAAATGTAGCTCAGGATTTGCAGGTAATCCTTTGAAAGGAGGGATTACTTTTTCATGTTTGCTATAATCACGCAAAATAGGGTCGACATACCGAACATCGACGGGCCGATATGAGATTATTGGTTCATCGGGGGCATAACTAGCTATGGTTGTCTTCAACCACTGCTCATCATCACGCTTGGGATATTCTTCTTTAAAATGAGATCCTCGAGATTCATTTCTAAGAAGAGCTCCCTTAACAATAACTAAAGCAATCTCGAGCATCGGACCAAATTGACGAGCAAACTGGTAGGTTTGATTATAAAAGGGAGTATGATCAGAAAGAGAAATTCTAGAAAATCGATCTCGAATTTCCTTAACGCTCTCAAGAGCTTTTGCAAGATCTTTATTATTTCGTTTGACAGTTGCTTTTTCAATAAGAATCTTAGACAATTCTTCATGGAGTTTGAAGACATTCTCTGGACCATTTCGGGAAAGGAGCTCTTTTTTCGCTTCTCCTTCAATAAGAAGCGCCTCTTTCTCATGTGCTTGAAAATCGGTCTCCTTCCCAACTCTATCTTGGATATATCTAGGGACTTCTTCTCCCGCTACAAGTCCAGCAAAAATACAAGAGAGAAGTGAATTTGCACCTAATCGATTTGCTCCATGATAGAGATAATCTGATTCTCCGATATTGAAACAGCCAGGAATATTGGTCATCTGGCGAAACCGATTTAACCGGTCAGGATCATCAAAAGCTGGAAAATCAACCCACGCCCCGCCCATAGTATAGTGTACGGCTGGAAAAATCTTCATTGGCACTTTTCGAGGATCTGAGCCTGTAAACTTCTCATAGATATCGATAATGGAAGCTATTTTTTTAAGGCTCTCTTCAGGAAGGTGGGAGACATCTAGATAAACTTCTTGCCGCCCTCCGACACCAAGACCCATTTCACAAACACGTAGTATTTCTCGAGCTGCTATATCACGAGGAATTAGATTCCCATATGCTGGATAGAGCTCTTCTAATAGATACCAAGGCTCTCCGGTTTGTCCGCAGGGAATAAAACGTCCATCAGCTGTAGCAATCGATTTAGAAGCGTCTCCAGGAACCCAAATTCTGCCACCTTCACCACGTGCTGACTCAGACATAAGTCGTAGCTTATCATGTCCTGGTATAGCTGTAGGATGAATTTGAATAAATTCTCCGTTTGCATAAAGCATTCCCTGCATAAAAAGCCGTCCATTTGCAGCTCCCGTGCAGATGGTCGAATTCGTCGATTTTTTAAAAAGAACTCCAAGACCTCCAGAAGCAATTACTACTGCATCAGCTTTGAGTGTCTGAAGGGATTGATTATAGAGATCCATCATGACGATTCCACGTGCCCGTCCCTCACTATCGCGAATGAGCCGCATGAACTCATGATTTTCATACTTCGTGACAGATCCTTTAGATTCCCAGAGCCTGACTTGTTCATCTAGTGCATAGAGAAGCTGCTGACCTGTTGATGCCCCACAAAAGACTGTCCTATGGAAAAGAGACCCGCCAAATCGACGAGCATCGAGCCTTCCCTCATGAGTCCGATTAAACGGGCATCCCATTCTATCAAAAAGACGAATGATACTTGGAGCCGTCAAGCACATTTCGACAACTGGGGCTTGGTCCGCTAAAAAATCTCCTCCCTTAAGCGTCTCATAAGCATGAATAAGCGGCGAATCTCCTTCATCTTTCATATTCAAGGCGGCATTAATTCCTCCTTGAGCACATACTGAATGCGACCTGCGCACTTTTGTAAGAGAAATAATATCAACATGAAGACCTGCTTCGGCAAGCTTCATAGCACATGAAAGACCTGCAAGGCCTCCACCGACAACAATCACTCGTTTTTGCTCTTTTGACATCATCTATCCTTTCAAATTCACCCAGTAGGTCAACCAAATAGCAGCAAGCCCCCAAAATGCTAAAACAAACATGATGAGATTGGAAATATGCCTCACAACCCTTCGAGAATATTCATTTAAGGCAAGCCCCCATGAAATACAAAATGTCCAAAGGCCATTTGAGGCATGAAAGACCGTCGCCAAGAGAAAAATTGTGTAAAGGCTGCAAAGGAAAATCGACTTAAAGGTATCTCTCACAACAAGTAATATCGCAGTCCCCTGATCACTTGCTGTAGCGTATACTATAGATCCCTGCCTATGGAGCCTTACTCCAAGTTTCTGTGCAATATCTTCAAGGCCTGGATCTTGCGTGAGTGATACAATGTATTCAGATGAAAGCCCTGTCTGCACTTCTTGGGGATGTTCTAAAAATCGCATCATGAGGATATGAGCGCTCAGCCCAACAACCAATACCATAGCAGTAATCCTTTGCCAGGTGTAGGCATGATTTCTTGAATAGTTTGGCAGAGAAGGTTTTGAACCATCGGTGGAATAGGAATTATATCGAGCTGAAAAGAGATAAGAAATTCCTAAACCCCCATGGATAAGGATCGGAAATCCAATTAAGAACATTTCTAGTAGAGGAAGGTAGGGAAGAGATTTGATGGAGTTTACCATCTGAATAAATCCGAGCCCATCATCTCCAATAAAAAGCGCGGCTTGAGAGTTCGTAAGAAGATGTTCAAAGAGGAAAATAACTAAAAATAACCCTGATAGCGACTGAGACCTTCTGAGGATAAATTCAAAAGGAATTTTTTTTGGAATCGGCTGATTGACGTAAGGGTCTTTTCTGCCGCTCTTTGAATCATCTACTGTTGTTAAAGCTTCCATGTACAAATTATCCCTAAAGTCTATGGCACATATCCTATCGCGCACTCTGTCATAGAGATAATTTGATTTAGGCACAAATTAATATTTAGATGAATCCAAACTCATCATATTAATTTTTTCTTTCACAAGTCATTGAAAACCAACGTCTTATAAAATTCAAAATACAATTTCGTTGACGAAAGAATTCGCGCTGCGCTAGAAGCTCCTTCCAATTTTGGTTTTTACTCTATGCGATCCCTCCTGAAATTGGCTCTCATCCTTCTTGCCCTTCCTCTTGCCATTGTCTCATTTCTCACCGCCGAAGAAGATCTCGACCGCTTTTCACTTCTCAATGCCACAT